>NZ_JBLTYX010000017.1:0-166110 GCF_048066115.1 Niveispirillum sp. KHB5.9 | reverse complement strand
GATGACGTTACCCCTCCACCACCAGTTCCTTATACGCGTGCCAGCTGGCATGGCCGATCAGCGGCAGGGTGATGATCAGGCCCACGAACATCGTGGCGATGCCCAGGCCGGTCAGGAAGACGATGATGAAGGCCCAGAGCGCCATGGCCGGGGCGTTGACGCGCACGGCCATGATGCTGGTGGCCATGGCGGTGAAGGCGTTGGTCTGGCGGTCCATCAGCATGGGGATGGACACGACGGAGACGGCAAACGCCACGCCGGCGAATCCGGCGCCGATGATGGTGCCGGCGATCAGAAAGGGCAGGCTGGCGCCGCTATGCAGGATTGTGGCGGTGAACCCGTCCAGGGTCGGCGCCATGTCGGCGAAGAACAAAGCATACATCAAGGTCGCCACCCGCACCCAGAACAGGTGCAGCATCAGCAGCAGAACGCCCAGGAACCCCACCTGCAGCGGGTTCTCCCGCCAGGCATGCAGGGCCCGGCGCAGGTCGGGCGTGCGACCCTGGCCCAGGTCGCGGCTGGTGGCGTAAAGGCCGACGGCGATCAGGGGCGCGACCAGGGTGAAACCCGACGTCAGGGGCAGCAGCAGCATGATATGCCCGGACCCCACCACCAGCAGGGCCAGCGCCAGGCTGAAGCCCGCGATCAGCGCGCCATAGGCCAGGCTGACCCGCCAGGCGGACAGCATGTCGGCCATGCCCAGTTGCAGCCAGTGCCAGGGCCGGTCCACGGGCACTGGTCTTATATACGGGACCGCCCCGCTGAACACGGGCACGGGACCTGTTTCGCCGCCTTGTTCGGCCATCATCATTTTCCTCCCTGAACCATTGCCTGGCCGCCTTATTTCCCGGCCTTTTCAAGGGAGTATGACAGGTTTTCGGTCCCCGTGAAGGGGTGTGTCCCCTTGCCTTTTGGCCCAGCCCGCCTTGCCTGTGAAAGCTTTGGGCACCCACGATATCGCCCTCACTACCGTCACCCCGGCGAAGGCCGGGGCCCAAGTGACAAGCGCTTCGCTCTACGACCTGGGCCCCGGCCTTCGCCGGGGTGACGGTAGTGAGAGGGAACAATCCTCTCAGCCCAAGCTCTCGCGGGGGCCAAGTCAGTCCTTATGGCCCACATACCGGCGTCCAACCCCCCGGCCGCTTGATGCATGTCAATGCGCGTTCCCCGGATCGGGCCCATGAAGGCACGGTCGGGGATCGGGCACGGGTCCGGTCCCCTTAGAGGATTTGTTCCGCCGATACCGGGGGTTAGTCATGGGTGTAGCAATCGCCGACGGGGCGTATGGGGGAACGGCAAGGGCCGTGCCCGTCGAGGCGTATCACGAGGATGTCATCCGCGCCTTCGTGGTCGCCGCCATGTTCTGGGGCATCGCGGCCTTCGCCGCGGGTGTCTATATCGCTTTCCAGCTGGCCTTTCCCGACCTTAACCTGGGTCTGGAATGGACCAGCTTCGGTCGGCTGCGGCCGCTGCACACATCGGCCGCCATCTTCGCCTTCGGCGGCAACGCGCTGATCGGCTCCTCGCTGTACGTGGTCCAGCGCACCTGCCGCGCGCCCCTGTTCGGCGGGCGCGAATGGGGCTGGTTCGTGTTCTTCGGCTACAATCTGTTCATCGTGATGGCCGCCACCGGCTATCTGCTGGGCATCACCCAGGGCAAGGAATATGCCGAGCCGGAATGGTATGTCGATCTGTGGCTGACCATCGTCTGGGTGGTCTATCTGGTCGTCTTCGGCGGCACGATCATCAAGCGCCGCGAGCCGCATATCTATGTGGCCAACTGGTTCTATCTGGCCTTCATCCTGACCATCGCGCTGCTGCACATCGTCAACAACACGGCCGTGCCGGTCAGCCTGACGGGCACCAAGTCCTATGTGGCCTGGGCCGGCGTGCAGGACGCGATGATCCAGTGGTGGTACGGGCACAATGCCGTCGGCTTCTTCCTGACGGCCGGCTTCCTGGGCATGATGTATTATTTCATCCCCAAGGCGGCGGGGCGCCCGGTCTATAGCTACCGCCTGTCGATCATCCATTTCTGGGCGCTGATCTTCCTCTATATCTGGGCCGGCCCGCACCACCTGCATTATACGGCGCTGCCCGACTGGACGCAGACGCTGGGCATGGTGTTCTCGGTCATCCTATGGATGCCCAGCTGGGGCGGCATGATCAACGGCATCATGACCCTGTCGGGCGCCTGGGACAAACTGCGCACCGATCCCAGCCTGCGCTTCTCCGTCACTGCCGTCGGCTTCTATGGGATGAGCACGTTCGAGGGCCCGGTGATGTCGGTGAAGGCGGTCAACGGCCTGTCGCACTATACCGACTGGACCATCGGCCATGTGCATTCCGGGGCCTTGGGCTGGGTCGCCTTCATCTGCTTCGGCATGATCTATTACCTGGTGCCGGTGCTGTGGAAGAAGCAGCGCCTCTATTCAACCAGGCTGGCGGAATGGCACTTCTGGACGGCGACGCTGGGCATCGTCTTCTACATCACCGCCATGTGGGTCAGCGGCATCATGCAGGGCCTGATGTGGCGCGCCTATGACGAGTACGGGTTCCTCCAGTACTCGTTCGTGGAGACGGTGCAGGCCATGCATCCCTACTACGTGATCCGTGGCATCGGCGGCCTGCTGTTCCTGGCCGGCGCCATCCTGATGGTCATCAACCTGATCCGCACCGTGCGCAGCGCCCCGGCCCTGGAGCCGGTGGTCGATGGCGCGGCCGTGGCGGCCGAATAAGGAGGGCCGTCCCCATGAAATTCTCCCACGCGATCATCGAAAAGAACGTGCTGCTGATGGCGGTGCTGACGCTGATCACGGTGTCCATCGGCGGGCTGGTGCAGATCGTGCCGCTGTTCACGGTGGAAACCACGATCGAGCGGGTGGACGGCATGCGTCCCTACAGCCCGCTGGAGCTGGCCGGTCGCAACATCTATGTCCGCGAAGGCTGCTACACCTGCCACAGCCAGCAGATCCGCACCTTCAAGGATGAGGTCGAGCGCTACGGCCATTACTCCCTGGCGGCGGAAAGCATGTTCGACCACCCGTTCCAGTGGGGGTCCAAGCGCACGGGTCCCGATCTGGCCCGTGTCGGCGGCAAATATTCCAACGACTGGCATGTGGCGCATCTGAACAATCCGCGCGCCCTGGTGCCGGAATCCATCATGCCCACCTACGCCTTCCTGAACCGGCCGTTGCAGTTCGACGATGCGGCCGAGCATCTGAAGACCAACCGCATCGTCGGCGTGCCCTACACGGACGAGATGGTGGCCGAGGCGCTGAAGGACCTGAAGATCCAGGCGGGGGCTTTGCCCGACGAGGACAATGCCGCCTTCCTGGCCCGCTATCCCAAGGCGCATCTGGGCGATTTCGACGGCAAGCCGGAGCAGGTGACGGAGATGGACGCGCTGGTCGCCTACCTCCAGATGCTGGGCACGCTGGTCGATTTCACCAAGATCAATCCCGAAGACCTGAAGCAGTGAGGAGGATTTGAGCCATGCATGAAGTTCTCCCGCTGCTGAAACAGCTCTGGCTGGTCTGGTTCCTGGTGCTGTTCGTGGGGATCGTCATCTGGGCCTTCCGCCCCGGCGCCAGGCGCCGGTTCGAGGCCGACGCCATGATCCCGCTGAACGACGATGCCGGGCCTGCCGCCCGAAACAACAGGTGATCCCATGCCGACCAAGATCGAAAAGGACGCCGCCACGGGCACGGACACGACGGGCCATGAGTGGGACGGCATCAAGGAACTGAACACGCCGCTACCCAAATGGTGGCTCTACACCTTCTATGCCTGCATCGCCTGGGGCCTGGTCTACACCGTACTCTATCCATCCTGGCCCACGCTCAGCAGCCATTTCGGCGGCACGTCGGGCTGGACCCAGCGCGCGGAGGTGGCCGAGGCGCTGGCCAGGCAGAAAGAAGGCCAGGCCGAGCTGCGCGAGAAGATCGTGGCGCTGGATATCGACAGCATCCGCAAGGACCCGGCCTTGATGGGCTATGTCCAGGCGGCGGGCCGCGTGGCCTTCGCCGATAATTGCGCGGGCTGTCATGGCGCGGGCGGTGCCGGTGCCACGGGCTTCCCGGTGCTGGCCGATGATGACTGGATCTGGGGTGGCAAGCCGGACCAGATCCTGCAAACCATCACCTACGGCATCCGCAACAGCAACGAGAACAGCCGTATCTCCGACATGCCGCGCTTCGGCGCCGACGGCATGCTGACCAAGGAACAGATCGGCGACGTGGCCGACTATGTCCTGTCGCTGTCGGGCCAGGGTGGTGGTGCGGCGGCGGTGGAGCGTGGCTCGGTGATCTTCGCCGAGAACTGTGCGGCCTGCCATGGCGAGAAGGGTGAAGGCGTCCAGGACATGGGCGGCCCCCGCCTGTCGGACGGCATCTGGCTCTATGGCGGCGACCGCAAGAATGTGATCGAAACCATCACCTACGCCCGCCGCGGCAACATGCCGGCCTGGATCGAACGCCTGGACCCGGCGACGGTGAAGGTGCTGGCCACATATGTTCACGCCCTGGGTGGCGGGCAGTAACCCTCCCTGTCCTTCGAAGTGCCCCCACCTTGAAACTTCCACCCGTCCGGCGCGATCCGGGCGGGTGTTTTGTTGGGGGGTGGCTTCAAAAGTCGCGGCCGGCAGTGTAGGATGGGACTATGGCGGATACGATCATCCATATGACTGCCGAACGTCTGGCCCATGAGCAACTTCCCATCGCCGGTGAGCGGCGGGTGGAGGTGCGGATCATCGACGCCACCGCCGAGGAAGAACGGGCCCTGCTGATCCGTGCGCTGGAAGAAGCGGCGGCCGATCCCGTCCGTCTCAGCGAGGAAGATGTTTTCGGCGGCCTTTATGCCATGTTGGAAGCCAAATATGGCGTCCGTAACGGATGACGAAGGTTCGGTTCGCGCCATCGGCCAATGTCGATCTGATGCGGATCACCGAACATATCGCTGAAGACAATCCGATTGCGGCCCTGGATTTCGTCAATCGCCTGCGTGCGGCCTGTCAGGCCAAAGCCCGATTTCCTGCCATCGGCAAACGCGAACCCGACCTGCCGGCGGACATGTACTGGTTTCCGTTCACCCGCTATGTGATCTATTACAAATTCTCGACGGATCGCGGCAGACTGGACATCCTTCGCGTCATCCACTCTGCCCGGGATCATCATGCGGTTATCCGTGGCACGGTTCCATCCGTGCGGGACGATGATTGAACAGGCTTGTCCCCAATGTCCGCACCCCCTGCGACCTTTCATCCATCCCCCAACCATTCCCCGATCATTTGATTTAGCGCAAAGCGCACCCCGTGGCGGGGGCCTAGGGTACGGTCAGGGTGGCTTGGCTACCGAACTGTTTCAGACTGTTCCCAAGGGGTGCGCCCATGTCCGGGCCGTCGACATTGCTGGAGAAGGCGGCCGCCGCCGATGCGCAGCAGGCTTCGTTCGAGAGGGCGCGAAAGCCGGCCCCGCCGCCGCGTGAGCCTTCGCCGCCGTCGCTCTATGCGAGCCGCGTCAAGGTGCAGCCCAAGTCGGTGAGCGGCAAGTACCGCACCATCAAATGGGCGGTGCTGACCTTCTGCCTGACGCTCTATTACCTGGCGCCCTGGATCCGGTGGGACCGCGGGCCGGACGCGCCGGGCCAGGCGCTGCTGATCGATGTGGTGGCGCCGCGGGCGTATTTCTTCGGGATCGAGATCTGGCCGCAGGAGGTCTATTTCATCACCGGGCTGCTGGTGCTGGGCTCGCTGGCCCTGTTCCTGGTCACGGCCCTGTTCGGCCGGCTCTGGTGCGGTTATGCCTGTCCGCAGACGGTGTGGACCGACCTGTTCATGCTGGTGGAGCGCTGGATCGAGGGTGACCGGGGTGCCCGCATGCGCCTGGACAAGGCGCCGATGAGCCTGGAGAAGGCGGCCAAGCGGGCGGCCAAGCATGTTTCCTGGCTGGTGATCTCGCTGGCCACGGGCGGTGCCTGGGCGCTCTATTTCAATGATGCGCCGAGTTTCGTGGTGGCGTTTTTCACCGGCGACGCCTCCCTGGTCCAGTATTTCTTCGTGGGCTTGTTCACGGCCACCACATATCTCCTGGCCGGCTGGGCGCGCGAGCAGGTCTGCACCTATATGTGCCCCTGGCCGCGCTTCCAGGCGGCCATGCTGGACGACCAGTCCAAGGTCGTCACCTATCAGGGCTGGCGTGGGGAGAAGCGGGGGCCGCACAAGGCCGGCACCGGCTGGGAAGGGCGCGGCGATTGCATTGATTGCGCCCAGTGCGTGGCCGTCTGCCCCACGGGCATCGATATCCGCGACGGCTTGCAGCTGGAATGCATCGGCTGCGGCCTGTGCATCGACAGCTGCAACCAGATCATGGACAAGGTCGGCCGCCCCCGCGACCTGATCACCTTCGATACCGAGGCGCGGCAGCGGGCCAAGGCCGTGGGCCGGCGCGCCGGGTGGAAGATCGTGCGTCCGCGCACCATCATCTATGCCGCATTGCTGGTCATCGTCTCGGCCATCATGGCCATCGCCCTGATGCTGCGCACCACCGTGGAAGTGAATGTGCAGCGTGACCGGGCACCCCTGTTCGTGACACTTTCCGATGGCGGCGTGCGCAACGGCTATACGCTGAAGGTGCTGAACAAGCGCCGCGAGGATGTGGATTTCCTGCTGGCGCTGAAGGGCCTGCCCCAGGGCCAGCTTCTGGTGCAGGATGTGGGCGAGGCGGGCGATGGCCAGTCGGTGATCCTGCATGCCAAGCCCGACAAGGTGGCCACCTTCCGCGTCTTCGTGACGGCCCCACCCGACAGGAAGCGCGACGAGCGGGTAGAGATCGAGTTCGTGCTGACCAACCCGGTGCGCGGGGAGGGCGACGCCTATGACGCTGTGTTCGTCGGTCCCCATATCGCCGGCCGTGAGAGGGATTGAGCCATGACCATGATCGCCGAACAACCGCGCAAGAGCGCCTGGATCCCCTGGGTGTTCGTGGGCTGCATGCTGGTCGTCATCGCCGTCAATGCCGTGATGGTGACCTATGCCCTGAAATCCTTCTCCGGCCTGGCGGTGGACAAGCCCTATGAGCGGGGTGTGAACTATAATGCCGTGCTGGCCGCCCAGAAGGGCCAGGACGCGCTGGGCTGGCGGGTGTCGGTGAATGTCGAGGGGGGACAGGTGGTGCTGCGCCTACAGGACCGCGACGGCCAGCCGCTGAACGGTGCCGGCATCACGGGCAGGCTGGAACGCCCGGTCAGCAACGAGGCGGCACTGCCGCTTTCCTTCACCAATATGGGCGGGGGGCGCTATGTGGCGCAGATGCACGCCACCCATCCCGGGCAATGGGATGTGAAGGCCGCCATCCGCCGGGGGGAGGACCATTACCTGCTGGTCCACCGGGTGATGGTGGCGAAATGAGCCAGGTGATCGCCTTCACGCCCGCCACGCCGGAGGGCTGCGTCCATTGCGGCCAGCCCGTGGCGGGCGGGGAGCGCTTCTGCTGCACCGGCTGCGCCGGGGCCTATGCCTTGATCCATGATCTGGGGCTGGATGCCTATTACGCCCGCCGCGATGCCAATGCCCCGGTGCCGGCGGGGGAGGAGGCGGTGCCGCTGGACCTGTCGTCCGCCATCGAGACGGGGGCCGACGGGGCGCATTGCCTGCGGCTGGTCGTGGATGGGGTGACCTGCGGGGCCTGCGTCTGGCTGATCGAGAGCGCCTTGCGGCGCGAGGCGGGCGTGACGGCGGCGCGGGTGAACCTGACGACACGGCGCCTTTCGGTGACCTGGACGGGCGAAGCGGGGATGGCCGAACGGCTGGCCGGCATCGTCCGCCGTCTGGGCTATCGCCCCGCCGTGGCCGGGACCGAACAGGCCGACGATCCGCAGAAGAAATCCGAGCGCGAGCTGGTGCGCGCCATGGCGGTAGCCGGGTTCGGCATGATGAACATCATGCTGCTCTCCGTCTCCGTCTGGTCCGGCCATGCCGGCAGCATGGGGGAGGCGACACGCACCCTGATGCATTGGCTGTCGGCGCTGATCGCCGTGCCCATCGTCGCCTATTGCGCCCGGCCCTTCTTCCGGTCCGCCATCACGGCGCTGCGGGCCGGGCGGACCAACATGGATGTGCCGATCTCCCTGGGCGTGACGCTGGCGACGACCGTCAGCCTGTGGGAAACGGCGCGGCACGGGCCACACGCCTATTTCGACGGCGCGGTCATGCTGCTGTTCTTCCTGCTGATCGGGCGGTTCCTGGATGCCCGCGCGCGCGGCCGCGCCCGGTCGGCGGCGGAGCATCTGCTGGCCCTGGGCCGTGCACCGGTGATGATGCTGAACGAGGCCGGGATGGCCGTGCCCATGGCCCCGGCGCAGGTGCCGGTGGGGGCCACGGTGCTGGTGGCGGCGGGGGAACGGATCGGCGTGGATGGTGCCGTGGCCGATGGCGTGTCGGATATCGACACCTCCGTCGTGACCGGCGAAAGCCATCCGCAGCCGGCGCGGCCCGGCGACAAGCTGTTTGCCGGCATGGTCAATCTGACCGCACCCTTGCGCCTGAGGGTGACGGCGCGCGGCGAGGGCACCTTGCTGGCGGAGATCGTGCGCCTGATGGAGGCGGCCGAACAGGGCCGCGCCCGGTTCGTGGCCCTGGCCGACCGGGTGGCGCGGTCCTATACGCCGGTGGTGCATACCGCCGCCCTGGGCACTTTCCTGGTCTGGGTGCTGTGGGTGGGCATCGCCTGGCAGCAGGCCCTGTTCATCGCGGTTGCCGTGCTGATCATCACCTGCCCCTGCGCGCTGGCCTTGGCCGTGCCGGCGGTGCAGGTGGTGGCGACGGGAAGATTGTTGCGTAGCGGCATATTGCTGAAATCCGCCACGGCGCTGGAGCGGCTGGCCAAGGTCGATACGATCGTGTTCGACAAGACCGGTACCCTGACCCTGGGCCGGCCCGACCTGCTGCCCGATGCGACCCTTGATCCGGCCGATCTGGAACTGGCCGCGACGCTGGCCCGGTCCAGCCGCCACCCCCTGTCGCGCGCCATCGCGCGGGCCGCGGGGCCGGGTCCAGTGGTGGAAGGCGTGCGGGAGGTGCCGGGGGCGGGCCTGGAATGGCAGGGGTCGGACGGCGTGGTCCGTCTGGGAAGGCGTGGCTTCGTCGGGCCGGTCAGCCTGCCCGGTGGCCTGATCGAGGGTCCGGAATTGTGGCTGGCCCGGCCGGGGCGGCAGCCGCGGCGCTTCACCTTCGCCGACGCGCCCCGCGCCGATGCGGCGGACGTGGTGGCGGGCCTGCGCGACAAGGGCTATCGCCTGGCGCTGATTTCCGGCGACCGGGAACCGGTGGTGGCCGCCATGGCGCGGCGCCTGGGCATCGCGGATTGGCGGGCCGGCGTGGATCCGGCCGGCAAGGCCGCAGCATTGGCCGCCATGAAGGCCGAGGGCCATTGCGTGCTGATGGTCGGCGACGGGTTGAACGATGCGGCGGCGCTGTCGGCGGCGGATGTCTCCGCGTCGCCCGGCAGTGCCGTGGATGTGGCGCAGACGGCGGCGGATGCCGTGTTCCAGGGTGAAAGGCTGGCGCCGCTGGCCGAATTACTGGCGGTGTCGGTCAAGGCCGACCGGCTGGTCATCCAGAATCTGGGCTTCTCGCTGTTCTACAATCTCTGCGCGGTCCCCATCGCCATGCTGGGCCATGCCACGCCGCTGATCGCCGCATTGGCCATGTCCAGCTCGTCGCTGGTGGTGCTGGGCAATGCGCTGCGCCTGTCGCGGGGCGGCAAAGGGGGATCGCCCAAAGGGGGGGTACGATGACCAGCCTGCTGTTCCTTATTCCCATCGCGCTGGGCATGGGCCTGATCGGCCTTCTGGCCTTTCTCTGGTCGGTGCGCAGCGGACAGTTCGAAGACCTGGACGGGGCGGGTGCCCGCGTCCTGTTCGATGACGGGCGGCCGCTGCCGCCGCCCACCAATCCTGAGGAGAAGAAGCATGAGTAACGTTGTTCTGCGCCTGCTGGGCGTTCTGATGGGCTTCCTGGGCCTGTTCCTGGCGGCGGGCGCCAAGGATCAGGGCATGTTCCTGGGCGGCATGTTGTTCTGCCTGTTCGGTGTGGCGCTGAATTTCTGGTTGATCGCCCAGGATTACCCGCACCACCCGAAAGGTGCCTGAAGGCAAGGACGGGGATGGCGGATGCCGCTATTCCCGTCTTCCTGAACATTGATTCAGCAGCTTTTTCATTTTTTATTTACCTTGCCCATTTCCCGCTTCATGCGAACTCTGGAATCAGTGTAAAGAAACAATAGCAATCAGCGACGGCATGTTGGGGCACATGGACGGGCAGGTGGTTGGGGGCGATCGGGTCTGTTGGCCGGACATGCTGCGCATGGTGCGCGGCACGCGCTTCTGGACGCTTGCCCAGATGGCGGCGCAGCTGAAGGTCTCGCCCACCGCCCTGCGCAGCTGGGAGACCGGCGCCGACCTGCCCGACCCCGCGGTGCAGCGCCTGGTGCGCGATCTGCTGGGGCAGCCGGTGGGTGATGCGCAGCTGGCCTCCCTGGTCCGCGACAGCAAGGCATCCCGCTATCTTTTCCGCACCGACCGCGATCCGCAGGTGGGCAGGCCCAGCCGTATTCTGGAACTCAGCAACGCGCTGATCGCCGAACAGCCGCTGGGGCGGGACGTTTTCTTCACGCCGCGCACCTATCAGCAGGTGGAACTGACGGCGGAAGCCGACGCCATGCTGAACAGCCAGGGCAGTTTCTTCGGCGGCGAGATGGTGATGGCCACCATGCGCCTGATCTGGCTGCAATATGTACAGGGCGGCATGACGGTGCGCCATGCGCTGACCCGCTGGGTGCCGATGCGCCTGCCCGACGGCACGCCGGTCTGCCTCTATGAGCGACGCACGGTGACGCCGTCGGCCTATCTGTCGCTGCCGGCCGTGCCCACCTTCACGCCGCTGGACGCCATGGTGGCGTGAGGCTGTTATTGCTTTAAGAACCCGGTTCCGCTGGGTGCTTTCGTTCCAGCCTTCTTTACCGTCATTCCCGCGAACGCGGGAATCCAGCGTGAGGCGCGATCAGCGCCGGTATAGCTTATATCGCGGCAGACGCCGCTCTTGCTGGATCCCCGCGTTCGCGAGGATGACTGTGGAGAGCGCCAGTGCCCGGATCGGTCCGGAATTTTGCATGCGCCCCTTCGTTGACGGCGGGGGCCGATTGATCTAAGGGCATCGCAGCGATTCTGCCGTGGTGTCTGCCCATGCTGCCGACCTCCCCCCTTCCCGCCGATCCGGATGATGCCGAATTCCAGGCCCCCCAGGTCCTGACCCTGGAACTGGACCGGCTGCGCCCGCGCCCGGACCAGCCGCGCCGGTATTTCGACCTGGATGCGCTGGACGAGCTGGCGGCCAGCATGGCGCGGGTGGGGGTGCTGCATCCGCTGCTGGTGCGCCCGGCCGGGGATGGGGACGATATTTTCGAGATCGTGTCGGGGGAGCGGCGCTGGCGGGCGGCCCGCCGGCTGGGCTGGGACTGGCTGCCGGCCCTGGTGACGCGCGGCGACGTGGACGAGATCGCGCTGATCGAGAACCTGCAACGCCAGGATCTGAACGCGCTGGAGGAGGCGGCCGCCCTGCAGCGCCTGATGGACAAGCATCATTACACCCAGGATGCGCTGGGCCGGGCCATCGGCCGCACCCAGGGCCAGATCAGTTCCACCCTGCGGCTGCTGACCCTGCATCCCGACATTCTGCAGGGCTTCCCGCAGCATGAGCGGCTGGTGTCGCGGTCCATGCTGGTGGAACTGGCCACCATCGATGAACCGGAGCGCCAGTTGGCCCTGTGGGAGCGCGCCTGCCAGGGGTCGCTGACCGTGCGGGCGATTCGCGCCGAAAAGGCGGGCGATGCGCCCGCCAATCCGGCCACGGCCGGGCTGTCCAACGACAAGGTGACGGTGGCCCTGCGCCATGTCGATCGCACCGTCACGGCGCTGGAGCAGTTGCAGGTGGGGCCGTCCGGCCTGACCGATGGCCAGCGTGCGCATCTGTCGGCCCTTTCCCGCCGGATCACCGCCTTGATGGGGTGAAACCCGGCCTGGACCAAGGTCCACCCGATGCGGTCCCGCATAATGTTGCATTGCGATACCGGGTTGCGGTCTCCCCCGCGGCGATGAATACTCAATCACGCAGCCGGAGGGCTGTGGGGATGGGACGGGGGCGTGCATGCGGCATGTGCGGACGGCCCTGGCGGCGTTTCGCGGACGGGCGGAGGATTTGCCGCCGGTCTTCGATGCGGCCTGCCGGGACATCGTGGAGGATCTGGGCGTCAGCAGCGGCAGCGTCTGGTTCTTCGATGATGACGCAACCGCCATCGAATGCGCCGCCCTTTACGATGGGCGCGATGCCCGCCTGCTGCGCGGGACAAGGCTGCGGGAGGCGGATTCGGGCGCCTATTTCCAGGCATTGCGCCGCGACAGCCGGGTGATGGCCGATGACGCGGCTGCCCATCCCGCCACATCCTGCCTTGCCAATTATCTGCTTTATCGCGACGTGCGCTCGCTGCTGGACCATGTGGTCTGCACCGACGGGCGGGCGGTGGCCGTGTTGTGCTGCGAACAGGGCGGGCGGGCGCGCACATGGTCGGAAGAGGATGCGGCCTATCTGGAGCAGATGGCCATCCTGCTGGGCGTGGCTTTCGACCTGCACCGCGATATGCGAAAGCGCACGTCATAACAATTATTAACAACCGATTATATTGCGGCGCACAAATTTCATAATGGTTTCAAGCCTCTGGACCAAGGTCGCAGCGACCAAGGTCGGGGCTGCGTTAACCTTCCGCCTGTCCCATCGTGCAAGCCTCAAGACCGACCCGGACGCCTAAGAAAGGCCGCCCGGCGGGGTGGCGCATAACAACGCCAGGGCCGGTTCCGTCTGACGCGACGTGCGAATAAAGGGAGGGCACATGGCTAATGTGGCAGTGGGCGGGGCGACCCCGGCCCCGATGACCAAGGAAGAGCGTAAGGTTATCTTCGCCTCTTCG
Source organism: Niveispirillum sp. KHB5.9 (assembly GCF_048066115.1). NCBI lineage: Bacteria > Pseudomonadati > Pseudomonadota > Alphaproteobacteria > Rhodospirillales > Azospirillaceae > Niveispirillum > Niveispirillum sp. KHB5.9. The sequence continues at coordinate 153,094 of NZ_JBLTYX010000017.1, read as the reverse complement.
CTTGGCACCGTGTTCGAATGGTACGACTTCTACCTGTACGGCTCGCTCGCGGCCGTCATCGCCAAGCAGTTCTTCTCCGGCGTGAACCCCACCGCCGGGCTGATCTTCGCCCTGCTGGCCTTTGCCGCCGGTTTCTTCGTGCGCCCGTTCGGTGCGCTGGTCTTCGGCCGTCTGGGCGACATGATCGGCCGCAAATACACCTTCCTGGTCACCATCCTGATCATGGGCGCGTCGACCTTCATCGTCGGTGTCCTGCCCAACTATGCCTCCATCGGCATCGCCGCCCCGATCATCCTGATCATCCTGCGCCTGCTGCAGGGCCTGGCGCTGGGCGGTGAATATGGCGGTGCGGCGACATATGTGGCCGAGCACGCGCCCCATGGCCGTCGCGGCAACTACACGGCCTGGATCCAGACCACGGCGACGCTGGGCCTGTTCATGTCGCTGCTGGTCATCCTGGCCTGCCGCTCCAACATGTCGGTCGAGGATTTCGAGACCTGGGGCTGGCGCATTCCGTTCCTGATCTCGATCCTGCTGCTGGGCATCTCGGTCTGGATCCGCCTGATGCTGAATGAAAGCCCGGCTTTCGTGAAGATGAAGGCGGAGGGCAAGCATTCCAAGGCGCCGCTGACCGAGGCCTTCGGCCAGTGGAAGAATCTGAAGGTGGTCATTCTGGCGCTGCTGGGCCTGGTCGCCGGTCAGGCCGTGGTCTGGTACACGGGCCAGTTCTACGCCCTGTTCTTCCTGACCTCGATCCTGAAGGTCGATGCCTTCACGGCCAACATCCTGATCGCCATCGCGCTGGCCATCGGCACGCCGTTCTTCATCTTCTTCGGCTCGCTCTCCGACAAGATCGGCCGCAAGCCGATCATCATGGCGGGTCTGGCGCTGGCCATCGTCACCTACTTCCCGCTGTTCAAGGGCATCACCCACTTCGCCAACCCGGCCCTGGAAACGGCCGTCGCCACCTCCCCGGTGGTGGTGATCGCCGACCCGAACGAATGCTCGTTCCAGTTCAACCCGACGGCGACGGCGAAGTTCACGTCGAGCTGCGACATCGCCAAGTCGGCCCTGGTGGCCAAGGGCGTGCCCTACAGCAACGAGGCGGCCCCCGCCGGCACCATCGCCCAGATCAAGGTCGGCGACACCGTCATCGACAGCTATGATGGCAGCGGTATCGCCACCAAGACCGAGGTGAACCTGGGCCATACCCCGTCGGCCGCCCCGGTCGACACCAAAGCCGCCGGCGCCGCCTTCACCAAGTCGGTGGGCGATGCGCTGGTCGCCGCCGGCTTCCCGGCCAAGGCCGACAATGCGGCCATGAACAAGCCCATGGTCGTGCTGCTGCTGACCATCCTGGTCATCTATGTGACCATGGTGTACGGCCCGATCGCCGCCATGCTGGTGGAAATGTTCCCCACCCGCATCCGCTACACCTCGATGTCGCTGCCCTACCATATCGGCAATGGCTGGTTCGGCGGGTTCCTGCCGACCACCAGCCTGGCCATCGTGGCGGCCACCGGCGACATCTATTCCGGTCTCTGGTACCCGATCATCATCGCGGCCGGCACGCTGGTCATCGGCCTGCTGTTCGTGAAGGAAACCAAGGACGTGGATATCTACGCCGACGATTGATCCTTGTTCCCGGTGGTCGCCAAGGCGATCACCGGGCCTGGAGGTGCCGCGGGGCCAAATCCCGACAAATCATACTTATCGGGATCGGGTACAGGCACCAGTTCTGTCGATTTCCCCCTAAACAACTTGGCGGGTGGTGCAAAACCACCCGCCATATTCTTTTTGGGCAAATGCGTGCTTGCGTCCGTGTCCGGATGCGCATTCAATCCTTCATAAAGACAGTGGCGAAAAACAGCCACGGCGGTAATGGGATTTCGGGAGGGGCAAAGGGAATGGCGATCCGGGTTCTGGTGGCCGATGATCATCCATTGATGCGTGCCGCCCTGTGCCAGTCGGTGACGGGCAATGTGCCCGACCTGTCCACCGTGGAAGCCTCCTGCTTTTCAGAGGTGGAGGACGCGCTGAAGCGCGAGCCGGGGATAGACACGATCCTGCTGGACCTGCACATGCCGGGGATGAACGGCCTGATCGGCCTGGCATTGCTGCGCAACGAATATCCCTCCATCCCCATCATCGTGGTCTCGGCATCCGAAGACGCGGCCACCATCCACCGCGCCATGGAATATGGGGCCGCCGGCTTCGTGCCGAAATCCGCCCCCATCACCCATATCGGGGAGGCGATCCGCGCCGTGCTGGACGGGGCCGTCTGGTTGCCGCGCGTCGGCACCGGGTCCGGCACCGTGGCGCCGGCGCCCGACGCCGACATGGCCGCCCGCGTGGCAGGATTGACGCCGCAGCAGCTGCGCGTGCTGGCCGGCATCGCCGAGGGCAAGCTGAACAAGCAGATCGCCTATGAGATGGGCGTGGTGGAAACCACGGTGAAGGCCCATGTCACGGTGATCCTGCGCCGCCTGGGCGTCGTCAGCCGCACCCAGGCCGCCATCGTGGCCAGCAAGCTGGCCCTGACGCCGGTGGAGGCGCAGGCGGAGGCGTCTTGATATTTTGTTCCCTCACGCGCCGGGCGCCGCCTCCGGCGGCTTGGCTTGCGCGGGCACGTGCCCGCGGGCGCTCAACGCGCCAACCAACCTGTCAATACAGGTTGGTATAGCGGGTTCAAGGTACCAGCCGTAGGTCAGGTCGAGGCGTCAGCCGAGCCCTGACAGCATTGCTTTCAATCCGTTTCTGTCAGGGCTCGCCTTCGGCTCGACCTAACCTACGGCCGTCCGCCCCTCACCCCTTCTGCACGCCCGGCTTGTTGGGATCGACCGCGAACTTGGCGCGGCTCGACAGCTTGCCGCCCGGCGTGGTCACCTGGTCCAGGACCTTCAGATCCATGGTCAGCTGCTTAGGTGTGACCTCGCAGATGCCATAGCCGCGCTGGTCGTTGATCATCTTGATATGGGGGTTCTCGGCCAGCATGCCCTTGGCCGCCGGCCGTTCCAGCCCGCCATCGCCGCCGGAAGAGATGGAGGTGATGACGAACTCGCTGGCCACGACCTTGCTGGCCGGGTCCTTGTCGTCATAGATGACATTGCCGATGATGTTCTGATGCTCGTCGCCGGTCAGGACCACGGCATTGCGGATATTGTTGCCCTCGATCTGGCGCAGCAGGCGGTTGCGGGCGACGCGGTACGGGTCCCAGGTGTCGAGGTTGCGGATATTGGCCTCGCCCGGCTCCCGGTCGCACGGCATCAGCATCACCTGCTGGGCCAGCAGGTTGAACCGCGCCTTGCCGTTGGCCAGACCGTCGAACAGCCATTTCTCCTGCGCCTCGCCCAGCACGGTGAGCGCCGGGTTGTCGACATCGGGGCAGGCGGGGCGGAAGCCGTCGCGGCAGGGCTGGTCGCTGCGATACTGGCGGGTGTCCAGCACATGCATGTCGATCAGGTCGCCGAAGGCGAACTTCCGGTAAAGCTGCATGCGCGCCCCGTCGGGCAAGGAGGCGCGGCGGAAGGGCAGATGTTCGTAATAGGCCTGGGCGGCCGCCGCCCGGCGCAGGCGGAAGATGTCCGGCGGGGTGGCATCCCAGTTGAAGTCGCTGGCCCAGTTGTCGACGATCTCATGATCGTCCCAGACGGCGATCCAGGGGGCCGCGGCGTGCGCCTTCTGCAGGTCGGTGTCCAGCTTGTACTTGGCGTAGCGGCGGCGATATTCGTCCAGCGACACCGGGTCGGGCAGGTCGGCCCGGCGCGGCGTGGGCACGGTATCGTCCAGATGCCGGCTGAAGAAGAACGGCCGGGACACGCCCTCATAGATGTAGTCGCCGTAATGATAGACGAAATCCACCTCCTCCCGCGACAGATGGTCGAAGGCGGTGTAGAGGCCCTGGTCGTAATTCTGACAACCGGCGATGGCGAAGCGCACCTTCTGCGCCGATGAACCTGCTGCCGGCGCCGTCACGGCGCGGCCTTGCAGGGACCGGTGGTCGCCGCAGCGGAAGCGGTACCAGTAGGGCCGGCCGGGCAGCAGCCCCGCCACCTCCACATGCACGGCATGGCCCAGCTCGGGATGGGCGAGCGCGGTGCCCTTGGCGGCGATCTTGCGGAACTGCCGGTCCTCCGCCACTTCCCAATCCACGGGCACGATGTCGCTGGACATGCCATAGCCGGGGTCCAGCGGCTTGGGCGCCAGACGCGTCCAGATCACGAACCCGTCGGGCCAGGGTTCGCCCGAGGCCACACCCAGCTGGAACGGATAGTCGATGAAATTGACCGCACCGAAGGCCAGGCGCGGGTCCGCCGGGATCGCCAATGCCGTCACCGCCAGGGCGCCGGCCCCGCGCAGCAATTGGCGGCGGGACAAGGCGAGCGTGGACGGCAGCACGGATTTCATCAAGGCGACCCATGAAAAACGCCCCGGCCAGGCCGCCGCCACGGCGGGCCGGTCAGAGGGCGCATGTGCAAAGGGGGACGACCCGGCCGGCCGGTTTCGTCACCTTTGCTTGTGACAGAGGTCGGGGCGGATTTGCAAGTGTCCGATGCGTTGCAGCATGATGACGGAATGGGGCGGTGGCGGGTGGAGCACAGGGGGGATGGGCTGAGGCTACGTGCGTGTCGCTGACGTCGTGGAAGTTGGGCTGTAAGGTTCCAGCAATATCTACCGTCACCCCGGCGAAGGCCGGGGCCCAAGTGACAAGCGCCCTGCTCTACGACATGGGCCCCGGCCTTCGCCGGGGTGACGGTAGAGCGACGGAAATGAAGGTGCCCAAAGTTCGCGGGTACCCTCACGCCCCGATCACACCCCCGCCCTTCTTGGTGATGGCGACCACCGATGGGCGGGCCGGCATGCTGTCCTTGAAGTCGGGCCAGCGGGTGCCGGGGTCGGCGAAGGTACCCTGCTTGTTGCCGGATCTGGTGAACCGGTCCACCGCGTCCGATCCCGGGTGCTGGACGGAGATGAACAGGCTCTGGTCGTCGGGCGTGAAGCTGGGGCCGGTCAGTTCCGCCCCCACCGGCACGCGGAAGAACAGCCGGGCGGTACCGCGCAGCGGTCCGTCGGTTTCCACCGCCCAGATGCCGTCGGACGAGCCCGAGGTCCATTGCCATTTGCTGCCCTGGTCGGTGCCCACCCACAGGCGGCCCATGCTGTCGAAGGCGCAATTGTCGGGGCAGGAGAACCAGCCATTTTCTGTGGTCGCCTTGTTGAAATTGGCACCGGTCCTGGGATCGGCCGGGTTGCCGGCCTTCACCAGGATCTCCCACTTGAACTTCTGTGCAGCGTGGTCGCCGCCGGGCGGGTGCATCTCGATGATATGACCCCAGCTGTTGGCCGGGCGCGGGTTGGCGACATTGGGGCGGGCCTGGGCCGGGTGGATCGGATCGTCGGGCAGCCGGTCGTCATTGTTGGTCAGCATGACATAGACCAGCCCGGTTTTGGGATTGACCTCCACATCTTCCGGCCGGTCCATGCGGGTGGCCCCCAGCAGGGTGGCGGCGATGCGGGCGGAGATGACGACGTCGCCCTGGTCCTTGAAGCCGTTGGCGGCGGTTAGCGGCCCCTGGCCATGGACCAGCGGCAGCCAGCTGACGGTGCCATCGGCATCGAAGCGCGCCACGGACAAGGTGCCCTCGTCCAGCAGCTTCATGTTGGCCTTGCGGTCGGCCGGGTTGAAGGTGCCCTTGGAGATGAAGCGGTACACATGCTCGAACCGCTGATCATCGCCCATATAGACGACGGCGCGGCCATCCCTGTTGAGCGTGACGCCGGCCCCTTCATGCTTGAAGCGGCCCAGGGCGGTCAGCTTGCGCGGCGTGCTGGTCGGATCGTACGGGTCGATCTCCACGATCCAGCCATAGCGATTCGCGGCGTAGATTTCCTTGTTGATATGGAACCGGTCATGGAACCGGCCCCACTGGTACCAGGGGGACGGCACCGTCATGCGGTCATAGTTGCGCTGTTCGGGATGGGACTGGTCGATCGTGCCCATGAAATAGCCGTCGATATTCTCCTCACCCGACAGGACCGTGCCCCAGGGGGTGACGCCGCCGGCGCAATTGTTCAGCATGCCGATGACGGTGCGGCCTTCCGGATCGTCCCTGGTCTTCATCCGCGCATGGCCGGCAGCCGGACCGGTCACGGTCATCTTCGTGTTCAGCGCGTTGATGCGGCGGTTGAACTTGCCGCCCTTCACGTAGGTCCACTTGCCGTCGGCGCCGCGCTTGACCTCCACGATGGTGCCGCTATGGGCCGCCATCTCGATATCCACCATCTCCTTGGTGACGGATTCGGGCGGGTACTTGTCCTGGCCCTCGGGCGCCAGGCCGGGGAACATCATCTCCGCCTGGGTATATTCATGGTTCACCCACAGCAAGCCATGATCGGCGCTCTTGGAGCCCTGGGGCAGCGGGTAGAAGGCGGTGAAGTCGCAATTATAGCCGAACTGCTTCAGCTGGGCCTCGGCTGTCTGCTTCATCGGGTCGAATTCCGGGCTGTCGGCGAACAGGGGATCGCCCCAACGGATCAGCACGTCGGCATCATAGCCGGGGGCCACATGGTGCTTGCCATCCACACCGCGGGCCAGTTCCTCGAACTTGAAGCCGAATCCGGCGCTGCCGGCCGTTTGGGCCTGGGCCTCACCGGTCAGGAAAGGCGCCGAGATGGCCGGCGCGAAGGCGGCGATGGCGCTGGTGCCCAGCATGCCGCGCAGGATGTCGCGCCGCCCCAGCCGCTGCTGCACCACCTCACCAAAGGTGGGCTCGGTTTCCGGAGAAGAGCCCCGGTCCTGGATGGCCTCGAACTCTTCATGGGTCAGGAAACGATTATCGGCCATGGGCGGGGGCTCCAGTGCGAAGAAGGGTATGACTTGTCAGGTTTCATACGCCCCGGATGCTACAGTTATTTGACAGTGGCAAGCGATGTGGCCACGGCGGCGATGTGACACAGGACAGAGATTCCGCATCGCGAAGGAAGCGGATGGGCTTTGTCACCTTGCCGTGCGCCTGCGAACTGGCTAGCTTCACAGGCTGGTATGATTGCTGGGACCCTTTCCCGGTGGTGCCCTGGAACCGGGGTGCCGCCCGCGGGCCCGCTGTTCGGAACGGAGCCGATGAAGTTTACCCGTCGTGCCGCCTGTGCGGCCCTTGCCCTGTTCATGTCCACCGCCGCCACGGCCATTCCGGCGGCGGCGTTCGAACCCGCCATCGTTTTCGACATGGGCGGTCGTTTCGACAAGTCCTTCAACGAGGGCGCCAATAACGGGGCCGAGAAGTTCAAGAAGGATACCGGCGTCAATTTCCGCTGGTTCGAGGTGACGAACGAGGCGCAGCGCGAGCAGTTCCTGCGCCGCCTGGCCAGCCGCAACGCCGACATCATCGTCTCCGTCGGTTTCTCCATGGCGCCCTCGGTGGAGAAGGTGGCCAAGGAGTTCCCGAACGTCCGCTTCACCCTGATCGACGGCAATGTCGACCTGCCCAACGTGCAGTCGATCGAATTTGCCGAGCATGAGGGTTCCTACCTGGTCGGCGTGCTGGCCGCCATGGCCAGCAAGACCGGCACCGTCGGTTTCGTCGGCGGCATGGACATCCCGCTGATCCGCCGCTTCGCCTGCGGGTATGAGCAGGGCGTGAAGGCCACCAATGCCAAGGCCAATGTCGTCGCCAACATGGCTGGCAGCACGCCCGCCGCATGGGCCGATCCCACCCGCGGGTCGGAGCTGGCCAAGAGCCAGTTCGACCGCGGGGCGGACGTGATCTTCGCCGCCGCCGGCCAGACCGGCATGGGCGTTCTGCAGGCGGCATCGGATGCCGGCAAGCTGTCCATCGGCGTGGACAGCAACCAGAACCACCTGTTCCCCGGCAAGGTGCTGACCAGCATGGTCAAGCGCGTGGACGTAGCCGCGTACGAGGCGTTCAAGACCGCGCAGGACGGCACCTGGAAGGCCGGCCATCGCCGCCTGGGCCTGAAGGAGGACGGCGTGGGCTGGGCTTCCGACGAGAATAACAAGGCCCTGATCACGCCCGCCATGCAGGCGGCCGTGGACAAGGCCACGGCGGAGATCAAGGCCGGCACCCGCACCGTCGCCAATTACGACGATGCCAAGGGCTGCAAATACTGATCGCCTCGTTCCGATCTCCGCGTTTGAGCAGGTACCATGTCGGCCGCCCATAACCATGTTTCCCCCGCCTGGGCGGTCGAGCTTGTCGGCATCGACAAGCGATTCGGCCCCGTCCATGCCAATCGCGACGTGACGCTCCGCTTCGCACCCGCCAGCATCCATGGGCTGGTGGGCGAGAACGGGGCCGGCAAGTCGACGCTGATGAGCATCTTGTACGGTTTCTATGAGGCCGATGCCGGCGACATCCTGGTGCGCGGCAAACAGGTTTCCATCCGCACGCCGCAGGACGCGATCAAGCTGGGCATCGGCATGGTCCATCAGCATTTCATGCTGGTGGAGACCTTCACCGTGCTGGAGAACCTGCTGCTGGGCCATGAGGGCGGGCCGGTCCTGGGCCCGGCCATGCAGCGTGCCCGCGCCGAGGTGCGGGCGCTGGAACAGCAGTTCGGCCTGGAAGTGCCGCTGGACGCGCTGGTCTCCGACTTGCCGGTGGGTGTGCAGCAGCGGGTGGAGATCCTGAAGGCGCTGTATCGCGGGGCCGAAGTGCTGATCCTGGACGAGCCGACGGCCGTGCTGTCGCCGCCGGAGGTGGAGCAGTTGTTCCGCATCCTGGAACGGCTGCGCCAGCAGGGCCGCACCGTGCTGCTGATCACCCATAAGCTGAAGGAAATCATGGCCATCACCGACCGCGTGTCGGTGCTGCGCCGGGGCCAGGTGGTGGCGGAGTTCATCACGGCGGAAACCGACCGCCAGGCCCTGGCCGACGCCATGGTCGGCCGCAAGACCTCGCTTTCCGTGGACAAGGCGCCGGCCACGCCGGGCGCGGTGCTGCTGTCGGCGCGGAATGTCAACGTGGTGGACGGGCGCGGCGTCACCACCCTGAAGGATGCCTGCCTGAGCGTGCGGGCGGGAGAGATCGTCGGCATCGCCGGCGTGGCCGGCAACGGCCAGTCGGAATTGTTGGAAGTCCTGTCTGGCATGTCCCGTTTCGAAAGCGGAACGGTCACGCTGAAGGGCGGGGAAATCACCCCTTCCACCAAGTATGATGCAGCCGAGGCCCGCCGCCGTGGCCTGGCCCATGTGCCCGAAGACCGGCTGAAGCTGGCCGTGATCAAGGAATTCCCGGCACATGAGAGCGCCATCCTGGGTTATCACCAGGACAAGAGCCTGTCCAAGGGCTGGCGGCTGGACTGGAAGCGGGTGGTTGCAAAGACCGTTTCGTTGATGGAGCGGTTCGACGTGCGCCCCGGCAACCCCAATCTGCGCACCGCCCTGTTCTCCGGCGGCAACCAGCAGAAGCTGGTGATGGCGCGCGAGATGGAGCGGGAGCCGGATATATTGCTGGTGGGGCAGCCGACCAGGGGCGTGGATATCGGCGCCATCGCCTTCATCCACCGCCAGCTGGTGGGTCTGCGCGACCGGGGCAAGGCCATCCTGCTGGTTTCGGCCGAACTGGACGAGATCCTGGCCCTGTCCGACCGCATCCTGGTGATGTGCGACGGGGAGATCGTGGGTGAGCTGTCAGCGGCCGAGGCCAATGAAAGCCGGATCGGCACGATGATGGCGGGCATCAAGGACGTCCCCGTCACGGAAGGGGTTTCGGCATGAGTGCGGGCGGTTCCGACAATCTTCCCTGGTGGGTGACGGGCCTGCTGCTGCCGGTGATCAATGTCACCCTGGCGCTGCTGGTCTCCGCCCTGGTCATCCTGGCCATCGGCGAGGACCCGGTGGGGGCGCTCGGCACCATGCTGCGGGGTGCCTTGGGTACCGGTGAGGGCATCGGCTATACGCTGTATTACGCGACCAGCCTGATCTTCACGGCACTCGCCGTGGCCATCGCCTTCCATGGCGGGCTGTTCAATATCGGCGGTGAGGGGCAGGCCTATATCGGGGGCCTGGGCGTCGGCCTGGTCTGTCTGGCGCTGCCCGGCTGGCCCTGGTGGGCGGCCTTGCCGCTGTCGGTGCTGGGCGGGGCGGCGTTCGGGGCGCTGTGGGCGGCGATCCCCGGCTGGCTGCAGGCCTATCGCGGCAGCCACATCGTCATCACCACCATCATGTTCAATTTCATCGCGTCCTCGCTGATGGTCTATCTGATGGTCAATGTGCTGATCAAGCCGGGCCAGATGTCGCCGGAAAGCGAGGCGTTCAGCGCCTCGATGTTCCTGCCGATGATGGCCGACATGCTGGCCGCCATCGGTATCGAGATGGACAGCTCGCCGCTGAATTTCTCGCTGTTCCTGGCGCTCTTGGCCTGCCTGGCCGTCTGGGGCTTCATCTGGCACACGCGCTGGGGCTTCGCGCTGCGCGCCACGGGGGCGAACGAGAATGCGGCCCTTTATGCCGGCATCGACCCCAAGAAGATCATCGTCGTCACCATGGCCCTGTCGGGTGCGCTCGCCGGCCTGCTGGGCGTGAACGAGCTGCATGGGGTGCAGCACCGGCTGATGCTGAATTTCCCGGCCGGGCTGGGCTTCACCGGCATCGCGGTCGCCTTGATGGGCCGCAACCATCCGGCCGGCATCATCCCCGCCGCCATCCTGTTCGGCGCGCTGTACCAGGGCGGTACCGAACTGGTCTTCGATTATCCCAACATCAGCCGGGAGCTGGTGGTGGTGATCCAGGGCACGGTGATCCTGTTCGCCGGCGCCCTGGAGCATATGTTTCGCCCGGCGCTGGTGCGCCTGTTCACGCGGCGCGCGCCCGTCGCGGCCAAGCCGGCGGGGGCCTGAGCCATGGATACGCTTCTGGGCCTTCTGTCGCTGCTGGACAGCACCGTCCGCCTGGCCACGCCGCTGCTGCTGGCGGCCTTGGCCGGCTTCTATTCCGAACGGGCCGGCGTGGTGGATATCGGGCTGGAGGGCAAGATGCTGGTGGCGGCGTTCGCGTCCGCCGCCGCCGCCGCCATTTACGGTTCCGCCTGGGCGGGCTTGGGTGCGGGTATCCTGGCCTCGCTGGTCCTGGCCCTGCTGCACGGCTTCGCCTGCATCACGCACAAGGGCAACCAGGTCGTCTCCGGCGTGGCGCTGAACATCGTGGCCCTGGGCCTGACAGCGGTGCTGGGCCAGGCCTGGTTCGAGATGGGGGGCCGCACCCCCAACCTGCCGGCCGATGCACGGTTCGGGGAGATCACCCTGCCGCTGGCGGAAACGCTGCGCGGCGTGCCCCTGATCGGCCCGCTCTATTACGAACTGATCAGCGGCCATAATGTGCTGGTCTATCTGGCCCTGGCCATCGTACCGCTGACCTGGTGGATCGCCTACCGCACCCGTTTCGGCTTGCGCCTGCGCGCGGTGGGGGAGAACCCGGCCGCCGTGGATACGGCCGGCATCCCGGTCACCGCACTGCGCTATCAGGCGGTGCTGATCGCCGGCCTGTTGTGCGGCATCGCCGGCAGCTATCTGTCCACCGCGCAAGGGGCGGGGTTCCAGACCAACATGACGGCCGGCAAGGGCTTCCTGGCGCTGGCCGCCTTGATCCTGGGCAAGTGGAAACCGGTGCCGACCCTGTTCGCCTGCCTGCTGTTCGCCTTTGCCGACGCGCTTCAGACAAGGTTGCAGGGCGTGTCCCTGCCCGGCATCGGCGAAGTGCCGGTGCAGCTGATCGAGGCGCTGCCCTATCTCTTGACCGTGCTGCTGCTGGCCGGCTTCGTGGGCAAGGCCATCCCGCCCAAGGCCAGCGGCCGGCCCTATGTGAAGGACCGGTGAGGGTTTCTCACCCGTCCGGCGGGTCTTTACTGGCAGGAAATGGGCTTCGCTTCCGTTTCGAACCTCTCCCCGCGCAGCAGGGCTGTCAGCATGGCGAAGCTGGCATTGGCAGTGTGCGACATCGGCTGTGCCTGCTTGCGGGTATAAATCTGCGCCAGCGATCGCGCGAGGACCAGCCGCTCCAGTTCCGTAAGCTGCTGTGAGGCGCCGATGCGTTCGGCGAGATAAAGTACGCGCAGATCGCTTCCAAGCGCCGTGAGCAGAAGCAGACGGGCGCCGTTGCCCTGGCAGTAAAGCTCGAACAGTTCGGGTGAAGCGGAATCCTGGTAGTAAGACGCAACCAGAACCTGGATGGGCAGCAAGGCCGGGTTCGGCTTTCCGGCGTCATCAGTCACCGGCTGGCTGAACCAGTTCCGGGCGCGGGCCTTGTCCGACAATTCCGACTTCGCCCAGGCCTGGACGGCGGGTTCGAACATGGCGGCCAAAAGGCGCGTCTTTTCACCGTCCCGGCGATAATCCGCGACCTGAATGGCACTGGCCGCATCCGTAAAGGCCCGTCCCCATTCATCGCCCAAGTCCTTTCGAAACCGAAAAGCCAGTTCCGGCCAGCGGGCGGCCAGCACGGGATCATCGCGCCACGCCGGTGCCTCATCCTTCTCGCGGCCCGGGGGACCATCCATGGCCCTGGCCAGCACACCCAGCTGGTAGGTTTCCGCCGGCCTTGTGTCGAGGAGGGCGAAATAATACCGGTACATCAGATCGGTTGCTTCAACCCGCTTCCCATGCCACGCCAGGAAGGCCAGAGCCTCTATCAGGGCGCTACCGTGGGGACGCTCGGCCAGGATCTGGCGAAAGAAGGGTTCCGCATCGTCATGGCCCGGCCGGGCCAGCTTCTCCAGCACCATGCGCTGCATCGCCTCCCAATCGTCCTTTTCGGGAAAACTCGGGTCGTCGATGATCGGGGACGGGTCACGCACCACCTGCGCCCACGGGCGGTCATCCCATTTCTCGTGATACCCACCCGTTGTACGCAGACCCCAGGATGGTATGCGGTGTGCTGCCAAGTCGTGGTAGAGCGCTATCAGTCGGCCCGTTGTATGATGGGCCGAGATGGAGCGGAGATGATCCAGGATATGCCTTGCTTCCGCCTGTTCCTGCGGGCTCGCGCCGATATGCAGACGCTGTTTCAGCATATCCTCCAGTGACCGCCACTGCTGATCGCCATCGCCCTCCTGCTGCAGCCGCGCGAAGGTTCGCACCAGCGACAGCGGCGTCTGGATACCGGCAAGCCATATCGATGTCCCGCTGGCCTTGGCATAGCCGCGAGCCATGAAATGATCGCCGCGATCCTCCAGGACCAGCAGATAGGTTTCGACCCTTTCGAAGGAATGGGACTTGCACATGCCGGGGCCATCCGTCCAGAGCCCCTCGATCCGCCCGCTGACGCCGACGAAGGCCGGTACCTTTCCCTTCAGCACCTCAAGTGGTTTGAAGGCGACAAGCCCATCCGCGAGGGGCTGCTTTCCCCAATCCGGGCGTGCGGGAAGGCTGTCCTGCACCCGGCCGACAATGATCGCATCGGCTTGAGAGACGATGTCGAAAGCGGAAGGCCGTTCGGGGTCCGTGTGGATGGAGCAGGCCAGAGCTGGCATCATCGGCAGCCAAGGCAGCAGCATGGCGAACAGAAGGCGACGCACGGCAAGGTTCATGATGGCTCCGGCGGCGTGGGCAATTGCCAGACTGGGGCAGCCGGTGCCGGTTTTGCAACCACTCTCCGTCCCCCCGACCATCGCCGCCATGACGTTTTCCCCTGAACCGGCGTAGACTGCCCGCAAAACAGGCGAAGGGGCATCCATGTCGAACTGGCCGGTTCTGGGGTTGGCGCTGGGGTACATCGCCGCGCTGTTCGCCATCGCCTGGTGGGGTGACCGCCATGCGGCGCGCCAGCCGCAGGTGCAGGAACGCCGCGCCCCCCTGCTCTACGCCATGTCGCTGGCCGTCTATTGCACCTCCTGGACCTTCTACGGCGCCATCGGGCGGGCGGCGTCCAGCGGCTGGGACTTCCTGTCGATCTATGTCGGGCCCATCCTGCTGTTCGGGCTGGGCTGGCCGATCCTGGCCAAGATGGTGCGGGTGGCCAAGGCGGAGAACACCGTTTCCATCTCCGACTTCATCTCCGCCCGCTATGGCAAGAGCCGGGCGCTGGCCGCCATCATCACCATCATGGCCGTCACCGTGGTGCTGCCCTATTTCGCGCTTCAGCTGAAGGCCATCACCATCAGCCTGGAGGCGCTGGCCGGCGATCCGTTTGCCAACCGGGTGATGGATATTCCCGGTGAGACCACCTTCATCATCACCTGCGCCATGGCCCTGTTCGCCATCCTGTTCGGCGTGCGCAACATCCATGCGAACGAGCATCATCGCGGCCTGATGATGGCCATTTCCACCGAAAGCTTCGTGAAGCTGGCCGCCGCCATGCTGGTGGGGGCGGGGATCGTCTTCGCGGTGGCGGGCGGGCCGGCCGGCATTTTCGAACGCGCGGCGGGCGATCCGCGGCTGGCCCACCTGCTGACCCCGCATTTCGGCCTCAGCTGGTGGTCCATCACCCTGCTGGCGGCCTTGGCCATCCTGTGCCTGCCGCGGCAGTTCCATGTGACGGTGGTGGAGAATACCCATGTCGGTGATATCCGCACCGCCAGCTGGCTGTTCCCGCTGTATCTGGTGGCCATCAACATCTTCGTGCTGCCGGTGGCGCTGGCCGGGCTGATGATGTACCCGGATGGCAGCGTCAATGCCGACACGTTCCTGGTCACCCTGCCGATGGAGCTGGGGATGGACTGGATGGCGGTGCTGGCCTTCCTGGGCGGGCTGTCGGCGGCGACCAGCATGATCATCGTGGGCGCCGTGGCCCTGTCCACCATGGTCTGCAACGACCTGATCGTGCCGATCCTGATGGCCTATCCGCCGGCCATGCGCCGCTGGCACGATGATCCCAAACCGATGCTGCTCACCGTGCGGCGGCTGGCCGTGGTGGCGCTGCTGGGCATGGCCTATCTCTATTACCTGCTGATCGGCACCACCTTTCCGCTGGCCACCATCGGCACGGTCAGTTTCGCGGGCGTGGCGCAGTTCGCGCCGGCCCTGCTGATGGGCCTGTTCTTCCGGCGGGTCACGAAAGCGGGCGCGATTACCGGTCTGGTCACGGGTTTCGGCGCCTGGGTCTATACGGTGCTGATCCCGTCCTTCGCGGTGGCCGGCCTGATCCCGGCGCATCTGATGGACCAGGGGCTGTTCGGGCTGGACTGGCTGATGCCCACCGGGCTGGGCGGCATCCACGACCTGGACACGCTGGCGCATGGTGCGCTGACCAGCCTGATGCTGAACCTGTTCATGATCGCCCTGGTATCGGGCATCACCGGACAGTCGGAGCTGGAGAAGCAGCAGGCCCGCCGCTTCGTCTCCATGCGCCATGATGCGCATGACGGGGTGGCGCCGACGCGCGGCGCCACCCTGGCCGACCTGTATGAACTGGCCGCCCGCTATGTCGGAAGGACCCGCGCCGACCCGGTCTTCCGCGAACTGGCCGCCACCCGGACGCCCGGTGAGGAGGATTTCGAGGAAGGGCTGAAGCTGCGCATCGATGAGGAGGCGGTTGCCGCCACCGAATGGCTGCTGGCCGGCGCCATCGGGTCGGCCTCGGCCCGCGTGGTGGTGGCCAGCCTGCTGTCCGACCGGCGCCTGTCGCGGTCCGACGCGCGGTCGATCATCGACGAGGCCTCACGCGCCATCCTGGACAGCCATGTCCTGATGCGCTCCACCCTGGAGAATGTCGGCAAGGGCATCTGCGCGGTGGACAAGGATTTCCGACTGCGCCTGTGGAACCGCCGCTTCCTGGAGATGCTGGAGGTGCCGGACGGGCTGATCAAGGTGGGCACGCCCATGGGCGAACTGGTCAATTACCTGCAGGGCCAGGGCGAGTTCGGGGAAGGGGGGGAGGTGGAGACCCTGTTTGCCCGCCGTCTGGACCCCAGGCGCCGTGACCAGCCCGACAGTTTCCACCGCGTGCGGCCCGACGGGTCGGTGCTGGAAATCATCTCCAACCCGCTGCCCGACGGGGGCTTCGTGGCCGTCTATACCGACGTCACCGAGCGCCACCGCGCGGCCGAGGATCTGCGCGCCGCCAATGAAGGGCTGGAGCGCGGCATCGCGGAGCGCACCATCGACCTGGCCGTCGCCAAGTTGGAGGCCGACCGCGCCAACCAGTCCAAGACCCGTCTGCTGGCCGCCGTCAGCCATGACCTGCTGCAGCCGCTGCACGCTGCCCGCCTGTTCATCTCCGCCGCATTGGACCGGGGGCCCGACGCGCTGGTCAACCAGGCGGATGCCGCCCTGCGCTCGGTGGAACAGCTGTTGGGCGACCTGCTGGACATCACCAAGCTGGATACGGGCGTGGTCAAGCCCAACCGCACGGCGGTGGCCATCGATGATGTGCTGCGTCCCCTGACCGACGAGCTGGCGGTGGTGGCGCAGCGCCATGGCTTGCGGCTGGACTGGGTGCCGTCGAAGGTCACGGTGGATACCGACGCCGTGCTGCTGCGCCGCATCGTGCAGAACCTGCTGGCCAATGCGCTGCGCTATACCCCGCGCGGACGCATCCTGGTGGGCTGCCGCCGGCTGGCCGGCGCCGTGCGGGTGGAGGTGTGGGATACGGGGCCCGGCATTCCGGAGGAGAAGCGGCTGGAGATCTTCCAGGAGTTCCGCCAGCTGGGCAACGGACAGGGCGACCGCGACAAGGGGCTGGGGCTGGGCCTTTCCATCGTCGAACGCTTCGCCGCCATCCTGGGGCACAAGGTGTCCTTGCGGTCGGAAGTGGGCAAGGGCTCCTGCTTCGCGGTGGAGGTGCCGCTGTCGGCGCGCGCCGCCGATCCGGCCCGGCCCGTGGTCGGGGCCAGCGTCACCGGGCTGGAAGGCACGCTGGTCCTGTGCGTGGAGAATGAGCCGGCCATCGCCCAGGCCACCATGGCGCTCTTGTCCGGCTGGTCGTGCGAGGTGGTGTGGGGGGCGACGGGGGTGGAGGCGCTGGCGGCCCTGGGGGACAAGGTACCCGATGTGGTGCTGACCGATTACCACCTGGACCATGGCTTGAGCGGGCTGGAGGCCCTGGCCCTGATCCGGGCGACGTTCGGTGCCGACCTGCCGGCGGCCGTGATTACCGCCGACCGCACCGACGCGGTCAAGGACAGCGTGGCCCATGCCGGCTGCCGCATCCTCTACAAGCCGGTGAAGCCGGGGGCACTGCGGGCGCTGTTGTCGCACATGCTGGCGGAGAAGCGGCGGGGCAGGGCAGCATAGGTCGGTTTGGGCACTTTCCCAACCGTCATCCCGGCGCATGCCGGGACCCAGGGGCCACAGGAACAAACCTTAACGCAGCGTCAATCAACGCTGCCGACAGGTCGGGCACGCCGCCCCTGGGTCCCGGCTTTCGCCGGGATGACGGGAGAGGGGTGCTGAAAGGTACCTGCCTCAAACCCCCCGCCATTTCGCCACGGCGGCGATGGCCATGGCCACACCGATATGGGCGGCGATGTCGGTGACGGAGAACAGGCCGGTCCAGCGCGGGAAAACCTCCGGCCAGCGCAGCGGCAGCACCACAAGATACATGAATGCGTAGAGCCCCAGCCCATAGGCGGTGGCCGCCGCCCAGCGGTGGCGCCGCAACGGTTCCAGCCGCGCCAGCGCCAGCACGAAAACCGCCGCCATCACCTGGGCGATGGCGATATGGGTGGCCACGCCCAGCAGGGCGGTGGCGATCCCGCCCTCGCGCGCGGCCGGACCGATCCAGCCGCCGGCCACGCCCTGCCAGACGCGCATCACCCCGATGTCGCGGATGATACCCAGGGAAGAGGCATAGGCCCCGTCGATGGCGGCACCGGCCAGACCGGCCAGGATGATCGTCGGTGCCAGTCGTGCCATCGCCCATTCCCCCGATTGATTTGGAGGAAGCTTAACCCAGGCCCCCCTGTTCGATGGACCCAATTCGGGACCCGTCAGGGGGGCCTGGAAAGGGATTATTCATCCCGGCCGATCTGTTCCTGCAGATAGTTCTGGATGCCGACGCTCTTGATCAGGCTCAGCTGCGTCTCCAGCCAGTCGATATGCTCCTCCGTATCCTCCAGGATGCGGCGGAAAATCTCCTTGGACTGATAGTCGCGCACCGTCTCGCAATACTGCATGGCTTCGATCAGCTCGGTGCGGTTGCGGGTCTCGATGGACAGGTCGCCCTCGAAACATTCCGGCACATCCTCGCCGATCTTCAGCTTGTGCAGGTCCTGGAGGTTCGGCAGCCCTTCCAGGAACAGCACGCGTTCGATCAGCAGGTCGGCATGCTTCATCTCACCGATGCTTTCCTCGTACACCTTCTTGCCAAGGCGCAGGAAGCCCCAGTTCTTCAGCATGCGGGCATGCAGGAAATACTGATTGATCGCCGTCAGCTCGTTGACCAGGATGGTGTTGAGATGGCGGATGACGGTAGCGTCGCCTTGCATGGGAACCTTCACTGAGTTCGGTTTGGAATTTGTTCGGATCGGGTGCGCAGCCCGTTTCCATGCCCCGATACTGGCACGCCCAAACGGCTTTGTCTTCTGATAACGTCTTGCAATTGAAGGGAAAAGCGACTGATAACCAATCGCGTGCATCCCGATCTGAAAGGAGTAGCATGAGCCCGCCAGCCCGTTATCTGGAGGATTTCGTCCCCGGTATGGTATTCGAATTCGGTGACCGTCTGGTCACCGCCGAGGAGATTGTGACCTTCGCGCGTGAGTACGATCCGCAGCCCTTCCACCTGGATGATGATGCTGGCAAGCAGACCCATTTCGGCGGGCTGGTGGCCAGTGGCTGGCAGACGGCGGGCTTCATGATGCGCATGCTGGTCGATCATATGCTGTCGCCGGAAACTTCGCTGGGCTCTCCCGGCCTGGACCAGCTGCGTTGGCTGAAGCCGGTGCGGCCGGGTGACCGTCTGCGCGCACGGGTCAGCATCCGGGAAGTGAAGCGCTCGCGCTCGCGTCCCGACATGGGCACCATCCACCAGACGACGGAAGTGCTGAACCAGAAGGATGAAGTCGTCATGTCGACGATTTCCATCGGCATGGTCCGCGCCCGTGCCAGTGCTGAAAATTCGCCAGGTTAACTTGTTAAAATCGGATCACAGGGGTGTTTTGACATGGGTCTGTCCTCGGGTTACTCCGATTGGACTAGCCCATCTTTCTAGCACTCTTCCCAAAAGGTTGGGAAATCGCGTATGATGTCCCCAAGAACGGTGCAATGGGAGCCATCATGGCGCGGGAAGTGATTGATTTTTCTCCGGGGGAATGGGTGGAAGAACTGATGCCGCCCAAGCGGCGGTTCCAGATCATGGCCGTCCATGTCAAGCCGGGCACCCCGGCCCCGAATGTCGAGCTGGCGGTCGACGGCAATCCCGTCCACCGGCTCAGCCTGTCGATCTTCGCCCTGGCCGACTTGCAGCGCTTCCGCCGCGTGCGGTGAGGGGGGCGCTGCTCCCCCTTTAAGCCGCCTTGAACCACGCCGCCGCGGCGCGGGCGGCCTGGGTGAAGCTGGGATGCACCGGCCCCGTGGCCGGGTCGACCAGCATCAAATTCACCGGCAGGCCGAATTCCTCCACCTCCATCTGGTCGGCATCGCGCCAGACGCGGCCATCATGGGCCAGATACTGGCGCGACTGCGTGCGCTGCAACAGCGGGCGGATGTCGCCCGACCAGGGGAAGACGGGTTTGTTCAGGGCGGCCGCATAGCCCATCTCATAGGCCGTACCGTCATCCACCGAGGGCCCGCGAAAGGGCATGCAATTGGCGATGACCCCGTCGGCGCCCCGGATCAGGTCCAGGTTGGCCTGGCGGATGCGGGCGGCGAAGGCCGCCCCGCCCTCACCCCCGGCGGGGGACAGGGCATTGTCCATGGGGAACACGCCCTCCAGCCCCAGCTCATCACAGATGGCCTTCATCGCCTGGGAAGCGGCCAGCGGATCGGGCAGGAACACGTCGGGGCCGGCCAGATAGAGCCGGGGGCGGGCCGCCGTCACTTGGCCCCCCCGATCTTCACCGGATCGACGCGGAAGCGGGCGAAGCCGTTCTCGCCAGGCCCCTCATAGGTCAGGGCCGGCTGCTCGGCGATCAGTTCCTGGGCGAGCGGCGAGCTTTCATAAAGCAGGTTCACATTGGACGGCATCGGCGCCAGACGGAAGCTGTGGTCGGTGGACGGATCGATCACGCCCTTGGCGCGGATATAGTCGATGACCGCTGACTGCACCGTGTCGGGCGACTGATAGATGACGGTGGTGCCATCCAGGCCGGGATAGGAGCCGCCGCCATTGGCGCGGTAATTGTTGGTGACGACGATGAAGACTTGGCTGTCGTCGATGGGCTTGCCCTGGAACATCACATCCTTGATGCGGTGGGCCTGGTCATTGGCCAGCTTGCCGTCGCGATCGAACCGTTCCGGCTGGGTCAGGTCGATCGTGTAGGTGATGCCGTCCATGATGTCGAACACATAGGCCGGCACGCGCGTGTTGACCAGGGGCTGCTGCATCGTGCTTTTCGGGTCGATCACTGACAGGGCCCTCGAGGCCATTTCCAGCCAGTCCTTGACCTGGGCGCCAGTCAGCTTCACCGCCGCGATCTGGTTGGGATAGACATAGAGATCGGCGACATTGCGGATGGCGATCTCACCCGCCGCGATGTCGGTATAGAATTTCGGCCCCGGACGGCCGCCCGACTTGAACGGGGCCACGGCCGACAGGAGGGGCAGGCTGGCATCCGGCGTGCCGGCCAGCGCCTTGGCCACATAGGCGCGCTGGGCTTCCGCCACCAGTTCCACCCCGGCGCTGTCGCCCAGGAAGCTGAAGAAGGAATGGATGCGGCCCGTGGTCTTGCCCACCGGGCGGCGAACATAGGCCAGCGTGCCCTCATGGCTGGGCGCCAGCAGGGTCGCGACCTCGGCATCGGGGTCGGTGGCCACCGTGCGGCCATCCTGGCGGTCCTGGATGGGCCGCACCTCGCCCTTGCCGCCGGTGACGGTCCAGCCCTTGCCCTTGGTTTCCAGCGACAGGGTGATCACGCCCAGATGGGAACCGTAATAACCGGCCATCACCACCGGCTTGCCATTGACCGTGCCCTGCTTCAGGTCGGACTTGGGCAGGCCCTCATATTCCCGGCTCGGGAAGACGCGGTGGCTGTGGCCGGTGACCAGGGCATCGATGCCGGGGACTTCCACCAGATAATTGGCGGCATTCTCTTCCCCGCCCTCGCGGTTCAGGAAGGTCAGGCCGGTATGGGCGACGGCGATGACGATGTCGGCTCCTTCCTTCTTCATCTGCGGCACATGGATCTTCGCCATGTCCACCATGTCGCGGGTGGTGACGCGGCCTTCCAGCTTGTCCTTGTCCCAGATCATGATCTGGGGCGGCAGCAGGCCCAGGATGCCGACCTTGATCTTGTGCTTGGCACCCTTGGCGTCCACGACCTCGCGATCCAGGATCGCATAGGGCTTGAACATCAGCTGGTCGCTCTTGCCACCCTCGACCTTGAACACATTGCCCGACAGGACGGGGAACTTGGCGGTGGCATAGACATTGTGCAGCACCTCCAGCCCGAAATTGAATTCGTGGTTGCCCAGGATGGCCGCGTCATATTTCAGCAGGTTCATGGCCGCCATGGCCGGAT
Source organism: Niveispirillum sp. KHB5.9 (assembly GCF_048066115.1). NCBI lineage: Bacteria > Pseudomonadati > Pseudomonadota > Alphaproteobacteria > Rhodospirillales > Azospirillaceae > Niveispirillum > Niveispirillum sp. KHB5.9. Next base: position 131,525 of record NZ_JBLTYX010000017.1, on the reverse strand, counting down.
GGGCCGGCTTGTCCTTCGTCACCCCGCGCTCGCGCACCACCCAGTCGCCCATGGGCGTGCCCTGGATCAGGTCGCCATTATCGACCAGCAGCGTGTTGGGATTGGCCGCGCGCGCCGCCCGGATCAGCGGTGCCACTCGGACCAGGCCGACGCCCGCATCCGTATGGTCGGCATAGTAATCATAGTCTTCCAAATACATATGCAAGTCGGTGGTCGACAGGACTTGCAGTTCGACCTTCTCCTGGGCAGCTGCATTGCCCGCCAGGGCCAGGAACAGGGCACCCGCCATCAGGGTGCTTGCAGGGAAGCTACGAATCACGGGACACGCTCCATCGGGCTCTGTTGCCGCCAAGCAGCAGGTGCATCGCAGCAATCACGGTTAAAAAATGCAGGGGCTGCGGGTCGAGACCCCCGGAACCGGCATGCTGCGCCGCAAAACTGTGGCGGTAATGATACGCTGGTCGAGATATAGCCGCTCAGGCCTCCCAAGGCATAGCTCGGGAGGTGCTTGTCATGGAACTGTAATTTATTCGTTACCTAAGCGTCATGGGCATCTGGTGTTGTCCGCGCAATCCGATCCGGTCCGGCTTATTGGGGGCTTTCGTATGACCATTGAAAACAAGAAGGCGGCGGCAATCCTCCGCCGTCAGCTGTCCGCTTTGAACATCGGCACGGGCGCCCTGGCGCTGGCCGTCGCCTCTTCCTGGGCCATTCCGGCCATCGCGCAGCAGACGACCTCGTCCATGACGGGTCAGATCACGACCGCCGCCGGCGCGCCCGCCACAGGCGCCGAGGTGACGATCGTCCATACGCCGTCGGGCACGCGCTCCGTCACCACCGTCAACGACCAGGGCCGTTTCCAGGCCGGCGGTCTGCGCGTCGGTGGCCCCTACACCGTCACCATCACCTCCTCCGGCTCCGAGCCGCAGGTGCTGGAAGGCATCTTCGTGTCCCTGGGCGAGCCGTTCGCCCTGGATCTGGCGCTGGGCGCCAAGATGGAAGAGATCGTGGTGACCGGTGAGCGCACCGCGACGACCACGACGGTGGGTATCGGCACGAATTTCAACCAGCAGCAGATCAACAATGCACCGTCGATCAGCCGCGACCTGAAGGACATCGTCCGCAACGATCCGAAGGTCTTCATCGACGTCACCAATTCGTCGGCCATCCAGATCGCTGGTTCCAGCAACCGCTTCAACAGCCTGACCATCGACGGCGTGAAGCAGAACGACGATTTCGGCCTGAACGCCGGTGGCTACCCGACCCAGCGCTCGCCGCTGTCGATCGACGCCATCGAAGGCCTGTCGGTGCTGACCGCGCCCTATGATGTGGAATATTCCGGCTTCCAGGGCGGCACGATCAACATCGTCACCAAGTCCGGTGAGAACACGCCGCACGGTTCGTTCTTCTACTATTATGGCGATGACAGCCTGTCGGGCACCCGCTCCGGCAACAATCGCAACCTGATCAGCCCCTATAAGGAAAAGACCTGGGGCGGTTCGCTGGGCGGCGCGCTGATCGAAGACAAGCTGTTCTTCTATACCAGCTACGAGAAGTTCAAGAGCCAGGCCCCGGTGGTGTTCGGCACTTCCGACAGCGGCCTGGGCAACCCCGTCGCCGGCATCACCTCGGCCCAGGTCGCGCAGATCCGCGCTATCGCCCAGTCTGTCTATGGCTATGACACGCTGGGTCTGGCCGATGGCAGCCTGCCGGAAGAGGATGAGAAGATCCTCGCCAAGCTGGACTGGAACATCAGCGACGCGCACCGCGCTTCGTTCGCCTATCAGCGCAACGAGGGCAACAACATCCGCGACGCTTCGTCCAGCACCAGCGCCACGCCGCGCACGCTGTCGTTGCAGTCGAACATGTACAATTACACCCAGATCATGGACAGCTACTCGTTCCAGCTGTTCTCTGACTGGTCGTCCGACTTCTCCACCGAGGTCAAGCTGGCCCGCAAGGAAGTGGACAGCCTGCGTCTGCCGCTGAACGGCATGGGCTTTGGCGAAATGCGCATCAGCACGCTGGCCACCGGCCTGACGCCGAACAACACCAATAACGGCCAGGTCGTTATCGGTCCCGACATCTCGTCGCACAGCAACGTCCTGAACACCAAGACCGACAGCGCCAAGCTGAAGGGCACGTACCTGCTGGGCGATCACAAGATCACCGGCGGTTACGAGTACGAGAACGTCGACTATTACAACCTGTTCCTGCAGCGCAGCCTGGGCTACTGGGAATTCGCCTCCATCGAGGCCTTCCAGAACCGTCAGGCCCAGCGCTTCCGCTATGCCAACGCCGTTTCGGGCAACCCGGAAGACGCGGCGGCGAAGTGGGACTACACGGTCCATTCATTCTACCTGCAGGATACGTGGGACATCAACCCGGACTTCCAGCTCCAGGGCGGCCTGCGTTACGAGCTGTACAAGACCAACGACGAGCCGCTGGCCAATGCCAACTTCCTGACGCGCTACGGCTTCTCCAACAACGCGACGATCGATGGCATCGACCTGTGGCTGCCGCGCCTGGGCTTCAGCTATGACGCCACGGAAAGCACGGTTGTCCGCGGTGGCGCCGGCCTGTTCTCCGGTACCGGTGCGGCCGTGTGGCTGTCCAACGGCTACAGCAATGACGGCGTGACACAGCGTTCGCTGGACATCACCCGCTCCGGCACGCTGACCGCCGCCAACGCCCTGCTGCTGAACGGTGTCACCGGTCAGGTGCCCAGCGCTGCGACCACCCGCCTGACGACCGTCGGCGAGGGCTTCGTCAACGCGCTCGACCCGAACTACAAGATGCCGTCCTCCTGGAAGTTCAGCATGGCTGTCGACCAGAAGGTGGACATCCCGGGCCTGGGTGACGACTGGCTGTTCACGGCCGAGGCGATCTATACCCGCGTGAAGGACGCCAACTTCTATCGCGACCTGCGTCTGGTGAAGACCGGTACGGCCCCCGATGGCCGCCCGATCTATACCCAGAACATCCAGGCCGGCGATACGCGCGGCAACGGCTCCGACCTGCTGCTGACCAACACCGACAAGGGCAAGAGCCTGATCCTGACCCTGTACGGCTCCAAGTACTGGGAGACGGAGTACGGTGATGTCGATTTCGGCGCCGGCTACGCCTATCAGGACAGCGACGATGCCAGCCAGGGCACCAGCTCGGTGGCCGGTTCCAACTACGAGCAGTTCGTGACCACCGATCCGAACTCGGATCTGCTGGGCACTTCGTCCTACGAGACGAAACATCGCTTCACGATGAACACGAGCTACAGCGTCGAGTATTTCGATGGGTTCAAGTCGTCGCTGAGCCTGTTCGGCCAGGCCTATTCGGGCAAGCCTTACACGTTCAGCTTCACCTGCTCGTCCACGGCCAACCCGTTCGGCGATCCGGCCTGCCGGTCCAACCGTTCGCGTGAAGCCATGTATGTGCCGACCGGCGCCAGCGATCCGCTGGTCAACTGGACGGCCAGCACGGTCAAGGCCGACGTGATGGATGCCTACATCTCCCGCAACGGCCTGGACAAGTACCGTGGCGGCATCGTTCCGCGCGGCGCGTTCGAGAGCTCCTGGACCTACTCGGTCGATGCCAAGCTGGCCCAGGAAATCCCGGCGCCGATCGAAGGCCACAAGGCCATCATCACCATGGACATCATCAATCTGACCAACCTCCTGAACAAGGATTGGGGCCGTCAGGAAGCCGTTCCGTTCTTCCAGTCGATCGCCGGCCCGACCGCGACGATCGGCACCGACGGCAAGTACGTGTTCACCGCCGCCGGTCGCGATGTGACCGAGCAGCTGAGCAACCGCGCTTCGGTGTGGAAGATCCAGCTGGGTGTGAAGTACGAGTTCTGATCCGCGTTCCAAACGGGATCAAAGCGTTGGGAAAGGGCGGCCTCCGGGCCGCCCTTTTTCATTAGGGCAGCTTATTCAAGGCAGCTTTGCATTGCGCGCGGCCGGTAATGATCTTTCTATATCCTCCGGGCAGTATCGGATTTGGGCACATTTTGATAAATTTGTATCCATGATCGCCATGTCCGATACCCCGGCCGAACGCCGGATTCATCCGCGCAACCCGACGGAGCCCATCTATCTGATGGTGGCCGGCCGTCCCGCACGCCTGCTCGACTGGTCGTTCGGGGGCCTGCGCGTGCGGACGGAGGAAGCGTCGGGCGGCTTCGTCATCGGCCAGCGCGTGGATGTCACGGTGCTGCGGCCCGATGGGCACAGCTGGGCCCGGCTGCCCGTCACCATCCGCCATATCGACCATGAGGATCGTGGTGCGCTGGGTGTGATGCTGGTCGATCGCCTGTCGGCCTTCCCGCTGCTGCTGGAACTGTTCAACCATTCCCTGGCGCGGGCTTGAGTGGCTCTTTCCTCCCGCGAAGGGACCGGTTTGCCAGAGATTTCATCTCTCTACCGTCACCCATGCTGCGGCCGGGGCCCATGTCGTAGGGCGAAGCGCTTGTCACTTGGGCCCCGGCCTTCGTTCGCCGGGGTGACGGTGGAAGGGGCTTCTACGGAAGTGCAAATCCCTTAAGTTAGTGCCTCCGCCGGGGTGACGGTAGGGAGAGTGGCAACGGTAGTGCCCAACAGTTTCGCGGAAGCTTCGTGTTCGCACCGGAACAACCGCCCCACCGCCTTGTTCCCCATGCTCAAATTGACAAGGCGCAAGGCGGCATGCACGCCAATGCGCTCCTATGGCAGTTGGGCGGGACCGGCCAAGGTTTCCGCGGGGGAAGCGACGTGACCGATCTTGAGATATTGATGCGCCTGGGCGTGGCCCTGGCCATCGGCCTGCTTGTGGGGCTGGAACGCGGCTGGCAGCAGCGCGAGGTGCCGGAAGGCCAGCGCGCGGCCGGCCTGCGCACCTTCGCCATTTCCGGCCTGCTGGGCGGCGTGGCCGGCGCCTTGGCCCATGGGCTGGACAATCTGCCCTTCCTGGGCATGGCCTTCCTGGGCTTCACCGGCGCCTTCACAATGTTCCACTGGATGGAATCGCGGGAGGAGGGGCGGAATTCCGTCACCGGGGTCGTTTCCGGCCTGCTGGTCTTCCTGCTGGGCGCCTATGCCGTGCTGGGCGAGGTGCGGGTGGCGGTGGCCGCGGGCGTGGCCGCCACCTTGCTGCTGCTGCTGCGCGACCAGCTGCATGGCTGGCTGAAACGGCTGAAATGGGTGGAGATCCGCGCCGTCCTGATCCTGGCGGTGATGAGCTTCCTGGCCCTGCCCGTGCTGCCCAACCGGCCGCTGGACCCGTGGGGCGTGCTGAACCCGGCGGAGATCTGGTTCCTGGCCATCCTGATCGCCGCCATCTCCTTCGGCGGCTATGTTGCCGTGCGCCTGTTCGGGGAAAAGGCCGGCATCCTGGTGGCGGCCACGGCGGGCGGGCTGGCATCGTCCACCGCCACGACCCTGACCCTGTCGCGGCTGGCCCGGCAGCAGGAGGGCGGTACCGGCCTGCTGGCGGCAGGTGTGCTGATCGCCGGCATGGTGATGATGGGGCGCGTCGTGCTGGTGGCCGGCATCCTGAACCGGTCGCTGCTGCTGCCCCTGGCCGGGCCGGCGGGGGCCATGCTGGTGGTGCTGGGTCTGGCCGTCGGCCTGCTGATGTGGCGGGGCGACAAGGAAGGCGGCCTGCCGGGCGGCAAGCAGGATGGGGAGGAGGACAAGGAGGGCAATGGCCTGACCCTGTCCAATCCACTGGAACTGGCCACGGCGCTGAAGCTGGCGGCCTTCATCGCCATCGTGCTGATCGGGGCGGAGCTGTTGCGCCGTTTCGTGGGTGATGCCGGCCTGCTGCTGGGGGCGGCCGTGTCGGGCATCGCCGATGTGGATGCCATCACCATCGCCATGGCGCGACAGGGCGGCGGGCCGGTCGAAGGGGCTGCCTTCCACCTGCCGACGGCGGCCATCCTGCTGGCCGTTGCGGTCAACACGATGTCAAAGGCGGTGATGGCCGGGTCGGTGGGCGGCGGGCGGCTGGGCCTCTATGTCGGGCTGCCCAGCCTGCTGGCCGTGCTGGCGGGTGGGGCCGCCTGGTGGCTGCTGGCGTTTCAGGTGCAGGCAGCCGGGTAAACCTCGCCCCCCAATCAAAACGCCGCCACGGCCCCGCAGGGTCTGGCGGCGTCCATCATTCCGGGATCGCTTCCGTTGTCAGGCCGCGTGCTGGCTGTGCCCCAGGCGGCGGAAGCGGGTGGCGTCCAGCACCACTTCCAGCGCCAGCGACAACCGGTCGCTGTTGCGGCCCTCGACCAGGAACTCCACATGCGTCGGGCGGGCGGTGTGCTGATGCACGGCGTGCACCAACAACCGGCGCCGCGGCATCTTCAGCTCTTCCAACCATTCCCCGGCCTTTGGGGGCTCCGCCACACGCCTGGACAATACCATAGCCACTCTCCTGAACGACGCGCCGCCGTTTCCAAACCGGAACGGCGGGTGAAACCGGTTACCACCGCCAACCGGCCGCCAGACCATATCAGGTCGGCGCCATTGAACGGGGATCACGCAAGGATACCTTACCCACGTCCTTATGATAGCCGAAATTTGCCCCTAAGGAATAGACCATCCGGCTTAGGTCATGGGGAGAAGCATGCGTGAACCTGTGCCGAACGGGTAGAGGGGCTGAAACCACCTTTGCCATGGCGGCGGATGCGGCGATGCGCTACAGGGACGATAAGCAGGGCGCCGACTGGAAAGACAGATGTTCGACAATCTTTTGAACCTGGTGGATCAGATGGGCTATTGGGGCCTGCTGTTCCTGATGTTCCTTGAAAACCTGTTCCCGCCCATCCCCTCGGAACTGATCATGCCGCTGGGCGGCTTCCTGGCCGCGCAAGGCAAGATGGACCCGATCCTGGTGGTGCTGGTCGGCACGGCCGGGTCGGTGCTGGGGGCGCTGCCCTGGTATTATCTGGGCCGGTTCTTCGGCCATGACCGGCTGATCGCCCTGTCGGAGCGGTTCGGCTTCATCATGACCATGGACCCGCCGGATGTGGAGATGGCCTTCGGCTGGTTTCAGAAGCATGGGCGCAAGGCCGTGCTGCTGGGCCGCATCGTGCCGGCCATCCGCACCCTGATCTCCGTGCCGGCCGGCATGGCCCGCATGTCGATGCCGCTGTTCCTGGCGCTGACCACCATCGGGTCGCTGGTCTGGACCGGCTTCCTGACGGCGGCGGGCTATCTGCTGGAGAACCATTACGACCGGGTGGAAGGCTGGGTCGACCCGGTGTCCAAGGTCGTGGTCTATGGCTGTATCGCGATCTATCTGGGCCGCATGGCCTGGCGGCTGGTGCGTGGCAAGCGCTCATAACAACAGGGGCCCGGTGATCGTCAAATCACCGGGCCGTTTCGTTTCTACTCGATCTTGCTATGGGCCCCGGCTTCGCCCTTGTGCCAATAGCCGGCGGCCTTCATGTGGCGCGGGTCCAGCCCCTGTCGGCCCACCAGTTCCTCGCGGATCAGGCGGGCCTGTGCCGCCTCCGTCGCCACCCAGGCGAAGACATCGCGCTCCGTCAGGCACAGGCCGGCGACGGCCGCCGCCAGATCGTGGCCGCCATGGGCCGGGTCGCGGAACACCCAATGGATGCTGGCATCGGCCCTGGTGTTGAAGGACAGCCGGTCGTCGGGACTGTCCACGGCGGCCAGCACGATGGCCCGGGCCCCCGCCGGCAATTCCGCCAGCCGGCGGGCGATGGCGGGCAGGGCCGTGTCATCGCCGATCAGCAGATGCAGGGCGAAATCCAGCGGCCAGACGGAAGACCCGCGCGGGCCGCCCAGCACCAGCCGGTCGCCGGGCCCGGCACCATGCGCCCAGCGCGTGGCCGGGCCGGCGGTCCCTTCCTCGATCCCGTGCAGGGCGAAATCCAGCACTAGGGTGCCGGCGGCCACGTCGAAGAAACGGGGAGTGTAATCCCGCCCGACGGGCTTGGCCTCGCCGCCGGGCAGGGCGACCTCGCCGGTTTCCGGATCGGGGAAGAACAGCTTGATATGATCGTCGAAGCCCAGCGACTGGAACCCCTCCATATCGCCCGACAGCGCGATGCGCTTCATATGCGGGGACAGCAGGCTGGTGGCGGTGACGGTCAGGTCGCGGCGGCGCGTGTCGTAGCGCACACGGCGCGGCTCCCGCGCCGGAATGATGGTATCGGGCATGCTTATTGCCTTTCGATCTTGCGGGCCAACTCGTCGATCCAATCGACGATGGTCTCCACCTCTGTCTTGGAAAACGGGCGCAGGCCGCGGGTGCGCAAAGCGGCCTTCAGGTTATGCATGGCGCGGAACAGGGCGGCGTATTCATGGATGCCGCCCCGCCCCTCCTCCTCGCCGCCCTGCATCATGGCGGCCAGACGGTCGACCTCACCGGCCTGTTCGGCCAGGAACGTCTCTCCGGCCGGCGTGATGCGGGCCAGCTTGCGGCCATCCTCCCCCGCCTCGATGGTGATGAAGCCGCCATCCTCCAGCCAGCTCAGCGCCGGGTAGACCACGCCGGGTGAGGGGACGTAGCGGCCCTGCGACCGTTCCTCGATCGCCTTGATCAATTCATAGCCGTGGCTGGGCTTCTCACCGATCAGCTTCAGCAGCACCAACCGCAGCCCGCCATGACCGAAGCCGCGCCCGTGCCGGCCGCGCCCGCCGCCATGATGACCGCCGCGGCCGAAACCGCGCATATCGTCATCATCATCTCCACCGCCGAAGCCCCCGCCCCGGCCGAACCCGCCACCGCGTCCAAAGAAACCGCGCATGTCGTGTCTCCCTATCAGATCGTAATTCGATATATCTGATATGAGGTCGCGCGACGGTAAAGTCGATAGGGATTCGATGCATATCAGATATATCTAGTTATGACGGAGATGCATGCGCGCTGCCTAAGGGCTGCCAGGGTTCCCTCAATATAAACCGTCACCCCGGCGGAAGCCGGGGCCCAGTTCGTAGAGCAAAGCGCTCGTCACTTGGGCCCCGGCTTCCGCCGGGGTGACGGTGGAGAAGGTTGGAGGGCGTGGCGCCCTACTCCGCCGCACCCCATCCGCCCGGCGCCGTCGGGCCGGTCTCGTCCGCCTTCACGCGGAACCAGGCGGCATACATGGCGGGCAGGGAATAGATGGTCAGCGCCGTGGCCACGATCAGGCCGCCCATGATGGAGATGGCCATGGGACCCCAGAAATTACTGCGCGACAGCGGGATCATGGCCAGCACGGCCGCCGCCGCCGTCAGGGCGATGGGCCGGGCGCGGCGCACCGTGGCATCGACCACGGCGTCGAAGCGGCCATGGCCGGCGGCGATGTCCTGTTCGATCTGGTCGACCAGGATCACCGAATTGCGCATGATCATCCCGGCCAGCGCGATCACGCCCAGCTGCGCCACGAAACCGAAGGGCTGGTTGAACAGCAGGAGCGCCAGGGTCACCCCGATCAGGCCCAGCGGTGCGGTCAGGAACACCAGCACCACCCGCTGGAAGCTTTGCAACTGCACCATCAGCACGGTCAGCATCAGGACGATCATCACCGGCACCACGGCCATGATGGACGCCTGGCCCTTGGCGCTTTCCTCCACGGCCCCACCGACCTCGATCCGGTACCCGGTGGGCAGCTTGGCGCGCATCGGGCCCAGCACCGCCTCGATCTCCGCCACCACGGTCGGGGCCTGGACATTGCCCTTCAGGTCGGCACGCACGGTCAGCGTCAGATCGCGCGACCGGGTCCAGAGGATGCCATCCTCCAGCCCATATTCCAGCCGAGCGACCTGCGACAGCGGCACCGGCCCGTTGGGGCCGCGCAGGCGCAGTTCGGCCAGCCGGTCGGACGCCACCCGCTCATCCTGCCCGGCGCGCAGGACCACGTCGATCAGCTCGATCCCCTCGCGATACTGCGTGGCGGTATAGCCGGTCATCACCGTCTGCAGCGACTGGGCCAGATCCTGGCTGGTCACGCCCAGCGCGCGGGCGCGGTCCTGGTCCACCACCAGCCGCACGGATTTCACCTTCTCCGTCCAGTCCAGGTTGACGTCGGTCGTGTGCTTGTTGGTGCGCATCAGGTCGCGCAGCTCGCCAGCGATGCTGCGCAGCAATTCCGGATCGCGGCCCATGACGCGGAACTGCACCGGATAGCCCACGGGCGGGCCATTCTCCAGCCGCGCCACGCGGGTGCGCACGTCGGGGAAGCGGGCCTCCAGTTCGCCGGGCAGGCTTCTGGCCATCTCGATGGTGCGTTCCAGCGACTTGGTGACGACGATGAACTGCGCGAAGTTCGGCCGCCTCAGCTCCTGGTTCAGCGGCAGGTAGAAGCGCGGGGCGCCGGTGCCGACAAAGGCGCTGTAGCTTTCGATGCCCTGGTCCTTGGCGAACAAGGCCTCCAGCTCATGCACGCGGGCCGCCGTGACGCCGATGGAGGTGCCTTCCGGCAGTTCCAGATCGACCACCAGTTCCAGGCGCGCGGAATTGGGGAAGAATTGCTGCTGCACGAAGCCGAAGCCGACGATGGACAGCACGAACGCCCCCACCGTCGCCGCGATCACGATGAAACGGTGGCGCACGGTCCAGACCAGGCTGGCGCGCAGCTTGCGGTACATGGGCTTGTCGTACGCGGCATTATGGTCCACCGCATGCGCGCTCTCATGCGCCTGCGGCAGCATCTTGAAGCCCAGATAGGGGGTGAAGATCACCGCCACGAACCAGGAAACCAGCAGTGCGGTGGCCACCACCCAGAAGATGGCGCCGGTATATTCACCCGCCGCCGAATGGGCGAAGCCCACGGGCACGAAGCCGGCCGCGGTGACCAGCGTGCCCGACAGCATGGGAAACGCCGTGGAGGTCCAGGCGAAGGCCGCCGCCTTGGCCCGGTCCCAGCCCTGTTCCAGCTTCACCATCATCATCTCCACCGCGATGATGGCGTCGTCGACCAGCAGGCCCAGCGCGATGATCAGGGCGCCGATGGAAATCTTGTGCAGGTCGATGCCCACGCCCTTCATCACCGCGAAGGTGACGGCCAGCACCAGCGGCACCGACAGGGCCACGACGATGCCGGTGCGCAGGCCCAGCGACAGGAAGGTGACGACCAGCACGATGGCCAGGGCTTCGGCCAGGGCCGAGGCGAACTCATCGATGCTTTCGCGCACCACCGTGGGCTGGTCGGCGACCAGGGAGATGTCGATGCCCTGCGGCAGGGCCGCCTGGATCACCGCCATTTCCGCCTTCACGGCGTCGCCCAGCTTCAGGATGTCGCCACCGGCGGCCATGGCGATGGCCAGGCCCGTCACCGGCTGGCCATTATGGCGCATCAGCGTGTCGGCCGGGTCCTGCGACGTGCGCCGCACATCGGCGATATCGCCCAGGCGCAGCAGGCGCCCGCCCGCCTGGATGGGCAGGTTGCGGACCTGGTCCTCGGTCTTCAGCGCCCCGGTCACCCGCACGCGGATACGGTCGGTGCCGGTATCGATGGTGCCGGTGGGGCTGACGGCGTTCTGGGCGGCGAGCGCCTGACCGATCTGCTGGACACTGATGCCCAGGGAGGCGAGGCGACCGGTGTCGAACTCGACATAGATCTTCTCCTCCTGCACGCCCAGCAGGTCGACCTTGCCGATGGACGGCAGCATCAGCAGCCGCTGGCGCGCGGCCAGCAGCACCTGGCGCATTTCCGTCTGGCTGAACCCGTCGCCGGTGAAGGCATAGATGATGCCGAACGTGTCGCCGAACTCGTCATTGAACTGGGGCCCGATGACCCCGGCGGGCAGCGTATGGGCCATGTCGCCCACCCGCTTGCGCACCTGGTACCAGATGTCGGGCAGGGTGTCGGAGCGGGTGTAATCATGCAGGTTGATGAAGATCACCGTCTCCCCCGGCCGCGCATAGGACCGGGTGAAGTGGTAATTGGGCACCTGCTGCAGGGTCTGTTCGATGCGGTCGGTGACCTGTTCCTGCACCTCGCGCGCCGTCGCCCCCGGCCACTGGGCCGTGACCACCATGGTGCGGATGGCGAATTGCGGGTCTTCGGCGCGGCCCAAGGTCACGAAGGCATAGGCGCCGACGGCCAGCGACATGACGATCATGAACAGCACAAGTGCCTGGTGCCGGATGGCCCAGGCGGAAAGGTTCAGTCCGCTCACGGCAGGCCCCCATCCCAGACGCGCACGGGCAGGTTGGCGTCAAGCCGGTGGGCGCCGGCGGTGACCACCAACTCACCCTCCTTCACGCCCCCCGTCACCGCCACCCCGTCGGGGCGGTAGGATGCGACCTCCACGGGGCGCAGTTGCACCCGGTCGCGCGAGGGGGCCAGGACCCAGACGGCCGGCTTGTCCCCCTGCTGGAACAGGGCGGACGAGGGCAGCAGCGCCAGCGACGGCGCGCCGGCATCGGGGAAGCGGACATTGGCGGTCATGCCCAGGCGCACGGCCTCGGGCGCATCGGCCGGCAGGGTGACGCGCAGGCGGAAGGTGCGGCTGGCGGCATCGGCCACCGGCGTGATCTCCCGGATCGTGCCGGCCAAGGTCAGGTCGCGGTCGGCCCACAGGGCGATATGCGCGGCCCCGCCCACCGACAGGCGGGCCAGATCAGCCTCCGCCACGTCGATCGCCACTTCCTTGCCCAGGTCGGTGGCCATGCGCAGCACGGTCTGCCCGTCGCCCACCATCTGCCCGGCATCGGCCAGCACGGCGGTGACGACCCCGCCCTGGTCCAGGGTCAGCGACCCATAGGCCCGCTGGTTGCGCGCGATCTCCAGCCCCGACTGCGCCTCGCGCCGCTGGGCCGATGCCGCATCGGCGGCGGCCTTCACCCGGTCGAACTGCGCCTGGGAAACCGTGCCGCTGGCCAGCAGCGGGGTATAGCGCTTCAGGTCGGCGGCCGCCTGGCGCGACTGGGCGTCCGCCTGGGCCAGCCGTGCCTCGGCGGCCTGCAACGACAAAGCAAGGTCGGTCGGGTCCAGCCGCGCCAGCACCTGGCCGGGCTTCACCCGGTCGCCCACCTCCACCAGACGGGCGGCGATGCGCCCGCCGACGCGGAAGCCGGCCTGCACCTCCGTCCGGGGCACGATGGTGCCGGTGAAGCCGCGATCGGCATGGCTGTCCTTGAAGCTGACCGGCGCCACGCGCACGGGCCGGACCTGGGCGGTCTCCGCCTCCTTGCCCCCGCAGCCGGCCAGGACCAAAGGCAAAAGCACGGCCAGAACCGCCCCCCGCCGCACGCCGCCGGCGCCCCGAACCCAAGCCATGTCACGATCCCCCGGAAAGCACTATGATGATGCGCAGGATAATGTAACCTACATTACACTTCGCCAGTGACGGCGATCACGCCCCGCACCATTGCGGTGCCGGAACCGGAAATGCCATGATCCGCCGATGACGACCGAACACGCCGCCGACAGCGCCGACCACTCTCCCCGTATGGTTGCGCGGCGCCAAGCCATGATCGACGCCGCCGCCGCCATCTTTTTCGAGCACGGGTTCGAGCGCGCCAGCCTTTCCGCCATTGTCCGGCGGTCGGGCGGCTCGCTGTCCACACTCTATCAACTTTTCGGCAGCAAGGAGGGGTTGTTCGAGGCCATGATGACGCAGCGCTGCGGGGAGATCATGGAGCCGTTATCGGCCCCCGATCTCTCGGCCCTGTGTCCGCGCGAGACGCTGACCCGCATCGCGCGCGCCTTGCTGGATCTGCTGATGGACCCGGAGGCGCAGGGCCTGTGGCGCATGGTGATGGGGGAGGGGATCAAGTTCCCCGGCCTGGCGGAGATTTATTTCCGCTGCGGCCCGGACATCCTGCTGGCCGCACTGCGCAATTATCTGGCGGGGCTGCATGAACGCGGCGCGGTCTATTGCCCCGACGCGATGGCCGGGGCGCAGTCCTTCTGCATGATGGTGCATGGCGAACAATTCTTCCGCATCGCCACAGGTTTGTGCCCACCGCTGGATGATGGGGAGCGGGAACGGCATGTGCGGACGATGGTGGAGATGTTCATGCGGATGGTGGGACCGGAGCGGTAGCGTAACTCTGGGCACCTCGCATGCCGCCAACTCTACCGTCACCCCGGCGAAAGCCGGGGCCCAGGCGCAGAGCGGCGTCAGCCGCGACATGAGTCATATCGGCGCTGACCGCGCCTCACGCTGGGCACCGGCTTGTCACCGGGGTGACGGTGGATATTAATGGGGCTCTGGCACCCAAACGTCCCCGCCTTACACCCCCTTCACCGCTCACTATCCAGATGCGCCATCTGCACCGTCGGGTATCGGTCGCCCGCCGCCGCATCGGCCGGGATCGCCGCCTCGATGGCGGCCAGCTCATCCGCCGACAGCACCAGCGCCGCAGCACCCAGGCTCTCCGCCAGCCGATCCCGCCGCCGCGCGCCCACCAGCGGCACGATGTCGGCCCCGCGCGAGGCGACCCAGGCGATGGCCACTTGGGCCACGCTGGCGCCGATGCGCTGGGCCACGCCGCGCAGCACTTCCACCAGCGCCAGATTATGGTCCAGGTTCTCCCCCTGGAAGCGCGGGCTCATGGCGCGGAAGCCGGCGCTGCTCTTGTCCCTGGTCCAATGCCCGCTGATCAGGCCGCGTGACAGCACACCGTACGCCGTGATGCCGATGCCCAGTTCGCGGCAGGTGGGCAGGATCGCATCCTCGATCCCGCGGCTGATCAGCGAATATTCGATCTGCAGATCGCTGATCGGATGCACCGCGGCGGCGCGGCGGATGGTGTCCGCGCCCATTTCCGACAGGCCGATATGGCGGACATGGCCTTCCTTGACCAGATCGGCGACCGCACCCACCGTATCCTCGATCGGCACGTCGGGGTCCAGGCGGGCGGGGCGGTAGATGTCGATATGGTCGGTGCCCAGCCGCTTCAGGCTGTAGGCGACGAAATTGCGGATGGCCTTGGGCCGCGCGTCATAGCCCTGGAAGGCGCCTTCCGGTCCGCGCAGGGCGCCGAACTTGACGCTGATCACCACATCTTCGCGCCGCCGATCCTTCAGCGCCTCGGCGATCAGCATCTCGTTATGGCCCATGCCATAGAAATCGCCGGTATCCAGCAGGTTGATGCCGGCATCCAAGGCGGCATGGATGGTGGCGATGCTTTCGGCCCGGTCGGCGGGGCCGTACATGTCGGACATGCCCATGCAGCCAAGGGCCAGCGGGGCGGTGGCGGGCCCATGGGCCCAGAGGGTGCGTTGGTTCAGCATGGTTGCGGCTCCGGCAATCGAATTGCGATGGGGCCATTCTGCCAGGGGTGAGATTATGCGATAATCCGGCTATATCTGAATGACCTGTTCGGAAATCCGTACAATGAAGCCGCATTCCCTGTCCGATCTCGACGCCTTTCTTGCTGTGGCGCGGCACCGCAATTTCCGCCGTGCGGCACGTGAACGCGGTGTTTCCGCCTCCACCCTGTCGCAGGCCGTGCGCGATCTGGAGGAGGCGACGGGCATGCGTTTGCTGCACCGCACAACGCGCAGCGTGACGCCGACGGAGGCCGGCCAACGGCTGGTGGACAGCCTGACCCCGGCCATGGCGGCGGTGACCCAGGCGCTGGACGGGCTGGACCAATATCGCGGTACGGCGTTCGGCACCCTGCGCCTGAACGTGCCCGGCATCGTGGCGCGGGTGGTGCTGCCGGATATATTGGGGCCGTTCCTGGCGGCGCATCCCGGTGTGCGGGTGGAGGTGGAGGAGGAGAACGCCTTCGTCGATGTCTTCGCCGCCGGCTTCGATGCCGGTGTGCGCTATGAGGAGGCGCTGGCCCAGGATGTGGTGGCGGTACCGATGGGGCCGCGGGTGCAGCGCTATCTTCTGGCTGCGTCACCGGCCCATATTGCGCAGCATGGATTGCCGCAGCATCCCACCGACCTGCTGTCGCGCCCCTGCCTGCGCCAGTCCTTCCCCGGCGGCGCGCTGCTGCCCTGGGAGTTCGAGTGCGACGGGGAGGGGGTGAAGCTGAACCCGTCCGGCCCGCTGGTCGCCTCCAACAGCCACCTGCTGACCGGTGCGGCGATGGACGGGCTGGGCTGGATCTACACCTTCGCGGAATTGCTGGCCCCGCATATCGCGGCGGGGGAACTGGTGGAGGCGCTGCCCGACTGGTCGCTGCGTTTTTCGGGTCCGTACCTCTATTACAGCAGCCGCCGGCATGTGCCGGGGCCGCTCAGGGCGCTGGTGGAGTGGCTGCGGAACCGGTGAGGCCTGTCACCGCCAGCTTTATCGCCTTGCGTTCCCGTCTCCAGCGCCACGCCTGCCGCCAGACCAGCCAGGCCAGCAGCAGCAGGACGAACACCGACCGCCCGGCTCCGCCCATGACATCCAGCCCCGGCGCCCAGAACAGGGCATGGGCCGGCCCGGCCATGGACAGGACCAGACCCAGTCGCAGCAGGCCCGGTGCCCAGGGCTGGGTGGGCGCCAGGGTCAGCGGCCGGTCGAACCGCACGCGCTCCGTGCACAGCGTGTCGATGAAGAAGAGTTTGGCAAACGCCGCCACGGCGAAGCCCAGGACGGCCAGCCCCAGTGACAGCGGCCAGTCATGCGACGCCACCGGCATCGACAATGCGGCCAGCACCAGTGCCGCTCCCATCAGCCCCAGGCACCCCCTTTGCAGCCACCGCGCCCGGCCCGGCCGGATGCGGGCGATCTTGGGCCAGATGCCGTGCGCGGCCTGCTGCTCGGACGGCGGCACCGGGGCGAGTGTCGCGGCGATGCGGTCATGCCAGTAGAGATGGCCCTGGTCGTCCTGGTAAAGCGGCATTCAGGTCAATTCCCCTTGCCTTGCGCGCTCCGCAGCGCGCGGCGAAGCCGGTACAGATGCATGAAACTGCTGCGCAGGCATTCGGCAATCATCAGGCCCAGCAATGCGTTGAACCACCAGTCCGGCGGCCTGCCCGCCTCCGGCCTGTGCGCCATCCACAGGATGAACCCCATGAAGAGGGCCCCTCCCAGCAATTGTGCCTGATAGAACAGCACGTAACCCAGTGGCTGTGGTCGCAGCAGGCGCAGGCGTCCCTGGAAGCGCATCGGCCGGCTGCACAGCCAGAGCATGATGATGCAGGTGAGGACCGGCAGGAAACAGGCCCCCAGGGCAGGAACTATACAGCGCGGGTCCCCCATCGCCATCAGCGCCAGTGCCGCACCCGCCATCAGCAGCGACGCCACCCCCAGGACGATGCCTAGGATGTTGCAGGTATCGAACAGATACGCGTTCACCCGGAACAGCCGCACCGGCCGTTTCTCCGCCTGCGTCTCCAGATCCGCGCGGGCCGACCAGTAATGTTGCCTGTCCTTGCCCACGTACAGCGCCATCAGCCGGTTCCGGCTGTCTGGGACCGCCGAGGCGATTCGCGCGATTCGGCCCCGCCCCGCAACGCCACCATGGGCGGCAGCGGGCCCATGGCGACGAAAAGACTGTCGTTCGTCGCCAAAGCCATCAACGTAAGTTGGATGACCAGGATTGCGGCGGGCAGCATCCATGCCCTGCGCGGCGCAGCCCATAGAGCGACAGGGCGACCTGTCCCGCCAGGATCAGGCTGATCACCGCCGCCAGCAGGCCGAAACCCAGGCTCCACAGGCTCTCGGGACTGCCGCGCAGCAGGTTCACGGCCATGATCGTGATGAAGATGGCGCTGCCCAGCTTGTTGGCGATGTCCAGCACCAGCGGGGCCCGGGGCTGGGGCCGCAAGGGATGTAGCGGCGTGGCCGGCAGCAGCGGTTCGCTATGGCGGTTGCGGATGATCGTCGGCGCGATGGTGATCACCAGATAGGCCAGGGCACCCAGCACGCCGGATGTCGGCCGGTCACCGCGAAGCAAGAACAGCAAGGACAAGCTTCCCAGCGCCAGACTGGCCAGGAGGGTGAGCAGACTGGCGCGCACCATCGGGGCCAAATGCCTTGGATGGATCAGCCTAGTCGGCTGCCACCGGCCCCAATCGCCCAGCGTAATCGAGGGGGAGATCACCGGTCCCGGCCGGTCGGTCGTGAACAGGTTGCCGTCATCATCCTGATAGATCGCCATGCTTCCCCTTTGCCGGTTGTGGTTCGGCTTTGATTTGCAGGGATTTTGACAGGCGGGCCGCGGGCTGTCCATGCCGGGGTGCCGGGATCGTTGCCCTGAATGCCGATATCGGGTATAGGTAATATATCCTATCTGCGGATATTCCGGAAATCCGGCTCCCAAGTGAAACCGCAACGCGTTTCATGTTGCATCATGTTTCACTTGGGCGATGTTGAAACGGAAATCCGGAATGATCGCGGTGATCATTCCGGATTTCCGTTTTGACCTCAAGTCTTGGGGATGAAGGCCACCGGGGTCCCGGCTTCCTTATGTACCGTGCCCTGGCGCATGACGAAGCGCACGCGGCGCAGTTCCGTCACATCCTCCAGCGGGCTCTTGGCCACGGCGATGATGTCGGCATCCTTGCCGGCTTCCAGCGTGCCGATGCGGGTGCCGCGATCCAGCAGGTCGGCGGCATTCACCGTGGCGGACTTGATGGCATCGGATGCGGGCATGCCGGCTTCCACCATCAGCTTGAACTCGTATGCGTTCTCGCCATGGTGGGAGACGCCGCTGTCGGTGCCGAAGGCGACCTTGACGCCCTGCTTCACGGCATTGCCGAAGCTGGACTTCATGCGCTCGCCCACCTCCAGCGCCTTCTGCGCCTGGGCGGGCGTCAGGGTGGTGCTGGCCTTGGCCATGCCGACGACCGTATAGCCGGCCAGCAGGGTGGGCACCAGGTAGGCGCCCTTTTCCTTCAGCAGCTTGATGCCCTCGGCATCCAGGTAGGAACCATGCTCGACGCTGTCCACGCCGCTGCGCAGGGCCAGGTTGATGCCGCCGGCCGCATGGGCGTGGCTGGCCACCTTCTTACCCATCAGATGGGCGGTATCGACGATGGCTTTCGCTTCGTCATCGAACATCTGCTGGCCGGTGCCGGCGGCGATGTTGGACAGGACCCCGCCGGTGGTGGCCAGCTTGATGACATCCGCACCCTTGCGGATCTGCTCGCGCACCGCACGGCGGCAATCATCGGCACCATTGCACAGGCTTTCCGGGCGCAGCGCGTGGGTGACCTCCTCGCTGAAGCCGTTGACATCGCCATGGCCGGCGGTGATGGACACCATCATGCCCGCCGCCAGGATGGTGGGGCCCTGCACCTCCCCCTTGTTGATGGCGTCGCGCAGCGCGAAGCCGGTGCGGGCCGGCGCGCCCAGGTCGCGCACGGTGGTGAAGCCGGCCATCAGGGTGCGGTGGGCATAGGCCACGCCGTCCAGCACCGTTTCCTCCGGATCGTCCTGCACCTCGGCCAGCTGCGAGCGGGGGCCCAGCTCACCGGTCAGATGCACATGGCAGTCGATCAGGCCGGGCAGCACGAAACTGTCGCGCAGGTCGATGACGCGCGACCCGGCGGGCGCACCCGCCCCGGCGGCATCCAGATAGCCGGCCTTGACCGCGCCGACCTTGCCGTCGGTGACGACCAGGGTCTGTTGCGACAAGGGCGCCTTGCCCGGCACGGCCAGCAGCGTGCCGGCCTGGATCAGCACGGTTTCGGCACTGGCGGCCCCCGTCAGCAGCGCGATGGCGGCGGCCGCACCGGCCAGTTTGGAATGGAACGACATGGATTGCCTCACCCGATCTTGTTATCCGTTGCGAATGGAATGACCGGGTTGGGCGATGAAGGCAAGCGTCAGCTTTCGTCCCTGACGGCCAGCATCGACAGGGCCGCCAGGATCATCGCCCCGCCGCCCAGCACCAGGGCCCAGATCGCCTCGCCCCCGAAGCCGGCGCGCAGCACCGCACCCAGGATGCTGGCGGCCAGGACCTGGGGCACGACGATGAAGATGTTGAAGATGCCCATATAGACCCCCATCTTCGCCGCCGGCACCGCCGCCGACAGGATGGAATAGGGGGCCGACAGGATCGACGACCAGGCGAAGCCCACCCCGATCATCGGCAGCCACAGCAGGGAAGGGTCGGAAATCAGCGGAAAGCTGATCAGCCCCGCCCCGCCCAGACCCAGGCAGACCATGTGCGCGCCGCGCCGGCCCAGCAGCCGGGCGATGGCGGGCAGCAGGAAGGCGGCGATGGCGGCCACGCCATTATAGACCGCGAACAGCAGCCCCACCCAATCCGCCCCGTCATTATAGGCCTGGGACCCCGTATCGCTGGTCTGGTAATGGAAGCCGGTGACGGCCGAGGTGGTGTAGATCCACATGGCGAACAGGGCGAACCAGCTGAAGAACTGCACCAATGCCAGCCGGCGCATCACGGGCGGCATGGCGAACAGGTCCTCCATCACCTCGCTGAACCCGTTATCGCCCTTGCCCGCCGCCTTCAGTCCGGCATGGACCAGCAACGCGGCACCAAACGCGATCAGCCCGGCGCCCAGGATATAGACCTCCTTCTCCAGCCCCGCGGCCCCCACCGCCAGGGTGACGGCAAGGCCGATGAGGGCGGAGAGCAGGCCCCAGCGCTGGAAGGTACCGGCCGGGCGGTCGATGCGGGTGACCGCGTCCACGCCGCGCCGGGCCAGCCTCGCGGCCTCGAATGCCGCCATCTGGTCGGGCGAATATTCCCTGGTGGTCAGCACCGTCCACAGCACGGTCAGCAGGATGGCGGCGGCACCGACATAGAAGGCGATATGCACGGTCAGCGGCACCATGCCGGGGGCGGCGGTGTTATCCATGCCGAACCAGTGGGTCAGCATCCAGGGCAGGGCCGACGCGCCGACGGCACCGACGCCGATGAAGAAGCTCTGCGCCGCGAAACCGCTCATCCTTTGTTCATCGGGCAGCAGGTCGCCCACGAAGGCGCGGAACGGTTCCATGGTGATGTTGATGCTGGCATCCAGGATCCACAGCATCGACGCCGCGAACCACAAGGCCGGCGACGACGGCATGATCAGCAGCGAGCACGTGACCAGGATGGCGCCCAGCAGGAAATAGGGCCGGCGCCGGCCCAGCCGCCCCCAGGTCTTGTCCGACAGGTGTCCGATGACCGGCTGCACCAGCAGCCCGGTCAGGGGGGCCGCGACCCAGAGGATGGCCAGTTCGTTGATGTCCGCCCCCAGCGTCTGGAAGATGCGGCTGGCATTGGCGTTCTGCAGGCCGAAGGCCACCTGGATGCCCAGGAAGCCGATGGACATGTTCCAGATCTGGATCAGGCTCAGCCTGGGCTTCTGCATGGTCCCGCTCTCCCCCTAAGATTTATGCTTTGTTGCCGGCGACCATGCGGGGGGTGGGGGCACCCGTCAACGGCACGGCCCCTTGAATACGTAGTCAGGTGGCGGGGCTACTCCACCCGTTCATGCCACAGCACGATCTGCTGGCTGGCCTCCAGCCGGACGATGCCCGCCGGCCCTTCCCGCATCACACGCGTCAGATCCACCACCGCCAGGAGGACTGTTTCGGTGAAATCCAGCCGGTAGCATCGATAGGAACCCCGTCCCGGCAAGCCATCGGCGCAGCGCGAGACGGTGTCCAGCGCCACCACCTCGCGCAGCCGGTCGGGGCGGACATCGCGGACGACCTCCTCCAGGCAGCTTGGCCCTTTCCAGTCCTTGGGCTGGCTGCATTCAAGGGTCAATGGCAGCGCCCGGCCCGCGGCCAGTGCTTCCCCCACCCGTGCCGTCAGCCAATGGCCGGCGGCGGCCGTGTCATCATCATCGGCCGTGAACATGTCGAACCCGTTCGATGGCATCCCGGTGCAGTCCGTGCGCCGTCCCTGATATTCTGGCTCCGGCCAGGCCATGGGAGCGGGCGTGGCCAGCATGGCATAGCGCCGCGTGACATTCAGGATGCGGGCCTGGACTGGCGTATCGGCATCCGCGTCAACCGGCACCTGCCCCACCGGTTCGAACCCGACATGCAGCCAGGCCCGGCGGCAAAGACCGGCGAAGGCGGTGGAGACGGGCTTCATGTCGGCGAACCAGCTTTCCAGGACTTGTGTCGGCTGCCTGCCTTTCCGCCGGGCCGGTTCCGGGTCCAGTCGGCCGGTGACCTGCGCCATCACCCGTGCCGCGGCGATGTCGGGGGGCATGTTCCAGAGCTGGCGCTTGCTGAAGGCGGCATCGCACGGCGCCAATCCGCCGGTGCAGCCCGCTAGCAGCGGCAGGCATAGGAGCAGAACCCAGGCCGTCAATGTGCGGGGAACGGGCATCGGGTGCCTCCGGGCCAATGGATATCGACAGTGACCGTTCAGCATGCGGCCACAGGAAAACTTGGTGCAAGGCCCAGCAAATTTCGTGGGCCGGATGGCGGCGGATCGCTCCCAGGCCTTTGTTATTGGCGGTCTTATGGCTTACGCTCCCGCCCTGTTTCGTCCGCCGGAAGCAAAGAGGTCCCGCATGACCCGTCCCGCCCTTGCCCGCCGTTCCCTGCTGACCGGCGGCGGTGCCGCCCTTTCCCTGGCATTCCTGGGCGGTTGCGCTACCGGCCCGGGCAAGGTGCAGGTGGCGGCACCCAAGGGGCCGGTCCTGACCGTGCCGCCGCTGCGGGCCAGCATCGACCGCATCACCCAGATCACCGTCTGCACCCGCCCCTTCCGCCCGCAAGGGCCACGGATCGAGCGGATGAAGCTGGGCGACAAGGATCTGGTGCATCATTACGGCCATGGCGGGTCCGGCTGGTCGCTGTCCTGGGGATCGGCGATGATCGCCACCGACCTGGCCATGGGCACGGGGGCGAAGGACATCGCCGTCATCGGCTGCGGCGCCATTGGCCTGACCACGGCGCTGCAATTGCAGCGGGCGGGGGCGAAGGTCACCATCCATGCCAGGGAACTGCCGCCGCAGACCCGGTCCTCGCTGGCCACCGGCGTCTGGTCGCCCGACAGCCGCATCTGCCTGGAGGCGCACGCCACCCCGGAATTCAAGGCGCAGTGGGCCGGCATGGCGCGGGCCAGCTTCGACCGCTACCAGACCCTGCTGGGCCTGGCGGGCACGCCGGTGGAATGGATCGACAACCATGTCGTCCTGGCCCCCGGCAACGGCGCGGCACCTGCCCATGACGACCGTCCCGCCTTCGCCCATGGCCTGACGCGGGAGATGACGCCGGAACTGCGCAGCCCGCGGGTCAACTACGCCGCCGGCAGCCATCCGTTCGGGGAACGCGAGGTGCTGTCGGTGTCGGGCATGATGTTCAACATCGCCTCATACTCCCACTATCTGCTGTCCAGCTTCCTGGAGCTGGGCGGCAGGATCGAGGTGCGGGAATTCCATAGCCCGGCGGACCTGTCGGCCCTGCCGCAGAAGACCCTGGTCAATTGCACCGGCTATGGCGCCAAGGCGCTGTTCGGCGACAATTCCCTGGTGCCGGTGCGCGGGCAGCTGGCGCGGATGATCCCGGACGGGGATATCCGCTACGGCCTGTTCTTCAACCAGGTCTCCTTTGTGCCGCGCCGCGACGGCTGGGTATTCCAGGTGACGGGGGCGGATGAATATTACGGCTTCGGGATCGAGGATGCCACGCCCGACCGGGCGGAGGCCGAACGCGCCGTCACCACCATCGCCGGCCTGTTCGCGGGCGTATAGATCGCCGGGTGAATGATTGATCCCCGTCAAGGAAAGGCCGCACCGGTCATGCGATAAACGCCTCACCACAAGGGGGTGATGATGGACGGCATGGTCTGGTCGCTGGCGGCCGCTATGTTCACGACGGGGATGCTGGGCGGGCTCTCGCATTGCGTGGGCATGTGCGGGCCCTTCGTGCTGGCCCAGGCCGGCGCCCTGTCGGCGGTGCCCGGCCCCGCCCTGGCGCGGGCGCGGGGATCGATGCTGCTGCCCTATCATCTGGGCCGCATCACCACCTATGCCGCATTGGGCGGGCTGGTCGCGGCGGGCAGCGGCATGGTGACCCGGGCGGCGGGTGTGGCCTGGGTTCTGGCCGCCATCCTGGCGCTGGCCGCACTGTTGTTCCTGCGCCAGGGGCTGGTGGGACTGTTCCCGCGGCTGGCTTCGGGCACCGGTGGCGGCTGGGCGGAAGGGGTGGGCAGGGCGCTGACCCGGCCGCTGCGGCCGCTGTTCGCCAGGCCGGGCGGGATCAACGGCTATCTGCTGGGGCTGGCGCTGGGGCTGCTGCCCTGCGGGCTGGTCTATGCGGGGCTGGCATCGGCCATGGGCACGGGCGATCCCCTGTCGGGCATGGTGATGATGGCGGCCTTCGGGGCGGGGACGGTGCCGGCGCTGATGGCCGTCGGCCTGCTGGGCGGGGCGGCGGCCAACCGCTGGCGCGGGGTGGCGGCGAAGCTGACGCCGCTGCTGATGCTGGTCAATGCCGTGCTGGTGGCGCGGATGGCCTGGCACATGGTGTAGGGGTTACACAAGTTCCCGATGATCGAAATCGATCATCGGGCCTCAGTCGCCGGCACCCACATCCGTGGGCTTGGCTACGCCGCACGTGCGGCGCGGCGGCAGTCGCCGCCGTATCAAATCCCGATGAGTTCACTCATCGGGATTTGATATCACCGCTTATCCGCGAACCCCGGCGGGCGCAGCTTGATCAGGTGGTCGGGGTCGGCCTGGGTGCCGTCGGGCAGCAGGCCCAGATAATAGCTTTTCTGCCATTTCTCGGCCTGGGCCGGTGATCCGGGCTGGGCCAGTTCGGCGTTGAAGCGCATGCGGCCCGACGACCATTCCTGGAACCGCCGCTCCAGCTCCGGATCGTCCTTGATGGAGCGGATTTCCGGCTCGACATCCTCCAGCATGCGGCGGCGCACGGGAAAGATGGCGCAGAACGGTTCGCCGGCCACGAACCTTGCCACGCGGCCGGGGGCGGTGAATTTCCAGTTCATGGTGAAGCTGTAGGGCGCCCAGTCCGTCTCGATGATACCGGTCAGCGGCGCGATGCCGTCCTTGGGCGCGTTCACCGGGCCTTGGGCATAGAGGCTCCAGCCCGGTTCAGTGCGGAACAAAGCCTCGATATGGAAGGTCAGGACGCCGGAGCCGAAATGGCTGATGGCCGGGGCCACCGTGCCGGGATCGGGCGTGATGGCGATGGCGTCCTTGCCCGCCCCCCCATCCCAATGGGCGGTGAAGCCGGTGCGGCAGAGGATTTCCCAGCCATGGGCGTTGGCGATATTCAGCGGCAGGCAGCGATAGGCATAGGCTTGCGGTGTGCCGTCCATCCAATCCCGCGTGGCCGGTGCCGGGCGCAGCAGCGGCGGTTCGTCATGCATGGCGAAGCAGGTGAGCTTCATCTCACGCCCGCATGGGGTTCAGCGCCGCGCCGATATCGATGCCGGGCTGGTCGGAGATCTGCATCAGCAGTTCATCGATCTCCCGTTCCGCCGTGTCGGCGAACTTGTCGAACAGCACCTCCAGCACCGCCTGCTGGAACCGCTCGCGCGTGCACTCGCCGCTGGCATAGTCGGTTTCCAGCGCCACCTGCTGCGCCGTGCGGAACGGGGCCGTCAGGGGGCCGGGGATGTTCGCCGCCTCCATCAGGCAATGCAGGCCCAGGATGCCGTCATCCCAGGCCAGGATGCCGGCGGCCTGCGGCGTGATGTTGGCGCGCGCCGCCATGCCGGCCACGAACAGTTCCAGGTCGCCGGCGCACAGCGCGCGGAACAGCACCTGCGGCGTCAGCCGGCCCTGGCGGTAGAGATGCTTGGCCACCATTTCGGCATCGTCGCGCGACAGCAGCAGCGGCTGCAGCACCCGCAGGGTCGCCGCCTCGCGCCCGCCCTCCGCCAGGCGCTTGGCCAGGGCCGGTTCGATGTTGTGGTCGCGGATCAGCTGCTGGCGCACATCCTCCGACACCAGGGCGATCATGCGTTCCACCACCGCCATGGTCACTTCCGGCCGCGCCGCGACGCTGTCGGCGACGATGCGGAACTGCCCGAAACGCTCGGCCGCGCGGTTCAGGGTGGCCTCGCGCACGGCCGCGCCCTTGTTGCGCAGCAGGTGGACGACGGTGACGACATTGCCGGTTTCCACCAGGGCGGCGGACACGGCGGCCGACACGGTGCGGCGGCCGGCGATGGCCAGCTGCTTCTGCGGGTCGCGCTCCGCCACGACCTCCAGCAGCAGCTTCTCCGGCAGCCCGTCGAAATATTTCAGGATGGGCACGGCCACCTGCGCCACGTCGCGGGCCAGCTTTTCGGCCATCTCGCCGGTCAGGATGGGGCTGTTATGGATCTGCCAGGCCACGGCGGCCCGCACCTCGGTCTCCGCATCGGCGGCGAAGGCGCGCAGGATGTCCAGCGCCAGACGCTTTTCCGCGTCGGTAAGGTCGCCTTCCTCCATCTCCATGACCAGCTTGGTCATGGTGTCGATGCGCGGCCGCGTGCCGGGCTGGTGCAGCAGGCGATCAACGTCGCTGCTGTTCAGCCGGGAGCGCAGGATGGGACGCAGGGGGCCTTCGGGGTCCCCGGTGTTCGGGGGCATCATCATGGATCAGTCCTGGCCACGGCTGTCGTAACGCACGACATCCCCCCACAACCGCTCCAGGCGGCGCAGCATGCGATAGGTGGTGTCCAGGTCATGGGCGTCGGAAGGGGTGCGCAGCAGCTGGCTGGCTTGCCGGCTTTCCAGCTTGCCGATCTCCGTGCACAGCCATTCGCCCTTCTCCGACAGGCGCAGACGGGCGGCGCGGCGATCGCGGGCGGACGCGCCACGATCGACATAACCCTGTTCGACCAGATGCTTCAGATTGTAGCTGGCATTGGAGCCCAGGTAATAGCCGCGCTCCATCAGGTCGCGGACCGTCAGTTCATCATGGCCGATATTCAGCAGCATCAGCACCTGCATCGGGCTGATGTCGTCGACGCCGATACGCCCCAGCTCCACCCGCACCACATCGTGCAAACGGCGTTGCATATGGTCGATGACGCGGGCGATATCCGCATAAAGCGAGACTTCGCTGACCGGCGCTTCGCTGCGGTCGGGCGTGAGATGTTCAATGGGTGCGTCGCCCATGCGGGTCAATCTGATCATCGTTCCAAAGCCCCGCCCTTCGTCACCCATCATGACCGCCCTTTGGCCCTCGTCGGACCAACAAGTAACCGTCCCGCCCAGCGTATAGACTAACGTGTGCGGGAACAGACGCCAAGAGCGTTGCATGTATTTCGCCACGCCCCTGCGACATAGGTCATTTGGGGAATATGTTGAGGAATTCTTGCGTTCCCTCAGGCGCCGGGCGCCCACATCCGTGGGCTTGGCTTACGCCGCACGTGCGGCGGGCCGGCGGTCGCCGGCCTTCAGCGCGCGAAAATCATGCTCTCGTCGCGAAAGGATTTGAATTCCAGCGCATTGCCCGAGGGGTCCAGCAGGAACATGGTGGCCTGTTCGCCCACCTGGCCCTTGAAGCGGATGCCGGGTTCGATGATGAAGCGCTGGTCCGCCGCGCGGAACCGGTCGGCCAGCGCATGCCAGTCGTCCCAATCCAGGATCAGGCCGAAATGACGCACGGGCACGTCATGCCCGTCCACGGGGTTGGTGTCGGCATGGCCACATTCGTCGGGTGCCAGATGGGCCACGACCTGATGGCCGTAAAGGTCGAAATCCACCCATTCCGGGCTGCTGCGCCCCTCCGCACAGCCCAGCAGTTCGCCATAGAAGGCGCGGGCGGCGGCCAGATCATGAACCGGGAAGGCCAGGTGGAACCGAGGACGCGTGGTCATGTTTTTGTTCCCTCAAACGCCGGGCGCCCGCGTCCGCGGGCTTGGCTTGCGGCGCACGTGCGCCGGGCCGGCGGTCGCCAGCCTTAACTATTCTATCACTTCGCGGCGATGGCGATGGTCACCGTATCCTCGTATTGGCCGGCCTGACGCTGGGCCCCGCCGGGGACGGAGACGGACAGCACCGTCTGCCGGCCGGTACCAGTCACGGCTCGGCTGGTGGCCAGGCTGCCGTCGGCGGCACTGTTGCTGTCGCCATAATGCAGCGTATAGGCGATGTTGGCACTGCCCGACGACAGGCTGCCACCATTCTTTGACGAAAGGCTGACCGTATAGCCGTTGGCGGCGTTGCAGCGCTCATCGACCGTGGCCACGGGGATGTTGGTGGTGCCGCCGGTCAGGTCCAGGGTGGCGTTGCCGGTGGACAGGCTGATGCCGCAGGTGGCGGTGACGGTGGCGCGCAGCGTGATGGTGCCCTGGGCGGTCTGACCCCAGGCGGAAGGTGCTGCCAGCAGCAGGCAGAGCGTGAGGGTGCCGCCCGCAAAGAAACTTCCCATCCGCACCATGGCAGATCCTTTCCACCCGTTCTGGGCAACCACGGCGGTTTATCCGCGCCGCGACGGTGTTCTAAGCAACCACCCTAATTGGCGGTGATGGTCAAGAGCAAGTTGTCCTGATAGGTACCGGCCAGAACCTGGCCCGGCGTGCCGGTTTCCACCCGCATCTCATAGCGGCCGGCACCACCCAGATCGACATTGGTTCCCCGGCTCAGCGAGACGGCGCGGCCGGCGACATAAAGCTGGTAATTGATGCCGCCGCCGCCCGACGTGACCAGACGGCCGCCATTTTCCGACGACAGCGACAGCGAATAATCGCCATTGCCGCTGATATCCAGATCGAAGCGCCCGTTGCTGCCGCGCGTCAGGTCGCCCAGGTCCAGCGTGCCCACCGATCCGTTCAGGGGACGGGTGACGCCATTGACGATGACGCTGGCGGTGACCACCGTCCGCACCTTGGTGCGGACCTGGGCGGTGCGCGAAGCGATGGGGCCGACGGGGATCCCATCGATCAGCTGATAGACATTGACCGTCACCCGGTCCGAATAGGTGCCTTTGGGCACCAGTTGCCCGCCGGGGATGTTGGAGAAGACCTGGATCGACGCCTCGTCGTTCTTCTTGTCCATCTGCAGGGCGAACATGTTGCTCTCATTGCCCCTTATGTCCCCCACCCGTTGGCTGAGCCGGCTGTCCTTGTACAGGTCATAGACCAGCCGGTCCTTGGAACTGTCCATGATGCGGCCGCCATTGCCTCCATCGTCGATGCCGACCAGCAGGGCGCAGGCCGGGCCGTCATCATGCTCCAGCTCGATGGTGTGGTAGCCGGTGGCGTTGCCGCCATAAGGGTCGTATTCGGCCGTGGGTTCGATCCGGTCGATGCTGTTGATGTCGATCTCGCAGCGGTCGCTTTCCTTCGCCGGGACCGGTGTGGCCAGCAGCAGGCACGCGGCCATGGCGAGGGTGAAACGGGGCAGGCGGAGGGTGGTCGGCATTTCCATTCCAGCATCATCGGCACCACCGCAGGTGGATGCAATCACAATGCCAGTTCCGGGGGCGGCAATCCAAGCGGTTTGGTGGGAACCAAAAGCATAGATCGGGCCGGCGCAGCCGCTATGATGCCGCACCCCACGCAAAGGCAGCCCATCCGCCATGACCGACTTCGCCCGCATCGCCGAGACCGCCCTGGACCGTATCGCCCGGTTCGACCCGCATCTGCGGGCCTTCGCCCTGGTGGAGCCGGAATGGGTGCGGGAGGAGGCGTGGAAGCAGGACCGGGCGGCAGCCAAGGGACCGCTGGCCGGGCGCACCCTGGCGGTGAAGGATCTGCTGGATTTGCGCGGCCTGCCCACGGGTGGGGGCTGCCGCACGGCCGTGGTGGCCGACGCGCCGGCGCATGCGGCGGCGGCGGCATCGCTGATGGGGGCCGGCATGCTGGCGCTGGGCAAGGCCAACACGGTTGAGCTGGCGTTCGGCACCTGGGGTATCAACCGCGCCACCACCACGCCGCGCAACCCGTGGGATGCGGCGACGGTGCGGGTGCCGGGCGGGTCGTCCAGCGGGTCGGCCGTCGCGGTGGCCGCCGGTCTGGCCGATGCGGCCCTGGGCACCGACACCGGTGGGTCGATCCGCATCCCCTCGGCACTGAACAATATCGTTGGGCTGAAGCCGACGCGCGGGCGGGTGCCGATGGCGGGCTGCCTGCCACTCTGCCCGGAACTGGACACGATCGGGCCCATGGCCCGGACCGTGGAGGAGGTGGCCCGCATGCTGGCGGTGATGCGGGATCCGGCGGCGGGACCGGTGGAGCCGGGGCCCAAGCTGGCCCGGCAGGCGCGGTTCGACGATGGCGAGGCGCTGGCGGCCAGCCCGCGCGGGCTGGTGCTGGCGGTGCTGCCCGACCGGTTCCTGGACGGGGTGGAGGGGGCGGTGGGGGCCGCCTATCTGGCCGCACTCGCCCGGCTGGAGGCGCTGGGGGCTAGGCTGGTGGAGGTCGCACCCGCCATCGATCCGGTGGCCTGCGTGGAACCGTCGGGCCTGCTGATGGCGGGACGGGCCTGGCGGCTGTGGTGGGAACGGATAGAGCGTTACGGTTCCGAAATGGATGGGGGTGTACTGGGGCGGTTACGGGGCGGTCAGGATGTTACGGATACGGAATTGTCCAGGCTGATCCGGGTGCAGGGGCAGGAGCAGACGCGGTTTTATGCCTGGGCCCAGGATTACGACGTCCTCCTGACCCCCACCGTTCCCTTGACGGCCCCGGCCCTGGCCGATGCGGATGAGGGGCGGTTGCCCTTCAGCCGCTATGTGCGCATCGCCAACTGGCTGGACCTGCCGGGGCTGGCGGTGCCGTGCGGGGTGGATGCGGGCGGGATGCCCATATCGTTGCAGCTCCTCTCCACCCCGTGGCGGGAAGGGGTGCTGGTGACGCTGGGCCATGCGTACCAGTGCGACACCGACTGGGCCGACCGGCGGCCTGATATCAACCGCCTGGCAGGGTGATCGGGTCCAGCTTGACGATACCTTCCGCTTCCTTGGGCACGGTTATGGGGAAGGGTTTCTTCTCCATGCCGGTGATGATCAGCTGCCAGTCGCCGGGTCGCACGCTGTCGATGCGGAACAGGCCGGCGCGGTTGGTGAAGAAGGCCAGATCCTTGGCATCCTTGATGCCCACCGGGCGCAGCACGCCCGACAGCAGCGATGCCGGCTTGCCCTCGGCCGTCATCAGCGTGCCGACCAGCGAGGCGATGGCGTCGGTGCCGATGGTGATGATGGTGCCGGAGCGGTAGCCGGGCTGCACCGCCGGCCGATCCTCGCCCAGGTCGTAATTGGCCGGGGCGTCGGGCACGTCCAGCAGGATGGGGCGCACCAGGTAGGCGGAGATGTTGGGCACCACCGGCACGCCCAGCCAGTCCGTCTCCGCGACGTAGCGGTCATCCACCGGATCGACGCCGACATCCTTTCCGGCCAGGCGGGGATGGGGGACGATGATGGCGAAGCTGTTGGTGATGGGCCGCGTGACGCCGACATGACCGTCGGCGAAGGCGAGCGCGGTGGCGGCCGACAGCTGCGTGCGGCTTTCGATGCCCTTGGTGTCGTTCAGGCTGCGCCGCACCGTGTCCTGGCGCAGCTGCGCGTCGAAGCGCTGGTTGGTGTAGTTCAGGTTGCCCTGCACCCGGTCGCCGGACGTGCCCTTCTCGTTCAGCAGCTCCAGCCCGCCGGAAAACGCGTTGACCGTGTAGAGCGACTGAAAGCGCCAATCCAGGCGCTGCTGCCTGGAGATGGTGTCGATGCTGGCGCCCCCGCTCTGCCGCCCGCCATCGAAGATGAAGCGGGTGGTGAGATAGAGGCCGGTTTCCTTCACCCCGAACCCGTCGCGGCCATGGCTGAATGTCAGGTCGATATTGCCCGTCTCGAACAGGCGGCGGCGCAGGGCCAGGTCGGCGCTGTAGCTGTCATCCTCGTTGGGCCCGCGCGTCAGGCGGTAGCGCCCGCCCAGCGAGGCGGTGATGTCGGCGAACAGGGGATGGCTGATGCGGGCGGCGGCATCCAGCTTGGTGTTGGAGACGAAGGTGGAACCGAAGGAGCGGTAGTTCGGATCGTACCAGCTGACCTGGGCGGTGATGGCCTGGCTGTCCAGCACCGAGGCGCCGTTGGTGTAGGACCGGTAGCGCAGGGTGCCGCCGAACCCGTGCTTCTTGTCGGCCGGGGTCTCGTCCGTGCCCCAGTCGGTGCGCCGCAGATAGGCCGCCGGTTCGACGGAGAAGGTGCCGAGTGCCGTGGCCACCAGCGCCTCCGCCGTGACGCTGGTTTCACTCTTGTCGATCTGGGTGCCCAGCGTCAGGGTGAAATTGTCGGTGATGCCCACGCGGTGATAGGCGGAGAGGATCGGGTCCTTCTCGTCATAGGTATATTTGTCATCGACCACCTGCGAGGGCACACCCAGGCTGTAGCCATATTCCTGCACTCCGGCAGCCAGCAGCTGGCTGTCGAAGAAGAAGGGGAAATCGATGGTCTGTTCGCGGCCGAAGGCGTCGGTGATGCGGATCTGCACGTCGTTGGTGCCCGATGCGCCGGGGAAATTGTTCAGGTTGTAGGGGCCGGGTTCCAGGCGGAAGGTACGGGTGGGGCGGCCATTGACGATGACCTCCACCACCGACGGATTGTCCAGGATGAATTCGCGGTTGCCGCCGGGCTGGACCAGATCATAGGGGCGGATGGAGAAGTTCTTGGCCACGGAGATGCCGGCCATGGCGCGCCCCACCTGCGCCCCCGTCACCGGCACCGACAGGTCGCCCAGCTGCGAGCGGATGCCGCGATCGACGAAGTCATGGACCAGGCGCACCGGCCCGCGCGACAAGGTGCGGGTGGCATCCTCCCGGTAATTGATCTCGCCCTCCACCACCCAGCCCTTCCAGTTGATGGCGGGTTCGAAGGAGACGGAGAGCGGGCCCAGACCGTCATCGCCCAGGCCGGTGGGCACCGACAGATATTCCACCGCCGCCCGCATGTTCATCTGCGCCGACAGATCGGCCTGCGGCACGATCGTATAGGCCCGCGCGGCAGCACCGCGTTCCAGCACCGACAGGTCGCGCGGCTTGCGCGCCACCGCTGGCACGATGACCTTCACCAGCTGGTCGCCGCCATCATAGGAGAGCTGGATGCCCGCCTTGGCCATGCGGGCCGGTGCCCCATATCCGTCGGGCCCGGCCTGGGCCAGCAGGGCCTGCAAGGGTTCGTCCTGGGCGATGGGGCGCAGCAGGTCGGCCAGCTTGCGCAGGTCCACCGTGGTGTCATCGGCGCTGAGCGACACCACGGCCGGCACCTGCCCGATTTCGTACCCGTCGAAATAGACGGGGATGTCGGCCTTCTGGCTGGTGGCGGCCTGTTTCATCTGTCCGAACGCCTTCTTGAACAGCTCGTCCGCGGTGATCTTGGATGCTGCCGGCGGCGGGGTGGGTGCGGCTGCCGGCGTTTCCGACCCCGCACCCAGCGCCAGCCGCACCGGCGCCAGGGCCAGCGCCAGGGCCGACGGGCCGGCGATGGCCAGCCGCCGGTACCGCCGGAGAGGGGGGGAGGGGGAGGCGCGCATGGTCAGGGGTGGTGGGCGGCGTCAGGTCAGGGCAGGTTCAGCTTGGCCTGCAGCGGACCCTTGGGCAGGTCGCCCGGCCAGGGCAGCAGGAAATGGCGCGTCACGCCGGGCAGCACATTCTCCCCCGCCAGTCCGCCCAGCCGGTCGGCGGGGACGGTGACCGACTTGCCGCCAGCCGACAGGGTCAGGGTCGGGTCCTTCAGGATCTTGTGGGCGGTGCCGTCATTGCGCACCTGCATCTCCATCACCACGCCGTCGACCAGCTGGCGCGGGCCGGCGCTCAGCACGTTGATCTGCGGCTTGACGCCGGGCGGGGTGACATAGAGCGAGGCCTTGTACTGCACCAGCAGCTTGACCTTGCCGCCCTCCGTCGGGGCCTGGCCGATATCGACATCCAGCTGTTCGGCGATCAGCCGGTAGGCCAGTTCCTTGTCGGGCGCGGCGGTACCGGTCCATTGCACGCGCACCGACTGGCTCTGGTTGGGTTCCAGCACGATCTGCTCGGGGAAGATGATCCAGTCGTCGGAACGCTCGGCCGGCAGATCCTCCCCATCCGGGCCCATCTTGCGGCCGGTGATATGCACCTCGATGGCGATGGGCAGTTGCGTGTCGTTCTCCACGCGGAAGATCTGCGTGGCGCCACGGCCCGACGGCTCGAATTCCATTTCGATGGGGATCAGGCGGAAGGCGGCGGCCGGCGCGCTGCCCAGCAGCAGCGCCCCGATCGTCAGCAGCAGCCCGCGGATGAGATTGTTCATGACCATGTGCCCCGGATTGGCGTTCCCTTGCCGTCGCCCGGACGGCCCCCTCTGGCCCGATGGATTATCCACATCGGACAGACCTTTGAATCATATCGACCAATCATTTGCCAGAACGAAGCGCGGGACAAGATAACCCGATGCGCAGTCCGGTCCGCCGCCATCCTGTCAAGCAGCAGAGCCTTGTGACAAGTCGACAGGAAAAAATCCAGGCAAATCCATGTTAATGTGTTCATGAATGGAGCGGCTATATTAAGCATACACGACTATAGATGATGAAGATCCAGCCATTCCTGTGCTGGAGATTGCGTATTGTGCGGCCTTGTTGCAAGATGGCGCCTCTGCTCAATCTTCTGTTTATCGCCGCCGCTGTCAATTTGACGAACATGAACCTGGAACATGCCCTGCTGCTGGTCAATGTCGCCCCCCTTCTGGGGGCGGGCGGGTTGCTGGCCGTCATCTGGGCATATGGGCGGCGGGAAACCTATGCGCTGTGCTGGGCGCTGGCCTTCGGCACGGCGCTGCTGGCCCTGCCGTTGATCAGCCTGGTGAAGGGGCCCTTCACGCTGGCGACCGGCTCCGTCGCCCTGCTGGGCGATACGCTGTACAATCTGGTGTTCTTCTTCTTCGCGCAGGGTGCCGCCATCTATGCCGGTCGCCGGCTGCGCTGGCGCCGCTGGCTGGCTGGCGGTCTGCTGGTATCGGTGCTGGTGGCGGTTGCCCTGGTCCGCAATGACGGGGTGCTGCGCGAGCTGCTGAATTGCGGCTTTATCGAGGTGGCGCTGGCCGTTGCCCTGGTCTGCCTGGCCGGGGTGCAGCCAAGGCGGATGCCGGAATGGGTGCTGCTGACGGCCATGGCCATCACGGTGCTGGTCAATACCGCCTATGCCGCCGACCTGCTGCTGAACCGGCCGGGCGATGTGTTCGACCCGTCCACCCTGGGCAACCAGCTGTTCTATTATGCGCTGCCCATCGTCGTGGTGGCGGTGGCCATGGGGACGGCGGCGGCGGCATTGCTGCGCATGATGGACCGCATGGCGGCGGAACGGGCGGCGGCCGAGGCGGCGGCGGAGCAGGCGCGCGCCGCCGACCGGGCCAAGTCTGAATTCCTGGCCACCATCAGCCATGAGATCCGCACCCCGATCAACGCCATCCAGGGCTGCCTCCAGATTCTGGAGACCCATAACCTGAATGCCGCCCAGATAAGGCTGCTGGAGGTGATGGGCAGTTCCAGTGCCGCCCTGCTGACCCTGATCGACGATGTGCTGGACATGGCGCGGCTGGAGGCCGGGCGGCTGGAGATGGAGCCGGGGCCCGTCGATCTGGGCCTGCTGCTGGGCGACCTGATGTCCACCGTGGGGCCCAGGGCGGAGCGCAAGAGCCTGGCGTTGAGCCTGCGCACGGGCGACGGGGTGCCGTCGGGCGTGGTCACCGATGCCAAGCGCCTGCGCCAGATATTGCTGTGCCTGCTGGACAATGCCGTCAAGTTCACCGAGCACGGGCGCGTCACCCTGTCGGTCGATCGGGTGGAGGCGCCGGGCGCGGTGCCCGGCCTGACCATCCCGTCGCCCATGCATTGGGTGCGGTTTCAGGTGGTGGATACCGGCATCGGCATTCCGCCCGAAAAGCTGGACCAGATTTTCGAAATGTTCAGCCAGGCCGACAATTCCATCACCCGCCGTTTCGGCGGGGCGGGGCTGGGCCTGTCCATCGCCCGGTCGCTGACCGACATGCTGGGCGGCAGCTTGATGGTGGAAAGCGATCCCGACCAGGGCAGCCAGTTCACCTTGTGCCTGCCGCTGGTGCCGCTGCCCGTGGACCGGCCGCGCCATGACGCCCCCATCCAGGCGGCCCTGCCGGCCGGTGCCGGCGGGCGGCCCGTCATCCTGCTGGTGGAGGATGACGAGGTGAACCGATTCGTCGCCACCGAACTGCTGGTGCAGCGGGGCGCGGAGGTTCTGCAGGCCGGCAACGGCGCCGACGCCATCGCCGTGGTGCGCGAACGGCCGGTGGATGCCATCATCATGGACCTGTCCATGCCCGACATGGACGGGCTGGAGGCCGCCCGCCGGCTGCGTGCCATGGAGGGCCAGGGTGCC
The DNA here is from genome assembly GCF_048066115.1 of Niveispirillum sp. KHB5.9. Classification (NCBI taxonomy): domain Bacteria; kingdom Pseudomonadati; phylum Pseudomonadota; class Alphaproteobacteria; order Rhodospirillales; family Azospirillaceae; genus Niveispirillum; species Niveispirillum sp. KHB5.9. Next base: position 95,452 of record NZ_JBLTYX010000017.1, on the reverse strand, counting down.
AGGGTGCCCATCGTCGCCCTGACCGCCAACCTATCGGCGGAAATCCGCCAGCAATGCCGCGAGGCCGGCATGCAGGCCTTCCTGGCCAAGCCCATCAAGCTTGAGCATCTGATCGGCACCCTTTCGGCGGTTCTTCCCCAAGAGACCAAGCCCGCCGCGTAGGTCAGGTCGAGCCGAAGGCGAGCCCTGACAAGCGACGGTGCCATTGAATGTCAGGGCTCGGGCTTTGCCCTCGACCTGACCTACGGCTGGGCGTCCGATGAATGCCCACAAAGATTTTTCCAAATTCCCTGTAAGGAACCGGGGTCGGCGCCTGTCTAATCCATCGGATCGAACGGGAGCGGATGATGGATGGTGGGCGCGAGGCGATGTTCCGGGAATGGATGCGGTTGCATCTGGACCTGCTGCACCGGGTCGCGCGGGGCTTTGCCCCGCCCGCCGACCAGCCGGACCTTCTCCAGGAACTGATGCTGGCCGTGTGGCGTGCCATGCCGGCCTTTCGCGGCGACAGCCAGCCCATCACCTTCATCTACCGCGTCGCCCATAATTGCGCGCTCACCTGGCGGGGGCGCGAGGGCGGGAGGGTGCGGCGGGATGCCGAGGCGGCGGCGGAGGCCGTGCGGCGCACGGCGCTGGCAGCCGACCCCGACGAGGTACGGATGCTGGACCGGCTTTATGCCGCCATCCGGCAATTACCGGCCCTGGACCGGTCGATCCTGCTGCTGGCGCTGGACGGGGTTCCATACCGCGACATCGCACAGATGCATGAAATGGGCGAAGGCGCCGTCGGTGTCCGGCTGACACGCGCCAGGGTCCGGTTATCAGGAATTATATCCCAGATCGAGGCGGCGGAGGAAGAGATATGAGCATGGATATGGAAATGCTGGAGCGGGCCTGGGCCGGAGCGGCCAACAAGCCGGAAAAGGCGGCGGGCCTTTACCTGATCGACAGCCTGATGGGTGAGGTGGCGCGCCAGCGGCGTGATTTCCGGCTGCGCATGGGGCTGGTCGGGGTGGCGCTGGGCGGATGGAGCCTGGTGGCGCTTTATTCCATCGCCTGGCGCGGGGTGGTCGACCCGGTGCGGGAATGGGGGGCGCTGCTGATGCTGGCGATTGCCTGGGGTGTCTATGGGCTGGTGGTGCGACGTGGATATGACGGGGCGGCGGATGCGCCCGGCCCGTCGCTGCCCGGCAATCTGCGGGCCCTGCTGGCCCAGAACGAGGCGGCGCTGCGGCGGGTGCGGATCATGGCGGTGGCGGTGCCGCTGTTCCTGGCCGCCCTGGCGCTGGCGGTGATGCAGCTGGGGGATGTGGACAAGATGAGTGCGCGCAATATCCGGGATTTCGCCCTGCTGGCAGGGGTGGGCTTCACCATCGCGACCGGCATCCATGCCTGGCGCTATCACCGGATGATGAAGCCGGAGAGCCAGCGCCTGCGCCGGCTGCTGGGGCAGTATGAGGAGGTGGCGTAGGTCAGGTCGAGGGCGAAAGCCCGAGCCCTGACGGCAAAGCTGTTTACCATGCCTGTCAGGGCTCGCTTCGCTCGACCTGACCTACGGTCGGGTGCTTACCCGCCCCGGATTTGCAGATCCTCGATGGCCGGTGCCGGCGCGTTGGGCCAGGAGGGGCCGGGGACCAGGCGCAGGTCCAGATGGCCGCCGGCCTTGGCCACCAGTTCCGGCTTCAAGGTCACGCTGAACCGGTACTGGTGCGGCATGCCGGCCATCGGCCCGCCGAAGAAATCGATGGAGCCCGTGAAATAGGGATTGTCGGGTCCGGCGGTCTTCACATCGTCCGGCGCGTTCAGCAGGACGCTGTAGCTGCGCACGGCCCCGGTCATGGGCCGGGTGAAGGTGATGACGGCCTGCAGCGGGCCGGCGGCCAGACCGATAGACCAGTCGGACAGGGATTCCACCGCCGCATTGTTGGGGGCCGTGGCCAGCAGGCGCTTGCGCGGCGCCGGCTTCTCCTGCGCCAGGGCGGCGACCTGCGTGGTCAGTTCCGTGCCCACGGGCGAACCATAGCGGTAGTCGAACCGGGCGGGGTCGATGAAATCGCCCGCCGTTGCGTTCAGGACCGGCTTGCCCTCGGCGGTCCAGAAGAACAGGAACTGGTCGTTCTTGAATTCCGCCAGCGTCTTGGGATCCTTGGGCAGGGTCTCGCCGCCCTGGGCCCGCTGCTTGTCCTCCCACAGCCACCAGAGCCGGTCCATGTTGGCATGGTGCAGGAAGAAGATCGGGTCCACCGGCGACAGGTTGTTGGTCATGTTGCCGAAGGGGCCATCGCCCGGCCAATTGCCCACACCGCCGATGAAATTATGCACATTGTTGTGCGGCCAGCGCTCCAGCAGGGAGAAGAAGGTCACGCCCTGCCGCGGCATGGCGTTGTGCGAGTCGGTCTTGGAACTGGTGAAGCTGGTATTCTCGTTATCGGCATTGAACAGGACGGGCGCCAGATCCTTGGCGATCTCCGCCGGGCTGCAATATCCCTTGATCGCGGGGCTCAAATCCGGCTTGGCCGCCGTGCAATAGCGGGCCCGGGCCGTTTCGGCAAAGGCGCGGTCGCCGATATCCACGCCGTTGGTGCCGGCCACCCCATCCCACAGCTTGCCGAAATCGGTGTTGCCACGCAGGTTCTGCTGCACCTTCTGCGATGCGTTCAGGCCGTTGAAATAGCTCTGCATCGTCGGCTTGATGAAGGCGGTGAATGTGTCCAGGTCGCGGGCGTACTTCGCATAGGCATCGGCAACCGGGGTCAGCACGCCATTGAACATGCCGGGCGGCAGGAAGGGCTGGTGGCTCCAATCCCAATAGGGGAAGGCGAAATCATCCATGCCGCTATATTTGCGGATGGTCTGTTCGACATAGCCCAGATAGCCCCGGTGCCAGACGAAGAACCACCAATTGCCATGCGGACAGTCCATGTAATGGACGAAGGCGTTGCGGAACCAGTTGTGGGGATCGGTCGCCGGCTTTTCCAGCATGGTGGCCACGGCCTTGGCATAGCCTTGCAGCATGCGCTGCCCCTCCGGGCTGGCCACGTCATGGCGGACATAGCGGGGCAGACGGGTGGTCTTCGCCGCCGCCATGTCCCCCGTCGCCACCACACCCAGGCCGGCCAGGGCGGCACCGCCCGCCAGCAGATCACGCCGCGTTACGCGCATTTCCATATCCTTCCGCTTCCCATCGGTTGCCGGCAGCATAGGCATGGGCGGCGAACAAGTCACGCCAAAATGCGCGCTCCGGTAGTGGATAGGCTATGCCCGGACACTTTCCCGCCCCTCGGTCGCCGGGCGGGCGCATAAGGCGCCCTCGGCTACGTCGCATGGGTGGTATGGCGGCGACGGCCTGTGACCTCGCGTCCTATCGCTTTTGCCTGCCTATGTTCAAGCGGCAGCGGCATGATAGGTTTCAGGCTCCGGGGGCGGAAATGCCGGCGATATCGCGCGCAAGGGGATGGGGTTCCCCGTACCCGTGCGGACACCGGTTTCCTGACGAGGAAAAAATGGCAACCATCAATATTACCCAAGATACGGTCTGGACCGCCGGCACGGTGATCCGGGACAGCGAGGTCGTGCTTTCCAACGGCGCGAAGCTGACCATCCAGGGTGGCGTGACCGTCGAGAATTCCAATTTCACCAGCGCTTTCGACCTGGTCCTGGCCGGCACGGCGGGCAATCCGGTGCGTTTCACCAACAGCACCATTTCGGGCTGGAGCTTCAACGAGGGGTCGATCCGCATCGACCATGCCATCTTCACCGGCGGCAGTATCAACATGCCGGTGCCGGCATCGGGCGGGGTCTTTTCCATCCGGAACTCGACCTTCACCGATACCGCCTTTGCCGCCTATAACGCCCCCTATCTGCGGGCCGGAACCGGGGCCGGCATCGAGGGGAACGTCTTCATCCGCTCGGGGTCGATCTTCAGCCTGGGCAATGTCATCTTCCGCGACAATGCCTATTTCGATTACAGCGACCCGCTGGGCCCCATCCAGGGCTACGGCTTCACGGCCACCGGCAACAGCTTCTTCTCCAACGGCCAGACGGCGATGAGCCTTTATGGCGATGCCGGCCAGATACAGTTGGGCGGCAACTGGTGGGGCAGCGGCGATCAGGCGGCCATCCGCGCCACGATCAACAACAGCCATGCCACGGGCATCGTGAATATCACCGGGGCCCTGACCGCACCCAGCACGACGGCCCCCACCTATACGCCGCCGACCCTGACCGTGGCGGCCGGTACCGCGGCGGAAGGGACGGGCATCACCTATGTCCCCGTCACCATCACCCTGTCGGCGGCGCAGGCCCAGGATGTCAGCTTCACCTACCACATGGCCGGCGTGGACGCGACCGACCGGGTTGACTTCCTGCCGCTGGGCGGGCGCGGCGTGATCGCCGCCGGGCAGACGCAGCTGGTGCTGCAGGTGCCGGTCTATCCCGACAATATCCCGGAAGGGCCGGAAGGTTTCTTCGTGCAGCTGTCGTCGGCCGACAATGCCATCTTCAATGGCGGGCTGACCACGCGCATCGACATCGTCATCGCCGATGATGACGCGGCACGGCGGATCGTCGGCACCGGCCTGGCGGACACGCTGACCGGAACGGGCCTGCCGGAGCGGTTGCTGGGCCTGGCCGGCAATGACACGATCAATGCCGGTGCCGGGGCCGATATCCTGTCGGGCGGGGCGGGCAATGACCGGCTGGATGGCGGGGCCGGGGTGGACACCGCCCTCTATGGCGGGGCCAAGACCGACTACACAATGACGACGCTGGCCGACGGCACGCTGGAGGTGCGGGACAACCGGGCCAATTCGCCCGACGGCACCGATATCGTCAGCAATGTCGAGGTGCTGGTCTTCAACAAGTCGGCGCATTTCCTCCAGACCCTGCCGGCCACGGCGGCGTTCGACGAGAAGGCCTATCTGCTGTTCAACCCGGATGTCGCGGCGGCGGTGAAGGCCGGCACCTATGCGTCGGGCCATGATCACTGGGTCAAGTTCGGCTATGCCGAGAAGGGCCGGCTGGAGATGAACCTGGTGGATGAGGCGTTCTACCTGCGCCAGAATCCCGACGTGGCGGCGGCCGTGCAGGCCGGCAATTTCGCCAGCGGTCGCCAGCATTGGGAGATGTATGGCCGCCTGGAGGGCCGCGCGCCCGACATCTTCTTCGACGCCAATTACTATCTGTCGAAATATCAGGATCTGGGGTCGGCATTCGGCACCGATGCCAAGGCGGCGCTGTCGCACTGGCTGAATTTCGGCATCCATGAGGGGCGCAGCGCCAGCCCCTATTTCAATGTCGCCGCCTATATCGCCGCCAATCCCGACCTGGCCAATATCCAGTCGTCAGGCCTGGAGCATTTCCTGGTCTTCGGTTATGGCGAGGGACGGGCGGCACCGGTGGATGCGGACTGGTTCGGTATCGCCTGATCGGGGCCTCCGGAAGGTTCGTGCAACCAAATGCAACAGATCATGGGGGCGTGTTGCATTTCCTTTGGCCTCAATCGCCGGCGCCCACATCCGTGGGCTTGGGCGCAGCGGCACGTGCCGCGCGGCGGCGGTCGCCGCCGTGCCGGATCGTGATCGGATGATCACGATCCGGGCCCGTCACGGCCAGCGGTAGTTACGCAAGGGGCGATACGGGTCCAGCGGTTCGGCGGCGGTGCAGGTCGGGCGCGCCCGGGCCCGGTTTTCCGTGTTGGCCAGCATCGCATCTGTCTCCAGCCAGTCCACATCGTCGACCAGTTGCGGGATCGGTGGCCGCCGCTTCCTGCCCTTGGTCAGCAGGCGCCGCACCGGTTCACGTGCCCGGCGGGGGACGAGGGTGATGGGGGACAGCGGGGCCGTGGCTTCGGCGGTGTCGATGGGGGCATCGGCGGGAGGGGCGGTTGCCGTTGCCGCTATCGGCGCATCTTCCGGGATGGGGGGTAAGGGGTCGGGGGCAGTCACGGTTATCATCCCCGTCGCCGGTTCTTCGGCCGGTACCGGGATGACGGGCGTGACCTGTTCGCGCGCTGCCGCCAGGATTTCCCGCACGGCGGCCGGCGCGCGCTGTGGGCGCGGACGCGGGGTGGGGCGGCGGATGGGCAACCGTTCCTCTTCCGGCAGGATGGTGCCACCCAGGTCCAGCCGCTGGGCGGCCCAGAGCAGGACGCGGACATTGCCGGCGCTGATCGCCTGCTGCAACCCGGTCACCACGGCCTGGCGCAGGGCCACGAACCGGTTGTCGCTTTCCCGCTGGAACATCTTGCGTTCATGCAGGATGCGATAGCGCAGGCCCGACGAACGCTGCATCCCGCGCCAGATGGTGGTGCGGGACACCCCGAAATATTTCGCCACCTCCATCACCGAAACGCCGGACGCGATGAAATAGGCCACGCGAGCCCATTGTTCATCATTCAGGCGCGAGCGGCCCAGGCCGGAGGGGAAATATTCCTCATGCGCCCATTCGACATCATCGCCGGCCCGCACCGCCTCGGCATCGTCCGACCCACGCCACCAGGATTGCGCCTGCTCGGTCGGGGTCAGGTCGTCATAGGCCGGGTCCAGGGAATATTCCTTGGGCGGGGGATCGGTGAGGTGGGGCTGTGCCATGGCAGGGCTCCGGGGTTTGGGAGGTTGCTCTGGACTATATTCCTATATTAAGTTCAAGGGGAGAGCAAGAGTGGTGGGGTGTGGGCATGTGGACATGCCTACACGTGGGCATGGACCGGGCGGCACGCTGGTCGTACTATCTACTACCAACTCCTACTTTGGAGGGCGTCATGCCCGACATCCAGAAGATCAGTGTCGCCGTGACGGGCAATCAGTTGACCGCCATGCGCGACGCCGTCGAGACGGGCGATTACGCCACGACCAGCGAGATCGTGCGCGAAGCCGTGCGTGACTGGCAGGTCAAGCGGGCGCAGCGGCAGGATGAGTTGGCCCGCCTGCGCCAGGCCTGGAACGAGGGCAAGGCGGGTGGTGGGCGAGAACCGTTCGATGTGGAGCAGGTACTTGCCCGGGCCAAGGCACGGCGGGCGGGCGGCGAGTGATACGGGTATTCCGCACGCATGTGGCGGAGCGGGACCTGGAGGATATCTGGCTTGCCATTGCGCGAGACAATCCAGCGGCGGCCACACGGGTGATCCAGGCCATTGGCGCCCAGATCGAACGATTATCCAGCTTTCCCCGCCTGGGATCGAGACGTCCCGACATCGCACCGTCGGCGCGTGCATTGGTGGAGGGGCCTTACCTGATCCTGTTCGAGACGCAGCCGGACACCGATGATGGGCCGGTGGAATGGGTGGAGATCGTGCGCGTGGTGGATGGGCGACGGGATTTGCGCGATCTGGGGTGAGGGTGGACGGCGCGGGATTTTCGCGCCACATTATCGAGATCGGGACCGGCGGAGGGCGATGCCATGGATGGCGGCCTCTATGACCTTTACGAAAAGGACTTTTACGCCTGGACGCAGCGGCAGGCGGCCCTTCTGCGCGCCGGCAATCTGTCGGAAGCCGACATCGCCCATATCGCCGAGGAAATCGAAAGCATGGGACGCAGTGAGAAGCGGGAGTTGATCAGTCGCCTGACCATCCTGCTTCTGCACCTGCTGAAATGGCAGTATCAGCCCGAGCGGCGTGGCACCAGTTGGGAGGCCACCATCCTGGTGCAACGCGACGACCTTGAGGATCATCTGGCCGACAATCCCAGCCTGCGGGCGGGGTTGGATGCGGCGCTGGTGGATGCGTACCGGAAGGCGGCGTTGCTGGCGGTGGCGGAAACGGGGTTGGCGCGGGGGCGGTTTCCGGAAGCGTGTCCGTGGAGTGTGGGGGAGGTGTTGGGCATGGGGTTTTGGCCGGGGTAAGCTAATTTACAGTGACAAGATAAGCTTATCTATCAGGGTCTTTGCGTCCATTGCCTCTGCGTCGAGCTGCCGCGCGGTGGTCAGCAGGCGGGTTTTCAGGCGCCGGCACCGCATCCGCGGCTTGGCTTCACGCCGCATGTGCGCGGCGCGGCGGCAGTCGCCGCCGAACCAGATCCCGATGAGTTCCACTCACCGGGATCTGGTATAAATCGCCCCTGCGCCCCCGAACCGGGCTTGTCGAAACCCGAAAGTAGGCGCAGAGTTCGGGATATTACCAGAACAAATCAAAGCGAGAATCCATCCCGAGAATATCGTCTGGAGGGGCGCGCCATGACCTGCGATATTTCGATCACGTCCTTTGCGGGCGTCGGCACCTCGCAGAACGGGGGATTCCAGTCGGTCACCGTGACCGCCTCGGTTTCCGGTTGCGACGAGGTTTCCATCGAAATCTTCGAGGTCGGGGCCGCCACCCCCTTGCTATCGACCACCGCCTTCACGTCCGGCGGCACGGTGACGGCGACCTTGACGGCACCGCCTGGCCGTCCGCTGCCCTGTGGTCGCGACTATCGCGTGCGTGTCACCTGTCTTTCAGTCAAGGATTGCTTTGCCGACCAGCAGATCAAGCTGCCCTGCGGGGGCGATTGCTGCGTTGATTTCACCATCACGCCCACGATCGGACCTTGCGTGAATGGTGAACGGCAGGTGGATTTCCTCGTCTCCTTCACGCTGAATGATCCGAGATGCCTGCCCTATGTTCTGGCCATCGATTATGGACATAATAACAGTTTCAGCGGATCGAACGTATACACCACCCTTGGTTCGTTCTCGTTTCAGGAAAGCAGGATATACCCATCGGCGGTTGCGACGGACTATATAGTCAGCATCGAAGACAGCCTGCATGGGTCCTGTCCCGCATCCGCGATCACGCTGCATCTCGACGCCTGCGCGCCGCCGGATTGCTGTGCGATCACAGGTCCGCTATCGGCCCAGGTCGGCGATTGCGGGGACAATTGCGGGCGCCTCGTCGTTCTGAGCGCCGGTTTCGCCCCGCCGTCGCCGCCCTGCGGTCCCGCGACGCTGCAATGGCAGATCAAGGATCAGGCGGGCAACATCGTCGCCTGGAATTCCGTGGCGTTTTCGACCGCGTCGGCATCCCCGAACGTGCAATTGCCGGTCGAATTGAGCGCCGCGGGATCGCCCTATGTCGCCACGCTGATGGCGATCCATCCTACGCCCTGCACCTATGGAAGTGTCACGATCATCGTTCCGGCCTGCAACAGTCCGGCAAAATGCCCGGACAATCTTTCACTCTCGGCGACGGATCTCGGCTGCCAGAAGGATGGCAACGGGGTGTGCGCGCGCAAATACGTATTCTATGTCGATGCGATGACATATGCGGGATGCGGACAGGGCGCCACGGCGACGCAGTTCAACCTGTCGTTCGGCGACGGCGCCAATGTGCAGTTCGGTTCCGGTGGGGGTGGTCCGCAGAGCTTCACCTTCCACCATTTCTATACGAGCGGCGGTTCGCCCACGGCGACGCTGAGCGTGACGGCCCCAAGCGGCTGCCAGCAGACGACAAGCCTCGCAATCAATGTGCAGAAATGCGCCGCCACCGATTGCGCCACTTCCGGTACGGGGGGTGGGCCCCCTGCGATCGAATGCGTGATGTGCAGGACGTGTCAGGATTATCTGGCCAAGATCGGGGCGTCCTTCTGGCGGACGGTCGGCTGTAAATTGCTCATGCTGATGATGGTGCTGGGACTGGGGGTGACCTTTGCCATCATGGCCACGGCCGCCCCAAGCAGCGCGCCCCTGGTTTTGGCGGAACTCAGCACCGTTGCGGGCGTGCTGATCGCCATCGGCGCATTTGCCGGAATGGTCGCCGGCTTCATTTCGCTTCCCAATCTCTGCGGCAATTGTTGTCTATATTGCGCCATCCTGGCGGCGCTGGTGCTGGCGGTTATCCTCATCATCATAGAGGCGATATTTGGATTGGTCACGGGAGCCGTCATACCCGCGATATTCTTTATAATCTTCCTGTTTTACATCAATGAAACGTCGATCAAGCCGAGATGCCAGGCCGAGCTGAATTCCTGAGGATACGGGTCCCGGCTTGACGGCGGGGTCGAGGGGCGGCGCTTCGGGCAGGGTGGCGGTTGTCGAACCATCGTGATAGGCTTTGGTCATGAAAGCCCATCACCTTGAACTTCGACAGATGGCCAGGACGGGCCGGTTCATTCTCACCAGCGAACGGGGTGAGAAGATCAGTGCTGTCGAGGGGCTGGCGCTGTCACCCCGGATGGCGGCCACGCTGCGTCAAGGGGCGGCGCAGGGGTTGTCCGGAGATGAGCGCCGGGCGATGGTGCTGGAAACACTGCGCCGGAAGTAGAACCCCTTTGCTCTATAGCGCCGATGACGATCCGCTGTGGGTTCCTGGAACGACGGTGCTTCGCAACCTGCTGGGCGTCAGGAAACCCTCGACGAGGCGGAACTCGCGCTTTTCCTCATTCGGGCCGACGAGCCGTTTCCTGCCGGCAAGTTTGATGTCGCGCATTATCTGAGCATCCACCGTCACCTGTTCCAGGATGTGTATGACTGGGCAGGGCAGGTCCGGTCGATCCGTGTCGGCAAGGCCGGCAACTGGTTCTGCTTTCCGGAATATATACAAGGCGAACTGGCGCGGGCATTCCGGGAATATGGCGATCCGGACAAGGTCGCCAAACTGCCGGCTGTCGAGTTCGCAACGCGCACGGCTCATCTGCTGGCCGAGATCAATGCCGTGCATCCATTCCGTGAGGGAAACGGTCGCACCCAGCTGGCCTTCCTGACGCTGCTTGCAGCGAACGCGGGCTATGCCGTGAATGACGGCGCCCTTGACCCCGTGCAAGTCATGTCTGCCATGATCGAAAGCTTCGCGGGCAGTGAGGACAAGCTGTCCCGGCTTATCCTCGCCTATATTGGCGGACCGCACGGGATATAAAGCCTGAAGCCGGGGATTGTCGGGGTTCGATTGGGCTTACCCCGACCTACGGCGGGTTTTGAGGTGCGAGGACCTGCGTCCTTTACTCCCCGCGCTTGGCATATTTCAGCAGACTCTCCGCCTGCTCCACAGCCGTTTCCAGCAAATCCCGATCAAGTTGCCGCACGGTGGTCAGTAGGCGGGTTTCCAGCCGCTGTCGAGCCGGATCGGGAGCCGGAGCCGTGCCCATATAGTCCAGCAATTCCCAGACCTGCACGTCGAGCGCCGTGCGCAGGACATCGACCGTGTCCAGGCCGGGCAGGTTGATGCCGCGTTCCAGGTTGGAGATGGCATCGGAAGACAAACCGGTCAGTTCGGCCAGCCGATCCTGGCTGTGGCCCCGTAGGTTTCGCAGCTGCTTTAATCTGAGTCCGAAGCGATTATCTGTGGTCATGTCTGACCATACTACGACATGCCGGGCGTTGAAATCTGATGATAATACGATTAGTATTTGAATATCGTATTATGTAAGGATAATTTGAGCCGCAAAGAGGGCGGGCCGAACCGCGCTCGCGCTGGGCAACTGTCTGCGGGGCCGGATATGGGAGGGGGGCGATGATGAAGGAACCGCGAGGGGGCGATACGCCGGTTCGTCGCCTCCATCAAAAATTGATCGATCTCAGTTGTCCCCTGCCGGGATTGAGCGAGGATGCGCGGGTTGAACGCAACCAGCAGCAGGCGGTTACGGTGACCGCGCTGGCACAGATGCCCGCCGTGGGGCCGGCGGATGTCTGGCGCAAGGTGGCGGTTGTCGGTGACCGGCTGCGCACGGAAGGCCATGCGCGCAGTTCGGCCTTTGGCGCGCTGACCCTGATGCTGCTGGACAGTGCCTGCGATGATCTGGCCGCGATGGCCGCCTATTCCGCCAGTGCCGGGGATCGGCGCGGGCAGGAGACGATCTGACGGTGCCGCGGCGGTCCAATGCTTGACGAGATGCGAGACCTTTGCGGTGATCCGATCCCGGTTTCCGTGCGGGAATGGCACTGGCATGGGGTTTGTCCGCACTGCTTCTGGCATGCGCCCGCCCTGGCCGGGACGGTTGGGTCGCTGCGCGCCGCCCTATGTGGGCGGTGCGGGACGCCGGTGTCGGCGGGGTGGGGGATGGCGCGGATGCGCTGGGTCAGTGCTGCGCGGTGGTGGGCGCCGTGGCGCTGGGGACGGGGACGGTGGGAGATGGAGGAGCCGTCGATGCGGGGCCAGCGGGGATATGAGTCATATCGGCGCTGACCGCGCCTCACGCTGGGTCCCCGCTTTCGCCCATGGGCGCTACCTTAAGGCCAGAAGCATCACTTTTCGTCATCCCGGCGAACGCCGGGACCCAGGGGCCACAGTCTCTACGGCGCGGTTTGCCTTGCCAAACGCGGCTGAGGGGTCGGGCATCTGGCCCCTGGGTCCCGGCTTTCGCCGGGATGACGGGAGAGAGCGTGAGAAGCCCTCACGCCCCCCGCTTGCCCCGCACCATCCCCATGATCTCCGCCGCCGCCTTGGGGATGTTGGTGCCGGGGCCGTAGATGGCGGCGGCACCGGCGTTCAGCAGGAAATCGTAATCCTGGGGCGGGATGACGCCGCCGCAGACGATCAGGATGTCGCCGGCACCCTGTTCCCTCAGGGCCGCGGCCAGTTGCGGGACCAGGGTCTTGTGGCCGGCGGCGAGGCTGGAGACGCCGACGACATGCACGTCGTTCTCGATGGCCTGGCGGGCGGCCTCCTCCGGCGTCTGGAACAAAGCCCCCACGTCCACGTCGAAGCCGATATCGGCGAAGGCGGTGGCGATGACCTTGGCACCCCGGTCATGGCCGTCCTGGCCCATCTTCACCACCAGCATGCGGGGGCGGCGGCCCTCGGTCTCGGCGAAGTCGGCGACATCCTTCTGGATCTGCTGGAAACCGGCATCGCCCTCATACGCCGCGCCATAGACGCCGGAGACGGAGCGGATGGTGGCTCGATGCCTTGTGAAGACCTCTTCCATGGCGTCGGAAATCTCCCCAACGGTGGCGCGGGCGCGGGCGGCATCCACCGCCAGGGCCAGCAGGTTGCCGGATTTGGCCTGGGCGGCTTCGGTGAGGGCGGAAAGGGTCTCGCGGACCTTGGCTTCATCGCGGCTGGCGCGGATGGTCTTCAGGAGGGCGACCTGGGCCTCGCGCACGGCGGTATTGTCGATGTCGAGGACGTCGACGGTCTCGGGGTTCTGCGGGCGGTATTTGTTGACGCCGACGATCACCTCCTCCCCCCGGTCGATGCGGGCCTGGCGGCGGGCGGCCGCCTCCTCGATCATCAGCTTGGGCAGGCCGCTCTCCACGGCCTTGGTCATGCCGCCCATGTCCTCCACCTGGTCGATCAGCTTTTCGGCGGCTTCGGCCAAGCTGGCCGTCAGGTGTTCGACATAGTAGCTGCCGCCCAGGGGATCGACGACGTGGGGGATGCGGGTTTCCTCGGCGATGATCAACTGGGTATTGCGGGCGATGCGGGCGCTGAACGGGGTCGGCAGGCCCAGGGCCTCGTCAAAGCTGTTGGTGTGCAGGCTCTGCGTGCCGCCCATGATGGCGGCCATGGCCTCGATCGTCGTGCGGATGACGTTGTTGTAGGGGTCCTGCTCGGTGAGCGACACGCCGGAGGTCTGGCAGTGGGTGCGCAGCGCCAGGGAGCGGGCATCCTTGGGCTGGAAATGCTTGTCCATCAGCTTGGCCCAGAGCAGGCGGGCGGCGCGCAGCTTCGCCACCTCCATGAAGAAATCCATGCCGATGGCGAAGAAGAAGCTGAGGCGCGGGGCGAACTTGTCGACGTTCAGGCCCTTGGCCAGGGCGGCGCGGACATATTCCATGCCGTCGGCCAGGGTGAAGGCCAGTTCCTGCACCGCCGTGGCCCCGGCCTCCTGCATATGATAGCCGGAGATGGAGATGGAGTTGAACTTGGGCATGAAATTCGCCGTGTATTCGATGATGTCGGCGATGATCCGCATGCTGGGTTCGGGCGGATAGATATAGGTGTTGCGGACCATGAACTCCTTCAGAATGTCATTCTGAATGGTCCCGGACAGCTTGGCCGTGTCGACACCCTGTTCCTCACCGGCCACGATATACATGGCCAGGATGGGCAGGACCGCGCCGTTCATGGTCATGGAGACGGACATCTTGTCGAGCGGGATGCCGTCGAACAGGATCTTCATATCCTCCACGCTGTCGATGGCCACGCCGGCCTTGCCGACATCGCCCACGACGCGGGGATGGTCGCTGTCATAGCCGCGATGGGTGGCCAGATCGAAGGCCACCGACAGGCCCATCTGTCCGGCGGCGAGGTTCGCGCGGTAGAATTTGTTGCTGGCCTCCGCCGTGGAGAAGCCCGCGTACTGGCGGATGGTCCAGGGCTTGACCGCATACATGGTGGCGCGGGGGCCGCGCACGAAGGGCGCGAAGCCGGGCAGGGTGCCGGTGGTCTCCAGGCCTTCCAGGTCTTCGGCCGTGTAGAGCGGCTTGACGGCCAAGCCCTCGGCCGTGGTGCGGGTCAGGTCGGAGAGCTGGGCATCCTTGCCGGCATCCTTGGCGGCGAGCGCTTCCCAGTCGGCGAGGGTCTTGGTCGGGAACTGGGTGGTCATGGACGGTCTCCGGGGGAGGCAACGGGAGGAGTGGGGTGCTGTGAACGCCAAGTGGCCAGCAACAGGCCGGACGCTGTCGCGGCGAAGTAGAGGATCAGGGCGGGGATGAGGGGGTCAACCGGGACTTCATAGGTGTCGGGTGGTGGCGGTGTTGTTGCCGGGGCCGACCAGAACAGGAATAGGACAAACGCTCCACATCCCAAGGGAAGCAGACACGCGGTCGCCGTCGCTGCCAGGCGTGCCTTGCCGGGGATGGCCAGACGAAACAGATATCCGATGCCGTAGGCGAACGACAGGCTGAGACTGCCGACCATGATGAGGAAAAGCGGTTCGCCATATTCGCGAAGCTGTGCGCTGAGCCGGTCCATCAAGAATGCCAGCGTAATCCAGAATAACGTGGCGTGCGCCGGGACGGCGATAGCGACCGACAAAACCAAGCGCGTCACGGATCTCGCGGGATGCCGCTGTCTGGAAACGGTCATGACACCCTCCGCCACGGCAAGGCCAAGGCCGGAGCGACCGCGAGGATCAGCCTGAGCGTTGCCATTGCCTGCTGCATGGGTGTCATCCCGTCCTTGCCGTTCCGCTCACTCGAACTCGATGATCTTCTCATCCACCGCAAGGCTGGCGCCCTTCACGGCGTGGACCTTTTTCACCGTGCCGTCGGCTTCGGCGCGCAGGATGTTTTCCATCTTCATGGCTTCCACCACGGCCAATTCCTGGCCGGCCTTCACGGCCTCCCCTTCCTTGACCGACACCGAGACCAGCAGGCCCGGCATGGGGCTCAGCAGGTATTTGGACATGTCGGGGGGCAGTTTCACCGGCATCAACTCGGCCAGTTCGGCGGCACGCGGGGTCAGGACATCGACCACGAAGGCAAAGCCGCCATGGGTGAGGATCAGCGACGTGCCCTTGATATCGACCTGCACCGTCATGGCGACACCGGCCACCGTGCCCTGCCACAGGCTCTGGCCGATTTCCCAGTCGCCGATCACGGCGTGCGGGCCGCTGGCCAGCGTGACCAGGGCGGCACCGCCGGCGAAGGACAGGTGGGTCTTGTGGTTCTGGCGGTCGGCGCGCGCCACCCAATCCTGGGCCACGTGGAACCCATGGCCCGCCACCTGACCGGAGATCATGGCGTCGCGGCTGGCGCGGCGATGATGCAGAACGGTGGCCAGCGCCAGCAGGCGGTCGCGCACGGCGGGTTCCGGCGTGAGGCCGTGGAAGCCGTCGGGATATTCCTCCGCGATGAAATTGGTGGTCAGGCGGCCGTCGCGAAAGCGCTGCTTCTGCATCAGCGAGGTCAGGAAGGAGATATTGTGACCCACGCCCCGGATTTGGAACCCGTCCAGCGCGTCGGCCATGGCGTCGGTCGCCTGATCGCGCGTGGGGGCCCAGGTGATCAGCTTGGCGATCATGGGATCGTAATACATGCTGATCTCGCCCCCCTCATACACGCCGGTATCGACGCGGATGATGGCGCCGTCGTCGCGCTTGCCCTCGGTGGGCGGGCGGTAGCGGGTGACGCGGCCGGTGGAGGGAAGGAAGCCACGGGTGGGTTCCTCGGCATAGACGCGCGCTTCCAGCGACCAGCCATTGATGCCGACATCGGCCTGGGTGATAGGCAGCTTTTCACCGGCTGCCACCCGGATCATCAGTTCGACAAGGTCGAGGCCGGTGATCATCTCGGTCACCGGATGTTCGACCTGCAGCCGCGTGTTCATTTCCAGGAAGTAGAAATTGCGGTCCTTGTCGACGATGAATTCCACCGTGCCGGCGCTGCGGTACTGCACCGCCTTGGCCAGGGCGACCGACTGTTCGCCCATGGCCTTGCGGGTGGCCGCGTCCAGGAACGGGCTGGGAGCCTCCTCGATCACCTTCTGGTGGCGGCGCTGGATGGAGCATTCACGCTCGTTCAGATAGACGGCATTGCCATGCGCGTCGGCCAGAAGCTGGATTTCGATGTGGCGCGGCTCGGTGATGTATTTCTCGATGAACACGCGGTCGTCGGCGAAGCTGGACCGGGCCTCATTCGTGGCGGAGCGGAAGCCGTCGCGCGCCTCCGCATCGTTCCAGGCCACCCGCATGCCCTTGCCACCGCCGCCGGCCGACGCCTTGATCATGACGGGGTAGCCGATGTCGCGGGCGATGGCGACCGCTTCCTCATCATCCTTGATGACGCCCAGATATCCCGGAACGGTGGAGACACCGGCGGCCTTGGCCAGCTTCTTACTCTCGATCTTGTCGCCCATGGCGCCGATGGCATGCACATCGGGGCCGATAAAGACGATGCCGTTCTGCTTCAGCGCCTCGCAGAAGGGCGCCTTTTCCGACAGGAAGCCATAGCCGGGGTGGACCGCCTCGGCACCCGTCTGCTTGCAGGCGGCGATGATCTTGTCGGCGATCAGATAGGACTGGGCCGAGGGGGCGGGGCCGATATGCACCGCCTCGTCCGCCATCTCAACGTGAAGCGCGCCGGCATCGGCGTCGGAATAGACGGCCACCGTCTTGATGCCCATGCGGCGGGCGGTCTTGATGACGCGGCAGGCAATTTCGCCACGGTTGGCGATGAGGATCTTCTTGAACATTTTACGGTGCCTCTTCGTGCGGGCGCGTCGGATCAGAGCGGCAGATTATCGTGCTTCTTCCAGGGGTTCTGGAGCTGCTTGTTCTTCAGCATCGACAGCGCCTTGCACAGGCGGCGGCGGGTATTGTGGGGCATGATCACGTCGTCGATATAGCCACGGCCCGCCGCCACGAAGGGATTGGCGAATTTCTGGCGGTATTCCTCGGTCCGCGCCTCGATCTTGGCGGGGTCGCCCATGTCGGCGCGGAAGATGATCTCCACCGCCCCCTTGGGCCCCATGACCGCGATCTCGGCGGTCGGCCAGGCATAGTTGACGTCGCCGCGCAGATGCTTGGACGCCATCACGTCGTAAGCGCCGCCATAGGCCTTGCGGGTGATCAGGGTGACCTTGGGCACGGTGGCCTCGGCATAGGCGAACAGCAGTTTGGCGCCATGCTTGATGATGCCATTATATTCCTGGGACGTGCCGGGCAGGAAGCCGGGGACGTCGACCAGGGTGACGATGGGGATGTTGAAGGCGTCGCAGAATCGTACGAAACGCGCGGCCTTGATGGCGCTGTCGATGTCCAGGCACCCGGCCAGCACCATGGGCTGGTTGGCGACGAAGCCGACGGTAGAACCCTGCATGCGGGCGAAGCCGGTGATGATGTTCTTCGCGTAGTCCGGCTGGATTTCGAAGAAATCGCCCTCATCCACGATCTTCAGAATCAGTTCCTTCATATCGTAGGGCTTGTTGGGATTGGCCGGGATCAGGGTATCCAGGCTCATCTCCGGGCGGTCGGCGATGTCGGGCGTGGGGCGCGAGGGCGGCTTTTCGCGGTTGGACAGCGGCAGGAAATCGACAAGGCGGCGGGTTTCCAGCAGGGCCACGACGTCATTCTCGAACGCCAGGTCGGCCACGCCGGACTTGGCGGTGTGGGTCACGGCCCCGCCCAGTTCCTCCGCCGTCACCACCTCATGCGTCACGGTCTTCACCACGTCGGGGCCGGTGACGAACATGTAGGAGCTGTCCTTCACCATGAAGATGAAGTCGGTCATGGCGGGGGAATAGACCGCACCGCCGGCGCACGGGCCCATGATCAGGGAAATCTGCGGCACGACGCCCGACGCCAGCACGTTGCGCTGGAACACTTCGGCATAGCCGCCGAGCGACGCCACGCCCTCCTGGATGCGGGCACCGCCGCTGTCATTCAGGCCGATGACGGGGGCACCCACCTTCATCGCCTGATCCATGATCTTGCAGATCTTCTCGGCATGCGCCTCCGACAGGGAACCGCCGAAGACGGTGAAATCCTGGGAGAAGACGAAGACCAGGCGGCCATTGATGGTGCCGTGGCCGGTGACGACGCCGTCACCGGGGACCTTCTGCGCCGCCATGCCGAAATCGGCGCAGCGATGCTCGACGAACATGTCCCATTCCTCGAACGAGCCCTCGTCCAGCAGGATCTCGATGCGCTCGCGCGCCGTCAGCTTGCCCTTGGCATGGTGGCCGGCGATGCGCTTCTCCCCGCCGCCCTGCCGGGCAGCGGCCCGCATCTCTTCCAGCTTCAACAGCACGTCCTGCATGGGTTCCGCCCCGGTCGATGGTTATCGGTAGGTTGGGGCGGAGTTTGCAAATTATGCCTTACCGGGGGAAGGCGTGGATGGGTGTGGAATTGCGAAGGCATAGCGCAAGGTTTGCAAATTTTGCGAATTCGCAAATCACCGATTCGGCCGGCAAAAACGGTGAGGACCGCCCGTGTCGCCACGGGCGGCCCCCATCCCTATGCATCCCGGTCTCCGCGCCAGTGGCGGATCAGTAGGGGCAGTTCACCACGGGTGCATTGTTCAGGGTGGCGCTGACCCCCGCCACCACATAGCCGGACGCGATCGGCGTCACCTGGGTCTGGGTGGAGATGATGCCGGTCAGGGTGGCGCCCGCGCCGGACGCGGCCCCGCTGGTCGCGGCGCAGACCCAGGTCGCCGGACCGGGAGACGTGGTCTTGTTCATCGAGGAGACATTGTAGCAGTTGCCGCCGGGCAGGTTGAACTGCCCCATCTGCGTCTTCCATTCGGAACCCGCACCCTTGCCATAGAAGTTGTTGGCGGCGACCACGATGGTGCCCGACGTGTTGGTCAGGCTGTTGCCGACATTGGTGATCACCACCCCGACCTCGGTCGCGACCTGGGCGGAAAGGATCACGGCGGCGTCGGTATTCAGGCAGAAGGCGAAATCCTGCACCGGCAGTGCTGCCAGCGAGAGGGGCTTCGTCTGTGCCTGGACCATTGCCGGGGTGGCAAAAATGATGGCGGCAGATAACCAAGCCGTGAGGATGCGCGACATTTCATTATCTCCACGTGTTAATGTTTAGAAGTGAGAGTCGTATAACGCTGCATTAGTCATATGTCATCAGGAAAGAATCCACCGATGATATATTCAACCAAGGGTGATAGTGTATTAGATAGCACCCACTGGTTCGATTGTTGAGGAACAGACGAAGAAATTTCCCGCCGTTCGGTGTTGAAAGGGCCGATGACGGGCGGCGTGCATGAATAACCGGCGATCACCGCAAATATTGCTGGCCGCACCGAACCGGATATTGATGTCGGTCTTTGGCGTTTCACGGCGGGTCCGGCTGCCTTGCCCGCGCGGGGACAGGGCAGGCACGCGCCCCGGGCCGCGATGCGGGGCATGGAACGGAGATGGGTGCGCGATGTATGCTGATACCGGCGACGGCACATGTCCGTCGAAGGGGAGAGTGCCGAAGCATGACCGCGAAAATCTACGCAGGCGAACGCATCCGCCGTCTTCGAGAGACGCGTGGGATCAGTCAGGCGCAGTTGGCGACGGAAGTCGGGCTTTCAACCTCCTATCTGAACCAGATCGAGAATAACCAGCGGCCGCTGTCGGCCGCGGCCGTGATCCGGCTGTCCACCTATTTCTCGGTCGAGCCCAGCCATTTCGCCGATGACAGCGACACGCGGCTGGCGTCCGAACTGCGCGAGGTGCTGGGCGATCCGTTGTTCGGGGATGCGTCGGTGACGTTCGCCGGCATCCGCGATGCGGTGCGGGCCGCCCCCGCCATCATGGGATCGCTGCTGAAACTGTACCGCGCGTACCAGGGGCTGGACGAGGAATACAAGGCGCTGGTCGACAAGATGGGGGGCGACGAGACCGCCCTCGGGCCGGCCGCCTTCCCCTATGACGAGGTGCGCGATTTCGTGCAGCAGCAGCGCAACCATTTCGCCACGCTGGACCATGCGGCTGAAGACCTGTTCGAGAGCGGGCATTTCTCCAAGGACCGGCTGCTGGAGCATCTGGCCCAGCATCTGGCCGACCGGCACGGGGTGACCATCCGGGTGTCGCCGATGCTGGCGCGTCACGACGTGCTGTGGCGGTACGATCCGGACGACAAGGAATTGCTGGTGTCGGAAGGCACGCGGCGCGAGAGCCGGACATTCTTCGCCGCCCACCAGATCGCGCTGCTGGATTACGGGGTGGAGGTGGAACGGCTGGTGGCCGAGGCCGGGCTGTCATCGATCGAGGCGCGGTCGATATTGCGGGTGGGACTGGCCAATTATTTCGCAGGCGCATTGATCCTGCCTTATCGCCGCTTCCTTACGGAAGCGCAACGAATGCGGTACGATATCGACCGGCTGTCGGCGCATTTCAATGTCAGCTTCGAGCAGGTGTGCCACCGGCTGTCCACCATGCAGCGGCCGGGCATGCCGGGGGTGCCCTTCTATTTCGTCAAGGTCGACATGGCCGGCAACATCGCCAAACGGTCCAGCGCCACGCGGTTCCAGTTCGCGCGGTTCGGCGGGGCCTGTCCGCTGTGGAACGTACACCAGGCCTTCGCCCAGCCGGGACGGATATTGGTGCAGCAGGCGCGGATGCCGGATGGCGCCACATATCTGTGCATCGCGCGCACCGTGGTGGCCAAGGGCAACTCCTACCTGTCGCGGCCGCGAGAGGCGGCGGTGGGGTTGGGGTGCGAGATCGCCTATGCCGACCAGGTGGTCTATTCGGCGGGCCTCGATCTGCGCGATGTGGATGCGGCGGTGCCGATCGGGTCCAACTGCAAGGTCTGCGACCGCGAGGAATGCCGGCACCGGGCCTTCCCGCCCATCGGCAAGGCCCTGCGCGTGGATGCGCATGAGCGCCGCGTGGTGCCGTATAGCGTGAGTTGATTGGTCTTTTCGTGTTCCCTCAGGCGCCGGGCGCCACCATCCGGTGGCTTGGCTCACGCGGCATGAGCCGCGCGGCGGCGGTCGCCGCCGACCAACGGTCATGAATGATGAGCGTTGGTTTACGTATTCCCCGCCGCCCCGCCATGGGCGGTGCGCAGGAAGTTCAGCGCCTCCACCACCAGCCGGCCCCAGAGTTCCAGGCTGGCCAGGATCTGGTCGCCGGCGATGCCGACGGACAGGCAGTCCATCTCCAGCACCAGGAAATCGTCGCGCAAGGACAGGCGGGCGAAGCGCTTGTGGCGGTTCCACTGGTTCAGCAGGGAGGCGTCGAACCGTTCCTGCACCTGGAACATCAGGTTGAAATTATAATCGCCATAGCGCCCGGCCTCCTGGTCGATCAGGGCGCCGGGGCGGATATTGAAGGTCAGGCCGCCGATGGCCGAGCGCAGGACGGGCGATCCGGACGGGGTCAGGTCCTGTTCGGCGGGCAGGCCCAGGCGCTCCATCGCCGCTTCCAGGTCGGCGACGGTCACACCGCGCAGCAGATTGTCCAGCATCGTTCGGTCCTTCAGGGCATCGTTCCGGCCGGACCATGCAACGACGGCGCCCCCGCTGGCAAGGGTCAGGCCGTCTTCATCAGCCCGGCCACCAGCAGATAGACCTCCGTCCAGGATTTGCGGACCTCCGGCGTAAAGTCCGGACCCAGATTCTTCTCCAGCGTCCAGAGCAGGGCGGCGGCGACCGTGTCGTAATCCTTCTCGCGCACGCCATAGGTCTGGTGCCGCTGTCCCATCTTCGCGATGCTGTCGCGGATCAGGTCGGGGGTCTTCAGGTTGCGTACGGCCACGGCCAGGGTCGACATCAGCTTTTCGCCCTGGGCGCGGATGTCGGCCTTGAACAGGGGGCGCAGGCTGCTGTCCAGTTCGAACAGCCGGTCGTAGAATTGGGCGGCCACCGCCTCCTTTTGCAATGCAACCTTGCCGAAGGTGCGCTGAACCCGCTCGATATCGATATTCTGCATGGTGTTTCCCGGTGGCCGTGAGGGGGAGCCGCCAAAGGCGGCGCCGGCGCCCAAGCCCTACATTAGCAAATGCAGCACGGTGACTGTCCCTACCTAGAAGTCATATGCTCAAAAGCTGGTGCGGATGCCGGCAAAGCCGGTGAGCGCCAGGCCGGGGCGCCCCGGCTGTCCGGTGAAGCCGGCGAGCTGGGCATAGAAGCGCAGCACACGGCGCCAGCGGGGGCCGGTGCTGGCCCAGGGCTGGTATGTCGCCTCCACCCAGGGGTTCAATCCGGTGAAACTGTCGGCGGCGGCACCGTCGCCTTTGCGGGTCCAATAGGCCATGGCGACGAGATCGATGATCAGGCGGCCCTGGTCCAGGCGGATATTGCGCTCCGCCGCGATGTGGAAACTGTCATAGGCGCGGTTGAACCGGTTGATGAAGCGCACGCCCTCATAACCCGCGAAGAAGCGTAGATCGTCGGACGCGTAATGGATGATGTCCTGGTACAGCGCCAGGGCCGGATGCCCGTCCTCGATCCGCATGCCGTAATCGGTATAGCCGGCGAGGTCGTCGGTGAGGCGGTAGAAGGTGCCGGCGGTGAGGTTGATGACCCGGCCGGCGGCCTCGTCCGGTTTCGACCGGTCGAGCGAGTGGAAGACGCCCAGATGCAGGCGACCGAGACCGGGGACGTGCTGGCTGTAGACGCCGCCGCAGACGGGGGACGCGGTCAGGATGATGCCGGGACGGTAAAGGTCCGGGCCGCAGCGGAGGTCGGTGGTTTGCGCGGCGGCGGGGAGGGCGAGCGCGGCCAGGGTGGCAAGGAGGGTGAGGAGAAGGCGCAAGGGGGCGGTCCTTGTGGTGGGGCCATAAGGATATTCGCATGGGTTGGGGGAAAGGTTACAATTATGCCTGAAATTCCTTGCAAATCAGGTGCCGGATGGTAGGGCAGTTATGTTGGTCGCTGTAATTTTCTTTGGTGAGTTAGATATAATGCTATGTATTGTGTGTTAATGTTAGTTTTACTTCATCCATTTTCTCTGGTCGAATGGATATTTTAAAATCTGTACTATTATACTCTGAGGTGCGTTTGTTTAGGTCGGCATTTGATTCACCAAATGGCATGCTTGAGTATATTTTTTTGCTATCTTCATCATTTTCCATTTTTCTTTTGAATTTTTCATCGATTCCATATTGAAATTCAACTCGCGTTACATTTAATTTCTTCATTACGTCCCTTGTGTATTGCAGTGTTTTGTTAAGTATCTGCGAAACTTGACCTGCTGGGCTCAGATCTGAATCAACTTCTATGTTTTTATTTGATGATAAGTGAATTTCGTGGCGTTCCCAGTCTATTTCTATTACTAATTTTCCAATAATTTTATTAGATTTATCAGAGTAATATATGTATATATTTGAAATTATTGGATTCTCTAGAACTCCAATTTTAATAATTTCATTAAGCGTATCCATGGAGTGACGTATTAGTGATTTATCTTCAATACAGTTATTAGTAACGTCCTCAACGAACTTAAACAAAACATTTGTCCTGAGCATAACTTGAAGTTTTGTGGCTAAAGATGTTTTAAGCATTTTTATCTCCTAGATAAGATTTCATCTTTACTGAATTAACCTCTTCGGCACACACTAAAAATATGTCAGAGCGTGCACTCTTTAGTTTCCCGTCTATAACGCCCGACACGTTCTGACTGCTGGTTGAGAATAAAGATGTTGTTCCATATTCTTTAATACTATCACGTATATACTCGTCAATTATCTTATCTATATATTTGGAAGATATAGAAAAGAAAAATGACAGCGGGTTTTCATGGTATTTTTCAATAATATCTCGAATTACATCGATAGGTATATTGTACCCCTTTATCGAGTTGGCCCAGATCGCAAATTTTTCTTGCTTTGTGGGAGCCCACTCGAACATCTCCATGCGACCATTTCGAGTAAGTGGCCCGTAAAGACGCGAAAAATCATTACCAGTAACAATTATAGGTACTCTTCCGTGCTTTGATGGTCTAGAATCACATATATGCATTAAGTAATTTGAGAATAACTGTGAATTCACTGTTCCATCAACGCCATTGGATAGACCAGATATGCTTAAGTCAAAATCATCAATTATTATTACAGATCTCTGACCCATGGCAAGCTTTACACTGAGGTCTTTGTATATTTCTTCTAGCTTTGTGTGTGCATCACCCTCATGTTTCCCACTAAACTGTGAGGCAGCTACGTGAGTAATGGTAAAGCCCATGCTCTCCGCTACTAACTTAGACTGGAAGCTCTTACCATCACCGGGGCGCCCTTGAATGCCCAACAGTAATGCTTGGCCGAAGGAGAAATTTACATAACTTTTAACCAAATGAGAGGAAATCCTACTATAAAAGTCAAATGGAATATAGTAATTACCAATGTAAACGCCGTTGTCTTGATTATAATTCAAGTCTCTCTCCTTTGAATTCGATGACGACGGTATCTTTATTCCGTCGATGGATCTCCACATCTGCCGCAAAGCGTGCAATATCTGCTGCACTGATCTTTTCCTTTTCTACAACTTCGACAGGTTCTGGTGAAGGGGTGAAGTCTGGGTACTTCTTGTTTTTTCTTGAGAATAATTTAGATATAATACTAAAAATCCACTTAACTATAAATGCTGGGAACAGTACTATTTTTACAATAATAATCAATGGAATTGTTATTAAATTTTTGAGGAAAAAAGCAAAAAATCTTCCTATGATTAAAATTCTGCGCCTAATTTTTGGTAAATACTTAATGAGAGGCTGTCTAAATATCATTTTTAATAACCACAATAACGCACCAGAAAATGCAGTTATTATGACGGTAAGTATTATATCTTCAAAGGCTCCTCGCATTTCATACTTCCTTTCTACCTGATCGTGGTAATTACCTCTAATTTAAATCTAAAAAATAATATAAAGTCATAATTTTGGTGCAGTCAAGGGCTTCTCTCCCTCCGCCCCAATGTAACGCCCCGTTACAAATCCCTACCATCCATTAACCAAGCCCCACAGACAGGTTACACGCCCCCGCCTATGGTGATGCCATGGGCGGGTCGGTCTTTGGGTGGCCGTAACCGCCATTCCCGCATTATCGGACGGGCAGGGGTCGGTCATGGATGTCATCAAACTGGGTTTGCGCAATCCGGCCGCCTTGGCCGTTTCCGTGCTGATCGTGCTGGGGCTGGGGGTCTGGGCGATCCTGACCTTGCCGGTGCAGCTGTTTCCAGAGGTCAAGCAGCCGACGCTCGGCATCGAGGCTTCCTGGCGCGCGGCGTCGCCGCAGGAGATCGAGAGCGAGATACTGGAGCCCATCGAGGATGTGATGAAGGGGCTGCCCGGCGTCACGGAGATGCAGGGCTTCGCCAATCCCGGCGGGGCCTTCGTCAGTCTGGAGTTCGATGCCAGCACCGACATGCAGCAGACCATGCTGGATGTCATCAGCCGCCTGAACCGCATCCCCTCGCGCCCCGCCGATGCCGATCCGCCGCGCCTGATCATGGGCGGGGGCGACAATGCCAACGAGACCCTGATCTATTATTTCGTGCAGAAGATGCCGGGCACGCCAGGCATCCTGACCGACCATTACCATTACATCATCGAGGATGTGATCCCCCGGATCGAGGCAATCCAGGGCGTGGCGCGGGTGGATTTCGGCGGGCAGGCCGAGGCGCCGCAGCAGGAAGTGCAGATCATCTTCGACCCGTTCAAGATGGCGCAGTACGGCATCACCATCCCCACCGTGTCGGGCCTGGTCGGTCGGGCGCAGGATGTGACGGGCGGGTTCGTCGATGATGGCCGGCGCATCTATACCGTCCGCTACAAGGGCCGGTTCAAGCCGGAACAGTTCAGCGATCTGGTGCTGGAATGGCGCGACGGGCGGCCGGTGAAGCTGGGCGATGTGGCCGAGGTCAAGGTGCAGCTGGGCCGGCAATGGCAGTACAGCTATCAGAACGGCAACGAGGCCATCGGCCTGCGCGTCATCCGGCGCGAGGGGGCCAATGTCCTGGCCACCCTGACCGAGGTCAAGGAGTTGATGGCCGAGCTGCGCGATGGCGAGATGAAGGAAAAGGGCCTGACCAACAACCAGAGCTTCGATCCGTCGGTCTATATCGAGAGCGCCATCGGCCTGCTGACCGGCAATCTGGTGTCGGGCATCGTGCTGGCGGTCGCCGTGCTGTGGCTGTTCCTGCGGCGCACGCAACTGACGCTGCTGGTCGCCATGACCATTCCCATCTCGCTGCTGTCGCTGTTCGCGGTGCTGGCCATCACCGGGCGGTCGATCAATGTCATCTCCCTGGCCGGACTGGCCTTCGCGGTGGGCATGGTGATCGACAGCGCCATCGTGGTGCTGGAGAACATCGTGCGCATGCGCGACCGGGGCATGGGCAATGACGAGGCCAGCCATGAGGGCACGCGGCGGGTCATTTCCGCGCTGTTCGCGTCGGCCGCGACCACGGTCATCACCTTCGTGCCCATCGTGTTCATGCGCGAGGTCGAGGGCCAGATCTTCGCCGATCTGGCGCTGACCATCGCCGTGGGTGTCACCATCAGCCTGATCGTCTGCGCCACGGTGCTGCCGGTGGCGACGGCCAAGCTGATGAAGGTGACGCCGCGCATGGGGGGCGAGGCGCGGTGGGTGGAATGGCTGTCGCTGCGCATCATGGATCTGACCAGCAACAATAAAAAGCGTGCGGCGGTGATCGCCGGGCTGGTCAGCCTGTCGCTGGGCGGGTCATACCTGCTGTTCCCGTCCATGTCGTATCTGCCGCCGGTGAAGCGCGACAGCGTCGATGCCTTCCTGAACTTCCCCGTCGGCACCTCGGTCGATCTGGCGAAGGAGGAGGTGGCCAAGGTCGTGGTCGACCGGTTCATGCCCTATTACACGGGCGAGAAGCAGCCCAAGGCCAAGAATTTCTACTTCATCGGCTGGCCGGGCGGCGGGTCCATCGCCGTGCGTCTGGAGGATCCGGACCGGCTGGACGAGATGATGGGCATCGTCAAGAACGAGATCCTGGCGGGCTTCCCCGATGTGCAGGCCTTCCCCAACCGCGGCAACCTGTTCGGCGGGCTGGGGGCGGAGGGCAACGTCTCCATCCTGCTGCAATCGTCCGATCCGGCGGCTTTGTCGGAGGCGGCAGCCAAGGGTCTGGCGCTGCTGCGCGAGAAGCTGCCCAATGTGCAGTCCTTCTCCAACCCCAATCCGGAAATGGCGCAGCCGCAGCTGACCGTCATGCCCAATGATCGTCGCATCTCTGAAGTGGGCTGGACCCGCGTGCAGGTGGGCCAGGTGGTCCGCGCGCTCGGCGACGGCCTATGGCTGGGCGAGCATTTCGACGGGCAGAACCGGCTGGACATCATCCTGCGCTCGCCGGAATGGACGGGGCCGGAGGAGCTGGAGCAGGTGCCGGTGGCGACACCGTCCGGGACCGTGGTGCCGCTGGGCCAGCTGGTCGATGTGACGCGTGAGGTGGGGCCGTCGGGCATCACCCGTGTCGACGGGCGCCGGACCATCACGCTGAACCTCCAGCCCGGTGAGAATATCGCGCTGGAGGATGTGATGGTGATGCTGAAGCGGGATATCGAGCCGCAATTGCGCGCCTTCCTGCCGGCCGATGGCACGCTGCGCTATGGCGGGTCGGCGGACCGGCTGGACGCCACGGTGGCGGCCATGGGCAAGAATTTCATCATCGCCCTGGGCCTGCTGTTCCTGCTGATGGCGCTGCTGTTCAAGTCGGCCAAGGACAGCGCCATGGTGATGATCTCCATCCCGCTGGCCACGGTGGGCGGTCTGGCGCTGCTGGATTTCACCAACCTGTTCACATTCCAGC
This sequence comes from Niveispirillum sp. KHB5.9, assembly GCF_048066115.1. NCBI lineage: Bacteria > Pseudomonadati > Pseudomonadota > Alphaproteobacteria > Rhodospirillales > Azospirillaceae > Niveispirillum > Niveispirillum sp. KHB5.9. The sequence continues at coordinate 67,375 of NZ_JBLTYX010000017.1, read as the reverse complement.
CGCTGGACCTGCTGACCATGATCGGCTTCATCATCCTGCTGGGCATCGTGGTCAACAATGCCATCCTGCTGGTCGATGAGACGCGGATGTGCGAGGCGGAGGGCAAGGGTCGTGCCGAGGCCGTGCATATGGCTCTGCGCTCGCGCATCCAGCCGATCTTCATGGGCACGCTGACCACCATCGCCGGCATGGGGCCGATGATCGTGGTGCCGGGCGAGGGCAGTGTCATCTATCGCGGCATCGCCGCCGTGCTGACGGGTGGGCTGGCGGTATCGACGGTGTTCACGCTGCTGCTGCTGCCGGCCCTGCTGCGCATGGGGGAGAAGGACCGCAAGGCGGTGGAAGAGCCGGAGCCGGAGTTCGGGGAGAAGGTGACGCGGCTGGCGGCGGAGTGAGGGGGCTATTCCTTCCCATTCTCTCTCTCCCGTCATCCCGGCGAAAGCCGGGATGACGGGAGATATTGGTGGAAACCGTTACAGCTCAAACTTAGGCAAAATCATCATCCCCGCCTTTTCTCCGCCTTTACACACCCGTTACATATCGAAACCCCCACGTAACCGGGTTTTGATTACAAGGGTGCAAATACTCCCCAGAAAAGGGATCGACATCATGAACCGCATCCATCAGACCCTTGCTGCCGCCCTGCTGATCGGCACCATCGCCCTGCCGGCATCGGCGCAGCAGGCGCCGCCGCCGGCGGCACGTGTGAAGGTGGAGGCGGCCAGCCTGCGGCAGATGGCGCCGGTGCTGCAGGTGCCGGGCAGCGTGATGTCGCGCCAGGATGCCGATGTGGCGGCGGAAGTGTCCGGCCGCGTCACCTGGGTGGCGGAGGCGGGGACCAAGGTGGCGGCGGGCGATGCGCTGGCGCGGGTCGATGACCGGTTGCTGCGCCTGGAACTGCGCCAGTACGAGGCGCAGATCAAGAGCCTGCAAAGCCAGCTGACTTTCCAGGAACGCGAGCTGGACCGCCAGCGCCAGTTGGCCGAGCGCGGCACGGCCACCATCACCAAGCTGGAGGAGGCCAACAGCAAGCGCGACGTGCTGGCCCAGGATCTGGTGCGCGCCCAGGCCAGCCGCGACCGCACGGCGCTGGAGATCGAGCGCACGGTGGTCAAGGCGCCGTTTGCCGGCCAGGTGGCCGACCGCATGCTGGAGCTGGGTGAATATTCGGCACCGGGCGTCAAGGTGGCCCGGCTGGTGGCCGTGGACCAGGTGGAGGTGCGGGCCCAGGCCCCGGTTTCCATCGCCCGCCACCTGACCGAGGGCAGCGAGGTGTCGCTGGAGGTCGAGGGGCTGGCCACGCGCGGCAAGGTGACCCGCATCATCGCCATCGGCGAGGCGCAGTCCCGCACCTTCGAGGTGCGCGTGGCCCTGCCCAAGGGAGAGCAGAACTGGATCGTGGGTTCCGCCGTGCGCGTCGGCCTGCCGTCGGCCACGGCGGAGCAGGTGGTGGCGGTGCATCGCGACGCGCTGGTCCTGCGCGGTGACGGCACCTACCTGTTCAAGGTCAATGCCCAGAACAAGGCCGAGCGTGTGGCGGTGAAGACCGGCACCAGCATCGGCGATTGGGTGCAGGTCACCGGCGACGTGCATGAGGGCGACCGCACCGTGACGCGCGGGGCCGAACGGCTGCGCGAGGGGCAGGATGTCGAGCTGGACCCTAAGGTGAGCTGACCGGTTATGGTCGGGGATGCTGTAGGTCAGGTCGAGGGCGCAAGCCCGATCCCTGACAGAAGAAGCTTGAAGCCTTTGCTGTCAGGGCTCGCCTGCGGCTCGACCTGACCTACGGCGTGGACAGCACTTGATCTCGCACCCGCAACACTGGCAGGCTGCGGCCCAAGGCCGGGGAGGCCAGGGGTCGGGGGACTTTCATGACGGACGGGATTGAGGCGATCGGTGCCGCGGCGACGGCCGGGCTTGCAGCGGCTGCCATCGAGGGGGAAAGCGGCAAGCATGGCCATGGTGCCCATGGCAGCTGCGCCAATTGCGGCACAATGCTGAAGGGCGATTTCTGCCATGCCTGCGGTCAGGCGGGGCATCTGCACCGCTCCATGCTGCATATCGTGGAGGAATTCTTCCACGGCATCCTGCATTTCGACAGCAAGGCGTGGCGCACCCTGCCCATGCTGGTCTTCAAGCCGGGACGGCTGACCTATGATTATATCCATGGCCACCGGGCGCGGTACGTGACGCCCATGGCCATGTTCCTGTTCTCCGTCTTCGTGATGTTCATGTCCTTCTCGCTGCTGGGGGTCAGCACGAATGTGCCGGTGGCTCTGCCCATCGAACAGCAGAAGGAGGCGGTGACCCACGCCCGCGACGGGCTGGCCGAGGCGCAGGCCGACCTTGACGAGGCGGAAAAGGAACTGGCCCAGGCCACGGAGGCCGGGGAGGATGTGAAGAACGAGCAGCGCCGGCGCGACCGGGCACTGCGGCGCCTGCAGACCGCGCAGAAATCGGTCGAGGCCATAGATGCCGCACTGGAAGCCGCCGGCGTGGCCCTCATCCCGCCGACCCCGCCCAAGCCGGGCGAGAAGCCGACGGCGCCGGACATGCCGAAGATCGTCACGGCCGGGCCGGGCGGCCCGGCCGTGACCGAGAACCTGTCGGAAGTGATCGCGCGCAATGTCGGCGACAATCTCAGCATCAATCTGGGCGATGCGGAGCTGGAAGAGAAGATCAAGAAGAAGCTGAAGAACCCGGAACTGCTTCTCTACAAGATGCAGAACACGGCCTATAAGTTCTCCTGGCTGCTGATCCCTATCTCGCTGCCGTTCCTCTGGTTGCTGTTCTTCTGGAAGCGCGGTGTGGCCATGTATGACCATGCCATCTTCTCGCTCTATTCCCTGTCCTTCATGTCGCTGCTGTTCATCCTGATCTCGGTGCTGATCAAGTTCGCGCCGAGCTGGGAGAATGTGATCGGGCCGCTGATCGTGTTCGCGCCGCCGGTGCACATGTTCTTCCAGCTGCGCGGCACCTATCGGCTGAGCAATTTCTCCGCGCTGTGGCGGACGGTGGCGCTGCTGTTCATCACGCTGATGACCAGCCTGACGTTCGTGATCTTCATCATTTCGATGGGGGTGGCGGGGTGAGGGCGAAGCCGTAGGTCAGGGTGACAGGGGTGTGACGTCACACACCTCTGTCACACATGTGCGGTTCCCTCAAGCGACTGCCGGCCCGCGCCCTTGGCTTACGCGCCATGTGGTGCCGTGCCGGCGGTCGTCGGCCTGCATCGGATGTCCGATGCTACTTCCCCCGCCGCACATGCGCCGCCAGCCCCAGGAAGGCCGGGTAGGGGTGGGTCACGACATAGGTGGGGATGGGGCCCAGGAAGGCGCGCATGCGGCCCTTTTCCACGAAGCGCTTGCGGAAGCGGCTGTGCTGGAACCAGGCCATGAAGCGCGGGATGATGCCGCCGGCGATGAAGATGCCGCCGCGGGAGCCCAGCGACAGGGCGAGGTTGCCGGCGACGCTGCCCAGCATGGCGCAGAACATGTCCAAAGCCTCCACACAGACCGCGTCGCGCTTGCCCACGGCGCGGTCGGAGATTTCGGCGGCCGTCAGCTTTTCCGGCTCCACCCCGTCCAGGAAGCACAGGGTCTCGTACAGGTTCACCAGACCGGGGCCGCAGACGAGGCGTTCGGCGGACACATGTTCGAACTGCTTGCGCAGCTGCGCCAGGACGGCACTCTCGCGGTCGGTGATGGGGGCCATTGTGACGTGGCCGCCTTCGGTGGCGAGTGCGGTGAAATGGCCGGCGCTGTCGGGCACCAGGGCCGACACGCCCAGGCCGGAGCCGGGGCCCAGCACGCCGATGGGGGTGCCGGTGACCGGCTCGCCCTCGCCCACCTGCACGTAATCGTCGGGGCCCAGTTCGGGGATGCCCAGGGCCACGGCGGTGAAATCGTTGATCAGGTCGAGGCGCGCCAGACCCAGATCATGGGCCACGGCCTTGATGGAGAATTCCCAGGCCAGATTGGTCATGCGGATCAGGTCGCCGGTGACGGGGGAGGCGACGGCGAAGGTCGCGGCCTGCACCTTGCCCACCAGATCCTGGATCTTCAGATAGGTTAAAGCCGCGTCCTGGAGCGTGGGATAATCCGCACAGCGCAGCACCTGTTCATTATAGGGCGCACCCGTGGGGCCCACCAGGGCGAAGCGGGCATTGGTGCCGCCGATATCGGCGATCAGGAAGGGGGCGGTACCGTCGGTCATGGTCGTTCCAGGCAGGCGGAGGGGCGATAAGGGTGGGGTCGGTCAGGCGCTGCGCACGGGCCGCAGGGCCGCCCCCGGCTGTCCGGGGGCGGGGCCGGTGGACCCGCGGATGATGAGTGAATGGTCGAGTTGGCGATGGGGCATCGGGTTCTCCCACACGCCGGCATCCTTGCGCTTGATCAGTTCCAGCAGGATGTCGGCGGCGGCTTCGGCCATCTGGATCACCGGCTGGCGGATGGTCACCAGCTGCGGCCAGACCATGCTGGCGATGGGCATGTCGTCGAAACCGACGACGGACAGGTCGGCAGGCACGGAGATGCCCAGGCCGTGCGCGACAGCCAGGGTGGCGGCCGCCATCTCGTCATTGCTGGCCAGGATGGCGGTGGGGCGGTCGGCGCGTTCCAGCAGGCGGGTGGCGGCGGGCAGGGCCGAGGCGTAGTTGAATTCACCCACCTCGATCAGGTCGGGCATGGGGGCCAGCCCGTGATCGGCCAAAGCCTCGCAGAAGCCGGCATAGCGCAGGCGGGTGGCCGCATGCTGTGCCTTGCCCTTGATGAAGCCGATGCGGGTATGGCCGTGCGCGATCAGATGTTCGGTCAGGTCGCGCGTCGCCTTCCATTCGTCGATGCGGACGATGGGCGAGGTGTCGATGTCGCGGTCGGGCGCGATGCGCACATAGGGCACGCCGGCACGCTGCAGCACGTTCAGCACGATGGGATTGTCGGTCACCGGCGGGGTCAGCACCACGCCGGCCATGCGCACCTGGTTGACCAGGGCCGCCGCCCGCTCCTCCACATCCGGAGCGTTGTAGGCGATTTCCTCGATCAGCAGATGGTAACCGGCGGCACGGCAGCGGTTCAGCATGCCCAACTGGATATCGTGCGTGTACTGGCCGCCGGTATCGCCATAGAAATGGCCGATCAGGAAGGAACGTTCGCCGGCAAGGCTGCGCGCCGACAAGGAAGGTTGATAGCCCAGCTGGGCAATGGCCTTCTGCACGCGCTCGCGCACCACGTCGCGGACATTGGGTTCCTTGTTCATGACGCGGCTGACGGTCTTGATCGACACCTCGGCCAGGGCCGCGACGTCGTTGATCGTCGGCTTGCGATGCGGCTGCGCCATTTCAGAAGAACTCCCGGTTGGACCGGCGCAATTGTCTGCATAAAAGCGTTCCGGGTCCACCAAAAGCAGCAGGGTTTGCCCTGCGCCCTGATGGACCCGGTATCGCTAACATCTCACCGGATGCGGCCGTAGCCGTTCTCCAGCGTACCCTTGGCGCACATCACGCCGAAGATGACGATGACCAGGTAGAAGGCCACCGGCACGAACATGGAGATATGCAGGTTGGTGAGGTCGGCCAGGAAGCCCGTGACATAGGGCACGATGGCCCCGCCGACGATGGACAGGCAGAGCAGGCCCGAGGCCGCCGGCGTCTGGTCATCCATGTCCTTCACCGACAGGGAGAAGATGGTGGGGAACATGATGGAATTGAACAGGCCGATGGCGATGGCCGCATAGGCCGACAAGGGACCGGTGGTGACGCCCGAGATGGCGGCCAGGATGGTGGTCATGATGGCGCAGAAGGCCAGCACCCGCGACGGCGCGATCTTCAGCATGACGGCCGAACCGATGAAGCGGCCGACCATGGCCCCGCCCCAATAGAAGGCCAGGTAATGGGTGGCCTTTTCTTCCGTAAGGCCCAGGGTGCTTTCCAGGCCCAGATAATTGATCATCAGCGACCCGATGGCCACCTCCGCCCCGACATAGGAGAAGATGCACAGCGCGCCGAAGGCCAGCCGGGGATTCTCCTTCAGCGACGGCATGTGCCAGTGCGCGGTTTCCCGCCGCACCACCTTTTCCTTGCCGCGCAGGGTCCAGAACAGGGCGGCGACGGCGAACATGATGCCGGCCAGCACGATGCAGGGGGTTTCCAGCACGCGCAGCATGGTGGTGGCCGAAGCCTCACCCGCCGGCACCGTCTCCGTCACGCTGTTGAAGATGATCAGGCCGGCCAGCGGCGGGCCGATGGTGGTGGCGACCGAATTGAACGCCTGCGCCAGGGTCAGGCGCTGCGGTGCGGTTTCCGGCCGGCCCAGGCCCGACGTCAGCGGGTTCATCACCACCTGGATCATGGTCACGCCGCTGGCGATGATGAACAGGGCCAGCAGGAACACCCAGTACTGCCCAATCTCGATCGCCGGGACGAACAGCAGGATGCCCAGGCCGACGGTGACGAAGCCGACAATGGCGCCGCGCAGATAGCCCAGCCGGTCAAGCACGCGGCTGGCCGGCAGCGAGATCAGGAAATAGGCCAGGAAGTAGCAGAACTGCGTCAGCATCGCCTCGGCATAGCCCAGGCTGAAGGCCGCCTTGAACTTCGCCACCAGCGGGTCGACCAGCACGGTCACGAAACCCACGACGAAGAACAGCATGAAGGTGAAGGGCAGCATCGAACGGGCCACCGGGAACGTGCCGTCCCCCCCGGATGCGGCGATAGGACCTGACTGCGCCAAGGCGTCCTCCCATGGTTTTGCTTTGTCTCGACATGTCGCAGAAATTGACAACGCTGTCGACATTGATTTGCGTTAACGGCCCTTTTTGTGCCGAATCCCGTAACGATGCAACAGGAAAAGGGGGTGGTTCGGGTAATTTCGTAAACGGTCTTGGCAGGGGTGGGGCGGCCATGTTCAGGTGGCATCCAAGAACAAGTGCCGGGGACAGGTGGAAACCACCGCCACCGGCATGTCCCTGGGAGGACAATGAAGTGGAGCGGAAGGCGGGCACGTTGGGCCTGGGCCGGAAATTCGGCTATGGGCTGGGGGATTTCGGGCTGAACCTGCATTGGCAGGGGATGGCCCTGTTCCTGACCTTTTTCCAGACCGAGATCATGGGGCTGTCGCCGGTCTGGGCCGGCGTCACCTTTTTCGTGGCCGTGCTGTGGGACGGGATCGCCGACCCGATCATGGGCCTGATCGCCGACCGCACGCGCGGGCGCTGGGGCAGTTTCCGGCCCTATCTGCTGTTCGGCGCCCTGCCGCTGGCCGCCAGTTCGGCCCTGGCCTTCACCGCGCCCGGTCTGGTGGGGGCGGCGGCCGTTTCCTATGCGCTGGGCACGCATATGCTGTTGCGCACGGCCTATACGGTGGTGGCCATCCCCTATTCATCGCTGTCGGCGCGGATGACCAGCGACGCGGACGAGCGCACATCGCTGACCGGCTGGCGCATGCTGTTCGCCTTCGGCGGCGGTGCGGCGGTGTCGTGGATGATGCCGTGGCTGGCCCGGGAATTCGCCGGCGGGGACGCGGCGCGCGGCTATGCCATCGCAGCCAGCATCATCGGGGCGCTGTCGGCGGTGGCGTTCGTGGCCTGCTTCCTGATGGTGCGCGAACAGCCGGTGGCGGCGGCGCGGCTGCAACGCGATGTGCGGGTCTGGGACGATCTGAAGGGCTTCCTGGCGCTGGCCCGGCGCGGCGGGCCGACGGTGCAGCTTTACCTCTGCATCCTGATCTCCCAGATCATGGTGCCGTTGCAGGCCCGTAACTATCTGTATTTCTTCAAATACGGTATCGGCGACATGGAACGGGCCCAGCAGGCCATGGCGCTGTTCGGCATCATCAATGTCGCCTGTGTGCCGCTGTGGGTCTGGCTGATCCGGCGGACGGAGAAGCGCACGGGCTTCATGGTCGGCGGCACCCTGTTCGCCATCGGCAGCCTTGGATTCGCGTTGATGCCGGAGTGGGGGTATTGGAGCGCCTTCCTGCCCCTGGCGCTGGCCTGCGCCGGGCACACAGCCTATGCCGTCTGCATCTGGGCCATGCTGCCCGATACTGTCGACTGGAGCGAATGGCGGTTCCGCCGCCGAGACGAGGGCAAGATCTTCGGCCTGGCCGCCTTCCTGCAAAAGGCGGCCCTGGGTATCTCCGGCCTGCTGATGGCCGCGGTTTTCCACGGGTTCGAGGTGACCAAGGCCGGCGGCGGGGGATCGGAGATGGGGTTGCGGGTGGTGATGGGGGTGATCCCGCTGGCCGGCATCCTGGCGGCGATGTTCATCATGCGCGATTACCGCCTGGATGTGCGACGCCATGGCCGCATCGTGGAGCGGCTGGGTAACCGGTGACAATTGTTAGCGTTGTCAGTGGTAGCGGTCACGCGATGGACATGAGGGACAGGAGAGGTGTCAGGATGGGAGTGGCGGCTCATAGTTTTGATTGTTTATTTTAAAAAGTATCAACTTATAGATATTCCCAAAAATGATCGTCATCCCGGCGCACGCCGGGACCCAGGGGCCAGGCACCCGACCTCTCGGCAGCGTTGATCCAAGGCAGCGTGTAGGTTTGATCCTGTGGCCCCTCTCGTCCCGGGTTTCGCCGGGATGACGGCAAGGGGGAGGTGAGTTGCAGATGATAGCGCTCACATTTCCCATTGATCGCAATCATCACCGGCGCTTTACTGTCTCCACCAAAGAACCCGGTGCCAATACCGGGAAAGGGAGGAAACATGTGCGGGAAGGGTTGGGTCCTGCCGGTGGTGGCGGTTGCCCTGCTGGCGGGTGGGATGATTTCTGTGCCGGTACGCGCGGATGAGGCGGCACTGGCGGCGTTGCAGGCGCAATTGCCGGGCAAGCTGATGAATGATCCCACGCGGCTGGATTGGGCCGTCTATGGCCAGGGGCAGAAGAACAAGCGGGTGAAGACGCCGGGTATCGGCGGCGGGGCGGCGTTGCAGGTGACGTCGCCCAGCGCGTCGGATGCTGCGCACAATATCGGGGTCAATGTGCCGCTGACGGCGGGGTTCACGCCGGGGCAGGCGATCACGGTCGCCTTCTGGGCGCGCACGGTGTCGGCCGATACGCCCGACAAGCAGGGCAAGCTGGGCCTGCGTCTGCAACTGGGCGAGGCGCCCTATAGCGGTTTCGGCGACACGATGCTGGCCATCGGTACGGAATGGAAGATGTATGAGGCCAGGGCCCAGGCCAACATGGCGGTGGAGCCGGGCAAGGCGGTGTTGGGCCTGCAGCTGGCGGCGGCCAAACAGGTGCTGGAGATCGGGCAGATCTTCGTTCTGGATATGGGGGTGAAGGCGGCGGTGGCACCGGCGGCAGCGGCGGGCGGTGCGCAGCCGATCCGGCTGCAGGTGCCGGATGTGAAGTTTCCCGGCCGGTTGATCAATGATCCGGGCAGCATCGACTGGGCCGTCTATGGCGCCGGGCAGAGCAATGCCAAGGTGGCCACGCCGGGGGTGGGCGGGGGCTATGCCCTGCGCGTCACGTCGCCGGCGGCATCGGACAAGCCGTACAGCATCGGGGTCAGCGTGCCGCTGACCGAGGGCATCCGGCCCGGCCAGCCGGTCACCGTGGCCTTCTGGGCGCGCACCGTTTCGGCGGAAACACCGGACGGGCTGGGGCGGCTGGGGCTGCGGGTGCAGATGAACGCCGCCCCCTATAGCGGGTTCGGCGACACGATGCTGCCGGTGGGGCCGGACTGGAAGCTGCATCAGGCCCAAGCCGTGTCCAGCCTGGAGATCGCGCCCGGATCGGCGGTGCTGGGCTTTCAGCTGGCGGGTGCCAGGCAGGTGCTGGAGATCGGGCAGGTCTATGTGCTGGATATGAGCAAGTAAGGGCGGGCAAGGCGGGGTGCCGCATACGTATTTCTTCGCGTTGCACAACATACGTATTCAGCCGACAAAATCGGCGCCGATGCCTGACTAATCTCCCCAACGCCCGGTGACAACCAGCCGGGGCCGAACTATCCGGACGTTGGGGAGAGACATGAACAGGACGCTGCGCACGACCGCCATCGCCACGCTGGGCGCCATGCTGATGACGGGGACGGCGCTGGCCGCCACGGCACCGGGCGCGCCGGGGGCCGCCCCCACCCTCTCCTATTCCGGCAAGCAGGGCATCGGTACCTCGTATGAGGCCTATGTCCAGGGGCGTTATGCCGATGGCGGCGTGACCGGTAACGTTTCCAAGGTGTGGTTCTCCCTGGCGCATGGCGTGGTGACGGAAACCATGCAGGGCCTGATCCATGAGGCGCAGCTGCGCGAATTGCAGTTCGCGGTGAAGGGCGACGGGTTCGTCCATACCGAATATGACGACATGGACACCAGTGTCGATTATCTGCACAAGGACGCGGCCGGGCGGCCGCTGTCGCTGGCCTATAAGGTGGTGAACCGCGACAGGGCCGGGCGGTACGAGATCGAGAAGCATATCTTCACCGATCCCGACCGCGACGTGCTGGTGGTGCGGTCGATCTTCCGGGCGCTGAAGGGTGGCATCACCCCGGTGCTGTTGGCCGATCCGCAGATGGCGGGGACGGGCATCGGCGACAAGGCGGATACCAGGGGCGGCAGCCTGAACGCGGCCGAGGGTACGCATCATCTGGTGATCAAGGCCGACAAGCCGTTCGCCAAGGCCAGCGTGGGCTTTGTGGGCAAGTCCGACGGGCTGACCCAGTTGCGGGCCGGCGGGGCGCTGACCGAGTATGATACGACGGGGTCTAAGGCCGGCAATGTGGCGCTGGCAGGCGAACTGGCGGCTGTGGCCGAGGGGCAGAGTGCGACATACGACATCATGGTGGCGTTCGGTGCCGACCATGCGGCGGCGAATGCGGCGGCCGATGCGACCCTGAAGGCGGGCTATGCGGCGGTGCTGGCCAAGTTCAACGGCGAGGGCGACGCCATCGGCTGGGAGGATTACATCAATGGCCTGGCGCCGCTGAAGGATCTGGCGGCGATGGCCACGGATGGCGGCAGCCTGGCCTTTGTCTCCGCCCTGGTGCTGAAGGCGCAGGAGGACAAGACCCATGCCGGCGCCCTGATCGCGTCGCTGTCCGCGCCCTGGGGCGATACGGTGGACGCATCCAAGCTGGCCACCGGGTACAAGGCGGTGTGGCCGCGCGATTTCTATCAATGCGCCATGGCGCTGCTGGCGCTGGGTGACAGCGCCACGCCGCTGGCCGCTTTCAATTATCTGAAGACCATCCAGGTGTCGGCCACCACCAAGGGGGCGAAGGGGGCCACGGGCTGGTTCCTGCAGAAGACCCATGTCGATGGCACCCGCGAATGGGTGGCCGTGCAGCTGGACCAGACGGCAATGCCGATCATGCTGGGCTACAAGCTGTGGCAGGCCGGCGTGCTGGACGAGGCGGCGCTGAAGGCCATGTACGGGTCGCTGCTGAAGCCGGCGGCGGATTTCCTGGTCAAGGGCGGCAAGGTCGGGGTCGATTGGAACAAGGAAACCGTGACCCCGCCGCGCACCCAGCAGGAACGCTGGGAGGAACAGGAAGGCTATTCGCCGTCCAGCACGGCGGCGCTGGTGGCGGGGCTGGTCGCGGCCGGGGAGATGGCGGAGAAGATCGGGCAGGCGGATGACGCCAAGGCCTATCGCGCCGCCGCCGACGCGGTGAATGCCCGGATCGAGGCGCTGATGTTCACCACCAGCGGCCGGTATGGCGACGGGCGTTATTTCCTGCGCATCACCCAGAATGAGAACCCCAACGACAAGGGGCCGCTGCTGGTCCGCAACGGGCAGGAAGCGAGCCAAGAGGATGCGTATCTGGATGCGGGCTTCCTGGAACTGGTGCGCTATGGCGTGCGCAAGGCCGATGCGCCCAGCGTGGTGGAAAGCCTGGCGGAACTGGACGATACCGGGATCAACGACCATTGGCGGGTGAAGTACCTGTTCAAGTTTGAAGGCGATCCGCGCGAATATCCGGGTTGGCGCCGCTATGGCAATGACGGCTATGGCGAGGATGCCTCCAACGGTGCGAACTACGGCATCGGGCCGCTGGAAGGCGGCATGGGTGTGGGGCAGCGCGGCCGGGTCTGGCCGATCTTCACCGGCGAGCGTGGGCATTACGAGCTGGCGCGGGCCAATGCCAAGCCGGGCGGGGTCAGTGCGGCGGATCTGGACGCCATCCGCATGACCTATGTGCGGGGCATGGAGAAGTTCGCCAATGATGGCTTGATGATCCCCGAACAGGTCTGGGACGGGGTGGGGGTGGCGCCCAAGGGCTACAAGGCGGGTGAGGGCACCAACAGCGCCACGCCGCTGGCCTGGAGCCACGCCGAATATGTGAAACTGCTGCGGTCGGTGCGCGACCGCCAGGTCTGGGACCTGTATGCGCCGGTGGTGGCGCGGTACGGGAAGTGAGGGGTGGGGCGCTGCGGCGCCCCTTTCCTTGTGCGGCTTTTGACCTATAGTCGGGAGAGATACGCGGAGGGCGACAGGATGGCGGACGCGCTGTTGATCGATGTGACCCCGGAAAATGTCGGGACCCAGATGATCGGTGCCGGCGTGAAGCCGGGCGAGCGCGTCACGGTGATCGTGCAGCGCCGTTCCAGCGCGTTCAATGAGGCCGCCAAACAGGTGGGTGACGAGGCGGCACAGGCCGGATTGGAGCCGGAGGATATCGCCGAGATCACCGGGATGAAGGACGCGGAGTTCGCGCGGATATTCGGGCGTGCGCGCAAGCGGCCCTGATCCAGAAGCGAATGGACGCCGATCCCCTTCTTGTCCTGTTCGATACCAATATCGTGCTCAGTCATGTGCTTTGGCCGCGCCCAGGGCCTATCCGGGATTGCTTCGACATTGCCGGGCGGCCGGGTGTCGTCATGCTCTATTCGGACGCGATGGTGCGTGAACTGGCCGAGGTTCTGATGCGGGAGAAGTTCGACCGGTACGCCTCCCGGATCACCCGTCAGAATTTTTTGGCGGCTTACCTGGAGACGGGGCTGCGGGTCGTGCCGCCGCGAACCAACCGGGCGTGCCGCGATCCCAAGGACAATCATATCCTGGAGGCGGCGGTTACTGGGCATGCCCATGTGATAGTGACCGGTGACGATGATTTGCTGGTTTTGAATCCTTTTGAAGAGATAAAGGTCCTCTCTCCCGCCGCCTTTGTGGCACTGCACGCGCAGCAAGCGTAGGCGTTGCCTATCCCACCACCCGCTCCACCGTCCAGTAGAGCCCGACCAGGGCGATGGCGGCCGATGTGGGGGTGATGAGGCGGGCGTGGAACCAGGGGCGGTGCTTGAACCAGTGCAGGACAAGGCCATAGGCCAGCGCGATTACCGCCAGCTGGCCGAATTCGATCCCGACATTGAAGGCGATCAGGGCGGCCACGCGGTCCCGGTCGGGCAGGCCCAGGTCGGACAGCACGCCGGCGAAGCCCAAGCCGTGCAGCAGGCCGAAGCAGAAGACCAGTGCCGGGCGCCAGGGGGGCATACCGGGTTCCGATGAGTTCAACTCATCGGAACCCGGTTCGGCGGCGACTGCCGCCGCGCGGCCCATGCCGCGTAAGCCAAGTCGCCGCATGGCGACGCCGGCGCCTGAGGTCCGCATAACTCTTCGGGCAAAGATGTTTTCAATCGCCACATAGGCGATGGACAAGGCGATCAAGGGTTCCACGATGCGGGCCGGCAGTTCCACCACGCCATAGAGCGCCAGGAACAGGGTCAGGCAGTGGGCCAGCGTGAAGGATGTGACCTGCACCAGCAGCGGGCGCAGCCGCGTGGTCAGCAGCACCAGACCCAGCACGAACAGCACATGGTCGGGCCCGTCGGGCACGATATGGATGAAGCCCAGATGCACATATTGCCCGACCACCTGCATCAGCGTCGGCGGCGGGCCGGGGCGCAGGGGCAGGGGGGCGGTCTCGGTACCACCCTCCACCCAATGGGTGCGGCCGGCCAGCAGCAAGGCATGCTGGCCCGACAACAGGTCGAAGCGCCAGGTCAGTGACGTGGCACCAGCGGGCAGCGGGCCTTCGGCGCGCAGCACCAGGAAGGATGGCTGCGACTGGTCGGCCGGCATGTGCAGCTGTTCCACCGCGAGCGTGGTGGGAACCTCCGCCCCGTCGAGGGTGACGTGCAGATGGGCGGGTAGGGACGCGGCCAGCGTGGACAGGCGCCCGGCGGCCTGTTCCTGGGTCAGGTCGCGCGACGGCGGTTGGCCCGCCTGTTCCTCCAGCCGGTTGATCAGCGCCGTGGGCGCGGTGACGATGCGGGCCGTCCAGGTGGTGTCGCCCGGTTCCACCAATATCTGGCTGTCCCCGATCTCATGCGCGAAAGCCGCCGGGACCAGCAGCAACAGGGCCAGCAGGCGGAACAGGGTGGCTTTCATGGCGGCTCCGGTGATGGGGAGGGTTTAATACCAGTTCCCGGTGATCGCAACCGATCACCGGGCCTCAATCGCCGGCGCCCACATCCGTGGGCTTGGCTACGCGCCACGTGGCGCGCGGCGGCGGTCGCCGCCGGACCACGTCCCGATGAGTTGAACTCATCGGGACGTGGTCTAAGCCTGTAGCAGCTTGACCGCTTCAACGAAACAGTGTGTTTGGAAGGGAGGAAACGGGGGCATGGAATGGGGCAGCCGGACGTTGCGACCTTGCGGCTGGTACTGGGTTTCGCGGGTGTGCTGTCGCTGGCGGTGATGGCGGTCCTGCGCCATGCCGGGGGGCGGGGCGATGGGACCGGGCAATGGCTGGCGGCGGCGGTGCTGTCGGTCACCGCTTATCTGCTGCCACCGGCCGTGCGCTGGAGCCGGCCCGACCTGTGCATCGCGGTCAATAGCGGGCTGACCCTGTCATCGATGCTGCTGATGCTGGAAGGGGCGCTGGTGCTGCGCGGGTTCGGCGATGCCGGGCGGCGGCGCGTGCCGGTGACCATGGCCTGTCTGGGCATCCTGGCGCTGATGCTGGTATCGGCGGGGCGGCCCTGGCTGCATGTCGTGCTGCATGATGCGCTGGCCTGCCTGCTGCTGGTGGGAACCGGCATGGTGCTGGCCTGGCGGGCACCGCGCTGGTCATGGGCGGCGGCGGGGGGCATGGGGCTGCTGTTCGCGGGGCTGGGCCTGCTGTACCTGTGGCGGGGCGGCGGATTGCTGCTGGCGGGGCCGGGGGCCGATACGCGCATGCCGGCCTGGCTGCTGGCGGCGACGCTGGTCTGGGCCATGGGCTGGACCGGCCTGTTTCCAGCACTGGCGGTGGCGCGTGAACGGGAGCGGCGGCGCGAAGTGGCCGAACGCGATGCCCTGACGGGGCTGGCCAGTCGCGGGGCCTTCCTGCGTCAGGCCGTGCTGGTGCCGGGGCGGCAGGAAGGGTTGCTGCTGCTGGGGCTGGAAGGGGTGCGGGCGCTGAATGGCAGCCTGGGGCATGAGGAGGGCGACCGGTTGCTGGCCGCGTTCGCGGCCCGGCTGCGCGAGGCGGCGGGGCCGGATATGCTGGCGGGGCGGCTGACGGGGGCGCAGTTCGCCCTGCTGCTGCCGGGCATGAAGGATCGGGCGGATCTGCTGGCCACGGCCGGCCGGCTGCGCGCGGCCCTGTCGGTGCCGCTGGTGATGGGCGACAGGGTGCAGGTGGCCGAATTCAGCTTGGGCACGGCGTTGGCGCCGGAGGATGGCAGGAGCGTGACCGGTCTGCTGGAAGCCGCCGAACGCGCCATGTTCCGGGTGCGGGCCGTGGCGCAGGCGGTGGGATAACCGCCCGCATCCCCGGATCAGCCGATACCGATGCTGATATCAGCGTCGAAGGGCAGGCGGCCCTCGTTCTGGCCGATCAGGCGGTAATGGCTGAGCCCGCTGTCGAACAGGCCCACGGCCACGGCGGCGGCCACGTCGGGATTGTGGGCCAGATAGAAGCTTTCGCTGAACTGGTCGGTGGCCAGACGGCCTTCGTACCGGCCGAAGGTCAGGTAATGGTCGATGGCGGAGCCCACCGCACCGGCGGCGATGGCGGCGGCCACGTCGGGGTTGAGCGCCAGATAGTCGGCACTGTTGAAATAGGCGTTGGGATCGCGCCCTTCGAACTGCCCGAACAGCAGGTAATGTTCGAAGGCGCTGCGCACCGTGCCGGCGGCGATGGCGGCGGCGATGTCGGGATTGTGCGCCAGGTAATAGTCGGTGTCGAAGAAGGAGGCCGGGTCCCGGTCCTCATGCGCGCCGAAGGACCAGAAATGATCCTCCAGCGAGGAAATGGCGCCACCGGTCACGGCCGCGGCCACATCGACATTGCGCACGCCGTAGAAACCATCATCGAAGCGCACCTGGGTGAGATTCTCGCCCCAGTTGCTGCTGTCGACGATGCGGTCGGCGAACTGTACATATTCGACATTATGGATGCTGATCTGCCCCTCCGCCCCGGTGATCACGGCCCAGGTGGTGCCGTTCTCCGCCGCGACGGGGGCGATGGTGTAGCTGGCGGCCGTGCCGGACAGGGTGACGCGGTCCAGACCGGTGCCGCCATCGACGCGGTCGCCGTTGGTCAGGCCATAGATCACGTCATTGCCGCCGCCGGCCTGGATATTGTCGGCCCAGGCGGTGGTGCGGATGCTGTCGCCGCCGCTGGTGCCCAGGATGGGAACCACGGCGGTCTTGGCGGCCCCGTCGGTATAGTTGCCGAAGGAGACATAGACCATGCTGCCCGACATGCCGACGCCGATGGCATCCCAGCTGGTCGACAGGAGATTGCCGGACGTGCCGGGATTGGCCAGCCAGCCGGAAAGCACGTCGGTGTCCGCATGGGCGGCCAGCAGCCCCTCCGCGTTTTCCGCGATGGACTGCGGCATGGCCAGCTTCAGGCCCGATGCCAGCGCCAGCACGCCGGATACGAAGCTTTGCCCGTCGCTCCAATGATGCAGGGAGGGCACGGGGCGCGCGGCGATGCCCGCCTGCGCCCAGCCGGCATAGCCGACATTGACGTCGAAATCGACGGCATGCTGCCCGGACAGGACCGACAGGTCCAGCGACGGCTTCAGGGGCGTCAGGCCCTTGGAGACACGCAGGTCGTTGATGGCGTGGTAAAGCGCCAACTCGCTGATCGACAGGCTGTCGCTTCCCGCGAACAGCGTGGTTTCGGCCGCCAAACTCATGATCTCAACCTCCGCTGACCAGCGCGTGGGTCTGGGTCGACAGGTGGATTTCCACCGTCGCCTGACCGACCACCGTCAACTGTGTTTCACCATTGGCAACCAAAGCCCCCAAATCCGTGATGATGGCGCTGCTCGTGCCATTGTCACCGGATTTTTCGATCACCAGACTGTCATGCCCCTGTTCGAAGTTCCCCAGCTTCGTTGTCAGTTCTTTGTCATCCTTGTCCAGGATGACCATGAATGTGTCCGCCTTGTTCTCCGTCCCCGAGAAGGAGGCGCGTTCGTTGAAGGACACCTGCACATGGTCGCCGCCGACGGCGGTGAAGGCCATGGCGATACCCCCGTCGCGATCGATCACCGCCACGATGGCCTGGGCCTTGGACGTGTCGATGATATCGTCCGCCTGTGCCACGGCCACCTGGATGGCGCTGTCGGTGACATGGGCGGTGGGTGCGGCCTGTGGTGCCGCGACCTCATGGTCGGTTTGCTTGTCCAGCTTCACCGGCTGCACGTCCCGTTCGGCCGGCAGATCGGCTGCCGCCGTGACGGCGGATGTATCCTTGTGCGCCGCCGGCAATGCCGTGTCGACCACTGGCAAATCCAGCGCGGCCTTGATACCATCGGCGAAGTGGTCGCCAGCGTCTGGCGCGCCGGACGGGGGCAGGGGCGATGCCACCGCTTCGTGCGTGACGGCGTTGGCGATCACGTCCGCCGTCAGCACCGCCACCACCGCGCTGACGATGCGCAGGAAGGCATGGGTGCCGTCGCGGTCATCATCGCCATCGGCGGCAGCGCCGGAGACATCGTGATGGCCGAATGCGTCCAGACCCGACAGGGCGGACATGTCGATCTGCGACAGGGCGGTGCGCAGCGTTTCGCCGGACCAGGTCTCCCCATCCAGCACATGCACGATGAAGAAGCCGTCGATGCGCGCGATATGGATCAGCGCGTCACCGGTCGACACATCCTCCACCGCGAACCAGGGATCGCCTTCCTCCGACATGCCGGAAGAGGCTTCCACCGTCAGGCCGTGGCGGGCGAACAGGTCCAGGCAGCGATAGACATCGGCGATGTCCTGGTTGGTCCAGGCGCCGCTGTTGCCGCCGGTCGAACCCCGGCCCGGGAAACGGAATATCTCGGCCGACGCGCTCATGCCGGCCTCCCTTCTTCATGGTTCTGCCGCAGGGCGGCGAAGGCATCGGGTTCGAAGGCGGACAGATAGCCTGCCGCGAAATCGGAAGGTTCCATGGCCAGCGCCCGGGCCCAGCCGGCAAGAACGCCGTCGGGCAGGCGGCCACGGCCGCTTTCGATGGCACTGACCAGCGTGGGGCTGGGCAGGCCGACGGCATCGGCCAGCGTCCGGGTGGTGAAGCCCTTGTCCAAACGCCGCTCACGGATGGAACGTCCCCAGGCGGCCCGGCGTTCCCGCAGGGCCGACATCCGTTCACGCGCCGCCTGCTCGGCCGCCTCGGGGCGGACGGCCTTGGACTGCGCTGTCTGGATGGAAACGATCTCACCCATGCTGGGCTCTACTCTCTTTGGCCTAGGCTTCGGTTATCAGACCACGCGGAATTTCGGTGCGGCATGCCCCGTCCCGTCATCCGGGGTGGCGCTGCCGGCATCGCCGAACAGGATGGAATGGGTAATGGGATCGTAGAATTGCATCAAGGTCCGGACGAACTCCGCGGGCTGCATCTGCAGCGCGGCTGCCCAGGCCAAATAGCTGTCGGGCGGGATGCGACCACGCCCCGCCTCGATCATCGAGACCATCGTGTAATATTCAAGGCCCACGGATTCCGCCAGCGCACGCTGGGTCAATCCGACCTCCGTACGGCGGTTCTTCAGCCAAGCGCCTGCCTGCCGGCGCAGCTCCTTGACCTCTTCCCCGCCACCATGTTGAGGATGTGAGTACATCCGACACCCCGTTGACTCTGCCTGACCCAAACATAAGCGACTTTATAACAGATTACCACTTTTCTCTCGCATGGGGCCGGGCAGGGCTCCCCCCGGACAGGCGCATACAAGGAAATGCCTGGAAATAGGCTTAATTAGGGCGGAAGGGGTAGGCCCAACCGCCTAGTCGGGGGGATAGAGGTAGCCGAATCCGCTGCGACTCCGAAGGGGGTTCGGGGCGGTGGGTTGTGACCTTTTGGGGCGCGGGGGCGGTACTCTCTATCGTCATCCCGGCTTGTCGCCGGGATGACGATTAGAGTGGGTGGAGGGAGTGGAGGGGGCGTGGCCGCCTGCCGAAAAGAAAACTTCCCGTTCCGGTCTCGCTTCTCTACCTTCGCGTCCAGACCCAGGGCCGGCCCGTGAGCATGATCGACGCCTTCTATAACGCGCTGTTCGCGCTGAACCTCGTCTATAATTTCGCGCTGGAACCGCTGTTCCTGCTGTTCTTCGCGCGGCTGCTGGGTATTTCGTACCTCAACCCCTATTCCATCACGGTGTTCGCGCTGCTGCCGGTGCGGCTCTTATGGCTGCTGGCGGGGCCGTCGGTGCATTTCACCGACGGGGTGTTCGACGGCACGTACCAGTATCTGATCCTGCTGGAGAATCTGCATTTCACCCTGCGCACCGGCGTGGCGGGGCTGCTGGTCTTCTATCTTTCGCGTGACGATGTGGCGGGCCGGTTCATCGACCGGTTCCATTTCCAGCCCATGTCGGCGGAACGGCTGCGCCTGTGCGCGCTGCTGTTCTTCGGCGTGTTCGCACTGTCCTTCGTAATCACCGCCAGTTGGAGCTTCGGCCTGCTGAACTGGCTGATGAGCCCGCGCACGGGGTACCAGTTGCACCGGGCGGGGGCGGGGCCGTTCTATGCCATGGCGGTGTCGATGATCGCCGTGTCCTATATCCTGGCCATGCTGGCGGCCAGCAGCCAGCGGCGGATCATCGCCACCTGGCTGGTCTATCTGCCCTTCGTGTTCCTGCTGGGGTCGAAGGGCTATCTGGTGGTCTATACGGTCACCGCCTTCGCCTTCATGCTGATCTACGGGTTCAAGATCCGCATCTCCACCGTCGCGGCGGTGGGGCTGGTGATGTCCGCGGCGGTGCTGCTGAATTTCGGGTCGGCCGACCTGGTCGATATCTTCCTCTATTTCGACTATTACTCCAACAGCGCCTATTTCGTGCGCGCCTATCAGAACGGGTTGACCGACCTGTTCTATGGCGAGATTTCATCGACGGAGATCATCGGGGTGGTGCCGCGTGCCCTGTGGCCGGGCAAGCCCTTCGTCTATGGCGCCACGCTGTTGAACGAGATGTTCTATCCCGGCATGGCGGAGGCCGGGCACACCCCGGCCTTTGGCGGGCCGATCCTGGCCTATGCCGATTTCGGCGTGCCCGGGGTGGTGCTGCACGGGTTGACCGACTGGTCGTATCTGGGCGCGGTGCTGATGGCGTTCATGCTGCTGACGCGGCTGCGCGACCGGGGGCCGCAATTCGTGCGCACCCACCATTTCTACATCTTCCTGACCATGATGATGCTGGCGCCGGGTTACCTGAACTTCTTCCAGTTCCCGCTGAATGTCGGGATCATGGGTTTCGTCGCGGCGACCATCATGGCCTTCAACCTCTTCCCGCGTACAAGGTTCATCCGTTTCGCGTGAAACCCGTTGCGAACGGAACGATGCGGGGGCATAGTTTTCACTCAGGCGCCGGGCGCCCACATCCGTGGGCTTGGCTTACGCGCCACGAGGCGCGGGCCGGCAGTCGCCGGCCTGCAGCGATCATTCCTGATGATCGCTGCTTTGTTTGGCTTCAGCCAAAAAGAAAGCCGGCTGCGGGTGGCAGCCGGCCTAGAGATGAAGGGAGCCTCATAAGGAGGTAAAGTCCCTGACCGTTGCCCTTATGCAACGGTCAAGTCACTTTCTTATAGCCCAAACCGATGGGCTTTGAAAAGTGAAAAATGTGTCCGAAAGGCTACACCCCTCGAAAATTCACAAATCGGCCCTTGCGGCGCGCGCGCGGGTGGGCTGCGCGGGGGGCGTGGGGCCGGTTTGGGGGCGGATATGTTCCCGGCGAAGTCTGGGCTGTAAGCGTTTCAGCAATACGCACCGTCACCCCGGCGAAGGCCGGGGCCCAGGTGATAAGCGCTTCGCTCTACGACTTGGGCCCCGGCCTTCGCCGGGGTGACGGTAGAGAGAGCGGCGACGAAGGTGCCAATTTACGCCGGTGGTGCACCGGGGAAGCGGTCCACCTTGCGCAGGGCCGGGAACAGGGTGCACCAGAGGGCGACGATGACCAGGGTGCCGACGCCGCCGACCACGACGGCGGTGCCGGCCCCCCACCAGGCGGCGGTGACGCCGGATTCGAACTCGCCCAGCTGGTTGGAGGCGCCGATGAACAGGCTGCTGACGGCGCTGACGCGGCCGCGCATGTCGTCGGGGGTTTCCAGCTGCACCAGCGACTGGCGGATGAACACCGACACCATGTCCACCGCCCCCATCACCACCAGGGCCACCCCGGCGATCAGGGCGGAACTGGTCAGGCCGAAGATGATGGTGCCGACGCCGAAGGCCGCCACGCAGATGAACAGCACATGCCCGATGCGCCGGCGCACGGGCCACCATGCCAGGGCCAGGCCGGTGGCCAGCGCCCCCACCGACGGGGCGGCGCGCAGGATGCCGGCCATGACCGGGCCGGCATGGAACTGGTCCTTGGCCAGCACGGGCAGCAGGGCGGTGGCCCCGCCCAGCAGCACGGCGAACAGGTCCAGCGAGATGGCGCCCAGCACGATGGGCTTGCCCCAGATGAAGCGGAAGCCGGCGAACAGGGTTTCCAGGCTGATCTGCTTGGCGGATGGCGCCTGGGTGCGCGGCGGCAGCCGGATGAAGCGCACCAGGATGAAGGCGATGGCGAAGAACAGAGCGCAGACGGCGAAGATCCAGTGCCCCAGCAGCCCATAGCCCACCCCGCCCAGCGCCGGCCCGACGATGGAGGCCGCCTGCCAGGCGGACGAGTTCAGGGCCACGGCGCGCGGGAACAGGGCGGGTGGCACCAGGTTGGGCACCAGGGACGAGGCGGCCGGCATCTCGAACGCCCGCGCCGTGCCCAGGATGGTGACGGCCAGGAAGGCCGGCCACAAGGCCTTGGTATTGTCGTCCCACAGCGCCAGCCACAGGACCAGCATGGCGAGGATTTCCAGCCCCTGGCAGAAATTGATCACCTTGCGCCGGTCGAACCGGTCGGCGACGTGACCGGTCACCAGCACCAGCAGGATCGAGGGCAGGAATTCCGCCAGCCCGATGAAGCCGAGCGCCATGGCGGAGCCCGACACGTCATAGACGCGCCAGCCGGTGGCCACGATCTGCATCTGCAAGGCCAGGATCGCGAAGATGCGCGCGAACCAGAAAAGCCGGTAGGGGACATAGGCGAAGGGGCTGGTCGGTTGATCGACCGGGGAAGCTGCGGACATGGGACCGGGGCAGGTGACGGGCGATGCCCAGAACTATGCGCGGGTGATGGGAAACCGTTAAGGGCAGTTCCTGCAGGGCTGGGGTGTGGTTCGCTCAGCCGTCATCCCGGCACCTCGCGAGAGATCTCTGCGACACTCCTGGGCACCTTCATTGCCGCCCCCTCTACCGTCACCCCGGCGGAGGCCGGGGCCCAGATGACGCGTGCTGTGCTCTACGACTTGGGCCCCGGCCTTCGCCGGGGTGACGGTAGATATTACGAAAACCCTCGCAGCCCGGACTTTCGCGGGGGAAGCCGGGATGGCGGCAAGGCGGGATTACTTTACCGGCCGCAGCACGATCACCGCCCCACCCGACGCCGCCAGCGGCAGGGACAGGCTGTCACCGGCCGTCACCGGCTTGCTGGACCGGGAGAGGTCGGCGGGGGTGGTGCCGTCGGCCAGGATTTCCGCGGTGAAGCGGCCCTTGCCCAGGAAGGACAGGGGCAGGTCGACCTTGCGCGCCTGTTCGTTGCTGATCGCCCCCAGGTACCAGATGTCGCCCTTGCGCCTTGCCAGCGCGATATGGTCGCCGACCTCGCCCGCCACGAACCGCACCTCGTCCCAGGTCGTGGGAACCGCGCGGATGAAATCCAGGCCATCCTGGCCCGCATAGGCGTCGGGACTGTCGGAGACGCAGGCAAACGGGCTGTCATAGACGACATAGAGCGCCAGGCCGTGGGCGCGGGTGGTCTGGACAACGGGCAGGGTGTAGCGGTGCTGGAACGCGCCGGGGGCGGCGTGGCGGAAGCCGCCGGGCGTGTAATCCATCGGGCCGATCAGCAGGCGGGTATAGGCCAGCATGACATTGTGGCCGGCGGTGATGCGGGTGGACCATTTATTGTATTCCGCACCCAGCACCCCTTCCTGCGTCAGGTAGTTGGGGTAGGTGCGGATCAGGCCGGTCGGGTGATAGGCGCCGTGCAGATTGACCAGCAGCCGGTTCCTGGCCGCCACACTCAGCAGGCGATGATAGAAATCCACCATCTTCTGGTCGTCGCGGTCCATGAAATCGACCTTGATGCCTTTGATCCCCAGCTTCGCGTAATGGGCCAGCACCTCCTCCAGCCTGGGTTCCAGCACCTGCCAATGTATCCAGAGCCACAGGCCGATGCCTTTCTTGCGGCCGTAATCGATCATGGCGGGCAGGTCGAGGCCGGGCGTGACCTGCATCAGGTCGGCACCGGGCTTCACGCTGCCCTCGCCGCCGGAATTCAGGTACCAGCCATCATCGATCAGCATGTAATCCAGGCCGAGCGTGGCGGCCTGGTCGATGAAGGCGGTGACGGTGGCGTCATTGGCCTGCACCGCGTTCTGGGCACCCGGCGCGCGCCAGCCGTTCCACCAGTCCCAGGCGGATTTGCCGGGCTTCACCCAGCTTGGGTCGAAGGCGGGATCGGGGTTGAGGGCGGTGATCAGGGTGGATTCGTTCAAGGCACCGGGATGGCGGGCCAGCATGACGACGCGCCAGGGGGTGAGGGCACCATCGGCGGGCAGGGGGCGGCGCACGGCCAGCTTGGGGTGGTCGGGATGGGGCGACAGCACGCTTT
This sequence comes from Niveispirillum sp. KHB5.9, assembly GCF_048066115.1. Taxonomy (NCBI): domain Bacteria; kingdom Pseudomonadati; phylum Pseudomonadota; class Alphaproteobacteria; order Rhodospirillales; family Azospirillaceae; genus Niveispirillum; species Niveispirillum sp. KHB5.9. The sequence continues at coordinate 43,291 of NZ_JBLTYX010000017.1, read as the reverse complement.
CCACTCCCAGCCCGCCATCGCCGGGGCGGGTCAGGTAGAGGCCGGCATAATCGCGCAGATCGGCCTCGGCGATGGCGAAGGCGGGGCCGCCGGGGGCGGTCTGGCAGACCAGGGGGGCATCGTAGAGATGGGTGGGGCGGATGCGGCTGGCGGGGACGGGGTCGAATTCGCCCTCATGCGCGGTCTTGAAATTGCCCAGGTTCAGGCCCCAGCAGGAAAAGTCGCCGGCGAAGCTGAAGCGGGTGCGTTCCTGGCGCAGGGCCAGTTCGGTGAGGCCGGGCTGGGCCGGCAGACGGTAGCGCAGGGCCACGCCGTCGTCATAGGCGCGGATGATCACGTCCAGCCGGCGGCCGGGACCGGTCTTCTCCGTCAGGTTCAGGGTGATTTCATTGTACCGGTCACGGGCGGTGGCGACCTTTCCGGCGGTTAGGCGGTAGGTGCTGTCATTGGCGCGGGGGACGGTGCGGGTGATCTCCATGCCGCCGACCAGCGGTTTGCGTTCGCCGTCGAGGTCCAGACCCAGGATGGAGGGGCTGAGGATGGGGGTGCCGGCGTAGGTGACGGCGTAGGTCAGGCGGGCAGCGGGGTCCTGGTCCAGGCGGATGGTGACCTTGCCGTCGGGTGAGGCGAGGTCGATGGGGGCGGCGCTGGCCGGAAACGCCAGCACCAGGAGCAAGGCGAGGGCGGGGATGCGGGGGGTGGGCATGGGGTCCTCCGGGAGGCGTCAGATGAGGCCGCGGCCGCTGAGCCTGACGGCCAGCATGGGCGTGGTGTTGGGGGCTTCCGGCAGGGTGATCTCCAGGCCGGCGGCGGTCTGTCGCAGGGGCAGCGGGGTGCCATCGCGGCCCAGCAGGTCGGCGCGGTCCACGGCTGTGCCGGCGAGGCTGGTGATGGTCAGTTTGCCGTCGGCGGGCCAGGCCATGGCCAGGGCGTAGAGGTTCCCGCCCCGGGTGGTGAAGCGCAGATCGGCCGATGTGAAGGGGGCCTGCTTCGTCTCGCTCTTGTCGATGCGGGTGGGGCCTTCGCCGTAGCGGCGCCAGGGGCGCGTGCCGAAAATCGCTTCGCCGTTGGTGGCGGTCCAGGCGGCCAGCCCGTCCAGGAAACGGATTTCCAGATCGTCCAGGCTGCCATCGCCGCGCATGGGGATGGAGAGCAGCAGGTTGCCGTTCTTCGACACGATGTCGGACAGGCTCTGCACCACCTGGGTTACGGATTTGTAGCCGCCGCGATCATAGAGCGCACGGTCGTAATGCCACTGGCCGATGCAGGTGCAGGTCTGCCAGGGATCGGGGCGGATCTCGTCGACGAAGCTGCGCTCGTGATCCTCCACAATGGCTTTGCGCTGGCGATCCTCGGCCAGGCGCTTGCCATTGACCACCGCCTCCAATCTGCCGCCATGCCATTGGCGCGACAGGTTGTAATAGCGGGCGGTGATGTCCAGCCCGACTTGGCCGAAGGGCAGGCCGTAATTGTCGAAATAGACCAGATCGGGCCGGTATTTCTCGATCGCGTCCAGGGCGCGCAGGTACCAGGAGCGCACGAAGGCCGGATTGCCGGGCGGCGGGGTCTCCAGCCATTGGCCGGTATGGACGTCGTGCCAGTCATCCATGGCTTTGATGCTGGTCAGGCCGGCGGGCGGGACGCGCATGGGGCCGCCATAGAGGTCCTGCGGGTCCAGCCCGTCCCACCATGTGCCCTTGCCGTCCGCCCTGGTCAGGCGGTTTGCGTCGTAACGGATGCCGGCCTTCGCCCCCTCCGGATCATAGCCATAGGCGGTCTGGAACCAGTGCCAGGCATGGGCGCCATGGTTGGAGATGCCGAAGCGCAGGCCGGCTTGGCGGGCGAGTTTCTCCCAGGTGCCGACAATGTCGCGCTTCGGCCCGACGCGGGTGGAATTCCAGGCATGGTACCGGCTGTCGAAACAGTCGAAATTGTCATGGTGCTGGGCCATGGAAACGACATAGCGGGCACCCGCACTTTTGAAGCGGGCCATCACATCGCGCGGGTCCCATTTTTCCGCCCGCCAGCGGCCGATCAGGTCGATGAAGCCGGTGTCGGACGGGTGGCCATAATGTTTCAGGTGATGGTCGTACATGCGGTGGCCCTGCTTATACATGAAGCGGCCATACCAGTCCCCGGCCTCCGGCACGCATTGCGGGCCCCAATGCGCCCACAGGCCCAGCTTGGCATCGCGGAACCAGTCGGGCGTGCGGTATTGGGCGGCCAGACAGTCCCAGCTGGGCTGGAACGGATTGTCGGCAAAGGCCGGCAAACCGGCGGCGGTGAGCCCGGCGGCGGGCACGGCGCCCAGCACCTGACGGCGGGTCAGAACCATCTTGTCATTTCCTTCCCTGAAAGTTATTTTTCACCTGTCATAGCAGATTCAGCCTATTTATCCGATAAATAATCTATACCCACTTGCGTCAAGCGATTGGTAGCGGTATCATGGTTGCCAACAAGTAAAAGCGACCATCCACCGACAGCGGTCAACCGCGGCGGGGATGTTCAGGGGGGAAATCGCGGGGAAGCATGCTGCCGGCCTATGCGCCGGGGCGCCGATCCGCCTGGAAGGCGTTCATGAAGCTCCGTTCCATTCTTTTGTCCGGTATCACCATGGGCTTGGCGGTCAGTTTCTCACTGGCGTCATTGCCGCCGGGTTCCGATGGCGAGGCCGGCATTGCCGATCCGGCCCGCTGGCCCGCCGTCACGGCGCCCAAGCTGGGCGATGCGGCGACCGAGGCGAAGATCAGTGCGATGCTGGCGCGGATGAGTGTCGAGGAGAAGGTGGGCCAGATGATCCAGGCCGACCTGCCGTCGATCAAGCCCGCCGACCTGCGTGCCTATCCGCTGGGCTCCGTCCTGGCGGGCGGGGACAGTGCGCCGTTCAATGCGCCCGACCGGGCGGGGGTTGCCGCCTGGGTGGAGACGGCGCGTGCGCTGCGCGCCGTGGCGCTGGAACAGCGGTCGGGGCATGAGCCCATTCCCCTGATCTTCGGCATCGATGCCGTGCACGGGAACAGCAATGTCGTCGGCGCCACGCTGTTTCCGCACAATATCGGGCTGGGGGCCGCCAATGATCCCGACCTGATCCGCCGCATCGGCGCGGCCACGGCGCTGGAGACGGCGGCGGCGGGCATCGACTGGGCCTTCGCCCCCACCCTGGCCGTGCCGCGCGATGCGCGCTGGGGCCGGACCTATGAGGGTTATTCCGAAAACCCGGAAATCGTGCGCCGCTATGCCGGCGCCATGGTCACAGGGCTGCAGGGCGCCTTTTTCCAGGCCGGCCATGACAGCGCTGTCCAGCCCAGTAGTGTGCAAGCCGGGCATGTCGCGGCGTCGGCCAAGCATTTCCTGGGCGATGGTGCCACCACGGGCGGCATCGATCAGGGGGATGCGGCGGTCAGCGAAGATGAGCTGATCCGCGTGCATGCGGCAGGCTATCCGCCGGCGATCGAGGCCGGGGCGATGACGGTGATGGTCAGCTTCTCCTCCTGGCAAGGCGTCAAGATGCATGGCAATGGCACGCTGCTGCAGGGTGTGCTGAAGGATCGCTGGGGTTTCGACGGGTTCGTGGTCAGCGACTGGAACGGCCATGAGCAGGTGCCGGGCTGCACGGATGATGATTGCCCGGCATCGGTGCTGGCCGGCATCGACATGCTGATGGCGCCATACGATTGGAAGAAGCTGTTCAAGAAGATGGTGGCGCAGGTCAAGGACGGGACCATTCCCATGGCCCGCCTGGACGATGCCGTGCGCCGTATCCTGCGGGTGAAATTCCGGCTGGGCCTGTTCGAGGCGGGGCGGCCGCTGGAGGGCAGGGGCGATCTGCTGGGCAGCGCACCCCACCGGGCCCTGGCGCGCGAGGCGGCGGCCAAGTCGCTGGTGCTGCTGAAGAACCAGGGCAAGGTGCTGCCGCTGAAGGGCGGGGCGCGGGTGCTGGTGGCGGGCAGCGGGGCCGATGATATCGGCCGGCAGTCGGGCGGCTGGTCGCTGTCCTGGCAGGGCACCGGCAACCGCAACAGCGATTTCCCCAATGCGCAGTCGATCTATGGCGGGCTGAAAGAGGCGCTGGGCGCCCAGGGTGGGCAGGCGATCCTGTCGGTGGATGGCACGGCCGGGGACACGGTGGACGTGGCCATATTGGTGTTCGGCGAGGCGCCCTATGCCGAGGGGCAGGGCGATATCCCCACCCTGGAATACCAGCCGGGCGACAAGGAGGACCTGGCCCTGTTGAAGCGCCTGAAAGCGCGGGGCATTCCGGTGGTGTCGGTCTTCCTGTCGGGGCGGCCGCTCTGGGTCAATCCGGAGATCAATGCGTCGGATGCCTTCGTCGCTGCCTGGCTGCCGGGCAGCGAGGGCGGGGCGGTGGCCGATGTGCTGATCGGCGATCGCGAGGGCAAGCCGCGCCAGGATTTCCAGGGGCGGCTGCCCTTCGCCTGGCCCAATAGCGCCGTCCATGGCGCGGAGCCTTTGTTCAGGCTGGGCTATGGTCTTGATTACGCTGAGCTGACGCCTGTCATGACAGCGCTGTCCAGTTTGCTATCCGAACAGTCAGGCGTGTCGCCGGCGGCGGCAAACACCGACACCTATTTCGTGCGCGGCCGTACCCCCGCACCTTGGCGGTTCAGCCTACGCCAGGGCGGGACCCTGGTGCCCGTCGGCAATGATGGCAGCATCGTGAAGGCGGGCGAGGCCCTGTCATTGCGCCCGATCGATGCCGGCGGGCTGCAAGGGGCGGGTCGGGCGCTGGTCTGGACCGGCAAGGGCGATGCGGCCCTGACCGTCACCGGCGGGCCGGTGCTGGACCTGGCGCGCCTGTCGCTGGGCAACAGCCTGCTGCTGGATTACCGGGTCGATCAGGCGCCGCAGGGCATCGTGCGCGTCGGTGTCGGGCAGGGGGGCGAGTTGGACCTGACGCCCGTGCTGACCGCGGCACCCCTGGGCCAATGGCGGTCGGTGAAGATCCGGCTGTCCTGCTTCAAGCAGGCCGGGGCCGATCTGGCCAAGGCCGCAACACCCTTCACCCTGGCCGCGGGTGCGCCCGCCGGCCTGTCCCTGGCGACGGTCAGGATCGTGTCGGACGTGTCCGACGCGATCTGTCCGGCCGCCATTCCAAACGCCGCCCGATAGGGACGGTTCAACCACAGCAAAAACAGCCAAGACGGGGGGAACGAGATGAGTGGACGCAAGGTACGCACCAAGGGACTGGGCCGGGGCGGCATTTCGCTGCTGGCGTTGACAGCGCTGTTTCCGGCGCACGCGCTGGCCCAGGCGGCGGATGGCGGCGCGCAGCTGGAAGAGATCATCGTCACCGGTATCCGGGCCCAGGTGCAGTCGGCCCAGGCCATCAAGCAGAATGCCGAACAGCTGGTGGACAGCGTGACCGCCGTGGATATCGGCGCCCTGCCCGACCGCAGTGTGACGGAAGTTTTGCAGCGCATTCCCGGCATCACCATCGGCCGCACCGCCGACGGGCGCGATGCCGACCGCCTGTCGATCGAAGGCAGCGGCGTGCAGATCCGCGGCCTGTCGCTGGTGCGCGGCGAATTCAACGGCCGCGACAGTTTCGGCGCCAAGAATGGCCGCGCCCTGGGGTTCGAGGATGTGCCGCCGGAGCTGATGGCCGGGGTCGATGTCTATAAGAACCCGTCGGCCGACATGATCGAGGGCGGCCTGGGCGGCCTGGTCAATCTGCGCACGCGCACGCCGTTCGACGCCAAGGGGCGGATCATCGCCGGGTCGGTGGATTATTCCTATACGGACCTGCGCAAGAAGGGCAAGCCGTCCGGCTCCGTGCTCTATTCCGACCGGTGGGAAAGCAACAAGCTTGGCCAGTTCGGTCTGCTGCTGGACGTCGCCTATTCGGAACTGGCCACGCGGGCCGACACCTTCTCCGTCAATGCCTATCGCGAGCGGTCGGGCACGCCGGGCGCTTCCAACTATATCGCCGGGGTGGCGTCGGGCCGCACGGTCTATGTCCCCGACGGCTGGGGCTATCGCACGCTGGATTTCGAGCGCGAGCGCTTCGGCGTGGCCGGCGTTGTGCAGTGGAGCCCCGATGCCCGCTGGGACATCACGGCGCAATATCTGCGCTCGGCGGCCGAGCAGGCGGCACTGGAGCATGTGGTGGGCCTGAATACCGGGTCGGCCAACGGGCCGGCGGCGGGCACCAGCTTCACCTATGACGCCAACGGCTATTTCGTGAAGGGCACCATCGCCAATGCCGCCGACGGCACCGGCACGACCCAGGATATCGACCTGCTGGACGCCCGCTGGAACCGCCGCTATTCGACCACGGAGGACGCGTCGCTGCGGGTGAAGTTCAACCCCAACGATGCCTGGAGCCTGAGCGGCGACGTGCAATATGTGAAGTCGAAGACCAAGTCGATCGATTTCACCATCTTCGACGCCATGCCGGGCGGCACCGCCATCCCGGCCTCCACCCTGGACCTGACGGGCGGGCTGCCCAAGGTCACGCTGTCGATCACCGACGCCTATCGCAACAACCCGGCCAATTATTATTACAGCGCCGCGATGGACAACCATCAGCGCAACCAGGCCGACCAGTGGGCGGAGCGATTCGATGCCGAATACACGTTCGACGATGACTGGCTATCGTCCGCCCGGTTCGGCGTGCGCCACAACAAGCGCGAGGCGGTGACCCGCGACAGCAACTACAACTGGGGCTGGATCAGCCAGAGCTGGACCGGGGCCGGTCTGGCAACGCTGGATCAGGCGGGCAGCAAGGTGCCCTATCATTCCTATGGCGATGATGATTTCATGCGCGGCGCCATCGACCTGCCGGGCAATTTCCTGGTGCCGGACGGGCGGCTGGCCAAGAACTATGTCCAGGGTGCCAATGCCGTGCGTTCCATCCAGAAGGAACCCGACTGGGGTGGCGGCTGGCGGCCGTTCAACGGCGATTACGAGGCGCAGACCGGTAATGGCGGCGGCGTCAACCGCCAATCGGAAGAGACCTGGGCCGGCTATGGCCTGATCCGCTTCGCCAATCAGCTCAACCTGTTTGGTGAGGATAAGGATGTCGACGGCAATCTGGGCCTGCGTTACGTCCATACCAAGACCAAGGGCGTGGGCTTCTCCGTGGTGCAGGCGGCCAGCTCGCTGAACCTGGGGCCGGGGGCGAATGCCCAGGATCTGGCCTTTCTGAACGGCGCACGCACGACACTGGAGGGCGGGCGTTCCTACGACTACTTCCTGCCCAGCCTGAATGTGCGGGTGAAGCTGACCGATGAGCTGCAATGGCGCTTCGCGGCGGGCAGCTCCATCGTGCGGCCGGATCTGCAGCAGCTGCAGGCCACGGCCAATATCTCGGCCGAAGGCGGGCATCTGGTGGGCACCACCTGCCAGAGTGGGGCGGGGGCCGGCGATGTGCGCAACTGCGTCTATCAGTTCAACGGCAATGCCGGCAATCCGGACCTGCGGCCGTTGCGCTCCAACCAGTTCGACACGTCGCTGGAATGGTATTTCGCGCCCACGGGCAGCGTGACCGGCGTGGTGTTCTACAAGGACATCTACAATTTCATCACCACGACGCTGCAGACGGTGAAATACACCAACAACGGCGTCACCCGCGATGTCTTCGCCAACCGGCCCTACAATGCCGGCAAGGGCAGCATCAAGGGCTTCGAGGCGGCCTATTCGCAGTTCTACGATTTCCTGCCCGGCGCGCTGTCGGGCCTGGGGATGGCGGCCAACATCACCTATATCGAGTCCAAGGGTACGCGCAACGCCGCCGTCAACCCGTTCGACGCCAACCAGCAGGCCAATGTGGCAGGCTCGCGGAACCTGCCGCTGGAGGGCATGTCGAAATGGTCCTACAACGTCCAGGGCCTGTATGAATACGGGCCGGTGGCCCTGCGTCTGGCCTGGAACTGGCGCCAGCGCTATCTGCTGACCACCACGGCGGCCAATATCAACATTCCCGCCTGGGCCGATGATTACGGGCAGCTGGACGCGTCCGCCTTCTTCACCATCAACGAGAATCTGAAGGCCGGCGTGGAAGCGGCCAACCTGTCCAATTCCCGCACCAAGGTGCTGGTCGGGTTCCCGGGCCGTTTGACCATGCACAATTGGGTGGACGCCGACCGGCGCTACACGTTCGTGCTGCGGGCAAACTTTTAAGCGTTCCCTCAGGCGCCGGGCGGGCGCATCCGAGCCCTTGGCTCACGGCGCACGAGCGCCGGGCCGGCAGTCGCCGGCCTCCACCGGTCATCGAAGATGACCGGTGGTACAAGTCCCAGACCCCTCCCAGGGCTGGAAAACTTCCGGACCGGCGGCGACGCCGGTCCGGGCTTTCTTTTCCAACGGGGGATCGGGTGATGTTACCGTTATCGAAGACGCCGCAAAGGCGCAGAAAACCTGGGAGGGAAGGATGATGCCGGAGAAGCAGCATCACATCGTTATCGTCGGTGGCGGGACCGCCGGGTGGATGAGTGCCGCCTTGCTGGCCAAGGCCACCAAGGGGCGGCTGGGGCGGATCACCCTGGTGGAATCCGCCGAGATCGGCACGGTGGGGGTGGGGGAAGCCACCATTCCACCCATCCAGTTCTTCAACCAGCTGCTGGGGCTGGACGAGGCCGACTTTGTCGCCCGCACCCAGGGCAGCTTCAAGCTGGGCATCGAATTCCGCAACTGGACCCGGCAGGGCCACAGTTACATCCATCCGTTCGGTAATTATGGCGGCAATATCGATGCCGTGTCCTTCCATCATTACTGGCTGCGCCTGCGCGCGCTGGGGGATGGCACGGATATCGGCGACTATTGCCCGGCCATCGCCGCGGCGCGGGCCGGCAAGTTCGCGCCGGAGATCCCGCAGGGGCCGACAGGGGCGCCTGTCCTGTCGTTTGCCTATCATTTCGATGCCTCGCTCTATGCCGCGTATCTGCGCGATTTCGCCGTGAAGCTGGGCGTGCGGCGGGTGGAGGGGCGGATCGTGGGCGTTAGGCAGCGTGCCGAGGACGGGTATGTCACGACCCTGGACCTGGCCGACGGGACCATGATCGAGGGCGACCTGTTCCTGGATTGCTCGGGCTTCCGGTCGCTGCTGCTGGGCCAGACGCTGGGCGTGGGATTCCGGGATTGGAGCCGCTGGCTGCCGTGCGATCGCGCGCTGGCCGTGCCGTGCGTGGGAACGGACGAGATCACGCCCTATACGCGGTCCACGGCGCATGCGGCGGGCTGGCAATGGCGCATCCCGCTGCAGCACCGGATCGGCAATGGCCATGTCTATTCATCGGCCTTCATGGATGACGCGGAGGCGGAAGCCATCCTGATGGGCAATCTGGATGGCAAGGTCCTGGCCGACCCGCGCCCCCTGCGCTTCACCGCCGGGCGGCGGGAGAAGGCGTGGGTGCGCAATGTCGTGGGGATCGGGCTGGCCGGCGGGTTCATGGAACCGCTGGAAAGTACGTCGATCCATCTGGTGCAGACGGCCCTGTTCCGGCTGCTGGCCCTGATGCCCACCGATGTGCGCGATCCGGCGACGCGGGACGAGTTCAACCGGCTGTCGGAGATCGAATATGAGCAGATCCGCGACTTCCTGATCCTGCATTACCACGCCACGGAGCGGGACGATTCCGACTTCTGGAACTATTGCCGGACCATGGCCATCCCCGACAGCCTGCGCCACAAGATGGACCTGTTCCGGGCGCGTGGGCGGGTGGCGCGGTTTGACGGGCAATTGTTCTCCGAGGCCAGCTGGGTGGCGGTGTTCCTGGGCCAGGGGGTGCACCCGGTGGCGTACGACCCGATGGCCGATGTGCTGCCCGAGGCGGAGATGCGCCAGCGCCTGGCGCGTAACCTGGACCATGTCAACCGGTCCATCGCCGCGATGCCGGGCCACCGCGCCTTCCTGAACCGCCATTGCCGGGCCGCCGCCGCCTGAGCCCGACAGGAGCAGAGATGTTGATTGTGAGATTCTGCCGCCTGCTGGCGGTTGTCCTTGTCGGCCTGAGTTTGGGGGCGCCAGCCCTTGCCGAGGCGCCGCTGCCGAAGATGGTGACGGAGAAGGGGCGGCATGCCCTGCTGGTCGATGGCAAGCCGTTCCTGATCCTGGGGGCGCAGGTCAATAATTCCAGCAATTATCCCGCCACCCTGCCGATGGTCTGGCCGGCGGTGAAGGAAGTTGGTGCCAACACCGTGCAGGTGCCCATCGCCTGGGAGCAGGTGGAGCCCAAGGAGGGGGAGTTCGATTTCTCCTTCGTCGATACGCTGCTGGAACAGGCCCGCGCCAACAAGGTGCGGCTGATCCCGCTCTGGTTCGCGACCTGGAAGAATAACGGCCCCAATTACGCGCCGTCCTGGGTGAAGCTGGATAATGACCGGTTTCCGCGGGTGGTGGAATCCGGGGGCATCATCCGCAATTCCCTGTCGCCGCATGGCACGGAAACGCTGGCGGCGGACAGCAAGGCGTTTGCCGCCTTCATGCGCCATCTGAAGAAGGTGGACGCCCAGCGTACGGTGATCATGGTGCAGGTGGAGAACGAGGTCGGCACCTATGGCGCCATCCGCGACCATGGCAAGGACGCGGAGAAGCTGTTCCAGGGGGCGGTGCCCGCGGAACTGGTGAAGGCCATGGGCAAGAAGCCGGGCACCTGGGCGAACGTGTTCGGCAAGGATGCCGACGAGTATTTCCATGCCTGGCATATCGGCCGCTTCGTGGATGCGGTGGCGGCGGCGGGCAAGCGGGAATACGACCTGCCCCTGTATGTGAATGCGGCGCTCCGCGACCCGTTCAAGGATCAGGACCCCTACACCTATTCCGCCGGCGGGCCGACTTGGAACGTGCTGGATGTCTGGAAGGCCGCCGCCCCGCATATCGATTTCCTGGCGCCCGACATCTACATGGACGCCTACGCCCCCTATACCAAGACGCTGGAACAATATGGCCGGCCCGACAATGCCCTGATGGTGGCGGAGATGGGCAGCAAAGCGGTCTATGCGCGGTATCTGTTCGCCCTGCTGGGGCGGCAGGGGATCGGGTTCAGCCCGTTCGGGCTGGACTATACCGGCTATGCCAACGCGCCGCTGGGGGCGGAGAAGATCACCCCGGAAACCTTGGCGCCCTTTGCCCTGGCCTATCGCACCGTCGGCCCCATCGCCGGCCTGATCGCCGAACAGAGCCTGAAGGGCAAGGTCTGGGGCGGTGCGGAACCGGAGGCCGCGCATAGCGAGGTGATCGCCCTGGGCGCGGCACCCTGGAAGGTGGAACTGTCCTACGGGCTCGGCCAGTTCGGCATGGACAAGCCGCCCGGCAATCCCACGCCCAAGGGCGGGGCGGTCGTGATCGAGATGGGCAAGGACGATTACCTGATCACCGGCATGCATGCGCGGGTGGATTTCCAGACCACGCGCGACGGTCGCGGCCGCATCTATGACCGGGTGGAGGAAGGGCGATTTGTCGAGGGCGCCTGGGTCGTGGATCGCGTCTGGAACGGCGACCAGACGGATTACGGACTGAACCTGACCGACCGCGCGCAGATCCTGCGGGTCACCTTGGGGACGTATCCGATGAAGGTGGAGTGATCAGATGTCCTTCTCTCTCGTCATCCCGGCGAAAGCCTGTCGGCAGCGTCGATCAACGCAGCTTCGCGGTTCGATCCTTTGGCCCCTGGGTCCCGGCTTTCGCCGGGATGACGGAAAATGCAGTTGAGATGATGAGTTTTGGCAGTTCGATCGGGCGCCAACGCCCGCGACAGGGAGAAAACAACGCATGACTTTCCGATCCATGATGGGGCCCTGCGCGGTCCTGCTGCCGCTGTTGCTGCTGGCCGGTTGCGACGGTGGGGTCCAATCCGGCAACGACGAGGCGATGAAGATCGTGGCGTCGAGAACTGTGATGGGGACCGAGGACGGGCTGGTCGCCACCTTCTCGTCGGGGCCGGTGAGGAAACTGCGCTTGCAAGTGATCAATGACCGGACCATCCGCGTCACGGCAGTGGCCACCGACAGCCTGGACATCCCCGCCAGCCTGATGGTGGTGGCGGGGCCGGTCAAGGGTGGGTTTACGGTGGAGCTGCCGGAGGACGGCAAGGTGGCTCGCCTGAAGACCCCGGCCCTGACCGCTGAACTGACCTTGGTCACGGGCGCGGTCCGTTTCCTGGACAAGAACGGCAAGGAATTGCTGGCGGAGAAGGACCGGGGTGCCATTGCACCGGTGAAGGTGCTGGACCGCGACTATTACACCATCACCCAGAGCTTCAATCCCGGCACGGACGAGGCATTCTATGGGCTGGGGCAGCACCAGAACGGGGTGCTGGACTGGAATGGCGAGGATCTGCGGCTGGCGCAGCATAATATGGACATCGCGGTTCCCTTCGTCGTGTCCAGCCGCAATTACGGACTGCTGTGGGACAATAATTCCATCACCCGGTTCGGCGTGCCGCATGATTATGCCGATCTGGACGGGTCGCTGAAGCTGTTCGATGCGCAGGGCAAGGAAGGGGCGCTGACCGCCACCTATACCAGGGATGGCGAGGCCAAGCTGGTACGCCGGGAGAGCAAGATCGACTGGCGAGACCTGGATGATCTGGCCAACTGGCCGGCGGAGGTAGGGGGGACCCGCCGGCCGGACAAGACCCGCGACACGCCGGGCCAGAAGGTGACCTGGGAGGGCAAGGTCAGCACCGACAAGGCCGGCGTGCACAAGTTCCAGCTCTATTCCAGCGGCTATGCCACCGTGTTCGTGGATGGCAAGGAGGTCATCCATCGCTGGCGCCAGAACTGGAACCCCTGGTTCCATAATTTCGAGGTCGCGCTGGAGGCCGGCAAGCAGCATGACATCCGCGTCGAATGGCAGCCCGATGGCGGCTATATCGGTGTCGGCCATCAGGACCCGCTGCCGGCGGATGAGCGCCACGCTTTGACCCTGTCGTCGGAAGTGGCCAATGCGCTGGATTATTACGTCATCGCCGGGGACGATATCGACGGGGTCATCGCCGGGTACCGGCAGCTGACCGGCAAATCGGTGCTGCTGCCGCGCTGGGCCTATGGGTTCTGGCAGAGCCGGGAACGGTACAAGACCCAGGCCGAGGTGGTGGATACCGTCAAGGAATACCGCAAGCGCGGCATTCCGCTGGATAATATCGTGCTGGACTGGAACTACTGGCCCGAGGATGCCTGGGGCAGCCATGATTTCGACAAGGCGCGCTTCCCCGATCCGGCCGGCATGGTGGAGCAGGTCCACAAGCTGAATGCCCGCTTCATGATCTCCGTCTGGCCGAAATTCTATCCGGAGACGGCGCATTACAAGGAGCTGGACGCCAAGGGCTACATCTATCGCCGCAATGTCGAGAAGGGGGAGCGCGACTGGATCGGCGACGGGTACCTGAACGCCCATTACGACCCGTACAGTCCGGAGGCGCGCGACATCTATTGGCGGCAGATGCGCGACAAGCTGAACGTGCTGAAGGTCGATGCTTGGTGGCTGGACAATAGCGAACCCGATGTCCATTCCAACCTGCCGATCGAGGAGGTGAAGCTGCGCATCGGGCCCACGGCGATGGGGCCGGGGGCGGCGATGTTCAACTCCTACCCCCTGATGCAGACCAAGGCGGTCTATGACGGGGAGCGGCGCGATGATGGCGGGCAGCGCAGCTTCATCCTGACCCGATCGGGCTTTGCCGGGCAGCAGCGCCATGGCATGGCGGTGTGGAGCGGGGACGTGGTGTCGCGCTTCGTCGATCTGGAGCACCAGATCGCGGCGGGGATCAACACGTCGCTGTCGGGTCTGCCTAACTGGACCACGGATATCGGCGGCTTCGCGCTGGAAAAGCGGTTCGAGGCGCAGCCGATGGCGGCCGCCGATCAGGCGGAATGGCGGGAGCTGAACCTGCGCTGGTTCCAGTTCGGGGCGTTTTCGCCGCTGTTCCGCAGCCACGGGCAGTTCCCCTTGCGCGAGATCTGGAACATCGCGCCGGAGGGGTCGGACATCTACAAGTCCATGGTCTGGTACACCAAGCTGCGCTACCGGCTGATGCCCTATATCTACACGCTGGCGGGCGACACCTGGCACAAGGATGGGACGATCATGCGGGCGCTGGCCCAGGATTTCCCCGCCGATGCCAAGGTGAAGGATCTGGGCACGCAGTATCTGTTCGGGCCGTCGCTGCTGGTGGCGCCGGTCTATCAACAGGGGGCGACCAGCCGCACGGTCTATCTGCCGGCCGGCGCCAACTGGGTGGATTTCTATACGGGTGCCAAGGTGGCGGGCGGGCAGGAGGTGGTGGCCGAGGCGCCGCTGTCGCGCATTCCGCTGTTCGTGCGGGAAGGGGCGATCATCCCCACGGGGCCGGAGGTGCAGTCCACGGCGGAAAGCCAGGATGGATCGCTGTTGCTGAATGTCTATGCCGGGGCGGACGGGAGTGTCGACCTCTATGAGGATGAGGGGACGACGTACGGCTATGAGAAGGGCGAGTTCGCGCGGATCAAGTTCACCTGGAACCAGGCGGCGGGCGAGTTGACCATCGGGGAACGGCAGGGGGCATTCCCCGGCATGGCGGCCAAACGCACCATCCGCGTGCGCTGGATCGACGGGGCCGATGCGAAGGCCGCCGATTTCGCGGTGAAGGGGACGCGCGAGGTGGTTTATGAAGGGGGGCAGGTGGTGGTGACGCGGTGAGGCTGCTGTGCCTTTCCGCGAATGTCTTGGGCACCATCGTTACCACTCTCCCCACCGTCACCCCGGCCTCCGCCGGGGTGACGGTGGATATTGCTGAAACCCTCGCAGCCCGGACTTTCGCGGGGGAGGCGAGGAGGGTGTGATGAGTTTAAGATATCCCCCAACCCACGGACATCATCGGAGTCCCCATGCACCCCACCCGCCGTCACCTTCTTGGCCTGCTTCCCGCCGCGACGCTGCTGTCGGCCCTGCCGGTGGGGGCGGCGGAGCCGTTCCAGGCGTCGGACTGGATCAAACGCAGCCGGTATGAGGCCGCGAACACCACCGACAAGGCGCTGCCGGCCGACAGGCGGCGGGTGGTGTTCATAGGGGACAGCATCACCGAGAACTGGGCGCGCGATGAATATGATGGTGGGTTCTTCCCCGCCAACGGCTTCATCGGGCGCGGCATTTCCGGGCAGACGACGTCGCAGATGCTGCTGCGCTTCGTGCCCGACGTGCTGGAGTTGCAGCCGCGCGCCGTGCATATCCTGGCCGGTACCAATGACGTGGCGGAAAATGCCGGGACCTATGATGCCAAGCTGACCCAGGACAATCTGGCCGCCATGGTGGCGCTGGCCCGGGCGGCGGGGATGAAGGTTTTCATGGGCTCAGTGCCGCCGGCCCGTGACATCTATTGGCGCAAGTCGGTGGGCGATCCGACGGAGCGCATCCTGGCGCTGAATGAATGGATCGCCGGGTTCTGCCGGCGCGACGGCCACACTTACATCGATTACTGGCCGGTGCTGGCCGATGTGGACAAGGGGCTGAAGGCGGCGCTGGGCAAGGATGCGGTGCATCCCAACCGCGACGGATACCTGGCCATGGGGCCGGTGGCGCTGAAGGCGCTGGGCAAGGTTTGAGGGTTTAAAAACCAAAAAGGATATCGGGGATGAATGCCAGGGCGCTTTTCCTCTGCCTTTGCCTGCTGGCGACGGGGCCGGTGCTTGCCGGTGATGGGCCGGTCGTGACGACGCAAAGCGGGCCGGTGCGCGGGCTGGTGGCGGACGGGGTGGAGAGCTTCCGGGGCATTCCGTTCGCATCCCCGCCGGTGGGCGATCTGCGCTGGCGACCGCCGGTGCCGGTGCAGCCCTGGATGGAGGTACGGGCGGCGGAGACCTATGGGGCGGATTGCGCGCAGAAGGTGTTCATCGGTGATGATGCGCCGCTGGCCACGGTGCCGACGGAGGATTGCCTTTACCTGAATGTCTGGCGGCCGAAGGGGGCCAGAAAGCTGCCGGTCATGGTCTGGGTCCATGGCGGCGGCTTCGTCAATGGCGGCACGTCGCCCGCCATCTATGATGGGTCGGCGATGGCAGGCGATCGCGTGGTCGTGGTGTCGGCCAACCATCGGCTGGGCCGGTTCGGTTTCTTCGCGCATCCGGCCCTGACGGCGGAAGCGGCGGGGGGGCCGGTGGCGAACTATGGCTTCATGGACCAGATCGCGGCCTTGCGCTGGGTGGCGGCCAATATCGCGGCGTTCGGCGGCGATCCGGGCAATGTCACCATCTTTGGCGAGAGTGCCGGGGGAGAGTCGGTCAATGTGTTGCTGACGGCACCCGAGGCGCGCGGACTGTTCCACAAGGCCATCGCCATGTCGGGCGGCGGGCGGTCGAACATGCTGCCATCGCCGACCCTGGCGCAGGGGGAGGCGATCGGGGTGCGGTTCGCCGCCAACCAGGGGATTGCCGATACGGGGGCGGCCGGGCTGGCGACGCTGCGGGCATTGCCGGCGGAGCGGCTGGTGGGGCGGCTGAACCTGGCGACGCTGGGCGGTACGGATGATTATTCCGGGCCGGTGGAGGATGGAAAGCTGCTGGGTGGTGAATTGCTAGCCCTGTTCCGGGCGGGCAAGGCGGCGAAGGTGCCGGTTATGGTGGGGGCGACCAGTGCCGACGGCTGGTACAGCGGCGGCGACAAGGACAGGATTTTGGGGGCCTTCGGGCCGCTGCGGGCGGAGGCGGTGCGGGCCTATGACCCGACGGGGGGTGATGCCGCGAAGGTTGTCGGCCACCGGGTCAATGGCGATGCCATCTTCATCGAGCCGGCGCGCGCCATGGCCCGTGCCCTGGCGGCGACGGGGCAGCCGGTGTTCCAGTACCGCTTCTCCTATGTCGCCGAAAACATGCGGGCGCGGTGGGCGGGCACCGAACATGCCAAGGAGCTGCCCTTCATCTTCGACCGGGTGCTGCCGCGCTATGGCAGTGTCGCGACGAAGGGGGACCTGGCCATGGCGGGGCTGTGGCGGGAATATTGGACCAGCTTCGCGCGGACGGGCGTGCCCGGTCATGGGATGAAGGTGGTGGCGCCGCGGCTGGTGGCGGGGGATGAATGGCTGGTGGATTTCACCAACCAGGGGCCGAAGGTCAGCCGCGATCCGTTTCAGGCCCGGCTGGATGTAACGGAGCGGTTGATGGACGGGCGTTAGGAGCAAATAGAAGCGCCCACCTCGTCATCCCGGCGAAAGCCGGGACCCAGGGGCCGGGCGCCCGACCTCTCGGCAGCTTTAATAAAGGCAGCTTCGAGGTTTGAGCCTGTGGCCCCTGGGTCCCGGCTTTCGCCGGGATGACGGTGGAGTAGGTGGCAGCGAAGGTGCCCCAGGAAGTTCAGCAAAAAAGACCGGCCCCTGCGAGGCAGGAGCCGGTTCCCTGAAGGATCAAGTCTGTTGGGAGGTGGGCTAACAGGGACCCGTCCCCAAAGGAACGGCATCAGCGCCACACGCCTTCTATTTATCGTATAAATCAGGCCAGTCAAGCCCTGCTGTGCTTTACAGGCTGCGGATTTGTCATATATATCCAGCGCCATCGGATCAGGGGGATCATCCATGGGCACCTTCATCGCCGGCGACTGGGGTACCAGCAATCTGCGGCTCTGGCTGTGCCGCGACGGGCAGGTGCTGGACCGGGCGGAAGGGCCGGGCGTGGCCGCCGTGCCGGGGCGGGTGGAAGCGGCGTTCATGGAGGCCACGGCCGCGTGGCGCGATGCCCATGGCCCGCTGCCGGCCCTGTTCTGCGGCATGGTCGGGTCGTCGATCGGTTGGGTGGAGGCGGTGTATCAGCCGTGTCCGGCCGATGTGCGGTCGCTGGCCTCGGGCCTGACGCGGTTCAAGGCGGCGGGGGCGGAGATGGCGATCATTCCCGGCCTGTCCACCACCAATCCGCAAGGGGCCCCCGACGTGATGCGGGGGGAGGAGACGCAGATCCTGGGCGCGCTGGCCACGAAGCCGGAGCTGCGCCAGGGCCGTCGCCTGCTGTGCCTGCCCGGTACGCACGCCAAATGGGTGCTGCTGGAGGATGGCACGGTCCGGCATTTCCAGACGGGGTTCAGCGGGGAGCTGTTCGCTTTGCTGCGTCAGCATAGCGTGCTGGGCCGCGGCACCGACGGGTTGCAGCCGCAGGCGGGTGCCGCGTTCGACCGGGGGGTGGAACGGGCGCTGACCAAGGCCGCCCTGCCGCATCTGCTGTTCGAGGCGCGGTCGCGCCAGTTGCTGGAAGGGATGACAGCGCAGGATGCGCTGTCCTTCCTGTCGGGGCTGGTGATCGGGGCGGATGTGGCCGGCGGGCTGGCGGGTGTGTCGGGCGATCTGGATGGCCCCGTTACGCTGGTGGCCAGCCCGGTGCTGACCGATGCCTATGCGGCGGCGCTGCGTGTCGCGGGGCAGGACGCGGCCTGCCTGGATGGCGCCGATCTGGCGCTCGCGGGGCTGTTTTCCGTCCATACCAATTCCCTGTCCTCTAAGGCTTGAGACCATGATCGCCAATCTGGAACGCCACCTGACCGATACGCCCCTGGTCGCCATCCTGCGCGGTGTGACGCCGGACGCGGTGGCCGCCATCGGCCAGGCCCTGTTCGATGCCGGCTTCCGCACCATCGAGGTGCCGTTGAACAGCCCGCAGCCGCTGGACAGCATCGCCCGGCTGGCCGCGCATTTCGGTGACGAGTGTCTGGTCGGGGCCGGCACGGTGCTGAGCGCCGAGGCGGTGGATCAGGTGGTGGCGGCTGGCGGCAAGCTGATCGTGACGCCCAACAGCGATCCGGCGGTGATTGCCCACGCCGTGTCCCTGGGGCTGCTGCCCATGCCCGGATTCGCCACGGCGACGGAGGCGTTTGCCGCCATCAAGGCCGGTGCCCGGCATCTGAAGCTGTTTCCCGCCTCCACCTATGGTCATGGCCATCTGAAGGCGCTGTCGGCGGTGATGCCGCGCGATGTGCGCCTTTACGCCGTGGGTGGGGTCGGGGCCGGCAATCTGGGCCCCTGGATTGAGGCCGGCGTGGCTGGGATCGGCGTCGGCGGCGAGGTTTTCAAGCCCGGTATGGAGGCGGCCGAGGTGGGCGAGCGCGCGCGGCAGATTATTTCGGCGTGGCGGAAGGGTACCAGCTGATATCGGTATCTTGCCTTTCGTGCTCGCCTGCTGGATAGCTATCCTGGAGACAGGAAACGGCCAGGCACCCTGGGGCGGGTGCCGGCGATGCGGGAGCGGGAACGCATGAGCGGGAATGAGCGGGGTTTGCGAGCGGAGTCCGGTCGGAACTTCACCTATGGCATCCTCCAGCAACTTGGCGTCGATATTGTTACCGGTACCTATGGCCATTCCAACCCGTTCCCGACGGAGGCGGAGCTGTGCAAGCGCCTGGGTGCCAGCCGGTCGGTGCTGCGCGAGGCGGTGAAGATGCTGACGGCGAAGGGCCTGCTGAAGGCCCGCCCCCGTCAAGGCACCTGGATCGAGCCGGAGCGCAACTGGAACCTGCTGGACCCCGACGTGCTGCGCTGGCTGCTGGAGCGCAAATTCTCGCCCACCCTGCTGCTGGAATTCACCCAGGTGCGCCTGGCGATCGAGCCGGTGGCGGCGTCGCTGGCCGCCAAGCATGCCGACGAGAAGGCCAGGAACGCCATCCAGCTGGCGGTGCGGCGCATGCAGGCGGCGGAGCTGGGCGATGACGATCCGCTGACATCCGACATCGCCTTTCATGTCGCGGTGCTGGAGGCGACGGGCAACCGGTTCTATGCCCAGCTGCGTGACGTCATCGACGCGGCCCTGCGCACCTCCATCCGCCTGACCAACCGCCGCAAGGGCGTGCGGCTGGCCAGCGTGGCCGACCATCAGAAAGTGTCGGACGCCATCATCGCCGGCGATGCGGAAGGGGCCGCCACGGCTATGCGCCACCTGATCCTGGAAGCCATGACCCTGATCGAGAGTGCGGTCACCAAGGGGGATGAGGGGGCGGATTGAGGGGGGCTTCCTGGCCTTTGTTGACGTTTCTCTGCCGTCACCCCGGCGAAAGCCGGGGCCCAGGCGTAGAGCGGCGTCTGCCGCGATATGAGTCATATCGGCGCTGACCGCGCCTCACGCTGGGCCCCGGCTTTCGCCGGGGTGACGGTAGATATAGTTGGCGGCCTTACAGCCCAAACTTAAAAAGGGGTGGGGCCTTTCGGCCCCGCCCTTTTCACGTCACGATGCCGGGGCCGTGGGGCCGGGGGCGACGTGGGCCTTCACCCAGCGTTCGACCTCGCCATACCAGAAGACGCTGTTCTGCGGCTTCAGCACCCAGTGGTTCTCGTCGGGGAAATAAACCAGGCGGCTTTCCACGCCACGGCGCTGCAACGTATTGAACAGCTCGATCCCGTGGTTGATGGGCACGCGCAGATCCTGCTCGCCATGCAGGACCAGGGTCGGGGTCTTGAAATTGCCGGCCTGCATGTGCGGGGAATTGCGGGCGATGTTTTCCTGATCGTCCCAGAATTCCTTGAACCGGCCCTGGCTGCCGCTGAAATCGGCGGCGTACTGGCTGTAGAGGTTATAGACGGCGGCGTGGATCACCAGGGTCTTGAACGGATGTTCGCGGCCCAGGATGAAACTGGTCAGGTAGCCACCGTAAGAGGCACCGGCGGCCAGCATGCGGTCCTTGTCGATGAAGGGCTTGGCGGCCAGCCAGTCGGCGGCCTTCATCGTGTCCTGGTACGGCACCTCGCCCCATTCGGGATTGATGCTGTCGGTGAAGGCCTGGCCGAAGCCGCTGGAGCCATGGAAATTATGCCAGGTGACGACATAGCCCCAGCCGGCGAACACCTGGGCGTTCCAGCGATAGGAGAAGGCGTCGGTGATGGCATTATGCGGGCCGCCATGGACCAGCATCATGGCCGGGTATTTCTTCGACGGGTCGAAGTTCGGCGGATAGACCACCCACATCTGGATGTCGTCGCCATTGGCACCCTTGTAGGTGACGCTTTCCACCTTGCCCATCTGGAAGCCGGCCAGGGCCTGGGCATTGGCGGCGGAGATGTCGCGGATCTTGCCGGACTTGGCATCGATCGAAACCAGCTCTCCCGGCGCGCTGATCGACTGGCGCAGGCCGACCAGGGTCTTGCCCGCCACCTCCACGTCGGTGACGTCGCCATTGGCGCCGTCGGTGACGCGCTGCGGCTTGGCCTTGCCCTTGGCGTCATAGCGGTAGACGCGCTGGACCGAGGCATCGTCCACGGCGCCGTAAAGGGAAGCGCTATCCCCGGTCCAGGCGAAATTGCCCGCCGATCGGTCGAAGCCGGCGGTGATGTCACGCGTGGCACCGGTGGTGCGGTCGCGCACGATCAGCTTGGCATTCTCGCCATAGAAGCCGTAGAGGCTGCGCTGGTTGTAGGCCAGAGACTTGCCGTCGGGCGAATAGAGCGGGTTGCTGTCGGGACCGGTCACGTTGGCCGGCGTGATGTTGGTGGCGGCGCCGCCGGCCACGGCGATGGTGAACAGGTCGGTATTGGGACGGTTGCCCACCTTGTCGACATTCACCGGGAAGGCGATTTCCTTGCCGTCGGGGGAGATGTCGAAGGGGGCGGAACCTTCGTTGTACTGCACCGACACGCCGCTGCCGGGCGTGATGGCGCGGGGCGTGGCGCCGTCGATGTCGGTGGCGTAGAGATGGTTCTCGCGGTCGTCCAGATAATGGTCGAAATAGGCGATGGGCGCCTTGTCCCACACCTTGGCCGACATCTTGCTCTCCTCGCGGTCCTTCAACCGCTTGCCCTGGTCATCCCAGGTGGAGAGATCGGTCCAGACCCGGGTCATGAACACCAGGCCCCTGCCGTCGGGCAGCCATTTCGGCGTGCGCGCGCCGGTGGGCACCGTCGTTACCCGCCGCGCCTCCCCGCCGACGACGGGCAGGACATAGATCTGCGGGGCCTTGTCCTCGTCGCGCTTGGCGGTGAAGGCGATGTAGTGGCCATCGGGGCTCCACACCGCGTCGCTCTCCGCCGCCGGATCGGTGGTCAGCTGGCGCGCCGGCCCGCCATCGACGGGGAACAGCCAGAGATCGGCGGCGCGCTTGTCCGTCTTCAGATCATAGACGGAAACCGACACCACCGCCGACTTGCCGTCGGGCGACAGGGCGGGAGCGGCGATCCGCTTCATCCCCCACATGTCGGTGGCGCTCATCACCTTCTTCTGCTGGGCCAGTACCGGGCCCGAAAAGGCCAGGGTGGCGCCGGTCAGCAACAGGCCCGTCAGGGCCAGGGTCCGCAATCGCATTCTTATATCCTCCGTCCGACAGGATTTGCGGGGGAGGATGCCAGGGGTGGGCGCGGGGGAACAGGCCTGTAACAAAGGTGTTACGAGGCTGTGACAATTGTGTCGGGGGAAGTGGCTCAGCAAGCCGGTCAGGTCGAGGCGTAAGCCGAGCCCTGACAGATATGGCAAATAGCTTTGCCGTCAGGGCTCGGCTTACGCCTCGACCTGACCTACGGATTTCACCAGGCCGGCACCACCGCGCCCTTGAAGGTCGTCTCGATGAAGGCCTTCACCGGGGCGGACTGGTAGATCGCGACCAGCTTCTTCACCCAGGGCTTGTCCTTGTCGGTGGCTTTGATGGCGATGATGTTGGCGTAGGGGCCGTTGGCGGGTTCGCGCGCGATGGCGTCCTTGATCGGGTCCAATCCGGCCTCCAGCGCGTAATTACCATTGATGGCGGCGGCGTCCACGTCACCCAGGCTGCGCGGCAGCTGTGCCGCGTCCAGTTCCACGATCTTGAAATTCTTCGGGTTCTGGGTGATGTCCAGGATCGTGGCCTTCAGCCCCGCCTTTCCATCCACGCCGATCACGCCCTCATGGTTCAGCAGCAAAAGCGCGCGGCCGCCATTGGTGGGGTCGTTGGGGATGGCGATCTTGGCCCCCTTGGGCAGCGTGTCCAGCGACTTGGCTTTATGGGAGAAGATGCCCAGCGGGAAGGTCACGGTCTGGGCCACGGAGACCAGCTTGAAGCCGCGGTCGGTGATCTGGTTGTCCAGATAGGGCTGATGCTGGAAGGAATTGGCATCCAGGTCGCCATCGGCGAGCGCGGTGTTGGGCACGACATAGTCGCTGAATTCCAGCACCTGGAGGTCCAGGCCCTGGGCCTTGGCCTCCTTCTTCACCACTTCCATGATCTGGGCGTGGGGGCCGGGGGTGACGCCGATCCTGATGGTTTCCGCCTGCGCGGCGACGGGGACCAGCAGGGTGGCGGTCAGGGCAAGCAAGGCGGAGATGCGCATGGGTTCAACCTTCAGCTTCCGGGGTGACGTTTGTCCAGGCGGCGGGCCAGGGCCTCGCCACCCGATTGCAGGGCCTGCACGACGATGATCAGGATCAGCACCACGGCCAGCATCATTTCCGGCATGAAGCGCTGATAGCCGTAGCGGATGCCCAGATCGCCCAGGCCACCGCCGCCGACCGCCCCGACCATGGCGGAATAACCCACCAGATTGACGGCGGCCAAGGTCAGGCCGCGGACGATGCCGGCGCGTGCCTCGGGCAGCAGGATCTTGGTCACCACCTGGCCGGGCTTGGCCCCCATGGCGCGGGCGGCGTCCAGCAGGCCGTGATCGACCTCGCGCACCGCGGCTTCGACCACGCGGGCGATGAAGGGGATGGCGGCGAGCGTCAGCGGGACCGTGGCGGCGGCGGTGCCGATGGAGGTGCCGGTCAGCAGGCGGGTCAGCGGCACGATGGCCACGACCAGGATGATGAAGGGGGTGGAGCGGGTGGCGTTCACCACCAGGCCCAGGGTGCGCTGCAGCGCCGGGCGCGGCAGCAGGTCGCCGGCCCCCGACAGCGCCAGGAACAGGCCCAAGGGCACGCCGGCCAGGGTGGCCAGACCACCGGCCACCAGGACCATCAGCAATGTCTGGACCGTGGCGTCAGCCAGCAGCGACAGCATCTGTGGCGACATGGCCCAGAACCTCGATCTCCGCGCCACGGGCGCGCAATTGGTGGATGGCGGTGGTGATGGCGGCCTCGTCACCCGACAGGGCGGCGATCAGGCCGGCGAAGGGCTGGTCGCCCAAAGGCTGCACCCGGCCGGCGATCAGGCGGGCGGCGATGCCCAGGCCGCCCAGGTCGGAGAGGATGGGGGAGGCGGCAAGGGCGCCCACGGCATGCAGGCGGATCAGGGTGGCGCCACCGGCGACGGGGGTGGGCGACAGGCGGGCGGCCAGGCCGGCCGGCAGTTCCGTGCCGGTTTCGCCCAGCAGGAAGCGGCGGGTGGTGGGGTGGGCGGGATGGGCGAACACGTCGGCGACGGCACCCTGTTCGATGATGCGCCCGGCCTCCAGCACCACGACCTGATCCGCCACCTCGCGCACCACGGCCATTTCGTGGGTGATCAGCAGCACGGTCAGGCCCAGATCGCGGTTGATGCGGCGGATCAGGGCCAGGATCTGACGGGTGGTTTCCGGATCCAGCGCCGATGTCGCCTCGTCACACAGCAGCAGCTGCGGGTTCGGCGCCAAGGCGCGGGCGATGCCCACCCGCTGCTTCTGCCCGCCGGACAGGGCGGCGGGATACTGGGTTTCCTTGTCCGTCAGGCCGACCAGTTCCAGCAGTTCGGTCACGCGCGGGCCGATGCGGTCGGCGGACCATCCGGCCAGTTCCAACGACAGGGCGACATTGCCGGCCACGGTGCGGTTGGCCAGCAGGTTGAAATGCTGGAAGATCATGCCGATGGATTGCCGGGCGTGGCGCAAGGCCCCTTCGTCCAGGGCCGTCAGGTCGCGGCCACCGACGATCACCGTGCCGGCATCGGGCCGTTCCAGCAGGTTGACGGCGCGCAGCAGACTGCTCTTGCCCGCACCGCTGGGGCCGACGATGGCGGTGATGCCGCCCCGGGGAATGTCGAGGTCGATCCCGGCCAGGGCGGCGACCGTGCGGCCATCCTTGCCATGGAAAGTCTTGGCGATGCCCGTCAGCCGCACCATAGCGGCGCCGGGCGCATCCGGTCCTGTCACAATCGGGTCCATGTCACTCATCGGGCGGTCGTTGGCCGATCCTGCCCTGGATTGCTGTCAGGACAAAGAGTGAAGTGACGCCGGGCGCTGGACAATCGGTGAATTCACGCGGCTGGTATGTGGTGTGGCGCATAATACACCGCCATTACCGTTGATACCATCACCGCTCCTGCGGACCGAAGACCGCACCCGACAGGGACGGGCTCATGAATTCGCCCAGATTCTTGAAGGCCACACGGAAGAACAGCCGGTCGCCGCGGTCGATGCCGGTGCGCCGCGTATTGTCGCGTTCGGCCACCAGCTGGAAGGTCAGGCAATCCTCCTGATAGGTCAGGGTGGCGCTGGACAGGACGGGGCCGCCGCCGGGCGCCAGGTCGCGGCGGTGGTTGACGCCCACCGACCAGCGGTCGGTCAGCGCCGATGAGATGCCCAGCGTCAGTTCCTCGCGGTTGCGGGTGGCCAGCCCGCCATCCTGGGTCAGCTTGTCCAGATAGACATAGGAGCCGGACACCCGGAACTGCTGCGGTCCGAACACGCCATAGACGTCGTGCAGGCGCTGGGCCATGTTCTCGCTGTCCAGGCGGAAGGAATAGGAGATGTCCATCCAGGGGCTGGGCGTCAGCTCCAGCTTGCCCACCACGTCCGAGGTGCGCCGGCGCAGGCCCGATCCGCTGGGGAAATCCCCATCCCCCTCCAGCCGCTGGCTCTGGCCCAGGAACAGGGTGGAGGAACCGCCGCCGAACCCGAACAGGCCGGCCTTGACGCCATAGGTCAGGCGCTGCCCGCCTTCCAGCCGGTCGATGCCGGGATAGCGCGACGCCCGGAACAGGTTCGTGTAATCGAACTCGATATCCTGGCTGTCCTCGTTGGGAATGTTGGCGTTGTTGTCGTAATTGGGCGCGGCCGACAGCATGACCATGGGTTCCACCAGGGTCTGCACCGTCTCGTCCTGGCGGGCCAGGGGGAAGCTGACGGTCCAGTCGGCATGCGGGAAGGCGCGCAGGCGCACCTTGTCGTCAGGTTCCACCGTGCCGTCGGCGCGGCGCAGGTTGGAAACCCAATAGCCGTCGGCCCGGGCTTCGGCCTTCAACACCGAGACCAGGCCGAAATTGGTGATGTCGTCGCGCCGCCAGCCCGCGGATGAGGAGACGCGGCGGGTGTCGTTGCCGCTTGAGCGCAGCAGAGACAGGAAACCGGCATCGGCCGACCAGCGCCCGCCCAGCAGCCCGCCCGGTTCGCCCAGGGCGCTGTAGGTCACCATGGGCAGGACCACCGGTTCCTCTTCCAGATTGCCGGGACGCAGATCCTGGAAGTCGTAGACATTGAGGGCCAGATAGTCGCGGCCATCGAACCGTTCCGCGAAGCCGCGACTGGCCAGGATATCTTCCCGGCTATAGTCATACCGCAGCAGGTGGGTGTTATCGGTCACGCGCTTGACGTCGAAACCCCAGCGCCAGTTCTCATCGATGTCGAAGCGGCCGGTGCCGAAGATGTGGCCGCGGAAATCCTTCTTCTCCACCACGCCGGCCGCCGTTTCCCGCGCGCGGTCGGTATAGACCGCACTGCCCGACAGGGTGATGGAGCCGCTGGCCAGACGCTGGCGGTATTCGCCGCCCAGCAGCAAGCCGTCCTGGGTGCTGGGCGTCACCTCCAGGGTGAAGTCCTTGCTCTCATCGATATCGTAGAAATAATAGATGCGGGCATAGGTGCCCAGGTCGGAGCTGATGCCGCCGCCCGGCGTCAGGAAGCCGCTGCGCCGTTCGACCGTGGGGTCGGGATGGCCGAAGAAGGGCAGCCACATCACGGGCACGCCCGCCACCTCCAGCGTCGCGTCGCGGTAATTGACGTCGTGGGCCTGCTGGTCATGGGTGATGCGGGCCGCCCGGATCTGCCAGATGGGCGGGCGCGTCGGGTCGGTGGCGCAGAGTTCGCACGGGGAATAGACGGCATTCTCCATGCGGGTATAGCGGCCCTCGCGCCGCTCCCCCTGCAGGGCCGCGAATTTGGAATTGTCGGACATCAGGATGCGGACCTGATCCACGAAGCCCTGCTGCAAATCGTCTGTCAGTTCGGTGTAGTTGGCGAACATCACCTCGCCCGTCGGCTCCAGGATGGAGACATTGCCGGACGCGGTGACGACGTTGGTCTTCTCCGAGAAGCTGACAGAATCCGCCAGCAGCAGGCGCCCGCCCTGGCTCAGTTCCACCTTGCCGCGGGCGGTGATGATGCCGAGGTCTTGGTCGTAATCCACGCTGTCGGCGGAGAGCAGGACGGGCTGACCGGTTTCCTTGGACGGTTTGCCGGCCGGTGCCGGCGCCTCCTGGGCCAGCACCGTGCCGGACAGGCCCAATGCCAGCGCCGTGGACAGGAGCAGGCGACGATAGGTCCGGGCAGAGTGCATGTTCAACAGCGTCTCGGGTTTCGATCGACGGGTGCTAGCTTGTCCCCGACGCTGGGTGCGCTGTCAACTGATGCAGGCGGGTGGGCAGGTGGGACTTCAACGCCCTTGCCCCGGTGCATGCGCGGATGAATGTCGGTTAAAACGCCGATAAGGGGCTATCCCCCGATCGCCGCCAGCACATGATCGGTGAGGATGCGTTCGGACAGGGCGTGGGCGTCCCGGACCCGGAAATTGGTGGTGGTGATGGTCACGACCATGCGTAGCCGGGGGACCACGATCACCTTGTTGCCGCCCATGCCGTTCATCAGCCAGGCCTGCTCCTCGCCCTTGGCCGTCTTCAGGCGCTTGATCCACCAGAGATAGCCGTAATCCGTCTGCTCATCGACCTGGGCCTGGGCGCTGGTCGAGATGCGGACCCAGTCGGCGGAGATCAGGCGCCGGCCGTGCCAGACGCCGCCATCGAGATAGAGCTGCCCCAGCTTCAGCAGATCGCGGCTGCGCAGGCCCAGGCCACCACCGGTCATGGCGGTGCCGGTCGGCGTCACCTGCCATTCCACCGGGCCGAACTCCATGGGGCCGAACAGGCGGGCTTGAGCGAAATCCTGGATATTCTGTTTGGTCGCGCGCTGGATGACGGCGCCCAGGGTCACCGTGCCGGCGGTGCAGTAGCTCCAGCTGCGGCCATGGGGCGATTGATCCGGGGGCGTGGTCCAGGGCGGGAAGCCCTTGATGGGCAGGTCGAGCGTGAACCGCACCCAATCCTCGATCAGATACATCCGCTCCTCATTCCCGCGCGAGAAGGAATTGCTGTCGTCGCATTCCAGCGGGGAACTCATGGTGAGGAAATCCTCCACCGTGATCTTGTCCTTGCGCGGGTCGGGGTTCTGCAGGGGCCGGAGTTCCGGGAAGAAGGGCGTGACGGGTGTCTTGACGCCGGCCAGCGCGCCGTCGGCGATGGCCAGACCGACCAGCATGCCGGTGACGGTCTTGGTCGCGGATCGCGTGTTGCGCGGGGCGTCGCGCCCGCCCTCATCGAAATAATGCTCATAGACCAGACGCCCATCGCGGGCGATGGCGACGCTGGTGATCTTCTGGAAATCGCCCTTCCCGATCGCCGCCGTCATCGCGTCCAGGCGTGTCGGGTCGAAGCCGGCGGATGCCGGATCGGCCGTCTCCCAATCGCGGGGCGGCGATTGCGCCGCGGCCGTCATCACGGCCAGGCAGCTCAAACCGATCGCAAGCCATCCCGCAGCTTTCATCTTCGCATCCTTCCATCCGGCCGGCAGCTTCCGCTGGACCTCCGACCATGTCTGTGTTCTGTATACAGTATATGAATGAAGAGACCAAGTGATGTACGGGGTGGAGCAGATTTCGCGCAGCAGCGTCAGTTCCAGCGTGGCAGCGTCCATCCGCGCCATGATCCTGGATGGGCGGCTTGCCGATGGGGAGCGCATCAACGAGGTCAAGCTGGCGGCCGCGCTGGGCGTGAGCCGCACCCCTCTGCGCGAGGCGCTGAACAGGCTGGCATCGGAGGGTGCGCTGCTAAGCGTGACCGGTCATGGCCATACCGTTGCGCCGCTGAGCGTGGCGGAGTTCGACCAGCTTTATGACATCCGGCCGATCCTGGACCCCGCGGCGCTGGCGATGTGTCCGTTGCCGTCGGATGAGCGTCTGGCGGAATTGGCGGCGGTGAATGCGGAATTCCGCAGGGCGGATGATGGGGAACATGCCATCGACCTGGACAATCAATGGCATCTGCTGCTGCTGGCCGACTGTCCCAACCGGGTTCTGGTGGGCATGATCGAGAGCATCATCGCCAAGACCCGGCGCTATGAACTGGCCCTGTTGCGGGAGCGGCCGCACGTCCAGGCGGCGGGCGATGACCATGACCGCATCATGGATGCGCTGGGGGATGGCGACCGCGATGGTGCGTGCGATCTGCTGCGGCGGAACATGCAGAGTGGGAAGCAGCCGGTGCTGGCGTGGCTGAGGGCGCGGGAGGTGTCGTAGGTCAGGTCGAGGCGGAGCCGAGCCCTGACAAACGACGGTGCCGGTAAATGTCAGGGCTCGGCTCCGCCTCGACCTGACCTACCTGTTGTGCGGCACCAAACAAAAACCCCCGGCGGATCGCTCCGCCGGGGGTCTTCGCATTCATGCCTGTTCGGCTGAACGACCTTGGACTTAGAAGTCCATGTCGCCCATACCGCCCATGCCACCCATGCCGCCGCCGGCGGGAGCGGCCTTGGGGGCCGGCTTCTCAGCGATCATGGCCTCGGTGGTGATCAGCAGGCCGGCGATGGAAGCGGCGTCCTGCAGAGCGGCGCGCACGACCTTGGTCGGGTCGATGACGCCGAACTTGAACATGTCGCCATATTCGCCGGTCTGGGCGTTGAAGCCGTGGTTGGTGTCAGCCTGCTCCAGCAGCTTGCCGACGATCACCGAACCGTCGAAGCCGGCATTCTGGGCGATCTGACGGACCGGGGCCTGCAGGGCCTTGCGGACGATGTCCACACCGAACTTCTGGTCGGCATCGGTCGTCGCCAGGGCTTCCAGGGCCTTGGTTGCGTACAGCAGGGCCACGCCGCCGCCGGCGACGATGCCTTCCTCGACCGCGGCGCGGGTGGCGTGCATCGCGTCGTCAACGCGATCCTTGCGCTCCTTCACCTCGACCTCGGTGGCGCCGCCGACGCGCAGAACCGCAACACCGCCGGCCAGCTTGGCCAGACGTTCCTGCAGCTTTTCACGGTCGTAGTCGCTGGTGGTCTCTTCGATCTGGGCCTTGATCTGGGCGATGCGGGCGGTGATGTCGTCCTTGGCACCCTCGCCGTCGACGATCGTGGTGTTGTCCTTGCTGATCGTCACCTTCTTGGCGCGGCCCAGCATGTCCAGCGTCACGTTCTCCAGCTTGATGCCCAGGTCTTCGCTGATGACCTGGCCGCCCGTCAGGATGGCCATGTCTTCCAGCATAGCCTTGCGACGATCACCGAAGCCCGGAGCCTTCACGGCGGCGATCTTCAGGCCGCCGCGCAGCTTGTTGACGACCAGCGTGGCCAGGGCCTCGCCTTCCACATCCTCGGCCACGATGACCAGCGGACGCGAGGACTGAACGACGGCTTCGAGAACCGGCAGCATGGCCTGCAGGCCCGACAGCTTCTTCTCGAACAGCAGGATGTACGGGCTTTCCAGGTCCGCGATCATCTTGTCGGCGTTGGTCACGAAGTAGGGCGACAGGTAGCCGCGGTCGAACTGCATGCCTTCGACGACGTCCAGCTCGGTCTCCAGGCTCTTGGACTCCTCGACCGTGATCACGCCTTCGTTGCCGACGCGGGCCATGGCCTCGGCGATCTTGGCGCCGATGAAGGCCTCCCCATTGGCGGAGATGGTGCCGACCTGGGCGATCTCGTCGTTGGTCGTGACCTTGCGGCTGCGGGCCTGGATGTCGGAGACGACGGTGGCCACGGCCAGGTCGACGCCGCGCTTCACATCCATCGGGTTCATGCCGGCAGCGATGGCCTTGGCGCCCTCACGGACGATGGCCTGGGCCAGCACGGTGGCGGTGGTGGTGCCGTCGCCGGCCAGATCGGCCGTCTTCTGCGCCACTTCCTTGACCATCTGGGCGCCCATGTTCTCGAACTTGTCGGACAGTTCGATTTCCTTGGCGACCGAGACACCGTCCTTGGTGATGCGGGGAGCGCCGAAGCTCTTCTCGATCACGACGTTGCGGCCCTTCGGGCCCAGGGTCACCTTCACAGCGTCAGCCAGAATGTCCACGCCGCGCAGCATCTTGGCGCGGGCGTCGGAGCCGAACTTAACTTCCTTGGCAGCCATTGCTCTATTCCTTTGAATTCTATGGGTCAGGCAAGATCAGGTGATCCGACTCAGGCGTTCAGGACGCCCATGATGTCGCTTTCCTTCATGATCAGGTATTCGACACCGTCGATCTTCACCTCGGTGCCCGACCACTTGCCGAACAAGACGCGGTCGCCGGCCTTGACGTCGAGCGCCACCAGCTTGCCGGCCTCGTCGCGGGCACCCGGACCCACGGCGACCACCTCGCCCTCCTGGGGCTTCTCCGACGCGGTGTCGGGGATGATGATGCCGCCGGCCGTCTTCTTTTCGGACTCAACGCGCTTGACCACGACGCGGTCGTGCAGCGGACGGAACTTCATGGGGTCTCTCCCTGATAAGGCAAAAGGGGTTGGGCGTGAGCCTGTTGTTAGCACTCATGCCCGGTGAGTGCCAGAGAGCTAATCAACCCGACCCCGACTGTCAAGGATGGTGGTGTCATATTTCGATGACATTGCGGGTGCCCACATCCGTGGGCCTGCCGTTCGGCCGGTTGCCAGCGCCGGCCGGGCGGAGTATGGCAAGGGCATGAGCGACGCCGATACCATGTTCCTGTTCGACCGCCCCCTGATCCGCCAGCGCCGCGACCGCGCGGCCGGTGAGATGGGCACCCATGACTTCCTGCTGCGCGAGGTGGCGGAACGGCTGGGGGAGCGGCTGGACATGATCCGCCGCGATTTCCCCCGCGTCCTGAACCTGGGCTGCCATGGCGGGGAGGTGGAAGGCGTGCTGAAGGGCCGCAACGCCATCACCCGGATGGTGCATGCCGACCTGTCCCCCGCCATGGCCCGGCTGGCCGGGGGCAATACCGGCAGCCCGGCCTTGGCCGCCGACGAGGAGGCGTTGCCCTTCGCGCCCGGCAGCTTCGACATGGTGATATCCAACCTGTCGCTGCATTGGGTGAACGACCTGCCGGGGGCGATGATCCAGGCGCGCCAGGCCTTGCGCCCCGACGGGCTGTTCATCGCCGCCATGCTGGGCGGCGACAGCCTGTTCGAGCTGCGCCGGTCGCTGATGGAGGCGGAGATGGAGGTGACGGGTGGCGTATCGGCCCGGATCAGCCCGATGGCGGGATTGCGCGATGCCGCCGGCCTGCTGCAGCGGGCCGGATTCGCCCTGCCCGTGGCGGACATGGATACGCTGACCGTGTCCTATCCTGACCCGTTCCGCCTGATGCGCGATCTGCGCGGCATGGGTGAGGCCAATGCCGCCCTGTCGCGGCTGAAGCGGCCCACAAGGCGGGAAGTGATCATCCGGGCGGCCGAGCGCTATATGGCGCTGTTCCGGGAAGAGGATGGCACCGTGCCGGCCACGTTCGAGGTGATCTTCCTGGCCGGCTGGTCGCCCGATACGTCGGTGCAGCAGCAGCCGGCCAAGCGCGGCAGCGCCTCGCACCGGCTGGCCGAGGTGCTGAACAGCATAGAGCATCCGACGGGCGTGAAGCCGCACTGAGTGTTTTGTTCCAGAGTGTTTTGTTCCCTCAGGCGCCGGGCGCCGCCATCCGGCGGCTTGGCTTACGCGCCACGTGGCGCGGGCCGGCGGTCGCCGGCCTTTTCGGTTCCCCCGGCTGCTTCGATCAGGGGATCAGGGTCACCGGTTCGCCATTGGCGGGATCGGCCTTGACGATGCTGACCGGGGTGTCGGCGGGCACGGACAGCTGATAGGTGACACCACCCGAGAGATAGGCGAAGCAGGCCAGGCTGACGGTGCCGTCATCCGTGGGCTGGCGCATCAGGGGGCATTGCTGGCCGCCGATCGACAGTTCGCGCAGCTTGCCGGCATGGGAGGCGGGGAGAGCCAGTTGGATGCGGTGCACGCCTTCGCGGCCGGCGGTATAGTAGCAGCGGCCCGCCACGGTGGCGGCGCACCCTTCCTCCGTCCGGTCGGTTGCCGCCTGTGCGGCGGAAGAAAAGGGCGCAAGGGACAGCATCCCGGCAAGTATGGCCAGGAATGCAGACCCGCGGATCACGGAAAACATTGGAAACCTCACGCAATCACATTGATGACCGCCCCAGACCTGAATAGGGCAGGAGGCGGGTGGAAATCAACCCCGAGCGTGTAGAGCAAGTGTCATACCCAAGGTGGGTAGCCCGGACGGGGGAGGGCGCGGGGGCTTCAAGGAAAGGCGTGACGGCGCCGGCCCGGCATGTTTAAAGGGCCGTCGGAACCCAGCCACGGAAGCGACCATGCCGTCAGAAGAAGATATTGTCGAACGCCTGCGCCGCCGCGCGGCCAGGGCCCGCGACCGCTATCCGGAGGACGCAGACGATCCCGCGACCCTGGTCGGCGGTCTGATCCAGGATTACGAAGCGGCGGCGCAGGAGATCCAGCGCATGCGCGATGCGCTGAAAAGCCTGTCGCGCGAGGCGCTGCGGGCCATGCTGGGCTGAAAAGGCCGAATGATTCCCGTGGGTTGATGGTAAAACACATTTTTTGCGACGAAGCATTTGCACAGCCCCGGTCGATGCGCTATGGTCCGCGCCGCCCGGGGATAGCCCGGTGCCGGTATGGACCCGTAGCTCAGCTGGATAGAGCGCTGCCCTCCGAAGGCAGAGGTCGCACGTTCGAATCGTGTCGGGTCCGCCAATTTTATCCAATAAAATCAACGATCTAGAAAATCGCCTCTCTAGACTGGTTGGCGGGTGTCACCACGCTCGGGTAAAACTTAGAAAACCGACATCATCATGTCACCGACCATGTCACCATCACGGTGATGCGGGCGGCGTTCGTGCTGCCTGATCCATGGGTACGAAATCGGAAAATGAGTGCGGTTCCGTACCTTCAGGGATGAGGCGACAGGGCTTACCTTCAGGCCATCAAGTTCGACAACAAACACTTGAAGGTGACATGAAATGAAGAAGTTTCTGCGCACCGAGGCATCGGCGTATCTGGAAAATAACCACAGCATCCGCCGGACTCCGAAGAATCTGGCGAAGCTGGCTACGGTCGGCGGTGGGCCTCTCTACTGCCGCACCACCCGCGAAGTTCTGTACGATACTGCCGATCTGGGTGCATGGGCAAAGTCCACTCTTGGCGAACCCATTGCCTCGACGTCCGATCGCGCCGCCTGATCCACCATGAACACGACATCAACCCGCGACCTCCGCCGCCTGGGACGGCTGAGAGCGTTACCGGCCGGGGGCTGGGTGGGTTCTGCAGATGCAGGACGACACCATGCCCCCTATCCCGCCCCCCGAGCTTCCTGACCGTCTCGCTGCTGCGCTGGATCGCTTGCGCGGCGCCTTGATTGGCAAACACAGCTCCCCGATCATCTGGAGCGTGAAGCGTTCCGGCAAGTGTGGATTGCGCGCCAAAGGAGGATCGACAATGTATGACAAGCTGATCGATCCCGCTGGGTTCGATGGCCTGCAATTCGATGGTTTGATTGCCGACAAGGCCTTCGACAGCAACGCCATTATTGCCGAACTCAACCAACGTGGCGCCAAGGTCGTCATCTCCCAGCATTCCAGGCGGAAGCAGAAGCTCGACATCGATGCCGACATCTACAAATGGCGGCACCTCATCGAGAATTTCTTCTGTAAACTCAAGGAGTTCAAGCGCATCGCCATGCGAGCCGACAAAACCGATACAGGCTTCTCAGCCGCAATCTATCTCGCCGTTGTCGTCATACACAGCCGATGAATCTCAACAGACCCTAGTCTTGTTAAGTTTTCATCCTGTGTGTCAGTCTTAGAGAAAGTGAATAGGGAAGTACCTGAAGGACTTTAAGCAGGGTAGTGAATCTTTTGGGAAAGTGGATTTCAAAGCGGCGAGAAAGCAGGCCATCAGCTATTTCTTTTGCAGCCTGTTCGGGTTCGATGATCATTGGCATGTCGAAATTATTCTTGTCGGTCAGCGGCGTGCGCACAAATCCTGGACTGATCAGCTTGATATCAATCACATCCCTGAATTCGGCATGGAGGCTTTCTGCGAGGTTGGTGATTGCCGCCTTGGTTGCGCTGTAGGGCTGGCCGCCGGGCAGGCCGATGAAACCCGCGACGCTGCCGCAAAGGGCGATCTGGCCTTTTGTTGCCTGTGGTTTTAAGACACGCAGCACGGCTTGAACAAGGTTGAACGCAGCCGTCAGGTTGATATCGACGATGGCCTTGGTGACGGCAAGATCGAGCGCGTCCATTTTCATCGGCACGTAGGCGGCAGCCAGGAAAACGACGCGATCAATGCGGCCGAAGGTGGCGCGTACCGCCTGGGCCGTGCGCAAGGTCGTGTCGGTATCCGTGAGGTCCAGGACGAAAACCTTGTGCTGGGGCCCGACCTCCGCGCGCAGCTTCTCAAGTTCGTCCTTGCGACGTGCCGAAAGCGCCAGAACGGCACCACGCGCGCCAAGCTCCCGGGCCAGGGCCGCTCCGATGCCGCTGCTGGCCCCGACGATCCAGACGACCTGTCCAGCGTAATCGCCTTTGTCTGTCATTTCTGCTTCTGCATGAAGATGGTGAGTTCCGAGACGGTGATGCCGAACTTCTTCAGGTAGGAGCGGTTGATCAGGACGTCGTCATTCATGGCCCACATCCAGTCGTCGAAGCGGATGCGGTAGGTCGTGTCATCGACCGGAAGATCCATGACATAGTCCCATCGCACCGCACTGCCCACGGCCTTGCCGGTGGCCTTGTCGATGATGTCCGACGCCGTTCCCTGATAGGTGCCGTCGGGCAGCTTCGTTATCGTCCAGACACGCTGCTGCTTTTCGCCATCATAATAGTCGAAATTTTCGGTCAGCGTGCCGACATCCCCATCCCACTGTCCAACCATGTGGATGTCGAACCGGCGCACGACGCGGCCCCGCCAGTCCTGGACGATGCCCCAGGCTTTGATGGGACCGTTGAAATATTCCCTGATATCGGCCTGGGGGGTCGTGCCCGCGTAATGGTCGAGATTGTTCCTGGCACAGCCGCTAATCATGAGAACAACCCCCACGGTTGCTATGATCTTGACGATTCTCATCATGTCCTCCTGTTTCGGCCCGGATGAAAAAGACGTACAGCAAACCCGCCGCCATCAGCTTCAACAGGCAGGGAAGGAGTGCATAGGTGGCGGAAAGCGCCATGAGGGCGTTGCCAGAATTGGCCGCCTTCGGTTGGAAGCCAGCAATGTCCAGCACCGGCAGCGCAATGGCGGAGGCGAGCGCGAGGCTGGCTTTCGATATGAAGGCCAGGAACGCGTAATGCGTTGCCGAGAATGCCTGGTTTCCCCGATCATGGACATGGTCGGCCAGTATGGACGGCGGTAGCGTCAGGTCGGCACCCAACGCCAGACCCGACAGGGCGCATACGGCCGCATATCCCCAGATATCCCCTGAACCTAGGAAGAACGCCCCAAGCAACCCTGCCACGGCCAGAAGATGGGAGAGAGCCCAGGCCCCGTACTTGCCGACATGCCCGGTCAGATGCCGCCACAGCGGCATGGTCATCGCACCTGAAAGGAAATAGAGCAGAAGGAACGGGCCTGTCAGGTGTTCTGCGTCAAGCCGGTCGCGTACATAGAAAATCACAAGAACGGCCGGAATGCTGGATGCGAGCATGCCGAGGCCATACACCGCCAGAAGCCGCCGGCTTTCACGGGGCAGGGTCCGCAATGCTTGGAAAGGCGATGCGCCACCATTCCCTATGACAGGCACCGATGCGGCCACGCGGGCCGAGACCTTCGAGAAGCCGGCGATACCCGCCAGCATCAGGATGGTGAGGATGGCGCCATACCACCAATATGCATGGTCGGGTTTCGTGAACTGGGACAGGATCGCCGGCATCGATACGGCAACGACAAGTCCTACCAGTCCAAATCCCTCGCGCGCGCCGGCGATCCTTGTCTGGTCGTCCCTGTCAGCCGTCCATAATGTCGCCTGCGCGCCCAGGACGATGGTCAGGACGCTGTAGGCGCTGACCGCCACGACCATACACAGGGTGAACCACAGCGCCGGCGTCAGAAACGGGCCGTTGAAAAGCCCGAGCACGGAGACACAAAGTACCAAACCGGCCGCCGTGACCAGCCGGTTGAACCGGCCCCGCAACCTGTCCGTCAGCCAGCCTATCACCGGGTCCTGCACCGCATCGACAAGTCGGATCGCCAGCAGCAGCGTGCCCAGCAAGGTCAGCGAAAGGCCATGGCGCGTGGCATAGAGATCCGGGGCGAGGACATAAAGCGGAAAGCCGGCGAAAGCCACGGGCAAAGCGATGAAGCCGTACCGGAGCAGGGATTTCCCGTTAATCGCGCAGGCGGTCATGGCAGCCCCAGCAGGGCGCGGCGCAACCCGGGTTCCGATGTCGCCTCGCCCAGCCAGATGCCAAAGAAGAGGCTGCCGAATTCATCACCCTTGATCGTGCCGATCGCGTCGGTCCCATGATAGAAATTCGTCTGCATGCCGGGCAGGCGAACCGCGGACAGGACCGTGCCATCCCTCACGTCAGGAAGGATGGCCTTCAGCTGCGTGTTCCACGCCGCGAGCTTGACCTCGTCGGTAAAGCCCTGTTTGCGCATCTCCTGCACCGATCTGTCGGCGATGTCCCGGCCGTTGATGGTGCGGAAATAGGTGATCGAAAGGACATGGGGCTTGGTGGAGACCCAGTTTCCCTCCGGCGCATAAAGCCTCGCCTCATACACATCCCAGAAGGCATATGAGAGGACGCCGCGTCCGACCATGGCGGCGTTCGGGACCAGGGCCGCCGCCGGCTCCATGGCAACGGCACCCTGAGCGTAGAGGAGCAGGCCCAGCAATATACCGATCCTATTTCGCATGCTGCAGCTCCCATTGCATCACGTCGATCCTGCCGTGCCGGAAAGCCGCGATGCAGCATGTCAGGTAAAACCGCCACATGCGGATGAATTGCTCATCAAATCCCATGGCCTTTACTTCTGCTACCCTGGCGTCGAAATTCTTCAGCCAGTGCGACAGCGTCAGCGCGTAGTCGCCGCCGAAGGCGAATTCATCGATCACGCGAAGGCCGGCTTTCACGCTTTCGGCGCGGAAACGCGAGGGGGATGGCAACATGCCGCCGGGGAAGATGAAACTGCGGATGGCGTCGCCGCCGCTGCGGTAGCGGTCGAAATGGGCGTCGGCGATGGTGATGGTCTGCACCATGGCCTTGCCCTTGCCGGCCAGCAGGGATTTCAGCTTCGCAAAATAGACGGGCCAGAACTTCTCCCCCACGGCCTCGAACATCTCGATGGAGACGATCTGGTCATAAAGACCGTTCTGATGCCGGTAATCTTCCAGCGCGATGACTGCGTCCCCGCCGATGCGGCTGGTGGCGAACTCATGCTGCGCCTTGGAAATCGTCAGCCCCTTGATGGTATAGTCGCCCCGCCGTAGCGCCCGCTGCGCGAACCCGCCCCAGCCGCAGCCGATTTCCAGAAGGCTGCCGGACTGGCCCAGCCGGTCGATCATCCGGTCGTACTTGCGCATCTGCGCGTCGTACAGATTGTCGCCCCCATCGCTGAAGATCGCCGCCGAATAGGTCATCGAAGGGTCCAGCCACAGCGCGTAGAAATCATTGCCGAGATCGTAATGCGCGTGGATGTTCCTTCTGCTGCCGCGCACGGTGTTGCGGGTGAAGAGATGGCCAACGCGGGCGGCCAGCCGGCCGAAGGCACTTCCATGGATGTAGCGGTCAAGCACGGCCTGGTTCTGCAGGCCGAACAGGAACAGCTGCGTCGGATCGGGAGAATCCCACAATCCGTCGCGGTAGGCTTCCGCCAGTGCGACATCGCCGTGGCGGACCATCATGCCGATCACCCGCCAGTCATGGATGTCCAGCCGGGCATGTGCCCCTTCCCCGGTTCCCTGGGCGGCATGCGTCCGGCCATTGGGCGCGCGCACGGTGACCGATCCATATTCAATATGGTCAAGGGCTGCAAAGAACTGATCCACTATATGTCGGTCAAACATTGTCGATGCCTCTTTGCAGTTCGCTTTCCGGCATCTGTTCCACGATGCGCAGGAGGGGGCCGTCGTTCCGTGTCGGACAAAGACTGCGGGTGGTGGTGACCCTTTGCGGGAATTGTGCTGGCTTTGACATGTGCGGGATGCCCTTCACCACCAGCTTCAGCGCCTGCAGGTGGATGAGCGCCATCGCTTTCAGCGCCACCAGCGGATGCCGCCAGAAGGCCGCGCGCAGGCGCGCGGGGGTTAAAGGCGCGAAGGTGCCGGTCAGCGACGTGACCAACTGCTTCCTGCCGTCCGCGTCATAATGATCGATCCAGATACCAAGCTGGTCGGCCGTCAGATCGAACCGGAAACTGTAGGTCCCGGATCGGTGCAGGAAGGGCGAAACATGGAAAAGCTTTTCCGCCTCCAGCCGGTCGCCAGCGGTGATCGGCGCACGATCCGGATGGGCACAAAGGTAACTATGCTGCTCGCCAAACGTATTGTGGACCTCGCACAGCACGGCCCTCAGGCCCCCAGCCAAGTCAAGGCACAGGTAGAAGCTGACGGGATTGAAAACATAGCCCAGGACACGGGGCATCGTGACCAGGGCGATGCTTTGCGTTATGCCGTTCAAGCCGTAATCTTCCAGGATATTCTGGACCCATTGTGTCGGATCGTCGCCATCGCGCCGGCCCAGGTCGGCGGCGTGAAAACGGACAAGCCGCCCTGGAACGGGTGCGGCCGGCAGGGGCAGGACAAGGTAATAGACACCGTAATGAAAGGCGTTCTCCTTCGGGAAAAGCCTCTTATGCATGACCTTGGCGGTGTAGAGCTGCGGCACGGTCACCATGGCGGATCGATCCCCATGCGCCGCGCCACGCCGACCGCGCTGCCAAGCCCGTCCTCGTGAAAGCCGTAGCGCTGATAGGCACCGCAGAACCAGAGGCGGTTACGCCCCTGGATCTCGTCGATCCGGGCCTGGCTGCCGATCGCGGCGGCATCGAAAACCGGATGCTCGAACAGGTGCTCATTGTGGACGAGGGCCGGATCGGGCTCGCGGCCGGGATTGAGCGTGACGATCAAGGTCTGGTCGGTGGCAAGCGGCTGCAGGTTGTTCATCCAGTAGCTCAACGACATGCCGGGATTATCGACACCCCTGTCTTGTGAAAGATAAACCCAGCTTGCCCAGGCTTGCCGGCGCCGGGGCATGAAGCTGGTGTCGCTGTGCAGGACGGCGCGGTTGGGTTGATAGCGGAAGGCGGACAGGATCTCCCGCTCGCCGGTATCGGCGTCGGCCATCATCGCCAGCGCCTGATCCGCATGGCAGGCGAAAACCACCTCATCATAGATCGCGTGGCCTCCCCGGTCGTCCTGGACAACGACGCCATCGCCGGTCCGCCACGTCCTGGTGACGCCGCGACCCAGGTTGATCCTGTCCATGAACGGGGCCGCCAGGCGGCGGATATATTCGTGGCTGCCGCCCGCCACCGTGTACCATTGCGGATGCTCGTCGATGGTCAGAAGACCGTGATTGTCGAAAAAGCGGACGAAGGTGGAGGCCGGGAATTTCAGCATCTCGTCCAGCGGCGTGCTCCAGATGGCTCCCCCCATGGCCAGCAGGTAATATCGACGGAACCAGAGCCCCATGCCCAGTTCGTCCAGGCATTCGCCCAGCGTGAAGGTGGGGGGCGCGGAAAGATAGGCGCCCGCCTTCTTGTTGAATTTCAGGATGTCGGCGACCATGCCCCAGAAGGCCGGCCGCAGCAGGTTTCTTTTCTGGGCGAAGAAATCGGCGGTCCTGCGGGTGCCATACTCAAGCCAGCCATCCTCAATGCTGGTACCGAACGACATGTCGCTTTCGACAATCGGCACATCCAGATGCTGGAACAGGCGGGTCAACAGCGGGTAGTTGCGCTTGTTGAACACGATGAAGCCGGTATCGACCGGGATGATGCCGTCCCTGGTGGCAACCTTTATCGTCCGGCTATGGCCGCCGATATAATCGTTCTTCTCATAGACCGTGATGTCGTGCCGGGGGTGGAGGAGCGATGCCGCCCCCAGGCCGGAAATCCCCGTCCCGATCACCGCGATCTTCTTGATGTCCGAACCCATTATCCGCCAGCATGCCGGTTGTCGCCTTCGCCAACCTTACGGCACATGCCATCGCCGCCAACTTACCCGTTTCTAAAATATTGGTAAGGTTAGAACGTGATCTTCACGCGCAGGCCGGGTTGCGCATCTTCAAGCGCGATGTGTGCCTGGTGCTGCATCGCCACGGCCCGCACCAGGCTCAGCCCCAGCCCGTTGCCGGGCGTGCTGCGACTGGCGTCCCCGCGATAGAAATGCTTGAAGACCTTCTCCTTCTCCGGTTCCGGAATGCCCGGTCCCCGGTCTTCGACGAAGGCGACAATCCGGCCCGCCTCAGCGCCCGCATGAAGGCGGATGACCGATCCCCCCGGCGCGAACTTGATCGCATTGTCGACGATATTCGCGAAAAGCTGGAACAGCAGGTCCCTGTCACCCCGGATGATGGCCGGGGATGCCGCCATCACCTCAAGTCGGATGTCCGCTTCCTCGGCGACAGGCTCATAAAGCTCGGCGACATCCTGGACGACCTCTCCCAGATCGACATCGCCCATAAAGCTGCTGCGCTTGCCCTTCTCGATATTGGTGATGCGCAACAGGGCGTGGAACACCGCAAGGACGCGGTCGGCATCGGCCAGCAAGGCGTCGATCTGCTGATCGTCGACCGGACGGCCCTTCATTGCCTCGATGTCGCTGCGAAGGCCGCTCAACGGAGTGCGCAGGTCGTGGGCGATATTGTTGCTCACCTCCCGCGCGCCATTCATCAGATCCTCGATCCTGGTCAGGAAGCCGTTGAGCATCTCCGACAGGTTGGAGAGATCGTCCCAGCGGCTGTCGATCGGCAGGCGTTGGGACAGGTCGCCGGTTTCGATGATCCGGCGCGCGGTGAAGGCGATGCGGTTGATGCGGCTGACGACGAAATGGCTGATGCCGAAGCTGACAAGCACGACGCAGAGCATGAGCGACATCATCAGCCCGCTGAGATGTTTCAGGCGCTCGTAGCTGACGATGAGTTCATGCACGTTGCGGGCGACGATGATGCGCGACCCGTCCTGGAACGTATGGATCTTCGCCGCGAATGCCTGCTTGCCATGGCTGGTCTCCAGATCGAAGCGCAGAACGCCCTCAGCGACCTTTCCCACGGCGCCCGGCATCGGATCGATTGTGCCGCCCAGCAGCCTGCCGCCCTCATCCTCGTAACGGAAGCGAACGACCTGGTCGTCCTTGGCGCGGCGCTGGATATAGAGGACCAGCTGGCCCTGGGTGTTTTCAAGGCCGGAGACCATGCTGATCTCGATATCGATGGCGGCTTCCGTCTCTCGCAGGAAATCGCGCCGGCCGGCATCGATCAGGAAATAGCCGAGGATGGAAGCCGACACGGCCATCAGCACCGTGAACAGCATCGCCATCTTGAAGCTGGAGCTGTCAATGTAGCGCCTAGAAACCGTTGTCGATGATATATCCAGCACCGCGCACCGTCTTGATGAGAGTATTGCCCGTATCACCCAGCTTCTTGCGCAGGCGGCTGATATGAACGTCGATCACGCTGGTTTGCGGGTCGAAATGATAATCCCAGACACCCTCCAGCAACATGGTGCGTGTGACGAGTTGGCCTTTGAACTTCAGCAGATATTCCAGCAGGCGGAATTCGCGGGCCTGCAGTTCGATAGGCTTGCCGGCGCGACGGACCTTCCGTGCCAGCAGGTCCATCTCCAGATCACCTGCCTTGAGCAGGGTCGACTGCGCCGACGGCGGGGATGAAGCGCGCCGGCCCAACGCCTCGGCGCGGGCCAGAAGTTCGATGAAGGCGAAAGGCTTGACGAGATAATCGTCGCCACCGGAGCGCAGGCCGGCCACCCTGTCATCGACATCACCCAGGGAGCTCAGGATCAGAACGCCCGTCAGGTTGCCGCTGCCACGCAGGGTCCTTACAATCGAAAGCCCGTCAAGTTTCGGTACCATGCGATCAACGATCAGGACGTCGTATTTTTCGGTCGATGCGAGATGAAGGCCCGTTTCGCCATCTTCGGCAAGGTCGATGGCGTGCCCGGCCTCCTTAAGGCCTTTTCCGATATAGGCGCTTATCTTTGGATCATCCTCGATTATCAGTATCCTCATGCCTTCTCTCATCGGTTCATGTGCGTCACCCATGGCGGGATT
>NZ_JBLTYX010000016.1:0-175215 GCF_048066115.1 Niveispirillum sp. KHB5.9 | reverse complement strand
ATGCAGCCCCGTTATTAATGGACGAACCATGACAGATGCCGACGGAAAGTCAGCCTACCCTGCCCGGTCGGCCTTCAGGTGTCGGTTGGTAGCGGAGATGACCCGTATATTGCATGGGTAGCAACTTACGCCAGCCATAGCCAGCTATCCGGCATCGTGGCTATTGTAACCTTGTGAGCTTGTGGATGGTCCATGATTGATGCCGGGAAGATCATTGACCTTATGTTTCCGCGAATTATGCAATCAGGAACGTGCAAGACATAGGTGCGGCAATGGATAAGGGTGCAAGTTTGGAGAGCGAGGCCCGCACGGTCGATGACCATGATTCGATAGCCACCATTGCAATCGAATCCCTGGATCGCCGCCCCGAGGCGCGGACGTTCAAAGTGGAGGATCTGCTGGGGGATTTGAAGCGGGGACGGATGCGCATTCCCTCCTTCCAGCGCGGCTTGCGGTGGGAACGAGATGACGCCGCTAAGCTCCTGGACAGCCTATGGCGCGGCTATCCCATCGGCACTCTGCTGTTCTGGGAAACCAGTGCCGAGGTCGGCGAAGTGACCTTTGGGACTGTTCGGGTAGGGGGCACAGCACGTAGCGATGCCCTATGGGTGGTTGATGGACAGCAACGGCTGATGTCCCTGGCCCGCGTATTATTGGCTCCGTCACCAGACGGAGACAGTTTTGCACTGTATTTTGATTTGGACGAGCGAGTATTCGTCGGCCCCCCTAAGGATCGTGACCAAGACCCATCCCGCTACCTGCCGATGACTGAAGTGCTGGACTCTGAACAACTGATGCAATGGGTCTTTCGGCATACTGTCGATCAGCCAGCGCGGAGAGAGCGGGCGTTTACCGTGGGTAAACGCATTCGTGAATATGAAATCCCTGCCTATCTGGTGCGTACGGAGCAGGAGCAAACCCTGCGAGAGATTTTTGGGCGCACCAACTCCAGTGGCCATCCGCTCAAGCAATCAGAGGTGTTTGACGCCTTGAATGGTGCACGCGGCCGAGCTCGGCCTGCGTCTTTGCGTCAGATCGTTTCTGAATTGGCATCCACGGGGTTCGGCCCGGTGGAGGAAAAACTGTTGTTCCGGCTATTGCGGGTTCTGCAAGGTCGAGATGTGGTTGAGGGTA
Organism: Niveispirillum sp. KHB5.9; assembly: GCF_048066115.1. NCBI lineage: Bacteria > Pseudomonadati > Pseudomonadota > Alphaproteobacteria > Rhodospirillales > Azospirillaceae > Niveispirillum > Niveispirillum sp. KHB5.9. The sequence goes on along the minus strand of NZ_JBLTYX010000016.1, from coordinate 174,081 downwards.
AGGGGGAGGGACCGCTCCGCCTGAAAGATTCTGACGCTGAACGCGCCTATCAGCAGACGGCGGATGCCGCACGTCGGGTCATCCAGTTCCTTATGGGCGATGTAGGTATTCCCCGTTATGAACTCATGCCTTATAAGCAGCCCTTCGTGCTTTTGGGTAAGTTCTTCCACCTTTATCCCGATCCCGGCACACGGTCCCGGCAACTGCTGGTGCGTTGGGTGTGGCGCGGTGCCCTGACCGGTACCCACCGCGGCGATACAGTCTCCACTCGAAACACCTTAAATCGCATTGACCAAGGGAGAGAAGAGGCTTCTGTCCAGAGCCTGCTGGAACTGGTTAAGGCTCGCCCCGAATCTTTCCCAGACATTCGCGATGCGTTCAATTTTCGTTATGCCACCAGCAAGTTGCTGGCTTTGGCCATGCTGGACCTAAGGCCAAGGGACTTGAATAGTGGCAAGCCAATAGACATTGGTCAGGATGCAGAGGCGGAGCATCAGGATTTTCCCATGCCTTCCATTTTCGCCACGCACGATGCCGCAGCTCTGCGATCTGCCGCCAACCGTTTGATCCACTCTCCTTTTCCGGGGTTGCGCCGGCGGTTGGCTCTGGAGCGTGACCCGGAAGTCCTTGCTTCCCATGGAATCCCCGAAGCTGCGGCGAAGGCTTTACATGACGGGGACGTCAACAGCTTCTTAGGGTTGAGGGCCGACTTTCTGCAGCGCCATTGCGCGTCATTCTTCGCCCGGCATGCGCGTTGGGAGGAGAGCGACCGCCCCTCCATCGAAGCACTTCTGGCCGAGGACGAGGACATGTGAATGGCCAAGGTTCTTTCCGTTCTGCTCGGTGATCTGCCCGTGGGCCGGCTCGCTCTCAGTGCCAGCGACGGCAGCGATTTCCGTCTCCTGGAATCCTATAAACGCGCCTACCCCAGACCGGTGCTGGGGCAGATTTTCCTGGACGATCCCGACAAGATTTGGAGCACCCGCGCTCGGGTGCCGCCTTGGTTCTCCAACCTACTTCCGGAAGGCGCTCTGCGCGAGTTGATCGCTAAACAGGCTGGCGTACCCGCCACGCGTGAATTCTTCTTGTTGCGTCACCTCGGTGAGGATTTGCCTGGTGCAGTGCGTATCGTCCTGGATGAATCCGAGATGGAGTTGCCGGACGTTGAGGAAGAACTCGCGGAGGCTGCTGGTGGCGGGAACGCTGACACCTGGCATTTTTCCCTGGCGGGAGTGCAACTGAAGTTCTCTGCCCGCCGCTCTGATCGTGGCGTGACGATCCCGGCCACTGGCCGTGGCGGCGACTGGATCGTCAAATTGCCCGATGCCCGGTTCCGCGATGTCCCACGAACCGAATATGCGACGATGCGATGGGCTGAGGCTAGCGACATCACTATTCCCGAAATAGCCCTTGTGCCCATCGCTGACATGACGGGCTTGCCATTGTCATATAATGATTTCATTGAAACCCAAGCTCTGGCGATCCGCCGTTTCGACCGTCCTACTCCCGACACGCGGGTTCATATGGAGGATTTCGCCCAGATTCTTGGCCTGTATCCAGAAGAGAAATATGACAGGTATAACTACGAAAGCTTGGCGAGATTGATCGGGGCTTTGGGGATGGAAGACGATCTCGCCGAGTACGTACGCCGCCTTGTGTTCATGATTGCATCTGGAAACGGCGATATGCACCACAAGAACTGGAGCATGATCTATCCAGATGGTGTCAAAGCGGCGCTTTCTCCTGCCTATGATTTAGTCTCTACCATCCAATACCAGCCGAATGATACGTTGGCGTTGAATTTTGGAGGGTCGAAACGATGGGAAGACGTGACCGATGAGACCTTTCGGCGCATGGCCCGCAAGATCGGCGTCAAAGACGGCCTTATGGTGTCGTGGGTGAACGAGGCGCGGATTGCTATCCTGGACGCTTGGCAAAACAATCAAAATGATTTCGGATATGACGCTCAGGCTCGGGAAAACATTGAACGCCATTTAGCCCGAGTTCCACTGCTACGTCATTGATGGTGCTTGGAAGACGGAACGACCAGCACGCTCTCCGATTGAAAAGCCGCCGGGGTGAACCCCGGCGGCCTTGATCCCTACGCCCCTCTCAATGATGCCCCTCCGGCATCGGCTTGCCATCCGCGCCCGGCAGCACGATCTGCACATTCTGCATCATGCCCTGGTCCTCATGGTCCAGGATGTGGCAGTGCAGGACGAACTCGCCGATATAGCGGTTGTACCGTGTGCGCACCGTGATCACGGCGTTGGGATCGGTGATCAGCGTATCCTTCCACGTCCCCTTCATGCCGTCATAGATGCCGCCCACCCATTCCTGCTTGGTGCGCTTGTCGATGATCGACACCACTTCGAACGGGTTCACATGGATGTGGAACGGGTGGTTCACGAAGTCGGACTTCAGTATCCATTGCTGGGCCGTGCCCAGGACCAGGGTCTGGTTGATCACCTTCGGATCATATTCATTGCCATTGACCGTGAACTGGGTCGGCGTGACCTTGGTGTTGATGTTGAAGGTGATATCCACATCCTTCTGACCCCACTTCTTGATCTCCTCGTTGGTGATCGTCCTGTGGGGCACGTACTGCGTCAGTTTCAGGCCGTCGGCTAGGTCGCTGCGGACCTTGTCCCCGATATCCCTGGGCAGGGAGCTGCTGCCCTGGAGCAGCTTCTGGCTGACGAACGCCGTGCTGTCCGCCACCTTCTCCGTCCCCACCGCGTCGATGAAGCCGATGATCTTGGCATTGTCGGTGCCGGCCACCGGGTCCTTGCCGTCGCTGTCATCATAGACGCAGTAACGCCCGGCTTCGGGCAGCACGAACAGGATGTCGCTGCGGTAACCCGGCTGCAGGTTGTTCACCTCCTTCTTGAACACGGCCGGCCGGGTCAGGCCGTCGGTCGCCACCTCGTACTGGCTGACATCCTTGCCGGTACAGGCGCGCAGCACCTCGTTCGTCTCATCCTTGGCGGATTTCAGCAGCGTGGCCAGCTTGGCGACATCGCCGACCTTGCGGATGCGCAGGTTGATCGTCTCTTCCACCCCGGCATGGATCAGGCGCCAGCGGTAAAGCTGACCCGGCCTGGCCTGCATCTGCGGGCGGACGGTGCCGTTGAACATGGTGAAACGGCCGCTCTGGCTCCAGGCCTTGGGATCGAACTGCGCCTTGAAATTCTCCACCTTGCCGATCTGCCCGTCCTTGCAGATCCAGTGGCCGGCGGCATCCTTCTCGATATTGCCCTTGTCGTCGAAACAGGCGTACGGGATCTGCTGGATCAGCATCACCTGCGACGCCGCGTCGGCATTGGTGGTCACCGATTTCAGCAGCGTGTCCAGGTCGCCATGCGACACCAGGGTGGGCGGGCGCTTGCCCTCGATCACCAGGGCGCCGGCCATGCCGCTGCCCACCTGCATGGAAGTCGATCCATGCTTGTGCGGGTGGTACCAGAAGGTGCCGGCGGGATGATCCTCCGGCACATTGTATTCGTACTGGAAATCCACCGTCGGTTCGATATTCAGCAGCACATTGTCGCTGTTGCCGGTCGGCGACACCCACAGGCCGTGGCTGTGCAGGTTGGTGTTGTTGGGGCAATGCGGCGCGTTGGTGTCGTATGGCTTGCCCGTGCTCGGATCGATATTGCAGGTCGGTTCCAGCGGCAGCCGGTTCATCAGGCTGATGCGCACCGTCTGGCCCGGTTCCATCAGGATGGTGGGCGCCAGGAACCGGTCGCCGTAGGAGCGCAGGCGCACCTTGTCATCCTTGCCCGTGGCCGGGTTGTAGATGGTGCCATCGGTATAATGGATCAGCAGCGGCAGGTGGATCTCGCGGCCCTGCTGGATCGCCGCCGACAGGGCACCGGGGCTCAACAGGTTCTCGCCGCGCGGCTTCTCGTCATTGCCTTGCTGCTGCTGCGGCTGTTCCACCGGCTTCAGCACGTCGGGCGCCTTCAGCAGGCGCGGCGGCTCCGCCGACACCGACCCGCAGGCGGTCAGCAGCAGGCTGGCGCCCAGCAATGCGCCACCACGGCAGCGCCAATTCCGGTTGCGTCCCATCCCCATCCCCTCTCTCTATCCTGGGTGCGGATGGTACTATGACCAAACATTTGTGACGGTCGCAACCGCAATCATTGAGAGAAGATATTTCTGATTTATACGCGCGGAGCGTCCAGGGCTTCCGCAGCATCCCCCGGCACGACCAGCCCGCCGGACACCACCATCTTCAACCCATCCTCCACGCTCATCCGCAGCGGCTTCACCGACGCCCGTGGCACGAAGATCAGATAGCCGGAGGTGGGGTTGGGCGTGGTGGGGACGAAGACATTGACCATGTCATCGGCCGCCTCCCCGGCCAGCACCCTGGCCACCTCGCCCCGCGCGGCCCCGGTGACAAACGCGATGGACCAGGCGCCGGGATGGGGGAACTGCACCAGCACCACCTCGCGGAACGCGTCCGACTTCTGGGCCAGCAGGGTTTCGAATATCTGCTTGGTGGCGGAATAGATGCCGCGCAGCACCGGCATGCGGCCCACCACCGCCTCGCCGAGTCGCACCATCAGGCTGCCCACCATGCCGGCCGACACCATGCCGACCAGGATCAGGAAGACCAGCAGCAGCAGCAATCCCAGGCCCGGCAGGGTGAAGGGCAGCAGCTGGTCCGGGTGGAAGGATTGCGGCAACACATTATCGACCAGCCGGTCCACCCCATCCACCACCAGCCAGGCGAGATAAAGGGTGATGGAAATCGGTGCGGTGACCAGGATGCCGGTGAACAGATAGGCCTTCAGCCGCGCCGCCAGCGTCAAATGCAGGCCCGCGAACAGCGCCAGTCCCCGTCGCTTCCCGCCCCCATCCGTGCCGCCCATCATGCACCCCCGTCACCGTCGCTGGAAAAACAATGGCATAACCGTAGCGGTTTGCAGCGGGCGGGCCTAGATATACATTCCATTAACGACCACCCACCCCGGATGGAAGACGTGAGCGACGCCCATAACGCCAATCTCGACCGGATCGACCTGTTGCAGAGCCTGACGGCGGAGGAGCGGGTGTCCATCGCCCGCCAATGCAGCTGGCGGCATTTCCATCCCCAGGAACAGATTGTCGACCGCTCGTCCGACAGCCGCGATGTCTGCCTGATCGTGGAAGGCCGGGTGCGGGTGGTGAATTATTCCCTGTCGGGCCGGGAGATCACCTTTGATGATATCGAGGCCGGGGGATACCTGGGGGAATTGTCGGCCATCGATGGCGGCCCGCGCTCGGCCAGCATCGTGGCGCTGACCGAAACGCTGGTGGCCTTCATGTCGCCGCGCCTGTTCCTGGAAACGGCGACCCGCCATCAGGGGGTGGCCGCCAAGGTCATGCACCGGCTGACCCAGATCGTGCGCACCTCCACCGGCCGCATCATGGACCTGTCGACGCTTGGCGCCAACAACCGCGTCCATGCCGAACTGCTGCGCCTGGCCAAGGCCGGGTTGCGCCCCGACGGCAAGGCCGACATCACCCCCATCCCCATCCATTCCGACATCGCGTCGCGCGTGTCCACCACGCGCGAGACCGTGGCCCGCGTGATGAGCGACCTGTCCCGCGACAATATCGTCATCCGCCAGGGCAACAGCCTGTTCGTGCCGGATTTCGAACGGCTGGAGGAGATGGTGGAGGAAGTAAGGGGGGATTGAGGGGGCGTCCAACCCACCCCTCGTCATCCCGGCGCAAGCCGGGATGACGGTATAAGGCCGGGATGACGGATTTATTGTGGCTCGATCCCTACCCCCGCCCCGCCATGAACCCCGCCAGCGCCGCCGCCTCCATCGGCCGGCCGAAATGCCAGCCCTGGCCGATGTCGCAGCCGATCTCCGTCAAGATCTCGGCGATGGCCGCATTCTCCACGCCTTCCGCGACCACCTCCATCTCCAGGTCATGGGCGAGATTGATGACGGCGCCCACGATATGGCGGGACCGGCGGCTGTCGGCCAGGTCGCGGATGAAGCCCTGGTCGATCTTGATCAGGTCGGCCGGCAGGTGCTTCAGATAGGAGAGCGAGGCATAGCCGGCGCCGAAATCATCGATCGCCACCTTCACCCCCGCCGCCCGCAGATGCGCCAGCACGCCGGCCGTGCGGTCCAGGTTCTCCATCACCGCCGTCTCCGTCACCTCGATCTCCAGCCGGCCGGGCGGGATGCCGGCATCGCGCACAATGTCCAGCAACCCGTCTAGCCAGACCGGATCGGCCAGTTCCTTGACCGAGGCATTGATGGAAATCACCGCATCGCGCGGCAGGCAAAGCCGGCCGTCGGACATCTGCTCCAGCGTGCGCCGCGTCACCAGCCGGTCGATATCCCCCACCAGCCCCAGACGTTCCGCTACCGGAATGAATATTGCCGGGCCGGGACCGGGCGTACCGTCAGCCCGGCGCCAGCGCACCAGCGTCTCCACCCCGCGCACGGACCCGTCCTTCAGGCGCACCTGCGGCTGGAACACGGGGTACAGCAGGCCGGCGGCCATGGCGCCCGGCAGCTCCGCCGCCACTTCCGTCCGTTCCCGGATGGCGCGGGACACATGGTCGTCATAGGTGAAGACGGGGCTGGCGCGATGTTCGGCCGTCTGCGCCGCCCAGCTGCCGCCGGCATCCTGGGCCAGGACCAGCGCCTCCCGCCCGCCGAACAGCTGGGCCTGCGGCATCACCACGAAATGCACGTCGGGCAGCATGGACAGTCCGCCCAGATCCACCCCGTCATGGAACGACGCCGCCAGCGCGTTGGTCAGATAGAGCGGCGCCTCCCCGCCCGGCGATGACACGGCATAGGCCAGTTGCCGCCGGGTCAGCCGGGCCGTCAGTTCGCAATCGCTCAGCAGCGCCTGGATGCGCCGATGCACGGCGCCCATCACCGGTGTTTCCACCTGCGGACCGAAGGTGACGGCCAGATCGTCCAGATTGCGGACATGGGCCAGCAGCACCCAGAACTCGGCACCAGCGCCCAGCATATCCTCCAGCCCCGTCTCCCACGACCGGCGGTTCAGGATATCCAGGTCGGGATCGCGATGGGCCAGGCGGTGCATCTCGATCTCCGCCTGCCGGTCCGCCGTCACGTCGCGGATCAGGGCGGTGAAATGCAGGCCCGAGGGCAGTTCCAGCCGCCCCACCGACAGCCAGGCCAGGAAGGTGGACCCGTCGGCCCGTTTCGCCACCACCTCCCGTCCCTTGCCGATGACACGGGCATGGCCCGTCTCGATATAGCTGGTCACATAGGTGACATGGCGGGCGGCGTCCGCCTCGTTCATCAGCATGGCGACGGACTGGCCCAGCATGGCGCCCACCGGATGGCCGAACAGGTCGGCGGCGGCGCGGTTGGCCTGCAGGATCGTGCCCTGGGCATCGATGGTGACGATGCCATCCACGGCCGTGTCCAGGATCGACTGCAATTCCCGCTCCCGCCGGCGCAGCGACGACAGGGCGTTGTTCAGCACCAGGGTGAAATCGCGCAGTTCCCGGATGCCGGTACCGGGCAGGGCGATGGGCTCGTCCGTGGCGCCGGCCCTTGCCACGCGGGCGGCCAGCACCCTGACCGGCCGCACGATCAGCCGCACCGACAGGAAAACCAGCAGCGCCACCAGCACCAGCAGCACGATCCCCAGCCGCAGCCCCTGGTTCAGCAGGTCGGTACGGGCCATCGCCATGGCCTGGTCGATGCGCCGGACCAGCAGCAGGTGCCCACCATTTTCACCTGTCAGCGCCCAGCAGCCGGCAACCAGCCGGTCACCATCGGCAATCACCAGCCCGTCGCCGCAGTCCCCGTCCGCCACGGCCAGCCGCAATTCCGCCGGCACCGGCCCCAGCCCGGCCAGGGCCATGTGGCGCAGGCCCTCATCACTGGCGAAGGTGATATGGCCGGCCGGATCGGTCAGCACCACCAGATCGGCGCGCGACCGCAGGCCGGCACGGGCGACGGCCCCTTCATCCGGTTCATCCGTCCCGCCGATCCGGTCGGCCATTTCCGACGCGGTGACGGCCCCGGCCTGGGCAAAGGCCAGCCGCTCCCGTTCCCGCACCTCCGCCATCAGGCCGGGATAAAGGAACAGCCAGCCGGCAAGGGCGATGACCAGCACCCCCAGCAAGGGTGGGAACAGCATCAGCACCAGAAGGGATGGATGACGCATGGCCGGTCCCTCACCGTACCGTGTGGCAAGCGGCGGCCATGGCTGCGAAATATTTCATCCCCTTCCCCCCGGCAGGTGCCTGGACGCAACCAGGACCTGTATGAATAGTACAACCGCGCGCGGCGAAGCAGAAGCGCCTTCACGTTCAGGCCGATGGATTATCCCTTCGCGACAGGGGGTTAGCCCCGATGCCGCGACCCGTCCCGCCATCACCCGGTGGACGGCCGTTGCCCACGCATCGGCATGGATGGTAGGTGGAAGCGCCCTTTCCGCCGGAACCCTGGTTTTGCTGACCGGAGACGCGTTGATGCTTGCCACCCGCCACCTTTCCGCCCGCCTGCTGGCCGGTGCCGCGCTGCTGGTCGCGGGCACGGCCGCCGCCCAGGATGCCGGCCCGCAAACCCAGGTGGCGGAGATCATCGTGACCGGGCGGCGCGACGGGGTGCCGGCCTATGAGCGCGCCTATGGTCCCACCGTGCTGGATGCCGCGACCCTGGCCACCGCCCCGCAGCGCCGGTTGGACGAGGCGTTGCGCGCCGTGCCGGGCTTCGGCCTGTTCCGCCGTTCCGGTTCACGCACCGCCAACCCGACGACACAGGGCGTCAGTCTGCGCGGCATCGGGCCCAACGGCGCCGGCCGCACCCTGGTGCTGGTGGATGGGGTACCGGTGAACGACCCGTTCGGCGGCTGGGTCTATTGGTCGCGCCTGCCCACCGCATCGGCGGAAAGTGTCACCATCACCCGTGGCGGTGGCGCCGGCCCCTGGGGCAATTCGGCGCTCGCCGGCACCATCCGGATTGAGACGAAGCAGCGCGACGGCGTCGACATGGAACTGGCCGGCGGCGGCGACGGCACCTGGATGAGCCAGGCCGCCGTGGGCGGCAGCGCCGATGGCTGGCATATGGGCCTGTCGGGCAGCGCCTTCCGTACCGACGGGGTGATGCTGGTGGAGAAATCCCGGCGCGGCCCCATCGATATCAAGGCCGATAGCGACGCCTATGCCGTCGATGGCGTGCTGGCCACGATGATCGGCGGCGTGTCGGCCACGGCCAAACTGTCGGGCTTCAAGGAAAGCCGTGGCAACGGCACCCCCTATACCAACAATGAAACCGACGCGACGGAGGCCAGCCTGCGCCTGGTCGGTGACGCCGGCAAGGTCGGGTGGGAGGCGGTGGCCTATTGGCGCGACTGGTCCTTTGCCAGCACCTTTTCCGGCGTGAACGCCACCCGCACCGCCGAAACCCCGTCGCTGGACCAGTATGACGTGCCGGCCAATGCTAAGGGCGGCATCCTGCAGATCTCCTTCACCCCCGCCACGGGCCACGAGACCGATATCGGCGCCGATCTGCGCGTGACGGACGGGCGGACGAAGGAACGCTTCACCTACACCGCCGGCCGCTATACCCGCCTGCGCGATGCCGGTGGCGAACAGCAGGTGGGCGGGGTCTTCATCGAGCATGCCTGGACCGGTGTGCCGGGTCTGACACTGTCGGCCGGCGGCCGCCTGGATGGCTGGCGCAACAAGGACGGCCATCGGCTGGAGACCGACAGCGCCACCGGCGCCGTGGTCCGCAACGACCAGTTCGCGACGCGCGACGGCACGGTGGCCAATGGCCGCGCCGGCATCGACTGGCAGGCCAACGACGTTCTCGGCCTGCGAGCCGCCGCCTATACCGGCTTCCGCTTGCCCACCCTGAATGAGCTGTATCGTCCATTCCGGGTAGGCAATGATATAACTGAAGCCAATGCCGATTTGCAGCCGGAACGGATGCGCGGCATGGAAGGCGGCATCCGTCTGACGCCCGGCGCCGGGGTCACGGCCAGCGCCACCCTGTTCCATGTGCGGCTGAAGAACGCCGTGGACAATGTCGTGATCCAGACGACGACCGGCACCAATACCGAACTGGGTGTGTTCGTGCCGGCCGGCGGCAGCCTGGCGCAGCGCCGGGGCCTGGACCGGGTCACGGTCAAGGGGGCGGAACTGGAACTGGCCTGGCAGGTGGCCCAGACGCTGCGCCTTGGCGCATCCTATCTCTACAGCGACAGCGAAATCACCGATCCCGGCAGCATCGCCGCCCTGCGCGGCAACCAGCTGGGCCAGTCGCCGCGCCATTCCGGCACGATCGATGCCACCTGGATGCCGATCCCGTCCCTGACGCTGCGCGCCCAGATCCGGGCCGCCGGCAAACAGTTCGAGGATAGCCGCAACCTGGGCACGCTGGACGCCTACATTGTGGGCGACCTCTATGCGGCGTGGAAGGTCGACACCAACCTGGAATTCTACGCCACGGCGGAGAATGTCACGGGCGCGCGGGTGGAAACCGGCCGGCGCAGCGACGGGCTGACCAATATCGGGCCGGAGCGGCAATGGCTGGCGGGGCTGCGGATCAGGCTGTAGCGCCGAACCGTTCCACCGAAAAGGCCCCCGGCCCCCTGCCCTGCCCCGTCGCCAGCCCGGCCACGATCTCCGCCGTTACCGGCCCCAGGGTCAGGCCCAGATGCTGGTGCCCGAAGGCATAGAGCAGGTTGGCGGCCATGCCCGACCGTCCGATGGCGGGCAGGTAATCGGGCAGGGTCGGCCGGCACCCGACCCATTCCGCCCCCGGCAGGGCAAACGGCAGGCTCAGGTCGCGGATACGGCCGCGCAGCCGCTCCCATTTGCCGGCGTCGGGCGGGCTGTCCTGGTGGCTGAACTCTACGAAGCTGGAGGCGCGCAGATAGTCGCGGAACCGCGTCACGATCAGCGCCCGATCCTCGAACACCAGCGGCGGCAGGCCGGCCGGCCAGGTTCCGACCTCCGCCTGCAGATGATATCCCCGCTCCGCGATCATCGGCACCACATGCCCCACGCTTTCCATCAGCGTCCGGCTGGCCACGCCCGCCGCCACGATGACGCCCTCGGGCTTCAGCTCCCCGCCGCCTTCCAGCGCCACCACGGCCCGTCCGCCGGCCACGGGCAGCCCGGCGGCCCGCCCGCGCAGCAGCACCCCGCCACGCCCCAGGAACCGGTCGCGCATGGCATCGAACAGCAGGTCGTGCCCGGCGATATGGCCGCTGCCCACGCAGCGCACCGCCCCCGCCGGCACCCGGCCCAGCAGGGCGGCCAGTGCGGCCCCCTCCCCCGGCTCCAACGCCCGGAAGCGCGCCGTGCCATGGTCGCCCGCCTGCAGCCGCCGCATCCCCCGCGCCGCACTGCCGGCAGTGTCCCAGATCACATAATGCCCGTCGCGGATCAGCAGGTCCGGCCGCGCCAGCCCCGCCACCAGCCGCTCCCAGGCGGGCATGGCATCGGCCATCAGCCCCTTCAGCGCCAGCTTGCCGGCCGCGAACCGGTCGGGCCGCGACGCCAGCGCCAGCCGCACCCCGAAGGGCAGCCAGTGCCCGACATCGCGCAGCGGCAGTGACAGCGCATCGTCGCGGGCCAGCAGCCGCGCCGGCACGCCGAACAGGGTGGCGGGGCTGGCCAGCGGTTCCACCTGTTCCACCGCGATATGGCCGGCATTGCCCCATGACGCGGGCCTGACCGAAGGCCCCTCATCCAACAGGGAGACGGATAGGCCACGATCCTGCAACGCGAGCGCGGTACAGAAACCCAGCACACCCCCGCCCACCACCAGCATTCCGCGCATCACGCCACTCCCTTCCTTCTCCGTCTATTATACGGTATACGATCCTCGGCGCAACGCGGGACTGACCAACCGGACAGCTGCACAGGCTTGCCCTTCCCGATTATGCTTTCGCCCAACAAGGGGCGGCGCGGACACGCCGCCCCCTTTACCTGTCAGGAGCGTCTTATGAGCATCGGTGGATCGACGGCAGCGGCCGAACTGGCTTCCCTTTCGGCTATCGACCACAGCAAGGCCCGCCCGCCCGCCATCCAGCCGGCCGAACATGTCGAGCGGCTGGAAAAGGCCGCCCGGCTGGCATCCGACCTGGGGGCTGGCGCCCTGCTGATCGGCGCCGGGGCCAGCCTGCGCTATTTCACCGGCGTGCCGTGGGGCGCCACCGAACGGCTGGTCGCCCTGCTGCTGCGCCGTGGCCGTCGCCCAGCGATGATCTGCCCGGCCTTCGAACTGGGGTCGCTGCGGGAAGTGCTCGCCATCGATGCCGACATCCTGTTGTGGGAAGAGGATGAGAGCCCGGCCGAACTGCTGGCCAGTGCGGTGTCCGGGTATCAGACCCTGGCGCTCGACCCGGCCGCCCCGTTCCTGCTCTACGCCCATCTGCGCGACGCCGCCCCCACCTTGAAGGTGGTGGACGCCACGCCCGTCGTCGATGGCTGCCGTGGCCGCAAATCCGCCACCGAGCTGGCCTTGCTGTCCTATGCCAAGGGCCTGACCCTGGACATCCACCGCCGCGCAGCCGCCATCCTGCGCCCCGGCATAAAAGCCAGCGAGGTCAAACGCTTCATCGACCAGGCACACCGCGCCGTGGGCGCCGACAATGGCTCCACCTTCTGCGCGGTGCAGTTCGGGCTGGCCACCGCCTTCCCGCACGGCCTGCCCGGCGACCAGGAACTGGCCGAAGGCGATATCGTCCTGGTCGATACCGGCTGCCAGATTTCCGGCTACCATTCCGACATCACCCGCACCTATGTCTATGGCGAACCCAGCGCCGAACATCGCCGCATCTGGGCCATCGAGCATGAGGCCCAGGCCGCCGCCTTCGCCGCCGCCCGCCCGGGCGAGACCTGCGAAAGCGTCGATTACGCCGCCCGCGCCGTGCTGGAACGAAACGGCCTGGGCCCCGACTACAAGCTCCCCGGCCTGCCCCACCGCACCGGCCACGGCATCGGCCTGCAGATCCATGAAGGCCCCTATCTGGTGCGTGGCGACAGGAATGTGCTGGCGCCCGGCATGTGCTTCTCCAACGAACCGATGATCGTCATCCCCGGCGCTTTCGGCATCCGTCTTGAGGACCATATGTTCATCACCGAGACGGGGGCGGAATGGTTCACGCAGCCATCGCCGTCGATCGACAAGCCGTTCGGGTGAGGGCACCAGAAATCAGGCAAAGCATCAAAAATAGGGTTGTGCAACGTTGCACAACCCTATTTTTGATGCTTAAAGGTTGACACTCAACCGTCAACATCGTTGACAACTCCCCTGCCCTGCCCCCAATTGATCCCGTGACAAAGGGAGATTGGGTCATGTCCGGCGATGCCCTGAAGGCGTTCCGCAAGCGCAAGGAACTGACGCAGGAGGCCTGCGCGCGGCACCTGAACGAGGCTTTGGGCCGTTCCTATGACAAGGCGCGGATCAGCCGCTGGGAAGGGGGCAAGGAACCTGTTCCCGATGCCGTCCTGCGTCTGATCGGCGTCGGCGCCCGGCCGGGACAGGCCCGCGTCATCGCCTGTTCCAACCAGAAGGGCGGGGTGGGCAAATCCGCCACATCCGTCAACCTAGCCGCCTGTTTCGCCCGCCTGGGCTTCCGCGTGCTGCTGGTCGATGCAGACCCGCAGGCCAGCGCCACGGCCATGGTCGGCTGCGACATCATCGAGCTGGAGGAGAAGGGCGCCACCCTGCATGCCGTGCTGGTCGATGACCGGCCCGTGGCCGACACGATCATCAGGCTGAAAAGCTTCGACGTGCTGCCGTCCGGCGTGGCCCTGGCCGAATTTGACAGTGCCGCCGGCCTGGTCGGCCGCGAAACCCGCCTGAAGGCGGCGCTGGCGGAGGTGACGGGGGATTACGACTGGATCCTGATCGACACGCCGCCCAACCTGGGCTCCATGACCATCAACGCGCTGAACGCCGCCGACCATGTGCTGATCCCCGTGGCCACGCGCCCCGTCGATCTGCTGGGCATTCCGCTGCTGTTGAAGACCATCGGCCGCGTGCGCCGCTTCACCAACCATGACCTGACGGTGCTGGGCGTGCTGCCCACCATGTATACCGACCGCCAGACCGTGGACCGGGAGGTGCTGGCCGACCTGCGCGAGCGTTTCACCGGACAGTCCGACCTGGGCCGCGTCTTCGCGCCGGTACGGATGAGCACCGGCATCAACCAGGCCGCCTATAACAATGTCATCGCGGTGGAGGCCCTGCCGCAGGACCACCCGGTACAGGCCTATATGCAATTGGCAAAGGAGATCGCCGGTGAAGCTGCAGAAGGGTAAGTCCGCCTTCGGCCGGGCCATGGACGATGTCGCCGCGCGCGGCGACGGCTCGCTGATCTCCCGCGAATTCCCCCGCCTGATCGAGGTGGAACGGGCCCATGTCCATCCGCGCGCCGACCAGCCGCGCCGCCATTTCGATGAGGATGCGCTGCGCCAGCTGGCCGACAGCATCGACAAGCAGGGCCTGCTGCAACCCATCCTGGTCCGCGCCATCGCCGACCGGAGGGGGGAGTACGAGATCGTCGCCGGCGAGCGCCGCTGGCGCGCCCTCGGCCTGCTCGGCCGTCCCACCATCCACGCCATCGTCACCAATGGCCACGCGGAAGAAATCGCACTCGTCGAGAACCTGCAGCGCGTCGACCTGTCGCCGCTGGAGGAAGCCAGCGGCATCCAGGCCCTGATGGAACGCCACGCCTATACCCAGGAGGCCGCCGCCGGCGCCCTGGGCTGGAGCCGCACCCAGGTCAATCGCGTCCTGAAACTGCTGACCCTGCCGGAGCCGGTGCTGGCCGAATGTGCAACGTTGCACCTGTCGCGCAACGCCATGGTGGAACTGGCATTGGCGAGCGGGGAGGGGGAGCGCGAGCATCTCCTGTCGCTGCTGCGCCGTGGCGCCTCGGTCAAGGCCTTGCGTGAGGCGCGGGCGGCCGGGGCAGGGCAGGGGACCCCGGTCCCCATGAAGCAGCCCGATCCGGCCGCCCCCACCGCCAAGGTCCTGTCGGGTGCCGTGGCCCGCCTGGAACCCCTGGTGACCCGCTTCGCGGCCTCACCCCAGCCGCTGAGCGACCCGCAGCGCCAGCAGCTGGAACGGCTGCGCGGAGAGATCGACCGGATTCTCTCAAGCCATTGATATGAAATAAAAATGGCCCGCTCCTGTTTGCAGGAGCGGGCCATCTGATTTCCCATACCCGGCCGGGCAGGGGGGACCTCAGCCCCCCACGGCCATGGAGATGTATTTCACCTCCAGATACTCATCCAACCCGATGCTGCTGCCCTCGCGCCCCAGCCCGGACTGTTTGACGCCGCCGAACGGCGCCACCTCGGTGGAGATCAGCCCCTCGTTCACGCCGACCATGCCGCTCTCCAGCCCCTCTGCCACGCGCCAGATCCGGCCCATGTCGCGGCTGTAGAAATAGGCGGCCAGCCCGAACTCGGTATCGTTGGCCAGCCGCAGCACCTCCTCCTCACCCTTGAAGCGCTGGATGGCGGCGACGGGCCCGAAAATCTCCTCATGCGCGATGCGCATCTCACCGGTAATGCCAGTCAGCACCGTGGGCTCATAGAAGCAGCCACCCAGCGCATGGCGCTTGCCGCCCGTGACCAGCGTGGCGCCCTTCTCCAGGGCATCGGCCACCAGTTCTTCCACCTTCTCCACCGCGGCCAGATTGATCAGCGGCCCCTGGTTGACGCCCTTCTCCACCCCGTTGCCGACCCGCAGCTTTTTTACTTCCTCGGTCAGTCGCGCCACGAAGGCATCATGGATGCCATCCTCCACGAACACCCGGTTGGCGCAGACGCAGGTCTGGCCGGAATTGCGGTACTTGGATGCCATGGCCCCGGTGACCGCCGGCCCCAGATCGGCATCGTCGAACACGATGAACGGCGCATTGCCGCCCAGTTCCAGCGACAGGCGCTTCACCGTCTCCGCACTCTGCGCCATCAGCAGGCGGCCGACACGGGTGGAGCCGGTGAAGCTGATCTTGCGCACGATGGGCGAGGCGGTCAGCGCCCCGCCGATCGCCACCGGATCGCCGGTGACGATATTGATCACGCCCGCCGGAATGCCCGCCCGCTCCGCCAGCACGGCCAGCGCCAGGGCCGACAGCGGTGTGGCCTCCGCCGGCTTCAGCACCACCGTACAGCCCGCCGCGAGCGCCGGGCCCAGTTTGCGGGTGATCATGGCGTTGGGGAAGTTCCAGGGCGTGATGGCCCCGACCACGCCCACCGCCTGCTTGATGGCGAACAGGCGCGATCCCGCCTTGTGCGTCGGGATCACATCGCCATAGGCGCGGCGCCCTTCCTCGGCAAACCAGCTGATGAAGCTGGCGCCATACACGATCTCGCCCTTGGCTTCCGCCAGCGACTTGCCCTGTTCCAGGGTCAGCAGCAGGGCCAGATCATCGGCAGCCGCAAGCATCAGATCGTTCCAGCGCTCCAGCAGCTTGGCCCGCTCCTGCGCCGTCTTGGCCCGCCAGGCGGGCAGGGCTTCATTGGCGGCCAGGATGGCACGCGCCGTCTCCGCAGCACCCATCTTCGGCACATATGCCAGCACCTCGCCCGTGGCGGGGTTCTTCACGGGGAACGTCTCCCCGCTGTCCGCACCCAGCCAGACGCCACCCACCACGCACCGGTCGCGCAGCAGATCGGCATCGGAAAGCCCCAGCGGGCGCAGCGTTTCGGCAACCATCTCACACCTTCCACAATAGGGTCCGGCGGGGTGGCCCCCCGCATCATCATGGCAACAAAGCTGGGCATGCGAACCCGCCCGGCCAAGCATCGCGGCGATCATGGCGGAAATGCCCCTTTTGCGGAACGGCAAGCTTGTCGGGAGACAATTGCCTGTTCACCTGCCGGTCAGCCGTCGGCGGAGGCAGCAGGGCACACAGTTCGGCTATTTCCGGACATCCTCCGGTCCCGGCCGGCCGACACAGTCAGTTTTTCCTTACCACCAGACGCATCAACCCGCGCATTATCCAGATTTGTAAGTTATTATTTACCTAATTATCCAAATTCCACATAAAGTAACATATTAATGACTTTTCCTTACCTATACCTCAACCAGAACCTTATACCTTACCAAATGATACAAAATCCGACTATTATGGGCCCCGTGTAACGTATCCATGACCAGCAGGAGGGTCGGTTGCGCACGGCACAGGTTCTGTTCAGGGGACAAAGGGCCGGCCTGCTGTCGGAAACGGCGGCGGGGGGCAGCCGCTTTGTCTATGACACCGGCTGGACGCAGGATATCGGCTGCGGTCTGCCGGTGTCAGCAGGAGAACATGGCTGGTCCGTCGGCCTGCACCCGTTCTTCCAGCATCTGGGGGCGGAGGGCTGGCTGCGCGAACGCCAGGCCCGCGCCGGCCGGATCGAGGATCAGGATGATTTCGGCCTGCTGCTGCGCTATGGCGGCGATTGCATCGGGGCGGTGTCGGTGCTGCCCACCGATCCAGCCGCCCAACCGGCTGCAGACCCGGCCTGGTCCGACGAAGCCCCCCCCGGCCACACCATCAGCGGGGTACAGCGCAAGCTGCTGGCCTTCCAAAATGCCAAGCACTTCCACCCCGCCACCATCGACAGCCCGGCCACCCATATCGCCAAGTTCAATCACGCCAGCAATGACAGCCTGGTGCGCAACGAATTCCTCAGCCTGTCATTGGCTGCCCATATCCTGGGCGCCGATCAGGTGACGGGTTTCCGCAACAGCTTCGTGGAAGGGTATGAGGAGCCGTGCCTGCTCGTCACCCGCTTCGACCGTACCGGTGACGGTGCCAAGCTGCGGATGGAGGATTTCGCCCAGATCCTGGCCCGCCCGCGCGGCAACGATTATCGCGGCAAATATGCGGGCAGTTATGAGGAGGTGGCCGATGCCATCACCCGCCATTCCGCCCGCCCGGTGATCGATCTCAACCGGTTCTTCCGCCAGCTGGTGATATCGGTCCTGATCGGCAATGCCGACGCGCATCTGAAGAATTTCTCGCTGCTGGAAACACCCGCCGGGATGCGCCTGTCCCCCGCCTATGACCTGTTGAACACGCTGCACTATGGTGGAAGCTACGACCGGCGCACGGCCCTGACCCTGTGCGGCGCCCACCAACCGTTGGACCGGATCGACGCTGCCCTGCTGCTGGATTTCGCCGAAGCCATCGGCCTGCCGGACCGCGCCGCCCGCCGGGCACTGCGTGACCTGGCCACCCGCGCCGCCGCCAGCCCGAAACTGGTTCCACCGGCCGGGGAGGGGGTCGACGGCTTCGTCCACCGATATGCCGACATCGTCCACGCCGCCTGTGCACGGGTAACCCCATGATCCAGCCCCTCGACTGGCCGCAACTGGTGGCCGAAACCATCCGCCGCCGCAAGCAGGAAGGCCTGACCCAGCAGGCCCATGCCGACCTGGCCGGGGTCAGCAAGCCGGTGATCATCGCCTTCGACAAGGGCGAGACGACCCTGTCGCTGGGAAGGGCGCTTTCCATCCTGAATGTGGTGGGGCTGGTGCAGGAGGGGCCTGCCCCAGGCAGCCATGCGGCCTTTATTGCGGCGGCGCGGGCACGCTGGCAGGAATTGATCGCGCCGTTGCCGCCTGATGCTCCTGCACGGCATTCGCTGGGGGGATATCAGGTGGATTACGAGATCAGAGGGGACTTACAGAAAGTTGGTGAAAAGGAACTGCTACCGCTTCTGCCGCAACTGACTGTACGGCTCACAGGCTGGGGCTCGTTCTGGGCGCCGACCAGGGACGGTATTTCGCCGCAAATCCTTGCAGACGGCATTATTGAATGTTGGATAGGGCGCCTTGGGGAGAAATTATTCCTGAATGAGCCAGCCTATACCGACTTCTGGCGCATTTCTTCCGCCGGTCAAGCCTTTCTGGAGCGGGGATTCAAGGAGGATGACTCCGACACCCCGGCTCCGGGCCGGGTTTTTGATATTCAGCTTCCGATATGGCGGCTGACGGAAGCACTGCTGCATGCCCGAAACCTTGCTGAGAACTTGACCAAAGGACAGGCGGAGATTCACTTCTCGGCTCGATATCGCGGCTTGGCGTTTAGAGAGTTGATTTCCTGGGGCGGTACTGGCTCATCCATGCCGCCAGGAACTTATCGCAGTCTCGCCGATACGGTTGATCTGTCAGTCACAGCCTCAATCACCCAAATCGTGCAGAATCTCCCCGACGTTATCCATGAACTGGTGACGCCACTCTATGAGCGATTCGACGGCTTCCGCGTGCCCAAGGAACTGGTGGACCGGGAGGTAGCGGACTTGTTGCGTCGAGTATCCTGACGACACCATTGCCTTCATGGCACTCCCGATATAGGATTAATTTCCGATTATCGAGGTGCAGATGATGCCTATTGTCCTTCCCATTCTATGCACCACCATTTTACTCCCGCTGCGCGACGTTGCGCAGCCTCGGAGTCGCCCTGGCCAAAACTCCGAATCCGCTACCCTGGCGAAATCTCCGAATTACCTCCCCCCCTGGCGCCAACTCCGAATCGTTGCCTCTGAGACCCGCGGATTTGCTGGGAGTCGCGGTGGGCTGGCCAAAACTCCGAATGGGGTGATGCACCATGGATAATCTGTTGCATGATGTTGCACATGAGCGGCTGCTGGCCGCCAGACGCCCTGGCAAAATCTCCGAACGGCGGGAATATGCCGGCCTCCGATTCGTGAAAGGAAAGTGGCGCCGAGGTGCCATTCGACCTCGCAACACCCTGTTTCAGCACCAGAACCCTGGCGAAACCTCCGAATGTGGTCCGCTGCCCACGGTAATCCGCGCCATCCCAGACCCTGGCGAAATCTCCGAATCCCTTGAAATTCCAGCCTTTCCTGAAGTTCCTAAGATTCCTAGTAAGATTCCTAAGGGCCAAATCACCCAATCATTCCAACCGTTTACACCCCCCTTTCCGGAGGTTTCGCCAGCCCTATCGGGAGGTTTCGCCAGCCCTGAAGGGGAGTTTTGGCCAGCCCCGAACCGGAGTTTTGGCCAGGGGGAGGGTGGGGAATTCGGAGTTGCCGGCCCCCAACCTCCGACCTACACTCCGCCCATGGCAGCGAAACCACCCAGCCCCGGCCCGGCCGCCCGTAAGACCCCCCTCACCCTGGTGAAGGCCACGGGGGCGGTGGAGATCAAGGCCGATGCCGACCTGACCTTGGCCGACCGCCGCCTGTTCAACCATCTGCTGGCCCATGCTTACGAAAGCCTGGGCAAGGTGGAAAGCCATTCGATCGAGCTTGCCTCCATCCGCCGCTTCGCGGCGGAGGTGCGCGACGGCACGGCCGACGTCAACAATACAAGGCTTAAGGCCAGCATCGAGACTTTGCAGAAGGTTCTCTGCCAGTTCAACTATCTGCGCTCCGACGGCACGGCCGGCTGGGAAAGCTCGCAATTGCTGGGCCCCTGCCGGATCGAGGGCGGGACGCTGACCTACACGTTCCACAATTGGGTGTCGGAGCGGCTGCGCGAGCCGGCGCTTTATTCCTATCTGTCGCTGCGCATCATCTACGAGTTCGAGAGCAAGTACGCCCTGACGCTCTACGAGGTGCTGAAGCGCTATTCCGACCGCAACGCCGCCGAGCCCTACTGGCAGACCAAGGTGGACGAGCTGCGCGGCATCCTGGGCTGCATGGACAAGCTGAAGGACTGGAAGGACCTGCGCAAATACGCGCTCGATCCGGCGCTGGAGGAGATCGGGCGGCTGGGCGAGTTCATGGCTACCCTGCATGAGATCCGCCAGGGCGGCGGGCGCGGCGGCGGGCGCGTGGTCGGCTGCGTCTTCCGCATCCATCGCAAGAATGCCGAGGATGTGGAGCGCGCGGCCAAGGAGATGGCCAAGCCCAAAACCCAGCGCCGTGGCGAGCGTCTGGCGGCACGCGAGGATGGTGTCTTCGCCGCCAAGGCCGATGCCGCGCTGCGTTTCCTGGAAGGGGCGGAAGTTTCCAAACGCCTGGACTGGGCGAAACGCGCCGAACAGCTGGGCATGACTTTGCCACCGGCGGCCAGTGCCAAGGAAAACCTGAAGAAATGGGTGCCGGCCCTGGCCGAGGTGATCGTGGAGGAGGAGCGGCTGCGCGTCCGCAGCACCCGCGCGCCAACGGTCGGGGAGGGGTGACCCGTTTCCGGCGGCGCCCCGCCATGCGGCCGAATTGGCCCCATCCGCGCCGCGATTTTAGGCACTGCTGCTTAACCAGTTGGTAAGGTTTCCCGTCTCTGTTATGGATCGTATACGAAATCCAGGGAGCTTCAATCGGACATGAAGTATCTACTGCTGGCCACGGCCGCTCTTTCCTCCACGCTGGCCTTCGCGGCCGAACCGCAATTCGATGTGAAGCGCGTATCCGACGATATCCGCGTCATGTCGGCCGATGATTTCCAGGGCCGTGGGCCCGCGACGGTGGGGGAGACCAAGACGGTCGCCTTCCTGATCGAGAAGATGACGGCGGCCGGGCTGGAACCCGGCGGTACCATCGGGGCCGATGGCAAGCGCGGCTGGACCCAGGATGTGCCGCTGCGCATGTCCGACATCGTGGGCAAGCCCGACCTGTCGCTGACCTATGGCGGCAAGACACATGCCCTGACCCAGGCCAAGGACATCGCGGTGCGCGCCGCCCTGACCGGCCAGGACAGCGTCACCATCAAGGATGCGCCGCTGCTGTTCGTCGGTTACGGCATCAAGGCGCCGGAACGCGGCTGGGATGATTTCAAGGGCCAGGACGTCAAGGGCAAGATCCTGGTCGTCCTGATCAACGACCCCGATTTCGAGGGGCCGGAGGGCAAGTTCGGCGGCAAGGCCATGACCTATTACGGCCGCTGGACCTACAAGTATGAAGAGGCGGCCCGCCTGGGTGCCGCCGGCGTGCTGATCGTGCATGAGACCGCGCCGGCCTCCTATGGCTGGGCGACGGTGGCCAGCTCCAACCCCAACACGATGTTCGACATCGTGCGCACCGATCCCAAATCGGCCCACACCGCCTTTGAAAGCTGGATCCAGCGCGACGTCGCCGTCGATCTGTTCAAGGCCGCCGGTCTGGATTTCGAAAAGCTGCGGGCCGATGCGCGCAAGGCCGATTTCCAGCCCGTGCCGCTGAAGGCCACCCTGTCGGCCGATTACAAGGTGAAGACCGAGGTCATCACCTCCAAGAACGTGCTGGGTCGCATCACCGGCACCAAGTATCCGGATGAGACGGTGGTCTATTCGGCGCACTGGGATCATATCGGCGTCGGCCAGCCCGACGCCAATGGCGACAATATCTTCAACGGTGCCTTGGACAATGCCTCGGGCACGGCGACCCTGCTGGAACTGGGCCGTGCCTTCAAGGCGGCGGGTCCGGCCGAACGCTCGGTGCTGTTCCTGGCGGTGACGGCGGAGGAAAAGGGCCTGCTGGGCTCGACCTACTACGCTTCCAACCCGGTCTATCCGCTGGGCAAGACGGTGGGCGTCATCAACATGGATGGCACCATCGGCCCCGGCCCCGCCAAGGATTTCACCATTTCCGGCACGGCCAAGCTGGGCCTGCTCGATCTGCTGATCGAAGAGGGCAAGAAGGTCGGCCGTACCTATACGCCCGATCCGCGCGTGGAAGCCGGCGGCTTCTTCCGCTCCGACCATTTCCCCATGGCCAAGGCCGGCGTGCCCGCCATCTCCTTCGGCGGCGGCCTGGATCTGGTGGATGGCGGCGTGAAGGCCGGCAAGGCCTGGCGCGATGCCTATGTGAAGGACAAGTACCACCAGCCCGACGATGAATGGTCGGCGGACTGGAACCTGGAAGGCGCCAAGCTGGATATGGGCCTGCTCTATGGCCTGGGCCGCCGTCTGGCCGACGGCCGCGACTGGCCCAACTGGAGCCAGGACAGCGAATTCCGCGCGGCGCGCGACGCGAGCGCGGCGGAGCGGAAGTAAGTGATCTGTTGTTTCCGCCCTCTCCCGTGAAGCGGGAGAGGGCGGAAGTACCCCCTGACAGCCCCGTCAAATCCCTGGACACGCCTCCCACCTTTCCCCATGATAACGCTAACAATCCGAAACGGATGGCGTTGGGGGGAACATGGTCAAGGCAGTTTGGGCGCCGCTGTTGGCGCTCGCGCTGATGCTGGGATTATCCGACGCCGGATATGCCGGTGAGGCGCGGTTCGACTGGTTCGAATATCAGGGGGCGGACCCGATTGACGCCAAGGTCATCC
The DNA here is from genome assembly GCF_048066115.1 of Niveispirillum sp. KHB5.9. Taxonomy (NCBI): domain Bacteria; kingdom Pseudomonadati; phylum Pseudomonadota; class Alphaproteobacteria; order Rhodospirillales; family Azospirillaceae; genus Niveispirillum; species Niveispirillum sp. KHB5.9. The sequence continues at coordinate 150,898 of NZ_JBLTYX010000016.1, read as the reverse complement.
TGGAGCCCGGCAAGTACCGCAATCCCATCCTGGCCGGTTTCTATCCCGACCCGTCGGTCACGCGGGTCGGCGATGATTTCTATCTGGTCAATTCCAGCTTCGGCTGGCTGCCGGGCCTGCCTTTGTTCCATAGCCGCGATCTGGTCAACTGGACACAAGTCTCCAACGCCATCGACCGGCCGGGCATGGTGGATGTCGGCAAGGGCGGCCTGACCGGCGGCCTGTTCGCCCCGTCGATCAGCCACCATGACGGCCTCTACTACATCGTCAATACCTGCTTCTATTGCGGCGGCAATTACGTGATCACCGCCAAGGACCCCAAGGGTCCCTGGTTCGGCCCCGTCTGGCTTCCCGACCTGGGCCACGGCATCGACCCGTCCCTGTTCTTCGACAAGGATGGCCGTGCCTGGATCGTCAATAACGACCTGCCGGCCGGGGCCAAGGAGGATTACGAGGGCCACCGCGCCCTGTGGATCCAGGAATTCGATCCCAAGAACCTGACCACCAAAGGCCCGCGCACGATGATCGTCAATGGCGGCGTCGATATCGCCACCAAGCCCGTCTATGTCGAAGGTCCGCATCTCTACGCCAAGGATGGCTTTTATTACCTGACCGCGGCGGAGGGCGGCACCGGCCCCGCCCATGCCCAGATGATCTGGCGTTCCAAGTCCCCCACCGGCCCCTATGAACCCGGCCCCGTCAATCCGATCCTGACGCAGCGCGACCTGTCGCCGGGCCGGGCCGACCCGGTGGAGGCGGCAGGCCATGCCGATCTGGTGCAGTTGCCCAATGGCGACTGGTGGGCCGTGTTTCTGGCCGTGCGCCCCTATGCCGGGGGCGAGATGTTCAATACCGGGCGGGACACGTTCCTGCTGCCCGTGCGCTGGGTCGATGGCTGGCCGCGCATCCTGGATGCCGGCAGCGTCATCCCGCGCAAGGCTGCCAAGCCCAACCTGAAGCCGGGCAATCCGGGGCTGCCCACCACCGGCCCCATGGTGATCCGCGATGATTTCGACGGGCCATCCCTGGCGCCCTATTGGATGACCCCACGCCGGCTGGGCGGCAACTGGCACCGGCTGGCGGATGGCGCCCTCCATCTCATCCCCCGCCCCGTGGGGCTGGGCGACCGCGCCGACCCCTCGCTCTGGGCGCGGCGGCAGCAGCATATGGATGCCCGCTTCACCACCGAACTCAGCTTCACCCCCGACAGGCCCGGCGACCGCGCCGGCCTGGCCGTCATGCAGAATGATGAGCATTGGTACCGCCTGACCCTGGAGCGGGCAGCTGACGGTACCCGCGTCGTGCGTGTCGCCGTGCGGGCAGGGGAGAAGCAGGACAAGACGGGCAAGGTGCTGGCGACCCGGCCCGTGCCCGCCACCGGTCCGGTGCAGCTGCGGGTGACGGCGCGCGGCGGGGCCTATGATTTCCTGGTCTCGGCCGGCCCCGAAGGCTGGGTCCCGGTGCTGACCGGCGCCGACGGCACCATCCTGTCCACGGCCACGGCCGGCGGCTTCCTGGGCGTGCTGGCCGGGCCCTATGCGGAGGCGGGGCGGTAGATGGGGTTTGGGCTGTGAGGGTTATCAGCAATCTCCACCGTCACCCCGGCGAAGGCCGGGGCCCAGGTCGTAGAGCGAGGCGCTTGTCACTTGGGCCCCGGCCTTCGCCGGGGTGACGGTGGTAGCAGGTGGCAATGACGGTACTCCAAACAATCTGTTGAAAGACCAACAACCAACAATCAAACCGGAGGAAGACATGGGACGCATCGTTCCCGCCCTGGCGCTGCTGGCCCTGCTGGCCGCCCCCGCGGCACAGGCAGCCGATACGGCGCGCTTCGACTGGCTGGACTATCGCGGAAGCGATCCCGCCGACGCCATCGCCAGGCCGGAACCGGGCGAATATCGCAATCCCATCCTGTCGGGCTATTACCCCGATCCCTCCATCACGCAGGTGGGGGAGGATTATTATCTGGTCAATTCCACCTTCGCCTGGTTCCCCGGCATCCCGGTCTTCCATTCCCGCGATCTGGTGAACTGGACGCAAGTAGGCAATGCCATCGACCGGCCAACCCAGCTGGATTTCAAGGCGTTGGGCCTGTCGCGCGGCGTGTTCGCGCCGGCCATCGAGCATCACGACGGCACCTTCTACATCATCAATACCTGCGTGGATTGCGGCGGCAATTTCATCATCACCGCCAGGGACCCCAAGGGCCCGTGGAGCGACCCGGTCTGGCTGCCCGATCTGGAGGGCGGCATCGACCCGTCGATCTTCTTCGATACCGACGGCCGCGCCTGGATCGTCAATAACGGCCCGCCGGTGGGGGAGCCGCTGTACCAGGGCCACCGTGCCATCTGGGTGCAGGAGTTCGACGCAAAGGCCATGAAGACCATCGGCCCGCGCAGCGTGCTGGTGAATGGCGGCGTCGATATCTCGAAAAAGCCCATCTGGATCGAAGGCCCGCATCTGTTCCGCAAGGACGGCTTCGTCTATCTGATCGCGGCGGAGGGCGGGACGGCCATCAACCATTCGCAGGTGGTGCTGCGCGGCCCGTCCCCCACCGGCCCCTTCACGCCGAACCCGTCCAACCCGATCCTGACGCAGCGCGACCTGCCCGCCGACCGGCCGCATCCCGTCACGTCGGCCGGCCATGCCGATTTCGTGGTGACGCCGCAGGGCGACTGGTGGGCGACCTTCCTGGCCGTGCGCCCCTATGGTGACGATCTCTACAATACCGGGCGGGAGACGTTCCTGATGCCGGTGCGCTGGGTCGATGGCTGGCCGCGCCTGACCGATCCGGGACAGGCCATCCCCCTGACCCATGCCAAACCGACCTTACCCCCGCAACCTGCCCCGCCCATGCCCACATCCGGCCCGTTCCAGGTGCGGGACGAATTCGACGCCGCCGCCCTGCCCATGCACTGGATGACCCCGCGTAATCCCAAGGGCGATTGGTACGCGCTGGATAAGGGGGCCTTGGCGCTGAGGCTGCTGCCCGTCGGCCTGTCCGACCATGGCCACCCCGCCTTCTGGGCCCGCCGGCAGCAGCACAGGGACGCGGTGGTCGAAACCGCCTTGCGCTTCATCCCCGACCGGCCGGGGGAGCGGGCCGGGCTGGCGGCGATCCAGAGCGACGATTACTGGTTCCGCTTCACCATCGAACGCGAGGGCCATGGCATCGTCGCCCGTGTGGCCATGCGTGATGGCAAGGAAAAGCCCGCCGACGGCAAGGTGCTGGCCACACTGGCCGTGCCGCCCACCGGCCCCTACCGGCTGCGCATCACGGCCAGGGGCGGGGAATACGACTTCCACGTCGCCGGCCCCGGCCAGGACTGGCGCCCGGTGCTGACCGGGGCCGACGGCACCATCCTGTCGACGAAGAAGGCCGGCGGCTTCGTCGGCACCATGATCGGGCCATTCGCGCAAGGGGTGGGGAAGTGATGAACCGTTACGTCTCTTGTGGGCTGTGAGGGTTCCAACAATATCCGCCGGGGTGACGGTAGAGAGGGTGGCAACGATGGTGCCCAAGAGTTTCGCGGGGAAGGCACGCAAGTGCGCTTGTTGAAGCCACCACCCAAACCTTCCGCACGCGCGTCAGGTTTGCCATGATCCCCGACGGTCCCAATAATGGAGCGCCAGGAATGCGCCTGTCCCTGATCCTGGTCACGCTGCTGGCCCTTGCGGTGCCGGCCGTGGCCCAGGATGCACCCATCAACCCCATCCGCCTGAATCAGGCCGGCCTGCTGGCCAAGGGGCCGAAGCAGGCCATGGTGCCGGACGCGGCACCCAAGCCGCTGCCCTGGACCCTGCGCGATGCCAAGGGCCAAACCGTGGTCAGTGGCACGACCCGCGTCACCGGCGATGATGATGGGTCGGGCCAGCACCTGCATCTGGTGGATTTCAGCACCCAGAGCGTCACAGGCGACGGCTTCACCCTGCTGGTCGGTGACAAGACCAGCCGCCCGTTTGCCATCGGTGCCGGCCCCTACCGGCTGCTGAAGCGCGATGCGCTGGCCTATTTCTACCATAACCGTGCCGGCATCCCGATCGAGACGCGCTATGTCGGCGCCAGCTGGGCCCGGCCTGCCGGCCATCCGAAAGAGGTCGCCCCCTGTTTCGGCGGGCAGGACAAGGCGGGTAATGACTGGCCGGCCTGTACCCATAGCCTGAACGTCACCGGCGGCTGGTACGATGCCGGCGACCACGGCAAATACGTGGTCAATGGCGGCATCTCGCTCTGGACCCTGCTGAACCTCTATGAGCGCCAGGCATTGCGCGGCAAGGGTCATGCCTTTCCCGACGGGTCCGCCGCCATTCCCGAAGCCGGCAATGGCGTCAACGACCTGCTGGACGAGGCGCGCTGGCAGATGGAGTTCATGCTGTCGATGCAGGCGCCAGCCGGGGCCCGCATGGCCCTGCCGCTGGGGGCGCAGAACCCCAAATCCAAGCTGGTCTTCACCCCCGATATCGACGTGTCGGGCATGGCCCATCACAAGGTGGCGGATGAGCGCTGGACCGGCCTGCCGCTGGCCCCGCACCAGGATACCGAACGCCGCTTCCTCTATCCGCCCAGCACGGCCGCCACCTTGAACCTGGCCGCGACGGCGGCGCAGGCGGCGCGCATCTGGAAAGCCATCGACCCGGCCTTCGCCGAACGCTGCCTGAAGGCGTCGGTGCGCGCCTGGCAGGCCGCACTGCGCGTGCCCGACGCCCTGGCGCTCGGTGATTTCAACGGCAGCGGCGGCTATGGCGATGGTGATGTGTCGGACGAGTTCTTCTGGGCCGCATCCGAACTGCTGGCCACCACCCGCCAGCCCCTGTTCATGGAGGTGGTGACCAAGTCCACGCACTTCCAGAAGGAGGCCCTGGTCGAACCCTCCTGGGGCCAGACGGCACCCCTGGGCGCCCTGACCCTGGCGCTGTACCCCGAGATACTGTCCAGCCCCGATACCAGCCGCCTGCGCAGCATGATCCTGCGCGGCGCCGGCGGTTTCCTGAAGGAAGCGCAGGCATCCGGTTACCGCCAGCCCCTGGCGCCACGCGCCTATGGCTGGGGATCGAATTCCACCTTGATGAACCGGGCGATGATCCTGGCCTATGCCCGCGACCTGACGGGGGAGGGGAAGTATCGCGACGGGGTGGTGGATGTCGCCTCCTACCTGCTGGGCCGCAACCCGCTGGACATCTCCTACATCACCGGTTACGGCGCGCGGTCGATGCAGCATCCCCATCACCGGTTCTGGGCCCGGGTTCTGGACCCGGCATTCCCGCCCCCGCCACCGGGCGTGGTGTCGGGCGGCCCCAACATCACCAGCCTGGGCGAGGACGCCCGCAAGCGTATCGGCGTCTGCGCGCCGCAGACCTGCTGGAAGGACGATATCGACCTGTTCACGGTGAACGAGGTCACCATCAACTGGAACGCGCCGCTGGTCTGGCTGGCGGCGTGGCTGGACGAGGGGTGAGATTGCAGCCCCTTCGCGAAACTCTTGGGCACCATCGTTGCCACCCTCTCCACCGTCACCCCGGCGCAGGCCGGGGCCCAAGTGACAAGCGCTTCGCTCTACGATTTGGGCCCCGGCCTTCGCCGGGGTGACGGTAGATATTATCGGAACCCTCACAGCACAGACTTGCGCGGTTTAAGCACGGTGTTGCAGAGGGGTGATCCCCCACCCATCGCCCCCAACCGTCACCCATCGCACGCCCACCCCCACCCATCGCCCCACCCCGCACCATGGCCCATCGCAACCCGATGGAGGCAACCATGGTGCTGACCGCGACATTGTCCGAAACTCCCGATCCGGCGAAAGCCGGCCGCTTTCTGGCGCGGGCGGGTGCCCTGTGGCTGGGTGTGGCCATCGCGGGGCAGCTGATTTTCGCCGCCTATATCGCCGCCATCTATGCCGGCGGCACCGCCGGCTGGAACCGGTCGCCGGCCGAGGGGTATGAGGCGGGAGATGTCATTGGCAACCTGATGTTCGGTCTGCATGTGCTGTTCGCCTTCATCATCATCCTGGGCGGGGCGGCGCAGCTGGTGCCGGCCTTGCGGCGGCGCATGCCGGCTTTCCACCGCTGGACGGGCCGGGCCTATATGCTGTCGGCCACCATCCTGGCCCTGGGTGGCATCGGGCTGGTCGCCTGGCGGGGGGCGGTGGGCAATGCTGTGATGCATGCTGGCACGCTTTCCAATGCCGGGGCCATCCTGCTCTGTGCCGGTTTCGCCTGGACCCATGCGCGCGGCCGCCGTTTCGACCTGCATCGCCGCTGGGCGCTGCGCCTGTTCCTGTGCGTTTCCGGTGTCTGGTTCTTCCGGGTCGGGTTGATGCTGTGGCTGCTGGTGTTCAAGGCGCCGGTCGGCTTCGACCCCAGGAGTTTCACCGGCCCCTTCCTGGAATTCCTGTCCTTCGCGCAGTACCTGCTGCCGCTGGCGGTGCTGGAGCTTTACTTCCAGGCCCGCGACCGGGGCGGGGCCGTCGCACGCCATGCGGTGGCGGGGTTGCTGTGCGTGCTGTCGCTGGCCACGGCGGGTGGTATCTTCGGGGCGACCATGGGCATGTGGCTGCCAAGGATATAAACCGGATCCCGGCGGGATCCGGTTCGGCGGCGACTGCCGCCGCGCCGCACGTGCGGCGTAGCCAAGCCCACGGATGTGGGCGCCGGCGACTGAGGCCCGGTGATCGGTTACGATCAGCGGGAACGGCATGAATCAACAGGAAGGCGATGACGGAGGAGCGGACATTCGGGCAAAGGCTGCTGGCCATCGTGCATTGGCGCCGGCTGCGGGCGGCCGCGATCATGGCCGGGCTGTTCAGCCTGCTGCTGATGGCCAGCTGGGATGCCAGCAAATGGGTGCTGCTGTTCCGGCTGTTCATCCTGTGCCTGATGTGCGTGCTGGCCTTCGGTTTCTGGGAACAGTTCCCCCGCCGCCTGCCGCGCTGGATCGCGCGCTGGGTTCTGCAGGTGGTGGCCGTGGCCCTGACCATCCCGCCTACCATGATCGTGATCTATGTCCTGTCCACGCCCGACGGCGCCCCGCCCCTGTGGCAGGATCGGGAGCGGTTGCAGGGCCTGGCCTTTTTCATGGTCAGCGGTCTGTTGATCGGCCCCTGGGTGGCGCTTGGCGCCCTGGTCCGGCAGAAGGACGCCCTCGCCCGCACCCAGGCCTTGTCCTTTGCACTGGAACGCAGTGAGTTGGAACGCCGCGCCACCGATGCCCGCCTGGCCCTGATGCAGGCGCAGGTGCAGCCGCATTTCCTGTTCAACACGCTCGCCAATGTCCGGGCCCTGGTGGAGACGGGATCGCCCCAGGCCTTGCCCGTGCTGGACAGCCTGATCGCCTATCTGCGTGCCGCCGTGCCCCGCCTCAACGCCGCCAGCGCCACCATGGCGGATGAGCTGGCCCTGGTCCGGGCCTATCTGGACATCATGCGCATGCGCATTCCCGACCGCCTGTCCTTCCGTATCGATGCCGACCCGGCGACCCTGGCGCTGCCCTGTCCGCCCATGGCCGTGCTGACCCTGGTGGAAAACGCCGTGCGCCATGGCATCGACCCGGCGGAGGAGGGTGGGGAGATCGCGGTGGTGGTCGGCCTGGAGGGTGGGGTTTGCCATGTCCGTGTCGATGATGGCGGCCTGGGCCTGCGCCCCGGCACCGGCGGGCTGGGCACCGGCCTCACCACCCTGCGCCAGCGTCTGGCCCTGGCCTTCGGTCCCACCGCCAGCCTGTCGCTGGTGGAACGGGAAAGCGGTGGGGTCAGCGCCCGCCTGTCCTGGCCGGTGAAGGAAGCCGCCGCATGACCCGCCCCACCGCTTTGGTCGCCGAAGACGAACCCCTGCTGCGCGAAACCCTGATCCGCCAGCTTGGGCTGGCCTGGCCGGAACTGGAGATCGTGGCAGAGGCCCGCAACGGCCGTCAGGCGGTGGAATTGTTCGAGGCCCACCGCCCCACCATCTGCTTCCTGGACGTCCATATGCCCGGCCTGTCGGGGGTGGAGGCGGCGCGGGCCATCGGCAGGCGTGCGCATCTGGTCTTCGTCACTGCCTTCGACCGCTACGCGGTGGAGGCGTTTGCCCAGGGTGCCTTGGATTATCTGGTGAAGCCGGTGGCCGCCGAACGGCTGGCCGACACGGTGGAACGGCTGAAACAGCGCCTGCGCGCCGCCGAGCCGGCGGCCCTGCCGGATGAGTTGCTGGCCAGGCTGGCGGCGCAACTGCGCCCCGTCACCGCCCCGCGCCTGACCTGGCTGCGCGCCTCGGTCGGCCCCGTGGTGCGGATGATCGCGGCCGAGGATGTGGATTTCCTGCTGGCCGGCGACAAATACACCCATGTTGGCTGGCGCGGAGAGGGTGGGACCCCGCAGGAGGCGGTGATCCGCACCCCCATCAAGGATCTGGCCGAACAACTGGACCCCGACGGCTTCCGCCAGGTCCATCGCGGCGCCATCGTCAACCTGCGCGCCGTCAGCCATGTGGTGCGCGCGGAGAACGAGACGGCGACCATCCATCTGAAGGGAAGAGGGGAGACGATCCCGGTCAGCCGGGCCTATCTGCACCTGTTCCGGCAGATGTGATGGGTGGCTGGAGGTCATTGCCGGCCGTGGCCTTGCGGTGCATCATGGCGGATATCCGCAACCGGACGCGTATCATGGACAAGCCCGTCGAACCCGCCACCGGATGTTCTGACCTTTCTTAAGCCGCCACCACCACCCGGTTGCGTCCGGCGGCCTTGGCGGCGTAGAGCGCGCTGTCGGTGCGGTTGAACAGGCTGGTCTGGGTTTCCCGCTGCGGGTCGGCCTGGGCCAGGCCGATGCTGACCGTCACCCGGATATTGACCCCGTCCAGCACCACCGGCGCGCCGCCCACGGCGGTACGGATGCGTTCCGCCGCGATCTGGGCGGCGCTGGCATCGGTATGCGACGTCAGCACCACGAATTCCTCTCCACCATAGCGGGCCAGAAGGTCGGTGCCGCGCAGGGCATCCTGCGCGCGATGCGCCACCTCGCGCAGCACCGTGTCGCCCACAAGGTGGCCGTAGGTGTCGTTGACCTCCTTGAAATGGTCCAGGTCCAGCATCAGCACGCAGAAGGGTTGGCCGTGGCGCAGGGCGGCACTCCATTCCTGGTCCAGCCGTTCCATGAAGGCGCGGCGGTTATGGATGCCGGTCAGCGGGTCGCGGGTGGCTTGTTCGGCCAGACGTTCATTGGCGTCGCGCAGGCTGGCGGTGCGTTCGGCGACCTTGGCTTCCAGGTCGCGGGTGGCGCCGCTCAGCTTCTCGATGCGGGCGCGTTCCAGCAGCATGACGATGCCCGCCCCCGCCGACAGTGCCAGCACCACGCCCAGGAAGCGCACCCAGGCCCATTCGTACCAGAGATGGGGCACGGCCACGCCCACCACGCGTTCCGCCACCACGGCACCGGCGGGGTCCAGGGCGCGCAGGCGCAGGGCATAATGGCCGGGCGGCAGGTTGGTATAGGCGGCGACCCGCCTTTCCCCCTCCGGTTCCACCCAGTCGGTATCGAACCCGTCCAGCCGGTAGGTGTAATGCACCATGCCGGTGACGGCGAAATCCAGCAGGGCGAATTCCACCGTCAGGCGACGGTTGCCGGGCGGCAGGCGGATATCCGGGACCGCACCGGGCAGGTTCAGGGCGCTGGCATTGGCCGGTTGCCCGCCCGCCAGCACCCGCGTCACCGCCAGCGCGTCCAGATAGGCATGGGCGCGGATGTGGGAGGGCTGGACCAGCGTGATGCCGTTGGTGCCGCCGAACACCAGCCCGCCATCGGGCAGGGTGGTGACCGATCCCGGCAGATAGGAGGAGACATTGTGTGCCGCACCGGGCACCAGCCGCGACACGCTGAAATCATCGGGATCGATGGCGGCCAGGCCATTGTCGGTCGATGCCCAGATGCGCCCGTCCGACCCCAGCGCCAGGCTGGCGATGGTGTTGGACGGCATGCCGTTCTGGCGCGACACGGTGCGGAAGGTTGGACCTGCCCCCGGCACCAACGGTTCGCGCATCAGCGCCACGCCGCCGCCCACCGTGCCCAGCCACAGCCGCCCCTGCCGGTCCAGCGTCAGGGCCGAGACGTAATCATGCGGCAGGCTGTCGGGCTGGTCGGCCTCGCGATGGAAATGCCGGAAGGTCCCGTCTGGTGAAAGGAAATTCAGGCCATTGGCCGTGCCCACCCAGGCCGACCCGTCCGGGCGCGGCAGCACGGCCCAGACCTCGTTGTTGGACAGGCTGTCGGGCCTGGCCGGATCGGCGGTGAACAGGCTGGCCTGCCCGTCGGCCAGCGATTGCCGCACCAGGCCATAATAGGTGCCGACCCACAGATGCCGCTCGCCCATGCGCATGGTGGTGACGTCGCGGGTCTGGGTGCCGGGCAGGGGGGTGGCCTGTGGTGTGCGCTGGCCCGATGCGGGGTGCAGCCGGGCCAGCCCCGCCGTACCGACCCAAAGGTCGCCACCAGTACCCTGGATGGCATAGACGGGCGTGCCGGCCAGGGCACCCGGCGCCACGCCGCGTCCGAAGGGGATGATATGGCCGCTGGACAGGTCCAGCCGGTCCAGTCCGCCATCATCCTGGCCCAGCCACAGCCCGCCATCGGGGGCTGTCCACAGGCTCCAGGCGTCACGGCCGGAAAAGCCGCGCGACTGGCCCAGCGCCACGCTGGCGATGCCCGAGGGCACGGAATTGTGCCAGGCCACGCCCATGTTGGTGGCGACCCAGACCACGCCGCCCCGGTCCTTCAGGATGCCACGGGTGAAATTGCCCTTCAGCGCGCCGGGCACGTTGGGGTCGGCCCGGAACAGGCGCATGCGGTCCTGGCCGATGTCATATTCCGCCACCCCGCCGCCGAACAGCGAGATCCACAGCACGCCCGGCCGTTCCTCCACGATGCCGCGCACCGTGGCCCGGCCCAGCGGTGTGTCGCGCCCGGTCAGGCGCGGATGGGACCGCGCCTGGTCGTCATCTGGCCCGACGGAGACGATGCCGCCGCCATTGCTGCCGATCCAGACCCGGCCTTCCGGATCCTCGTAGAAACTCCAGATGCCGGTGGACAGCGCATAGGTGCTGTCCCCGTCCCCGCCGCGCAGCACCTGCCAGCGGCCGGTGCCGGCGGCGCGGCGGGCCACGCCCTTCTCCGTGCCGGCCCACAAGGTTCCCCGGCTGTCGCGGAAGATGGAAAAAACATAGCCGGCGGGGAAGCCCTGGTCGCCGGGCCGCACGCGTTCGCGCACCGTCAGGTCACGGCCGACATGGTCCAGCCCGGCCACGGTGGCAACCCACACCCCGTCCTGCCCGTCGGGTGCCAGGGCATAGACCTGGACATGGCCCAGCCCGTCCGGCCCCGCGCCCAGTGTGGCGAACCGGCCGGTGCGCGGATCGTAATAGGCGACGCCCGCCGTATGCGTGCCCAGCCACATGCCGCCATCGCTGGTGGGCTGCAACGCCCGCACGAAGCCGTTGGGCAGCGATCCGGGGTCGTGGGGATCATGGTCGAAGCTGCGGGTGGCATAGCCGTCGAAGCGGTTCAGCCCCCCCAGCGTGCCGACCCAGATGAAGCCCGTGGCATCCTGGGCCAGCGCCATGACGGTGTTGTTGGACAGGCCGTTGGCCGTGGACAGGCTTTCGAACCCCACCTCCGCCCGTTCGGCAAGCACCGCGGAGGGATCGGCGGCCAGCACCGGCAGGGAGGAAAAGATGGTTAAGACAAGGACGAAGCAAAGCCACCCGGCCCGGCAGGCGGCCCCCAGGACAAGCACAGTCGAACCGGCCGGCGGCATCCTGCCGTGACGGCTGTCACGCACGTATCGTTACCCCGTTTCGTCAGATGACATATCATCGTATCTCAACTTTCTAGGTAAATCTCAAGGGCAGGTTGAGAGACAAGGCCGGGTTTATGGCCGATGGTTCTGTTGTGCCGTCAGGGGTGGTGTGTCCGGTGTGGGCGCTCAACCCTGCCTGAACCGCTTGCGCACCTTCTCCAGCCCGCTCGACACGGTGGCGCACGTCTGTGCCGAGACGCCGAACGCGCTGGCAATCTTCTGCCACTGTCCGACGGCTTCCAATACTTGTTCGATTGCCGTCTGAGCCTCGCCCTTGGCGATGCCTGTGCTCGTCGCCAGCCGCAGCAGGTCGGTTCTTCCGGGTTGACGGGCCTCGCCGGCGATATCCATCTGGTGTTCGCCGCCCGGACCGGCAGCGAAGGTCAGGTCGTAAGCGGGGGTGAGACGCCACCGGCCCGACCGGTCCATGGCGAAGGCATGCTGTTTGGAGTGGTCGTCACGGTTATGGGCCAGGACATTGAAGGCAGCGCGCCGGAAAGCTTCCCCCATCTCTGTCGCGTCGCCCGTAACCTGCTTTGTGGCTTGCAGGAACTGCCGATACCCGATGGAGGTCGGCCCTGGTGGAGCCTCCAGGATGGCGCAGAGGCTTTGCACATGGAGGCGGCGCATTCCGTCGCGATCGAAGCGGCGCACCGCGAAGAAGCCCGGCCCCTCGGGGGCGGGGATCAGCCTGGAGGCGGGCACATACAGGCCCGCCAGTGACGCCATCTCCATATAGGCGGCCTCGACAGGGCCGATATCGGCGAAATCCTCCCGAGATCGGAATTTCACCATCCAATGCGTGTAGCCGGCGGGCAGCTCACCTTCGCCGTGGGTAAGGCCGCCCTTGCCATCCAGGCCCACCAGCACCTTTGGCCGGGCACCGCCGGGAGAACCACCGATACGCTGCAGCACCCGCAAGGATGCCGTCTCCCCACCATCCAGGATGCGCAAGGCATCTTCGGCCAATGTGGGCAGGTCGATACTGCCCGGTTCCGGCCCCTCCGGCGTGGTCGCGGGTTGATAGGTCAGCGCCCCGATGCCGACCTTGCCGACGCAGGCCAGCCGGTCCAGCGCCGTGATGGCGGAGACGGAAAGCCCCAGTCGGCCCGCACTGCGGTCCAGCAGCAGGCGTCCCCAACTGTCGGGGAGGCTGTCCGCGAAGACCCCGTGCAGGCCGCCGAAATAATCGGTCTGCGCACGCGCCGTGCCGCGCATGGGCGGATAGCTGCCCGCCGACGCATCGATGCCGGCGGCAAGATAGGCGGTGTCCGCCTCGAACAGTGCGCGGCCACGGTCGAAGGCCATCCGGCCGACAGGCAGGATATCGCCATCCCCGAAATCGAGAGTGACCACCAGGGCCGTGCCGGGCTCAAGCAGCCGCATGGCGCACCCGTGACGGCCGCTTCTGACGGCGCAGCACCTCGTCCAGGGATGGGGGCTCATCCTCCGGCCGGAAAAGGATCTGGAAGGCGTGGCCGGCATTCAGCAGGTCGGCGACCTTGACGAAATTCTCCAGGCTGCCGGCCCCCCTCCGTTCCATCATCCGGTAGGTGGACAGGGGGATGCCGGACCGGTCGGCGACATCCTGCTGGCGCAGCTTGCGCTGGATGCGCAGGTCCCGCAGCCGGCCGCCGATCGCCGTACAGATCTCCGATGGGGTTTCGTTGAGGATCAGCATTTCATCACTTAACGGCAAGTTTTGTCGTTAATAAATATCATATTATCACTTAAGTGAAAAGCGATGATGCCAGGATCTTCTTTGTGGCTAGCAAAGCCTGTCAAGAACTCTTGACAGAATCGTCCCATCGCATGTAAAGAGTTCTTTACAAGTGATGAGGGCGGAGCCTTGCTGAACCATCTGAAGGACATGCGCGAGGCCAGGGGCTGGAGCCAGGGGGAGCTGGCGCGGCGGCTGGGCGTCTCGCGCCAGACCATCAATGCGGTGGAGACGGACAAATATGATCCGAGCCTGCCGCTGGCCCTGCGGATGGCCAAGCTGTTCGGTGTCGCCGTACCGGAACTGTTCATCGACAATTGGGAACCGGGGGAGGAATAATGACCATGGTCGCGGACAAGCACTTGCCGAAAGGCCGCAATTTCCTGATCTGGAGCGCCATCGGGGCGGTGGTCTGTACGATCGCCATCCTGGGCATGTCGTCGCTGAACGGCCAGGGCCTGTCGGGCACTATTTTCCGGTCGCCAACCGTGACCGCACAGGTTGGCCTGGCCCTGGTGCTGGCGGCCTCGTTCGTCGGGATGGTCATGCGCAAGGCGCCGGTCACCAGGCCGGCCATTGCCCGGTTCCTGGCGGGGAATGTCGCGGCCATCGCCCTGTTCATGGTGCTGTCATGGGGCTTCAGCACCCTGGCCGCCACCGCCGTTCCCGGCACGATCGGCGCCTCGGAAAAGGCGGCGCTGGCCACGGGGGCCGTGTTTTTCGTGCTGGGGGTGCTGACCATGGGTGTCTGTGCCAGCATCCGCTTCATGGCGGCGGACAAGGCGGAGGATCTGCGCCTGCAACGGCGAGAATTGATCTATGCCGCCGCCACCATGGTGGCCTGGGGAACGGCGCTGGTCCTGCTGGCGCTTTCCGGGCCGGTGGGCATCGTGCGGCCCATGGTGGCCCTGCCGGTCGCCCTGGCCCTGTACGCGACGGGCGGCGTGCTGGGCTTTGCCCAATGGCGGGCGATGGACGAGCTGAAGCGCCTGCTGTCGCAGGAGAGCGGCAACTGGACCTTCTATCTGCTGACAGTGGTCGGCGGGGGATGGGCGATCCTGGCCCATCTCGGCTTCGTGGCCGGGCCGGTGCCGCTGGACTGGCTGACCATGTTCTCCGCCCTGATGCTGGTGGCGTCGTTCATCGCCATCGGGCGGCGGGGGTTGCTGGTCCAGCCGCATTAATCCAGCGTCTGCCGATAGCGTTTTACCGCCAGCACCGACACGGCCAGCAGGAAGACCAGCATGGGCCACAGGTCGGGCCAGACCTGGGGGAAGCCGCTGGCCTTCAGCATCACGCCGCGCACCACGCGCAGGAAATGGGTGAGCGGCAGCGCCTCCCCGATGAACTGGGCCCAATCGGGCATGCCCCGGAAGGGGAACATGAAGCCCGACATCAGGATCGAGGGCAGGAAGAAGAAGAAGCTCATCTGCATGGCCTGCAGCTGGCTGCGGGCGAGCGTGGAGAACAGGAAGCCCATGGCCAGGTTGGCGGTGATGAAGATGATCATGCCGACACCAAGGGCGGCCGGATTGCCCAGCATGGGCACGCCGAACAGCAGGCGCGCGGCGGTCATGATCACCGCCACCTGCACCGCCCCCACCAGGATGAAGGGGGCCAGCTTGCCCAGCATCACCTCCGTCGGGCGTACGGGCATGGCCAGCAGGTTTTCCATGGTCCCGCGCTCGCGTTCCCGGGTCACGGCCATGGCGGTCATGATGATCATGGTCATGGTCAGAATGGTACCCATCAGGCCTGGCACGATATTGTGCTGGGTCAGGCCCTCGGGGTTGTAACGGCGCTGCACCCGCAGATCGACGGGGCCCGGCACCGGCGCCAGGGGGGAGAGCGCGCCCGTCAGGGTCGCGGTCATCACATTGTCCAGGATGCGCTGAAGCGCCCCCACGGCATTGCCCGTCGCGGCCGGGTCGGTGGCATCGGCCATGACCAGCAGGGCCGGCCGTTCGCCGCGCATCAGGTCGGTGCCGAACCCGGCCGGGATCTCCACCGCGAACTGCACCCGGCCCTGGTCCAGCATCAGGTCCAGCTGCTGCGGGTCCTCCGCCGTCACCGACAGGTCGAAATAATTGCTGGTCTGCAGGGCCGAGACGATGGCGCGGCTGAACTCGCTGTTGTCATGGGACAGCACGGCCGTGGGCAGGTGCTTGGGGTCGGCATTGATGGCGAAGCCGAACAGCATCAGCTGGATCAGCGGAATGCCGACCATCATGGCGAAGGTCAGCCGGTCCCGCTTCATCTGGATGAATTCCTTGATGACCAGGGCCACCAGCCGGGCGGGGCAGAAGCGGGGGGAAAGATCGCTCATGCCGCACCCGCCGGGCGGAAATTGTCCGGGGTCTGGCCCATCAGATGGATGAAGGCATCCTCCAAGGTCGGATCACCACGCCGCCAGTCCAGGCCGGTTTCGGCCTGCAAGGAGGCGACGGCCGCGTCCAGGGCGTTTGCATCCGGACCGCTGACATGCAGGGTGGCCCCGAAGGGTGCGACCATGGTGACGCCGGCCCGGCCCGACAGGGTGCGGGCCAAGCCAGCGATGCGGTCGGGCGGGCCGGAGACGTGCCAGGTGGACAGGCCCGATCCGGCCACCACCTCCTCCACCGTGCCGTCGGCCAGCAGCTTGCCATAGGCGAGATAGGCGATGCGGTGGCAGCGTTCCGCCTCGTCCATGTAATGGGTACTGACCAGCACGGTCATGCCCTCGGCCGCCAGGGCATGGATCTCGTCCCAGAATTCGCGCCGTGCCTTGGGGTCGACACCGGCCGTCGGCTCATCCAGCAGCAGCAGGGAAGGGTCGTGCAGGATGCAGGCGGCGAGCGCCAGGCGCTGTTTCCAGCCGCCCGACAGGGTGCCCGCCAGCTGGTCCTTGCGATGCGACAGGCCCAGCCTGTCCAGGGCGGCCGCCACGCGGGCGGGCCTTTCGGCGATGGCATAGAGCCTTGCCACGAAATCCAGGTTCTCCCGGATGGTCAGATCCTCATAGAGGCTGAATTTCTGGGTCATGTAGCCGACGCGCTGCTTGATGGCCCAGCTGTCGCGGCGGATATCGAAGCCCAGGCAGGTGCCTTCGCCCGCATCGGGCACCAGCAACCCGCACAGCATGCGGATGGTGGTGGTCTTGCCGCTTCCATTGGGGCCCAGGAAGCCATGGATGCGGCCGCGCCCCACGCGCAGGGAGACATTGTCGACCACCGTCCGGTCGCCGAACCGCTTGGTCAGGCCGCGCACATCGATGGCGATGCCGGCGCTGATGTCGGCCGGGCTCACGGTGCCGGCTCCGCCGAGACGGGCTGGCCGGGATGGAGTGCGGCCGGATCGGGGGTCAGTGCCGCTTCCACCCGGTAGACCAGCTTGGCGCGGGTCTCCCGGCTATAGATCACCGGCGGGGTATATTCGGCGTCGGATGCGATGCGGGTGACCTGGGCCGTCAGGCCGGGCTTGCAGCCGTCGCAGGTGACGGCAAGCTTGGCGCCCGGCGCCAGCCCCGCGCGGCGCGTCTGCGGCACGAACAGCACCAGCTTCACATGGTCGGGCGGCAGCAGGCTGACCACCACGCCGCCGGCCGGCGCCCATTCACCGGGGCGGCGCACGATGTCATCGACCAGGGCATCGGCCGGGCTGTCGATATGGCGCTGCGACAGGCGCCATTCCGCCTGGGCCACGCTGGCGCGGGCGGCCTCCACCGTGGCCTCGGCGGCGGCCAGCTGGTCCGGCCGGGCGGGCAGGCGGGCGGTGGCCAGCTGCGCCGTCACCTGCTCCAGCCGGGCGGCGGCCTGCGATGCGGTGGCCTGCGCCTGTTCCAGCCGCGCCCGCGCCGCCACGCTCTCCGCTGCCAGGGATTTCTGCCGATCCAGGTCCTGGCGGGCCAGTTTCAGGGCGGCATCGGCCTCCCGCCGCTGTGCCTCGAACCCCTTGATCTCTTCCGCCCTGGCACCCAGCCGCCGGTCGGCCAAGGCGGCTTCGGCCTGGGCCAGCCCGGCCTTCGCTTCCGCCAGGGCGGCGACGGCGGCGGTATCGTCCAGGGTGAACAGGCGCTGGCCCTTCTTCACCACGGTGCCTTCCGTTAGGGGCACCTCGCCGATCCAGGCGGCTTCCGGGGCGGCGATGCGTAGATAGTCGCCCTCCACATAGCCCTGCAGGGTGTTTCCATCATTGGACGGACCGCAGGAAGCCAGCGGCAGCAGCAGGGCAAGCGGGATCAGTTTACGGATCATGCGGCACCTCCCGTGCCTTGCTCGGCCGCGATCGACCGGATGAACAGGTCGGCATGGGTGGACAGCAGCGTTTCCACGGGCAGCGGCGTCTCATCCGTCGCGGCGAAGCCGGCCTGCCAAAGGGCCGCCATCAGCACCGGGGCCATGAACAGCCGGGCGGTGACCGCCGGGTCGGGCAGGGGCCGGAATTCGCCTGCCGCGATACCGTTGCGGATCAGGCCGGTCATCAGGCGCAGGCCGCGTTCCACCACCTCCCGCCGGTAGAAGCGGGCCATGTCGGGGAAGTTCCCCGCCTCCGACAGCACCAGCTTGGGGATCGCCACCAGCCTGGGATTGCCGATCACCGGCGCCAGCCCGGCCAGGATGGCGCGCAGCCGGGCGGATGCACTGCCGCCCCCGGCCTGCCCCACCCTTTCCAGCGCTTCCAGCCTTGGCAGGATGTTCTCGCGCACCAGCGCCTCGAACACCGCCTCCTTGGACGGGAAATAAAGATAGAAGGTGCCCTTGGCCACGCCGGCCCGGCGCGCGATGTCGTCCATGCGGGTGGCGGCAAAGCCCTTTTCCGCAAAGCAATCCAGGGCGGCGGCCAGCAGCTCCGCCGGCCGCGCCTCCTTGCGGCGGGAGCGGGGGCGGATGGGGGTGTCGTCGGTCATGGTGTCCACTTAATGACTGAACGGTCATTTATTAGCGAAACCCATGCCCAGGGTCAAGCAGGTGATGATTTGGTGACGGAACCATTAGTCTCTCAACCGTCTCCAATGTTACCGGTGTCCATTGGGCGGTTACCGATGTAATCACCGACTTTGATCACACCTGCTACGATTCATTGTGGTAATCGTTGGCGCCTAAAGTAGTTTAGCCGTCGTTCAAGAGCCGCGCGACCAAGCGGAAGCCTAAGGAAAACAGGGGAGTTGATCTTGGAACAGAGTGCCGCCGACTGGGAAGAACGCCTTGCCTTCGTGGGTATCGACGCGCAGGTGCGCGCGGTGCTGGCGGATGTGCGTCCCCGGATCGCCGCCGCCCTGCCGGGCATCATCGATGCGTTCTATGCGGACCTGAAGCGCTGGCCGTCGATGGTGGCGATGTTCCGCAACGAGGCGGCGATGCGCCATGCGCGCGAGAAGCAGCTTGAACATTGGCTGAACCTGTTCTCCGGCCGCTTCGATCAGTCCTATTTCGACGGGGTGAAGGCCATTGGCCGGGTGCATTCGGTGCTGGGGCTGGAACCGCGCTGGTACATGGGCGGCTATGCCATCACCCTGTCGCGCCTGTACAAGGCGCTGGTCACCGGGTCGGGCAGCCGCTGGAACAAGGCGGCGGCGGAAGCGGCACTGGCCGATGTGCTGCGCGCTGTCAACCTGGCGGTGATGCTGGACATGGATCTGGTCATCTCCGTCTATCTGGAGGAAAACGCCGCCCGCCATTCCGCCAAGCTGGATGAAATGGCGGCCCGGCTGGACGACCATGTACGCGGCATGGTGGATGGGGTGGCCCAGGCGGCATCGCAGCTGGATGGCAGTGCCGGCCAGATGCGCCGGTCGGTGGCCGACACCACCGGCATGGCCCGGTCCGCCCATATCGCCGCCGACCGTGCCGCCGACAATGTCGCCACCGTGGCGTCCGCGACGGAGGAACTGTCCGCCTCGATCGGGGAGATCGTGTCCCAGGTCGGGCGGTCGACGGCGGTGGCGCGCGAGGCGGTGGTGGAGGCCGGCAATGCCGAGGGCACGATCGGCGCCCTGGCGGAGGCGGCGGGACGCATCAACCAGGTGGTCGACCTGATCGCCGACATTGCCGAACAGACCAACCTGCTGGCGCTGAACGCCACGATCGAGGCGGCACGGGCCGGTGAGGCTGGCAAGGGCTTCGCCGTCGTGGCCGGCGAGGTCAAGCAGCTGGCCAACCAGACCGCCCGCGCCACGCAGGATATCGCCGCCCAGGTGGCGGAGATGCAGGCCCGCATGGGCAAGGCAGTGGACGCCATCACCACCATCGAGCGCACGATCCGCGAGATGGACCAGATTTCCGGCACCATCGCGGCGGCGGTGGAACAGCAGGGTGCCGCTACGGCGGAAATCGCCCGCAATGTGCAGATGGCCGCCATGGCCACGACGGAAGTGGGAGAGAATGTCTCCGGTGTCGCCGGTGCCGCCGACGCGGTCGGTACGGCCGCCGGCGAGGTAGGGGCGGCCTCGGCCGACCTGTCGCGTCAGGCGGATGGTCTGCGCAAAGGCTTCGACAGCTTCATCGGGGAATTGCGGGCGGCGAGGTAATGTAGAGCGCCTTTGCCCCCTTTTTGGGACTTCCTCGAAAGTCTGGGCTGTGAGGGTTCCAGCAATATCCATCGTCACCCCGGCGGAGAGAGTGGTAGCGAAGGTGCCCAAGAGTTTTGTGGGTGATCCCTACCTACAGCAGCAACCCGATCGGGTCCTCCAGCCGCCTGCCCAGGGCAGCCAGGAATTTCGCCCCCAGCGCCCCGTCAACGGCACGGTGATCACAGGACAGAGTCAGCGACATGACCGAGGCGAAGGCGACCCCGCCATCCGGCCGTTCCCGCGCCTCCCGCCTTGTCGTGCCGACGGCCAGGATGGCGCCTTGGGGCGGGTTGATGATGGCCTGGAACTGGCGGATGCCGAACATGCCCAGGTTGGAGAGGGTGAAGGTGCCGCCGCTGATCTCCTCCCTGGTCAGCGTGCGCTTGCGCGCCCGGTCGGCCAGGTCGGACGCTTTGGCGGAAATCGCCCAGGGGTCCAGCACCTCCGCCCCCTTGACAACCGGCGTCAGCAGCCCGCCCTCGATCGCCACGGCGACGGAGATATCGGCGGACCGGAAACGGCGGATACCGTCATCGGCCCAATGGACATTGACGTCGGGCACCTCCATCAGCGCGCACGCTGCTGCCTTCACCAGCAGGTCGTTGACCGACAGCCGGCAAGGGCTGTTGGGCCTGGCGTTCAGCTGTTCGCGGAAGGACAGCAGCGCATCCATGGTGACGTCGGCCGTCAGATAGAAATGCGGCACCGTCTGCTTGGCATTGACCAGGGCCGTGGCGATCGCCTTGCGCATAGGGGTCAGGGGCAGCAGGTCGTACGCCGCCGGGGCCACCGGGGCGGATGCCCGGTCCGCCGCGTCGCGCACATCCTGCTTGGTGGCGTGGCCCTTGGGGCCGGTGGGGGTGACATTGCACAGGTCGATGCCCAGGTCACCCGCCAGCTTGCGCGCGGCGGGGCCGGCCGCCGGCGGGGGTGGGGAGAGGGGTGCGGGAGGTGGGAGCAGGCCGCGGGCCCTGGCTGTCGTCTGCACATCGACCAGACTGACGCGGCCGCGTGCACCCGTGCCGATGATGCCGTGCAGGCTCATGCCAATCTTGCGGGCCAGCTTCTGGGCGATGGGGCTGGCATGGGGTTCGGGGCCGGTGGGGATGGGGGCTGGTGTCACTGCCGGGCGCGTGGCGGCGGCCCTTTCCACATCCTCCTGGCTGATGCGGCCCTTCTGGCCGGTGCCGGCGAGCGTGGAAAGATCGACGCCCAGCCTGTTGGCCAGCCGCCGCGCCAGCGGGCTGGCATATGCTGCTTCGTTGCGGGCGGAAAGGATGGCGGGGTCTACCCTTCCCGCCTCTCCACCGTCATCCTGGCTTTCGCCGGGATGACGGTTGGAAGGGGCGGGGGCGTTACTGCCCCCCTCCTTCGGCTCGAACGACACATCGATCGCCCGATACCCTTTCACGAACGCGTCGATCGCACTTTCCGGCACCGACGCGTCGGCCAGCACCGCGATCAGGGCGCCCACGGGCAGTGTGTCGCCGGGCCGGGCCAGTTGCCGGCGCAGGGTGCCACCAACCTCCAGGTCGAGGGTGTTGACGATCTTCTCCGTCTCGATATCGACCAGTTCGGCACCCTTCTCCGCCGTGGCGCCTAGGGCCAGGTGCCAGGCGGAAAGCGTGCCTTCCGACATTTCGATGCCCCATTTGGGCAGGGTGATGGGGTGGATCTCAGCCATCGGCCAGCACCTTGGCGATTGCGGCCTCGATCTGGGCGGGGCCGGGCACATAGGCCCGTTCCAGTTCCCGCGCGAACGGCACCGGCGTGTGCGGGGCGGTCACCAGTTCGATCGGGGCTTTCAGGTCGCGGAAGCCCTTCTGCGCTACGATGGCGGCGATGTCGGACGCCACCGAACAGCGCGGCGGGCTTTCATCCACCACCACCAGCCTTCCGGTATTGGACACGCTTTCCAGGATGGTTTCCTCATCCAGCGGGCTGGTGGTGCGCGGGTCGATCAGGTCGCAGGTGATGCCCTCGGCCGCCAGCTTGTCCACCGCCTTCTCCGCGAACGGCACCATGCGGCCAAGCGCCACGACGGTGACATGGTCGCCCTCGCGCACCAAAGCCGCCTCCCCGAACGGGATGGCGTAATCGCCCTCGGGCACCTCGCCCTTGCGGCTGTACAAGGCCTTGTGTTCGAAGAACACCACCGGATCATCGTCGCGGATGGCGGTCAGCATCAGGCCCTTGGCATCGTAGGGCGTGGACGGCACCACCACCTTCAGGCCCGGCACGGCGGTCATGAAGGGATAGATCGTCTGCGAATGCTGGGCCGCACAGTTCATGCCGGCGCCGAACGACATGCGGATGACCAGCGGCGTGCGCGCCTTGCCGCCGAACATGTAGCGGAATTTGGCGGCCTGGTTGAAAATCTGGTCCATGGCCACGCCGACGAAATCGGCGAACATCAGCTCGGCCACGGGGCGCAATCCCGCCAGCGCCGCGCCATTGGCGGCGCCGATGATGCAGCTTTCGGAAATGGGCGTGTCGATGACCCGGCCGTCGCCGAACTTGTGGATCAGGCCCTTGGTGACGCCGAAGATGCCGCCGGCGGCATCGCGCTGGCCGGACGTTCCCCCGGCCCCACCGGACACATCCTCCCCCAGCACGATGACGCGGGGGTCGCGTTCCATTTCAAGATGCAAGGCCTCGTTCAGGGCCTCGCGCATGGTGATGACGGGCATTCATCCTCTCCCGTTCAATAGCTGATATAGACGTCGGTCAGCACATCGGCCGGCACCGGCGGGGCCGCCGCCTTGGCCGCAACCGTCGCCGCATCGATCTGCGCCAGCACCTCGGCATCAATGGCGTCCAGCGTGGCCGCATCCAGCAGCCCCGCCTCGGTGACGCGGGCGCGGAAGCCCTTCAGGCAGTCGCTTTCCTCGCGGAACCGCTCCACCTCGCCCTTGGCGCGGTAAAGCTGGGGATCGCCCTCGAAATGGCCGAAATAGCGGGTGCAGGTGGCATAGACCGCCGCCGGCCCACCACCCTTGCGCGACACGTCCAGTGCCTGGCGCATCGCCTCGTACACGGAGAAGAAATCGAAACCGTCGGCGCGGAACACCGGGATGCCGAACCCTTCCACCCGCCGGCCCAGATCCTGGCCGGCCAGGGAATAGGCTGATCCCGTATGCTCCGAATAACCATTATTCTCGAACACGAAGATCTTCGGCACCTTCAGCACGGCGGCCATGTTGAGGGCCTCCAGCACCGTGCCCTGGTTGGACCCGCCATCGCCGGTGAAGCTGACGGCGACATGGCCTTCGCCCGCCAGCTTGGCGGCGATGGCGGCCCCCACGGCGATGGGCGGGCCGCCGCCGACGATGGCGTTGGCGCCCAGCATGCCCTTGTCCAGATCGGCGATATGCATGGACCCGCCCTTGCCCTTGCACAGGCCGTCGGCACGTCCATAGATCTCCTTCATCATCCCGTCGACGTCACAGCCCTTGGCGATGCAATGGCCATGGCCGCGATGGGTGGATGCGATCCAGTCCTTGTCGGTCAGGTGTTCGCATACACCGACGGCCACGGCCTCCTGTCCCGCATAGAGGTGGGTGAAGCCGGCGATCTCCCCGGTGCGGTTCTCGATATGAAGCCGCTCCTCGAATTCGCGGATGGTCCGCATGCGGCGGTACGCCTGAAGCAGTTCGTCGCGGTTGAGCTGCATGGTTGGTTCCTTGGGAAGGACGAGCGGGAAAGGCAGTGATCAACCCACGCCGCCGGGGCCACCCGCCGCCCCATAGACGTAATCGTCGATCACCTTGTGGAAATGCCGGATGCGCAGTTCCTGGTCGCCCAGCCACAGGCCCGGAAAGCCTTCCGACTGCATGCCAAGCTGCACGCCGGGCAGATTGTAGGCGTCCTGGTCCAGCACCTGGCCCAGCGACTTCTCCCCATGGCGGTAGAAGCGGTGTTCGGGCCGTTCCGGCTTTTCCTCCCCCGCCTTCAGCAGGCGGAAATTCTGGAGGTCGTAATACATCTTGTTGGGATCGGTCGGGTGCGGGCGCTGGCGGAACAGCATCAGATCATCCGCATGCACGTTCATCGTCAGGTTGGGGAAGATCAGATAGTGATAGTCGTCGGTCAGCTGGTCATTGTTCAGGTCTGAATAATCATGGCCCAGTGACGCGCCATTCTCCCGCTTCCATTTCTGCACGGCCAGCCGCACCTCCCGCGTCTTGCCATCAAAATCGGCCGGGTCCATGCCGGCCTGCTTCATGATCAGGCGGATCAGTGGCGGGATGTCGGAGGTTTCCTTGACCCGCGGGCTGGTGGTGGCGAACGGCACCAGGTAACGGCTGTGCCGTTCGTAACAGTCGATCTGGATGTCCAGGTCATCCAGGTAATAGAGCAGCTGCGGGTGGATGCCCTGCACATGATAGCTCTCGTTGAACGCATCGACGGACGCTTTCCAATTGCAGTCCCATTCGATGGTCCAATCCCGCGTCATCGCCATGCGGTCGAAATGATACGGGTCCAGATGTTCCGGGATGACACCCAGGAAGTCGCGCAGCGGCTCCGCGTCCTTGTTCAGGTTGAACCAGACGAAGCTGCCCCAGGTGTCGCACGGCACTTCCGGCAATCCCCGGCAGGGCGTGCCCTGCGGGAACGTCTCCTTGTCCGGGATGCGCACGAAATCGCCATGCAGGCCGTATTCCCAATGGTGATAGGCGCATTTGAAGCTGTTCAGGTGGCCGATGCCGGGCGGGACCAGCCGGTTGCCGCGATGCTGGCAGACATTATAGAAGGCGCGGATCGACATGTCCGTCTGGCGGACGATCAGGATCGCCTCCCGCCCGATCTCCGTGCAGACATAATCGCCCGGCTCTGGAATATCGTCCTCGCGGCAGCCCATCAGCCAGCTGCGTTTCCACATCCGTTCCCATTCCAGCTTCATGAAATCGGGGGAGGTGTAGCGTTCCTTGGCGATGATGGCGTGGCCCAGGTCGGGATCGGGGGCCTTCTCGATGGGGGTGCGGGTGAAATCGCCCGGCTGGACCCGTTTGATCGGCATGACCACGTCCTCCGGATCAGAAATGCACGCCCTTGGTATATCCGCCATCGACGATCAGGTGGGTGCCGTTGACCCAGCCGGCCGCCGGGCTGGCCAGGAAGGCCACGGCCTTGGCCACCTCCTCCGCCGTGCCCATGCGGCCGAACGGATGGGCGGCGATGGTGGCGTTGTAAAAGTCCGGCTGCGAGGTCCGGATCATGTCCCAGGCGCCGCCCTCCACGAAGATCGGGCCCGGCGACAGGGCGTTGAAACGGATGCGCCGCTTGCCATGGAACTGGCCCAGCTGCTTGGCATAGGTGATCAGGCTGGCCTTCAGCGCATTATATGCCATGGGGGCCGCGAATGTTTCGATGGCGTTGGTCGACACGATGAACACCACCGACCCTTCGCCGGATTTCTTCAGGAACGGCACGGCGGTTTCCACCGCGCGCACCGCGCCCATCACATCCACCTCGAAATTGCGCTGCCAGTTCTTCTCGCTGTCCATGCCGGCACCACCGGACACGTTGGGCACCAGGATGTCGATGCCGCCCAGCTGTTCGCCAGCCTTCGCGATCCAGGCTTTATAGGCGTCGCCATCGCGGACATTCACCGCCTCGCCCACGGCATTGACGCCCTTGGCGCGCAGGGCAGCCACCGTCTCCGCCACCTCGTCCCCGGAACGGGCGCAGAGTGCGATGTCGCAGCCCTCATCGGCCAGGACCTCCACGATCTTGCGGCCGATGCCCTTGGTGGCGCCGGTGACGATGGCCTTCCTGCCCTTCAGACCCAGATCCATCCTGTTTTCCTCCCCTTTGTCACGGGCTGTGCCGCCCTTTTCCCCATGGTCCGCCGGAACCGGGGGATGCGCAAGCCTGCACCTGCGCTGGTTTTCAATCCTGATGGGCTTTATATCAGCATCGGCGTTTTTCTGTATACAAAAAACTGTCTCTGCGTATAGATATGGAAAGCGACCAGCGCGCGACAGGCGCCGCAGGCCCGTGCGAATTCAGCGCGCCGCCGCTTTCCGATCATCAAGAACAAGGCGGGCCGGCAGGATGGGGAGGGATAAGGACCCATGGATTTCCAAATGACCGAGGCGCAGCGGGAGCTGCGGGATGCCGCGCGCCGCTTCGCGCAGGAACAGTTGCGTCCGCTGGCCAAGCATCTGGATCAGATGGGGGAGCCCTGCCCCAAGGACTGGGTACGCCGTTATGCGGAACAGGGGTTCCTGGGTATAAATATACCGGTCGAATATGGCGGCATGGGCCTGGGCAATCTGGAGGCCCTGGTGGTGCTGGAGGAACTGGCCAAGATCAGCTCCGCCGTCGCCTTCCCGGTATTCGAAAGCTGTGTGGGCCCGGTGCGGGCCATCGAACATTTCGGCACCAAGGCGCTGCGCGAACGGGTGGTGCCCGCCGTCTGCAAGGGTGAGATGATCGTGGCCATCGCCATGTCGGAACCGGAAGCCGGATCGGCCCTGACCGACCTGACCAGCCGGGTGAGCGAACGGGGTGGCAAGCTGTACCTGAACGGCACCAAGCGCTGGTGCTCCGGCGGTGGCCATGCCGACGGCTATGTCGTCTATGTGCGCATGTCGGACGATGCGGGGGCCAAGGGCATCGGCGCGGTCTTTGTCGAAAAGGGCATGAAGGGGCTCAGCTTCGGGGCCAATGAGCAGCTGATGGGCTTTCGCGGCATCCCCAGTTCCGACATCTATTTCGACGATGTCGAAATCCCGGCCGACAATGTCATTGTCGGCGCCGGCGGCTTCAAGAAGATGATGGAGGCGTTCGACCTGGAACGCTGCGGCAATGCCACCATGTCGCTGGCCCAGGCATCGGGGGCCTTGGAGGAGGTCACGGACTACGTCCAGGAACGCAAGCAGTTCGGCCGCGCCATCGTGGAATTCCAGGCGGTGCAGATCAAGCTGGCGGAAATGAAGATGAAGGTGGAGGCGGCCCGGCTGCTGATCCATCGCGCGGCCAGCAATGCCCAGGACGGTATGCCGAGCCTGATCGAAAGCTCCGTCGCGAAGTGTTTCGCGAATGAGATATCGCGCGAGGTGACGGGGGCGGCGGTGCAGCTCATGGGCGGCTACGGCTATTCCCATGAATACGGCATGGAGCGCCGCCTGCGCGACAGCTGGGGCTGGGGCATTGCCGGCGGGGCCGTGGACATCCAGAAGATCAACATCGCCGCCGCCATGGTCGGCCGCCGCTTTGACCAGCGGCGGTCATGAATCCACCGATCATTGATATGATCGGTGGATTCCGGCGGCGACTGCCGCCGCGCGCCCCATGGCGCGTAGCCAAGCCCACGGATGTGGGCGCCGGCGATTGAGGAACATGAGGTAGCCATGGTGACGGCTTTTGATGTCTGTGCCCTGTCCGATCTGGTCGACGGGGACAAGCGCCTGGTCCATGCCGGCGGGGAGGATATCCTGCTCTGCCGCACGGGCGTGGACATCAGGGCCGTGCGCAACATGTGCACCCATGCCGCCAGTGGTCTGGAGGAGGGGCGGCTGCGCGGGGGCGTCCTGGTCTGCCCCCTGCATGGCGCGCGCTTCGACCTGAACGAGGGCGGGCGTTGCCTGGGCGGGGCGGGGTACCGGCCGCTGATGATGTTCGAGACGAAGGTGGAGGGGGGACGGGTGTGGGTGGTGGTGGAGGTGTGAGTTTGCCTTCACATTCCATCACTCCGGTTTCCCCGTGAAAGTCTGGGCTGTGAGGGTCTCTGCAATCTCTACCGTCACCCTGGCGAAGGCCGGGGCCCAGATGACAGGCGCTTTGCTCTATGATTTGGGCCCCGGCCTTCGCCGGGGTGACGGTGGAGGGGGCTGCAACGACGGTGCACCCCCCTCAATCCTCCGGCGCCAACGTCACCCGCAGCCCGTCCAGCCGATCGGTCACCCTGATCTGGCATGACAGCCGCGATACCCCATCGCGGAAATGCGCACTGTCCTGCACCAGTTCCCGTTCATCCATGGCCTGCGGATCCAAGGCCCCCAGCCAATCCGCATCGACATAGACATGGCAGGTGGCGCATGAACAGCAGCCGCCACAGATGGCCGCCACATCCAGATCATTGTCCCGCAGGTTTTCCATCAGCGAGAGGCCGGCCTTGGCCGCCAGCGCATGTTCCTGCCCGTCGCGGTCCGTGGCGATGATGGTGGGCATGGTTCCTCCCCGGATCAAATTCATTGATGCCGCTAAAAATATACAAAATAAATCGACAGGAATACAGAAATTTGCCCATACTGATACAAGAGGCAAGAAACGAAGGGAGGGGAAGCGGCATGGCCTGGCGCTTCTGGGAGGATATAATGGTGGGGGAGCGGACCGAAAGCCGGGCGCTGACCGTGACGGCGGCGGCGATGAAGGAATTCGCCGACAAGTACGACCCGCAATATTTCCACACCGATATCGAGCTTGCCGCGCAATCCCCCTTTGGGGCGCTGATCGCCAGCGGGCTCTATAATTGCGCTCTTTGGCGGCTGCTGGATCATGAGGAAAATGGTGATATCGCCTGGGTCTGCGGCATCGCCTGGGACGATGTGCGCTGGGCCGCCCCGTTGCGGGCGGGTGATCGTGTGCGGGCCCGTTCCCACGTCCTGTCCAAGCGCGCCTCATCCAAGCGCGACGATGCCGGGATCGTGACCATCCATCATGAGCTGGTGAACCAGGACGACGCGGTGGTGATCCGTTTCGACAGCACGTCCTTCGTGCGCACCCGTGCCACCGGCAGCCCGGCACCCGATCCCACGCCGTCGCCGTCGCGCACCTTTCCGGAGGGCGGGGCATGAGCCGGCTGTTCGGACCGATCATGCAGAACGGCTTCGTCGTCCGCGACCTGGAGGCGGCGATGCGCCATTGGGTGGGGCTGGGCGTGGGGCCGTTCTTCGTGCTGCCGCGCGTGGAGTTTGCCGAGGTCACCTATCGCGGCCGGCCGACCCAGGTGGAAATGGCGGTAGCCACTTCCTATAGCGGGTCCTTGCAGATCGAACTGGTGCAGCAACTGAACGACGCGCCCAGCATCTATCAGGAATTCCTGGATCAGGGGCGGGCGGGGCTGCACCATGTCGGCGTGGCCACAACGGATTACGCCGCCGACCTGGCGCGGGTGATGGCGTCGGGCCTGGATGTCGCCATGGGCGGCAGCACGGCGGCCGGCACCGGCTTTGCCTATTTCGACAGTGCGGGTGATTTCCAGGGCAGCATGGTCGAACTGTTCGAGGCCACCCCCGGCCTGATGAAATTCTTCGCCAAGGTGGAGGCGGCCAGCCGCGGCTGGGACGGGACGGACCCGATCCGCCGGCCACGGGGGTAGGGGGTGCTATCGCTGAGGTGTGGGCACCGCCATCTCCGCAGTTACGACCGTCACCCCGGCGAAGGCCGGGGCCCAAGTGACAAGCGCTTCGCTCTACGACTTGGGCCCCGGCCTTCGCCGGGGTGACGGTAGAGTGGGTGGAAAACAAGGCGCTCCGGGCTGCGAAAGGGTGAAATCACCATGTCGAAACCAATCGATGTCTGCCTGATCGCCGGCGGCAAGTACCATGATATCGACTTCGCCCGGCTGGAGCTGCTGAAGCTGCTGGGCGAGCATGAGCGGCTGCGGGTCAGGGTGTTGAACGATTTCGGCGATGCGGCAAGTATCCGCGATGCCGACCTGCTGATCACCTATACATGCGACATCGTTCCCGATGCCGCCGGGCTGGCGGCGCTGCGCCATTTCCTGGGGCGGGGGCGGCGCTGGTTCGCTCTGCACGGCACCAACTCCATCCTGAATTTCCTTGCTGACGGCAAGGTGGATTGCCCCGACTGCGCGCCGGATTTCATGGAGATGCTGGGCAGCCAGTTCCAGGCCCACCCGCCCATCGGCCGGTTCAAGGTGAAGGTGGCCGACAAGACCCACGAACTGACCCGCGACCTGCGCGATTTCGTGGTGGAGGATGAGCAGTATCTGTGCGACTTCAGGCCCGGCAACCACGCGCTGCTGACCACGCGCTTCGCTGGAGCCACCCCGGAATTCATCCGTGACGACTGGCCGGACGGGGAGCATATGGTGATGTATACCCGCGCCAGCCATGGCGGTGAGGTGCTGTACCTGACGCTCGGCCATTGCCGGGGCCGGTACGATCTGCGGCCGCTGGCCGATTTCTACCCATATGTGGAGCGCTGCGCCTGGCAGCATCCGGTCTATCATGAGCTGCTGCGGCGGGGGATAAGGTGGGGGATGGGGGTGTAGCTCCACCCACCCATGTCCGATGCTCAAGGCAGCCCCCCACGGTCCATACCCGGAAAGGGGACATCCATTTCGGGCCAAAAGCTATCGATATCAGGCCATATCGGCCCGCAATGATCCGCCGGCAGGACCGATTTTCCCAGGAAACGCCTGCCTTTCCGCACCCTGTCGCCCTATCCCCTGGCACATATTGCATCGCAGCTTCGTTTTAAATAAGAATCATTATTATCTTGCGAACGATTATCAATATCCCTATTCGCACCGCGACATCGTTCAGCACCGGGGATGCACAAGATGAAGTGGAAAGTCGCAATGATGCTGGGTGGCGCCGTCGCCGCCTATGCCATGCCCGCCAGCGCGCAGGAAGCGGCAACCGCCGCCGCCGACCAGATCGAAGAGATCGTGGTGATCGGCACCTATACGCTGCCCGACAAGATCGACACGGCCACCGGCCTGGGCCTGACGGTGCGCGAGACGCCGCAATCGGTCAGCATCATCACGGCACAGCGCATCCTGGACCAGAATCTGGTCTCCATCTCCGATGTGATCGACAATGCCGTGGGCGTGACGTCGGAAGAGGTCGATGACGTCCGCAACCAGTTCTATGCGCGCGGTTTCGAGATCCGCAATTATCAGGTCGATGGCGTGCCGCTGGCCTGGACGTTGGCCGGCGGTGCCGGTGAGACCATCGCCGACGTGTCGATCTATGAGCGGGTGGAGGTGGTGCGCGGCGCCACCGGCCTGCTGTCGGGTGCCGGTGAGCCGTCGGCCTCGGTCAATCTGGTACGCAAGCATGCCGACCGCAAGGACTGGGGCGGCTATGCCAGTGCCAGCTATGGCCGCTGGAACACCTGGCGCACATCGGCCGATATCGGCGGTGCGGTGACCGAGAGCGGCAATGTCCGCGTGCGCGGCGTCGTGCGGTACGAGGAGGGCGAAAGCTATATCGACCTCTATGAGAACCAGAAGCTGGTCGCCTATGGCACGGTCGATGTCGACGTGACGGAGAACACGCTGCTGCGCGCCGGTTTCAGCCATCAGCGCGGCAAGCCCGACGCCCCGGCCTGGGGTGCGCTGCCCACCTTCTATTCCGACGGCACCACCACCAACTGGGACCGGTCCAAGACGGCGTCTGCCGACTGGAGCTATTGGAACACCACCAACCAGAACCTGTTCGCCTCGCTGAAGCATGATTTCAGCGACCGCTGGAGCCTGGTGGCCAATTACAACCGTCTGCGCAACGCCCAGCAGACCGAGCTGCTGTATCTGTCCGGTACGGTCAGCAAGGCCAATGGCGATATCCAGTACAGCTATCCGTACAAGGATGATGGCGAGAGCATCCAGAACAGCTATGACGCCCAGGTCAAGGGCCTGATCCCGGCCTTCGGCCGCGATCATGAGCTGGTGTTCGGCGCCCTGCATTCCGTGCAGCAGCGCGACACGACCACCTTCGGCGCCCTGACCTTCCCGCCGGGCACGAATTACGAGAACTGGAACGGTGCCGCCTATCCCTATCCGGGCTTCTCCACCACCGGCACCCTGGGCGTGGATGAGCGGGTGGAACAGACCGGCTATTACGGTGCCGTGCGCCTGAACCTGACGGACGAGTTCAAGCTGATCGGCGGCGGCCGCCTGTCCAGCTGGGAACAGAAGGGCGTTTCCTTCGGCGTGACCAGCGATTATGGCGATGACGATGTGTTCATCCCCTATGTCGGCGCGCTGTACGACATCACCCCGCAGCACCGCGTCTATGCCAGCTTCACCAAGATCTTCCAGCCGCAATCCAGCCTGGATCGCAACCTGAACCAGCTGGACCCGCTGGACGGCAAGGCGTACGAGATCGGCCTGAAGTCCGCCTATTTCGACGACGCGCTGCAGACCACCCTGGCCCTGTTCCGCACCAAGCAGGACAATGTCGCCACGGCCGACATCATGGTCACCCCGCCCGGCGGCGGCCTGCCGCAGCAGACCTACATCGCCGGCAAGGGCACGGTTTCCAAGGGCTTCGAGGTCGAGGTCACGGGCAAGCCGGTCGAAGGCTGGAACATCTCGCTGGGCTACAGCCAGTTCGAGGCCGAGGATGCCAACGGCAACGACGTGATCACCGACCAGCCGCGCAAGCTCTTGAAGCTGTTCACCACCTACAATTTCCCGGGCTTCGAGGCGCTGACCATCGGCGGCGGTGCGAATTATCGCAGCAAGGCCTATTCGGTGGGCTCCAACCCGGTGACGGGTGGCGCCTATCGCTTCCAGCAGGACAGCTACGTGCTGGTCAGCCTGATGGCGCGGTACGCGGTGTCGGAGCAGCTCCAGCTGCAGGCCAATGTCGAGAATGCCCTGGACAAGACCTATTACAGCCAGACCGGCTTCTACAGCCAGTACCGCTACGGTTCCCCGCGTAACTACACGCTGAGCGCCACGTACCAGTTCTGATGTGATCGATTAGAAGGGCCGGGTCCGCATGCCTTCGGGTGTGCGGGCCCGGCCTTTGTTTTTAGCCCTGCATCCGCCTACGGACCAGGATTTCGCCCGTCTGCCGGTTCCACAGGATCGCCTCGCGCAGCTCGCCATGGATGGTCCGATGCCGGAAAAGGTCCCCGCCGCCGACAAGGCTCCGGTATTCCTGGCTGATATAGGGGTAGTGGAGCTGCACCAGATAAAGCACGCCCAGCCAGGGTTTCAGCTCGCGGGCAATATCCGGCGGCACAAACTTGGTCAGGTTGCGTTCCGGCTTGTCGAACGCCGGTGTGCCACGCAAGACCAGATACCAGAAGACCTGTTCGGACCCTTGGGCGATGACACTCTGGTACGGCAGTGGCGGTGAATGCTTGGGCTCGATCGCATAGCTGAAGGTTGTATTGCCGGGATGGTACTGGATGCTGTTGGGGCTGTGCACCGGGTCGATGGCGAACAGGCTGTCACCCGCGAACGGCCCGATGCCAGTCCTGGCCACGATGGCTTCAGCCTTGGCCTGCAGGTCGAAGCTGGTCAGGAACGCGTCCTGTTGCACGACCCCCATCTCCTCCAGGGTTTCGTAAAGGCGTTTGATGTCGGTGGTCTGAAGGCCGGGCGGCAGGCTGGTGGGGGAGCCGGGGAAGACTGTCAGGCCGTCCACTTCCTGCGGCGCGATATCCTTTACCAGGGGATCGGGTTGCGGTACCGGCGTGCCGGAAGGAAGCAGCCAATCCAGTGCCGACCGGGCCCTGTCCATGATGGAAGGGGAGGGGGGAGCCGGCGGCGGGGCATCCTGTGTCGCCGGTTCCGGTGCATTGCCCTGCAACTGTTCGATGCGCGCGTTCAGCGCCTCGATTTCGGCTTTCATCTCCATCCGGTCATAGGCCAGCCACGCGGCCAGCCCGCCCAGGACCAGCGCCGCCAGGCCAAGGACCCCGGAATTCCCGCCCCGTTCCACCACCGCCATCCGGTTTCCCCTGTCCCGACGCAATTGAATGCCGGATGGAAATTACCCGCGATGGCAAGGGGATGCCAGCGCCGGGTTGGGATCGTGCGTTATGGTTCCGGCTCAATGCCGCCCCTCACCCTCCAGCAGCTTCCACACCCCGTCCACGCCCGCCACGGGCTTGTCGCCCAAGCTCAGCAGGCCGCGCGCATAGATAAGGCTGCGGCCCGACCGCAGGATCTCGCCGCGCGCCTCGATGAAATCACCCACACGGGCGGCACCGATGAATTGCAGGTTCATCTGGATGGTGGCGCAGGGGCGGCGGTCCACGCTGTCCCAGACGATCAGGCCGATCGCATGGTCGGCCATGGTGGCGATCATGCCGCCATGGATGGTGCCGCGATCGTTGCGGTGCTTGCCCTCGCACAGCAGGCCGTAGGCGCGGTACGCCCCTTCCTGCCGCTGCCAGAAGGGGCCGACAAGGCCGGCGTAATCCGCCCATTCCTCCGGTTGCCAGCCCTGGGCCAGCAGTTCCGCGCGCGTCACCATCCCATCCCCCGCGTGTTCCCTTTTGTGGCCTAGTATATACGTGAATGTTGTCATCCGTATAAATAAATCGTATCCGTTGCATGGAAAGGGCCGGTGGCCCGTAAGGGAACGGAGGAGGAGGGGATGGACCTGCAGGGTCGCGTGGTGATCAGCGGTGGCGGATCGGGCCTGGGGGCCGCGACGGCGCCGGCCCGGCACATCGTGGGGAACGCGATGCTGAACGGGGAGACCATCCGCCTGGACGGCGCACTGCGCACGCCATCGAAGTGACGGGGCTGAGCCATGTCGGATGCCGTGATTGTCGAGCGTGACGGGCCGGTGGCCCTGGTCCGCCTGAACCTGCCTTCCAAGCGCAACGCCCTGGTGCCCGAGCTGGTGATGGCGCTGACCGCGGTGCTGGATGCTCTGGCTGTCGACCGTTGCGTGCGCGCCCTCGTGCTGACCGGCAATGGCGGGGCCTTCTGTGCCGGGGGTGACATGGGGTCGATGGACGGGGACGATCCGCTGGGCGTGACGGCCATGATGCGGGCCTGCCAGGGCATCGTGCGCCGGCTGGTTTCGTTGCCCAAGCCTGTGGTGGCGGCGGTGGAGGGGGCGGCCTTCGGGGCGGGCTTCTCCATTGCGCTGGCCTGCGACCTGGTGGTGGTGGAACCGGGCAGCCGCTTCTGTGCCGCCTTCGGCAAGGTGGGGCTGATGCCCGATCTGGGCCTGCTCTGGTCGCTGCCGCAGCGTGTGCCGATGGGAAGGGCGCGCGAACTGCTGATGCTGTGCGAGGTGCTGGGCGGGGAGGCGGCTTTGGCGGAACGCGTGGCCGACATCCTGGCCCCGGAGGGCGGGGTGCTGGCCGCGGCGATGGCGCGGGCCATGCGGCTGGCCGACGCGTCACCGGGCACGGTGGCGGCGGTGAAGTCGGCGCTGGCCGCCTGGCCGCAGGGGCTCGGCGAGCTGCTGCGGGCGGAGGAGGTGGGCCAGGCGATGCTGATGGCGACGGCCGATCATGGCGCCGCGCGGGCGGCCTTCTTCGCCAAGGGCACGGTGCGGTTCGAGGGGCGGTAAGGGCTCACGCCACCGCCAGCAGCCATTCCCGGAACGCCACCAGCGGCCCATAACCCTCCCGGTCGGCGGGATAGACCAGGTGATAGCCGCCATCGGTGGTCAGCTCGCTGCCGGGCAGGGGCACCAGCTCGCCCGCCGCCAACTCCTCCCGCACCAGGAAGGACGGTACCAGTGCCGCCCCCAGCCCGGCCACGGCGGCGCGGATGACCAGCAGGAACTGTTCGAACACCAGCGGCTGTTCGCGGCCCCGCGCCAGGCCATGGGCCGCGAACCAGCGGTCCCAGCTGTCGGGCCGGGTCTCCTGCTGCAACAGCGGCAGGGCGGCGACATCGACGGGGTTGCTGACCGGCGTCGTACGCAGCAGGGACGGGGCGGCCACGGCCAGCAGCACCTCCCCCATGAAGCGATGACTGGTCAGGCCGGGCAGGGGTGGCGGGGCGGCCATGATGGCGGCATCAATGCCTTCGGCACGCGGGTCGAAGGGGCGGACGCGGGTGGAGAAATTGATGGTGACGTCGCGGTGCCGGGCGAAGAAATCGCCCATGCGCGGGATCAGCCAGCGCGCCCCGAAGGTGGGCAGGATGGCCAGGTCGAGCGTGCCGCCATCGCCGTCGAACGCGATGGTGCGGGCGGCGGCAAGGCCGAGCCGGCCCAGCAGGTCGCGGGCTTGGTCGGCGAAATAGCGTCCGGCCGGGGTCAATGCCACACGCTGGCGCACGCGCGTGAACAAGGCGACGCCCAACTGCGCCTCCAGCTGCGCCACCTGGCGGGAAATCGCGCCCTGGGTCTGGTTCAGCTCCGAAGCGGCGGCGGTGAATCCGCCCAGCCGTGCTGCCGCCTCGAACGCGACCAGGGATGCGGTACTGGGGATCAGGCGGCGGGCGAACATGGGGGACCTTATGCGGAAATCTGCGGCAATCATGCCCCGATACTGCAAAACCCGCCATAGTTCACTCCATTTCCTCATCAAGTTGGTGACGAAACATGGTTTGCACCCTTGCGCCCGCCGGCGTATCGCTAGGGTCCTTTCTTCACGCGACGGGGTTTCGATCATGGCTGGTCTGGCCGGGTTCCAATGGGATGATGCTTTCCTGCTGAACGACCAGCTGACGGAGGAGGAGCGCCTGATCCGTGACAGCGCCCATGCCTACGCCCAGGAAAAGCTGCAGCCCCGCGTGCAGCAGGCGTTCGAGAAGGAGCATACCGACCCGGCCATCTTCCGCGAGATGGGGGAGATGGGCCTGCTGGGGGTCACCGTGGCGCCGGAATATGGCGGGGCCGGCGTCGGCTATGTCGCCTATGGGCTGGTGGCGCGCGAGGTGGAGCGGGTGGATAGCGGCTACCGCTCGATGATGAGCGTGCAATCCTCCCTGGTCATGTATCCGATCGAGGCCTATGGCAGCGAGGCGCAGAAGAAGAAGTACCTGCCCAAGCTGGCGTCCGGTGAATGGATCGGCTGTTTCGGCCTGACGGAACCCGATGCCGGGTCCGATCCGGGCGGCATGCGCACGCGGGCCGAGAAGGTGGCGGACGGTTACCGCCTGACCGGATCGAAGATGTGGATCACCAATTCCCCCATCGCCGATGTGTTCGTCGTCTGGGCCAAGTCCGAGGCGCATGACGGCGCCATCCGCGGCTTCGTCCTGGAAAAGGGCATGAAGGGCCTGTCGGCACCGAAGATCGAGGGCAAGCTGAGCCTGCGCGCCTCGATCACCGGGGAGATCGTCATGGATGGCGTGGTGGTGGGCGAGGATGCACTGCTGCCCAACGTGTCGGGTTTGAAGGGGCCGTTCGGCTGTCTGAACCGGGCGCGGTACGGCATTTCCTGGGGCGCCATGGGGGCGGCGGAGGCATGCTTCCATGCGGCCCGCACCTATACGCTGGATCGCAAGCAGTTCGGCAAGCCGCTGGCCGGCACGCAGCTGGTGCAGAAGAAGCTGGCCGACATGCTGACCGACATCAGCCTGGGTTTGCAGGGGTCCTTGCGCGTCGGCCGGCTGTTCGAGGCGGGCCAAGTGGCGCCGGAGATGATCTCCATCATGAAGCGCAACAATTGCGGCAAGGCGCTGGACATCGCCCGCCAGGCCCGCGACATGCATGGCGGCAACGGCATCTCCGGCGAATTCAACGTCATCCGCCACATGGTGAACCTGGAAACGGTCAACACCTATGAGGGCACGCATGACGTCCACGCCTTGATCCTGGGCCGGGCGATCACCGGGCTGCAGGCTTTCTTTTAAGTGTTCCCTCAGGCGCCGGGCGCCGACATCCGTCGGCTTGGCTTACGGCGCACGTGCGCCGGGCCGGCAGTCGCCGGCCTTGTTCGTGTTCCCTCAGGCGCCGGGCGCCGACATCCGTCGGCTTGGCTCACGCCGCACGTGCGGCGGGCCGGCGGTCGCCGGCCTGGGTGGCAGTTCTGGAGCGTTTGATCATGGCAGCGCTTGACGGCATCCGCGTCCTCGACCTTTCCCGCATCCTGGCGGGACCCTGGGCCACGCAGATGCTGGGGGATTTCGGGGCGGAGATCATCAAGGTGGAACGGCCGGGGGAGGGGGATGATACCCGCCGCTGGGGCCCCCCGTTCGTCGACGGGCCGGACAGCCCGTCCGCCTATTTCCTGACCGCCAACCGCAACAAGCGCTCCGTCGCCGTCGATTTCACCAGTGCGGAGGGGCAGCAGATCATCCGCGACCTGGCAGCGAAATCGGATGTGCTGGTGGAGAATTACAAGGTCGGGGGCCTGGCCAAGTACGGGCTGGATTATGACAGCCTGGCCGCACTCAACCCGCGCCTGGTCTATTGCTCCATCACCGGCTTCGGCCAGGACGGGCCCTATGCGCAGCGGCTGGGGTACGACTTCCTGATCCAGGGCATGAGCGGCCTGATGAGCGTGACGGGTGCGGCCGATGGCGGGCCGGCCAAGGCCGGTGTGGCGCTGGCCGACATCATCACCGGGCTTTATGCCGGCAATGCCATCCTGGCGGCGCTGCAGCACCGGGAACGCACGGGGCGGGGCCAGCGCATCGATGTGGCGCTGCTGGACTGCATGCTGGCCGCCATGGCCAACCAGTCGCTGAACGTGCTGGTCTCCGGCCGTGACCCGAAGCGGCTGGGCAATGGCCATCCCAGCATCGTGCCCTATGACACGTTCGCCGTGGGTGACGGCCATATCAACCTGGCCGTCGGCAATGACCGGCAGTTCCAGCGGCTGTGCGCGGTGCTGGGCGTGGATGACCTGGGCAGCGACGAACGCTTCGCCACCAACCGGGCGCGTGTGGCCAACCGGGTGGAACTGACCGGCCTGCTGACCACGCGCCTGATGACGCGGGCCGGGGCGGAGTGGCTGGAAGCACTGGAGGCGGCCGACGTGCCGGCGGGCCCCATCAACAGCCTGTCGGCGGCCTTCGCCGACCCGCAGGTGGTGCATCGCGGCATGGCGCTGACCATGCCGCATGCAGGGGTGGGCACCGTGCCGGGCGTGGCCAATCCGGTGAAGTTCAGCCTGTCGCCCAATGTGGACAGCCAGGCGCCACCCGACCTGGGGGCGGACACCGGATCGGTGCTGGCCGATCTGCTGGGCCTGGATGCCGACGCCATCGCGGCGCTGAAGGGGGCGGGCGTGGTGGCGTGACCGGCAAGGCTGGTCAGCGGTCAATGAAAAGTGGTACCCATCACAATATCGGCAACCCGCCGATGAGGAGGATGGATGACCATGACCTTTGCGCCGCCGAACATGCCGGATGGGGCCTTCTATGAGACGGACCTGTTCATCCCGCAATACCGGTTGGCGACAGCGGGCAATGGCTGGCGGCTGAAGGCGGCGGCCCTGTCCACCAGCGTCGGATACTGGACGCCGGCCCGCCTGGTGCGGGACATGATCGCCCTGATACGCAACGGCGATACCTGGATGTCCACCGCCCCCATGGAACTGGAAAGCCAGGAGATCGGTATCCGGCTGGCGCACGGGCATGTGCTGATCGGTGGCATGGGCATGGGCTGGTGCGCCCTGAATTGCGCGCTCTCCCCCCGGGTGACGCGGGTCACGGTGGTGGAACTGGACCCCGACATTCTGGAACTGCACCGCGCACTGGACCTGGCGGCACAGTTGCCCGACGAGGCGCGGGCCAAGCTGAACATCGTGCAAGGCGACGCTTACACCTATATGCCAGACCGACCGGTCGATCTATTGATGCCCGACATCTGGCTGCCCCTGATGAATGACGGCCGGGTGGAGGAGGTGCGGGGCATGCAGGCCAATGCCAGGGCCCGCGAGATCTATTTCTGGGGACAGGAGCTGGAGATCGCCCGCCATGCGGTGGCCTGGGGCCATGGGCTGGACGGGGCCGGGATCGCGGCCACCATCGCCCGGATGGACCTGCCCCTGATCGGGCCGGAAATGCCGGATTATCCGGACAAGTTGCGGGCGGCCGCCCGCCAGCACATGCGCGGCCGCTGGCTGCCGGGGACGGAGGCGCCGAAGGGGCTGTGAGCGGGGGGCGGCGCCTGAGGGAACACAAATAATACTATACCACGCCCATCCCGGCCCAGCCTGCCATCTCGTCGCGCACCTTGTCGATGCCAGCGGCCAGCAGCACGGTCAGCAGCAGCCGCGCCTTGCGGCCGTCCAGGCTGCCGGCATCGATCAGGCCGTTGGCCAGCAGCCAGGCGGCCGTTCCCTCGCCCTGATAGGTGCCGTGGCCGTCGGTGTCGCCCTGCGGGCAGCGGCTGACCAGCAGCACGGGCCGGGTCGCCGCGATGGCGGCAAGCGGGGCCGCCAGGGCCACCGGCACATGGCCCGACCCCATCGCCTCCACCACCAGCCCGTCCCAGGCGGGGTCGGCATAGGGTGTTACGGACAAGGGATCGGCGTCCATGGCGA
Source organism: Niveispirillum sp. KHB5.9 (assembly GCF_048066115.1). NCBI lineage: Bacteria > Pseudomonadati > Pseudomonadota > Alphaproteobacteria > Rhodospirillales > Azospirillaceae > Niveispirillum > Niveispirillum sp. KHB5.9. Next base: position 110,684 of record NZ_JBLTYX010000016.1, on the reverse strand, counting down.
CGGTCAGCAGGCCGACGCGGGCGGCGGCGGTGCCATTGGCCCATGGATAGGGGCCGGGGGCGGGCAGGGGGCTCATGCCCAGGCGGACGCGGCCGGTGATGATGCTGCCCACGGGGCCCCAGCCGGGGCTGCCGAAGGCGGCGATGCGACCTGAATCCATCTTGCGCACCAGCCGCGCGTCATGCAGTTCACCCGCGATGCAGACCAGCACGCCCGGCCGCTTGCCCGACAGGGCGCGGGCGGCGATCAATGCGTCGCGCAGGTTGCCCGGCCCCTCCGCCCCCGGCGCGTCGGCGGTGCGCATGGAACCGGTCATGATGATGGTGGCATCCGACGGGGCCAGCAAGGACAACAGGAAGGAGGTTTCCTCCATCGTGTCCGTCCCCTGGGCCACGACGAAGGCGCGCACGCCTTGCGCATGGCGGGCGGTGATCTCCGCGGCCAGATGGCGGATGTCGGACAGGGTCAGGTTCTGGCTGCCCACGCTGCGCAGCGGCCGCACCGTCACCGGCCCGCCGGTATTGATGCCGGCGGCGCGCAGCAAGGCGGCGCTGTCGGCTGCATCGGCCTTGCCGGCCAGCGCCAGGATGGTGCCGCCCAGCAGGTAGAGGAAGGTCATGTCGGCCATGGTTCTGCACACCGTCAGCAAGGGCAATGGCGCCATATGGGGCAAGGGGCGGCCGGGCCGCCAATGCCGATTTGGCGACCCGGCCCGGACATCGCGCGGGGCGGGGGCCGAAAAAAGTCACCGGCGATCCGGATGAAAGCCGGGGCGGCGACGTTCTACTGAGCATGACCCGTGTGAGCCCACGCCCCGAACCCGCTTCCATCCTTCCGGTCCGCACCCCGCGCGACCCGCGGATCGACCTGTTCCGGGGGGCGGCGCTGCTGGCCATCTTCATCAACCATATTCCCGCCAATCCGGCCCGGTTCCTGACCTGGAGCTGGCTGGGTTTCTCCGATGCGGCGGAACTGTTCATGCTGCTGGCCGGCCTGTCGCTGGCCCTGGGATATTGGGGTTTCCAGCAGCGCCATGGCTGGCTGCGGCTGGCGCTGCGGCTGGGTAGCCGGGCCTTCCGGCTCTACCGTGCCTATCTGCTGCTGGCGCTGGCGCTGTCGGCGGGCGGGGCGGCGGCGTTCGCCGCCACCGGCGATCGCTCCATCCTCTGGCATCTGGGCATCGAACCGCTGCTGGAGGATACGGTGGCGGCCCTGCCGGCCCTGTTCGCGCTGGAATATCTGCCGGGTTACGCGGACATCCTGGCCACATATGTGCCGCTGATGGTGGCCAGCGCCCTGTTGCTGCCGCTGGCGGCGCGGGGCCTGTGGCTGGTGCTGTTGCCGTCCGGCCTTCTCTGGGGCTTCGTGCAGCTGACGGGCGCCAACCTGTCCGCTGGGTTCCAGGGCGAGAAATGGATGTTCAACCCGCTGGCCTGGCAGTTCCTGTTCTGCATCGGCCTGTGCATGGGCGTGGGCGCCAAGCGCGGGCTGTCCTGGCCGCGCTCCGCCTACCTGGATGGTGCCGCCATCGCCTGGCTGCTGATTGGCCTGGTCGTGCTGGAACCCTGGCGCCAACTGGGCTTCGGCCCGCCGTTGCCGGCATCGCTGACCATGGCGCAGGGCGCCAAGGACGCGCTCGGCTGGCAAAGGCTGCTGCACATCCTGGCGCTGACCCATCTGGTGGTGTGCTTCCTGCCGGCCGGTACGGCGGCGCTGCGCAGCGCCTGGCTGGCCCCCCTGCGTCTGGCGGGGCGGCAGCCGCTGCCCGTCTTCGCCCTGGGTGCCGTTCTCAGTTTCGCGGGCCATTACGCCTTGATGGTCTGGCCCGATCCCACTTGGGCGCGCGTCGCCCTCATCAATGCCGGCGGAATCTCTGCCCTGCTGCTTCTGGCCGCCCTGCTGGAGTGGCAAGCCGCCGGCATGCCACGGCCCGACATGCCCCTTCGCGGGCCGTGGCACCCCTTTCCCCCGCGCGCCCTGTCGCGCGACTGATCCACCCCTATCATCAGCATGATCATGGACCTGCCCCTTTCCACCCCTGTCCGTCCCGGTATCGGCGAACCCGCCCCGTGGTTCGCGGCCCCCAGCGGCGACGTCGCGCAATTCCACTTTGCCAGCCTGGGTGGGCGCAATGTGGTGCTGTGCTTCCACGGCACCGATATCACGGAGGCGGAGGCCGCCACCGACCTGCTGACCGCCTGGGCGGAGGGGATGAACGAGCGGCACGTGGTCAGCTTCGCCGTGGTGACGAACGACCGTGGCATCGCCGCGCGTTTCCGCTGGCCCCGGCTGCGCCTGTTCCGCGACGACCCGTCGGGCAGCATCGCGCAGGCCTATGGCATCGGCCCGGAAGGCGGCTGGGTGGTGGTGGACACGCTGATGCGGGTGCTGATGCGCGCACCCCTGTCGGCGGGGGCGGCGGTGCTGGTGCGTGTGGCCACCCTGCCGCCGGCCGGCCTGATGGCGTCCATGGATGCGCCTGCCCCGGTGCTGGCCGTGCCCGGCATCTTCGAGCCGGAATTCTGCCGCCAGCTGATCGCGCTCTACCAGGCGCACGGGGGTGCCGATTCCGGCTTCATGCGGGAAAAGGAGGGCCGGACCGTCGGCACCATCGATCATGGGTTCAAGCGCCGCCGCGACATGATCATCAATGACCAGGCCGTCATCGCCGCCGCCCGCACCCGGATCGAACGCCGGTTGCTGCCCATGATCATCCGCGCCCTGCAATTCCGCACCACGCGGATGGAACGCTATATCGTCGCCTGCTATGACGCGGCCGAACAGGGGTTCTTCCGTGCCCATCGCGACAATACCACGCGCGGCACGGCCCATCGCCGCCTCGCCGTCTCCATCAACCTGAACGCGGAGGAGTTCGAGGGCGGGGAACTGTGCTTCCCGGAATTCAGTCCCCGCACCTACCGCCCCACCACGGGCGGCGCCGTGGTCTTCTCCTGCTCCATGCTGCACGAGGCGCAGCCGGTGACACGCGGCACGCGCTATGCCTTCCTGCCGTTCCTCTATGACGAGGCGGGGGCGAAGCTGCGCGAGGCGAACGCGCGTTTCCTGACCGGTGAGACGGAGATTATCGGACCGTCAGCCAGCGCACATCATAGGTGACGGCGACCGGCCGGGTCGCCTCCAGCAGGCGCATGGCCCGGCGCAGGGTCGGGGCCGGCAGCCGCCCCGGCGCATAATCCGCCCCGATGCCGCGCAGGGAATGGAGGAAATGGCGGGCATCGCCATGATGCTCGACGAAATCCTGCCGCTCCACCCGCCCGCCCGGCCTCAGCCAGCGTGACAAGGTAGCCCCGTCCGGATAGGCGGGTCCGGCCCCCACGGCGCCGGCCGCCGCCAGTGCCCTACGCCATTCGGCAAACGTATCCACCCCCAGCGTGGCCACGCACAGGCCCCCGCCCGGCGCCAGCATGCCGCGCCAGCGCCCCAGCGCCCCGGCGGCATCGGGAAACCATTGCAGGGCCAGGCTGGAACAGATCAGGTCGAAGGGACCTTCCACCGCCGGCATCTCCCCATCCATGGCCATTACCGACAGTCGCGGGTCCCCCGCCAGCCGGCGGCGGCAGGCATCGGCCATGGATGGTGCGATGTCGGTGGCCAGCCACGATCCCACATGCGGCAACCGGGACAGGGCGGCCGCCGTCAGCAGCCCCGTGCCGCAGCCGATCTCCAGAACCCGCGCACCGGGGGCCAGGTTCAGCGCCGCCAGCCGTTCGGCCAGGGCATGGGCGATGCGGGCCTGCACCCGGGCCGAGGCGTCGTAGCGCCCGGCGGCGGCGGCGAAACGACCGGCCACCGCGCGCTTGTCCATCACCGTCAGCATCGTGCCGCCAGCTCCAGGATATGGCGGGCGCAAAGGTCGGGCCGCACAAGCGGCAGGGCATGACCGACCCCATCCACCATCACGGGATCGGGAAAGCAGGCCTGCGCATGGGCCGGCGGAACGATGGCATCATCGGTGCCGGCGAGTGCCAGATGGGGTCTGGCAAAAACTCCGAAAGCCCCGCGCGCGTCGATATTGGCCAGCAGGTCCAGTCCTTGGGCAAGCTCTCCCGCCCCGGCCGGATCGTCCGCCAGGGCTAGCCCGGCCCGGCCATGGAACTCCGCCAGCACGGCAGGCGCATCGGCCAGCAGCCGGCGCCGCATCTGGGCCAGGACGCGGGGATGGGTGCCGGGGAAACCGGGGGCGGCGCTGAAGCGGGTGAAGCCGTTCAGGCTGATGAGGCCCGACAGTTTGGGACCATAGGCCAGCAACCAGGCGGCACCCAGGGAATGGCCGATGCCGATGAGGGGACGCCCTTCTTCGCCCTCTCCCGCTTCACGGGAGAGGGCAGGTGCGATGCGTATAATGTCAGCAGCATCCACACCCGCAGCCGCCATCCGCGCACAAACCCCATCCCACAGGCGGGGCGTGCCGGCCCAGCCATGCACGAACAGGAACAGGGGGCGGGTCATGGAAGCAGGCCCAGTCCCGGCGGCGGCAGGCAGGACAGGATGGTCAGCAGCTGCCCCGCGACATGATCGTCCAGAGCGGCCGACAGCGACAGGCGCAGGCGCGCGGTGCCCGCCGGCACCGTCGGCGGCCGGATGGCCACGGCCAGGAACCCGGCATTCTCCAGCATGGCCTGCAGGCCGAGGGCGGCCTGTTCCTCCCCGGCGATGACGGGGATGATCTGGGTGGCGCTGGCCCCGGTGTCATATCCCGCCCCGCGCACCGCCATGCGTACGGCGTCGGCCATGCTGGCCAGCCGCATGCGCTCCAGGTCCAGCGACGGGATGACGTCCAGCGCCGCATCCAGCGCCCCCAGCACGGATGGGGGCGGGGCGGTGGTGTAAAGGAACCCGGCGCAGCGGTTGGTCAGGTAATCGATCAGCAGGCGCGAGCCCGCGACATAGGCGCCGAAGCCGCCGAACGCCTTTCCCAGCGTGCCCATGGTGACGGCAACCCGGCCCGGCAGGTATGCCGCCAGCCCCCGCCCCTCCGGCCCCAGCACGCCGATGGCATGCGCCTCATCCAGATAGACGGGCGCGCCATAGCGTTCGGCCAGATCGACGGTGGCGGCCAGATCGGCCATGTCGCCATCCATGCTGAACACGCTCTCGGTTACCACCAGCCGCGGGCCGGTGGCATCCTTCAGCAAATCCTCCAGATGGTTCAGGTCGTTATGGCGGAACCGCCGGGCCTTGACCCCCTGGGCGAAGGCGCCGTTCAGGATGCTGGCATGGGAAAGCCTGTCCACCAGCAGTTCCGCCTCCGCCCCCAGCAGTTCGGCCAGCGCCGGCAGCAGGGTGGAATTGGCCTGGAACCCCGTGCCGAACAGCAGGGCCGCCTCGGTGCCCAGGAAGGCGGCCAGCTTCTCCTCCACCTCCCGGTGGGCGGTCAGCGTGCCGCAGACCAGACGGGACGCGCCGCTGCCGGCCCCGAACCGGGCGGTATATTCGGCGGCCCGGTCGATGATGCCGGGGTCCTGGGCCAGGCCCAGATAATCGTTCGACGCCACATCAATCAGCACCCGCCCGTCGGGCAGGCGCAGGCGGATGCCGTCGCGGTCGAAATCGCGCAAGGTCCGGCGGCGCCCGCCCATGTCCAGCGCGTCCAGCGCCTGGGCCGCCAGCATGTCCAGCCAGCCGCCGCTGCCGCTCATGGAACGCTCCGCTGAAGCACCCGGGTGATGGCCCCCGTCAGATGCATCACATCCTCCTGCGACGCCGTGAAGGCCGGCGTGAGGTATAGAATATCGCGAAAGGGCCGAACCCACACCCCCTCAGCTACCAAAAGTCGTTTCAGGCCTGTTAAGTTATTGATCCTATCCATTTGCACCACGCCGATGGCGCCCAGGGTCCGCACATCGCGCACACCCGGTAGATCGCGGCAGGGCTCCAGCCCCGTTTTCAGCCAGCCATTGATCGCCGCCACCTGCGCCAGACGGGGTTCCGTCTCGAACAGGTCCAGCGACGCATTGGCCACGGCGCAGGCCAGGGCATTGCCCATATAGGTCGGCCCGTGCATCAGGGCTGCCTGCGGATCGTCGGACCAGAAGGCGTCGAACACATGTCGCCGGGCCACCGTTGCCGACAGCGGCAGCGTCCCGCCGGTCAGCGCCTTGGACAGGGTGACGATGTCGGGCACCACGCCCGCCGCCTGGCACGCGAACATGGTTCCCGTGCGCCCGAACCCGGTGAAAATCTCATCGAAGATCAGCAGGATGCCGTACCGGTCGGCCAGATCACGCAAGGTGCGTAGCACCGACGCGTCATGCAGCACCATGCCGCCTGCACCCTGCACCAGCGGTTCCACCAGGATGGCCGCGATCTCCCCGCCCCGGCTTTCCAGGAAGGCCTCCAGATCGGCCAGGCTTTCGCCATCGCGCGGCAGGGGGCGCACATGGTGCTCCGGCAGCAGGCCGGTGAACAGGGCATGCATGCCCTCATCGGGATCGCAGACGGCCATGGTGGCGATGGTGTCGCCATGATAGCCGCCGGTGAAGGACAGCAGCTTGGTCCGCCCCCGCTCGCCTTTGTTCAGCCAGTACTGGATCGCCATCTTCATGGCGACCTCCACCGCGACCGACCCGCTTTCGGCGAAGAATACCCGCTCCAGATCGCCGGGCAGAACCTCCGCCAGCCGCTTGGCCAGCGTCAGCGCCGGTTCATGCGACAGGCCGCCGAACATCACATGCGGCATGCGCGCCGCCTGTTGGGCCAGCGCCTGGCGCAGATGCGGGTGGTTATAGCCGTGGCACGCCGTCCACCAGCTGGCGATCCCGTCGATCAGCACGCGGCCATCGGCCAGATGGATGCGCGTGCCCTCCGTCGCCACCACGGGCAATGGCGGGTCGGCCAGCTTCATCTGGCTGTAGGGCAGCCAGACATGCCGCATGCCGTCATTCAGCCAGCCGGGGCTGCCCGTCATTCGCAGGCGTCCGCTTCCACCTCGACCTGCATCGACCGCAGGCCCAGCTTCTTGAACAGGTTGGTGTCGCGCTGCTGCGCCGGGTTCGGCGTGGTCAGCAGACGCTCGCCATAGAAGATGGAATTGGCACCGGCGGCAAAGCACAGGGCCTGCATCTCGTCCGTCATGTCCTCACGCCCCGCTGACAGGCGGACGACGCTGGCCGGCATGGTGATGCGGGCGACCGCGATGGTGCGCACGAATTCGATCGGGTCCACCGCCTCAGCCTCGTCCAGCGGCGTGCCCTCCACCTTGACCAGCAGGTTGATCGGCACGCTGTCGGGATGCTGGGGCAGGGTGGCGAGCGTGCGGATCAGGCTGGCGCGGTCGGCACGGCCCTCACCCAGGCCCATGATGCCGCCGCAGCAGACATTGATGCCGGCCGACCGCACGGCGTCCAGCGTGTCCAGACGGTCCTGATAGGTGCGGGTGGTGATGACGTTTCCGTAATGCTCTTCGGACGTATCGAGATTGTGGTTGTAGTAATCCAGCCCGGCATCCTTCAGCCGCAGGGCCTGGTCCGGGCGCAGCATGCCCAGGGTGACGCAGGTCTCCATGCCCATGGCCTTCACGCCCTCCACCATGGCGCAGACCGTCTCCAGGTCGCGATCCTTGGGCGAACGCCAGGCGGCACCCATGCAGAAGCGGGACGCCCCCTGTGCCTTGGCGGCCCGCGCCTCCGCCAGGACCTTTTCCACCTGCATCAGCTTGGATGCCTTCAGGCCCGTGTCGAACTGCTGCGACTGCGGGCAGTAGTTGCAATCCTCCGGGCAGCCGCCGGTCTTGATCGACAAGAGCGTGGAGATCTGCACCTCGTTGGGATCGAAGAACTGGCGGTGCAGGGTCTGGGCCTGATAGAGCAGGTCCATGAAGGGCAGGTTGAACAGGGCCTCCACCTCTGCTTGCGTCCAATCGGTGCGGATCGGATTGCCGGCGATCGCGGCGTGCCCAATGGTGGAGGCGATGCTCATTTCTCATCCCTTCGACAGGAAAGCGGACTGTTCGGGTAGTGGTATAAAACCTGTTACGCGGCCCTGTCAGGACCCAAATGCAGGCCAGACGTCCCCGTTGCGCATGGGGGGGTTGATGGAAAGGGGGGTGGTGGAATGGCAGCTTCCCCCTACGGAAGGGAAATTGACCATGGGTGCGTATTTCGTCACCTCGACAGGCACCGATATCGGCAAGACGTTCGTCTCATCCTGTCTGCTGCGCCATTGGCGCCGCCAGGAACTGACCCCCGACGCGTTCAAGCCGCTGGTCAGCGGCATCGATCCCGATGATGCGCGCGGCAGCGACCCCGCCGCCCTGATCGACGCGCTGGGGCTGGATCTGACGCAGGACAATCTCGACCGCCTGTCCCCCTGGCGCTTCAAGGCCCCCCTGGCGCCCAACATGGCGGCCCGGCTGGAGGGGCGGCTGGTCCCCTATGCGGCGATGCTGGATGCCTGCCGCCGCAAGGTGGCCAATGCCCAGGGCCCGTTGCTGGTGGAGGGTGTGGGTGGGGTGATGGCGCCGGTGGATGATGGGCGCACCGTGCTGGACTGGATGGGCGACCTGGGCCTGCCGGCCATCCTGGTGGCCGGCACCTATCTGGGCACGATCAGCCATATCCTGACCGCGCATGCCGTGCTGGCCTCACGGGGCCTGCGGGTGGCGGCCCTGGTCCTGTCAGAGACGCCGGATGCCACGGTGCCGCCGGCCGACACGGTGGCGGCCCTGGGCCCCTTCCTGCCGGGGCTGCCCGTCCTGCATCTGCCGCGCCTGCCCGCCGGCGTGCATGACCATCCGGCCATCACCGAACTGGCAACGATCCTGGAGGCGGGAAACTGATGCGGAATTTTCTCTACCTGGCCGTCGCCATCCTGGCGGAGGTCGCGGCCACCCTGTCCTTGAAGGCATCGGACAATTTCACCCGGCCACTGGCATCGACCATAACGGTCGTGGGCTATGGCGTGGCCTTCTATTGCCTGTCGCTGGCGCTGCGCACCATCCCCACCGGCATCGCCTATGCCATCTGGTCGGGCGTGGGCATCGTCCTGGTCTCGGCCATCAGCTGGATCTGGTTCAAGCAGACACTGGACCTTGCCGCCATCGCCGGCCTGGCCCTGATCGTGGCGGGCGTGCTGGTCATCAATCTGTTTTCCAAGTCCATCGCGCACTGACGGTTTCCTAGCCCCCTGGATATCTATCGCTGGTGCAAGAATTCGGCGCAAATGCCATACAGATGGATGAGTTGACGACGGTTCGCACCGTCGCGCGCCAGGGGCTTTCGACTTGCTGATACAAGACCGCACCAAGGAAGGCGGACCCCGTCCGCGCACCATCCTGCTGATGACGGCAGTCCTGATCCTGATGGTGCTGGCCACGGCCTTCGTGGCGGGCCGTGAGCAGCGCGAGCATGATCAGACGGAAATGGATGTGCGGCTGCGCACCCTGGTCCTGCAGCGCACCGCCATCCTGTCGCGGGCGCTGGAGGATATGCGGACCCAGGCGCGTTTCCTGTCGCTGACCCCGCCCGTGGCGGGTCTGGCGCGGGCCGAGGCCGGTGGCGGATATGATGCGGCGGAGAAGACCGACGCCGTGCTGTGGCACCGGCGGCTGGAGACGATCTTCACCGGCTATGCCCTGTCGCAGCCGGGGGTGGAGCGGCTGGCGCTGCTGTCCGCGCGCGACCATGCGTCCATCGTCGCCGTGGAGAACCGTGATGGCCAGCCGCGCGTCGGCGGCAATGATGCCGGCCGCCATCCCGACCTGGACCTTCTGGACCTGCTGGCCCAGCGCTCGGCCAGCGACACGCTGTTCTCCGGCCCGGATGTGGAGCATGAGGACGGCGTCGCACGCCCGCTGCTGCGGCTGGCGGTGCCGGTACCGACGATGGAGGGCAGGCGCTTCGGGGCGCTGACCCTGACGATGGACGCGCGGGGACTGCTGGCCGACCTGACCAACGACATCAACCCGATCTTCCATCTCTATTTGCTGGATGCGCAGGAGAATTTCCTGCTGCACCCCGACCCCTCGCGCAGTTTCACCGGCACCCGGCCCGGCCGCTGGAGCCAGGAGTTCCGGCCGCCGGACGGGGAGGCGCGCAGCGGCGGCGTCCAGACCGTCCAGGGGCCGGACGGCATGGTGCATGCGCTGCGTCAGCGCGTGATGCTGGATGCCGACAATGGCGGACACCATCTGGTCATCGTGGCCACCGTGCCGGACAGCATCGTGGACGCCAATGCCGGCAAGGTACGGCTGTGGGTGGCGGGGCTGGGCCTGCCGCTGGTGGGACTGCTGGTGCTGGTGCTGGTGTTCTTCCGCCTGGCCAGCCGCCGGGACCGCGCGCTGATGGCCAGCGACGCCTGGCTGGGCGCCATCGTCGACAGCGCCAGCGATGCCATCATCGGCCTGTCGAACGAAGGCCGCATCACCAGCTGGAACGGTGCGGCCGCCCGCATGTTCGGCCGCACGGCCGATGACGCGGTCGGCTGTGCCACCAGGGCCCTGATCGTGCCGCCAGGCCTGGAGATCCAGGAGGACGAGCTGCTGGCCCGCGTGGCGCGCGGGGAGAATGTGCTGAACCTGCGCACCCGCCGCCTGCATGCCCATAACCGCCCCATCGACGTGTCGATCACGGCCACGCCCGTGCGCGGCGCCGACGGTACGGTGGGGGCCGCCATGATCATCCGCGACATCACCGACCAGATGGCGGCCGAGGCCGGCATCCGCGACCTGAACAGCCGTCTGGAACAGCAGGTGCGCGAGCGCACGATGGAGATCGAGGCGCTGGCCGCCTTGCGCAACGCCATCCTGCACTGCGCCGGTTCCGCCATCATCGCCTGCGACCGGTCGGGCACCATCACCCTGTTCAACCCGGCGGCCGAAGTGATGCTGGGCTATGACCCGGAAGAGATGGTGGGCAAGGCCACGCCGGCCCTGTTCCACGACCCGGCGGAGCTGGGACGGCGCGGCGACGCCATCCAGGCCGAACGCGGCCAGCCCATCCTGTCGGCCATGGATGTGCTGGCGGAGGGGACCCGCGACGGCGGGGTGGAGATGCGGGAATGGACCTATCTGCGCAAGGACGGCACCCACCTGCCCGTGCTGCTGGCCGTCACCACCCTGGCGGAGCGTGGCGGCGGCATCGGCGGCTATCTGATCATCGCCACCGACATTTCCACCCAGGTGCGCGACGCCGCCCGCCTGCGCGAGGCGCTGGCGGGGGCGGAGGCGTCCAGCCGGGCCAAGTCCGCCTTCCTGGCCAATATGGGTCATGAGATCCGCACGCCGCTGAACGGCATCATCGGGTCGGCGCATCTGGTGCTGGACGACCCGCTGACCGGCAGCCAGCGCACCCATGTCGACAGCATCCGCCGCGCGGCATCGGCCCTGCTGGCCATCATCAACGACATCCTGGATTATTCGCGCATCGATGCCGGGCAGCTGGTGCTGGAACCCGCCCCCTTCCTTCTGTCCGATCCGGTGACGGCCGTGGCCGACCTTTATGCGCCGGTGGTGCGCACGCGCCACGTGTCGCTGGATGTATCCATCGATCCGGTGCTTCCCGACTGGGTAATGGGCGATGCCGGGCGGCTGCGCCAAGTGCTGGACAATCTGGTGGGCAATGCCGTCAAGTTCACGCCGTCCGGCGCCATCGGCGTCATGCTGCGCCGGCAGGGGCAGCGGCCCGACGGGCGCGTGGACCTGTCGATCACCGTCACCGATACCGGCATCGGCATGCCGCCCGACCAGGTGGCCCGCCTGTTCCAGCCCTTCACGCAAGGGGATGAGAGCCACCGCCGCCTGCATGGCGGCACCGGCCTGGGCCTGGCCCTGACCCACCGGCTGGTGACCATGATGGGCGGGACCATCCGCGCCGAAAGCACGCAAGGCCAGGGCAGCCGGTTCATCGTCGATCTCAGCCTGGATGAGGCGGCGGCCCCCGCCCGCCCGCCGCTGCCCGCCGTGCCGCCACCACCGCAGGCGGGCGAGGCGTCCAGTCTGCACGGTGCCCGCATCCTGCTGGTGGAGGATAACGAGCTGAACCAGGTGATCGCCCGCAGCTTCCTGGACCGGGCCGGCGCCGTCACCGTGCTGGCCGGCAACGGGGAGGAGGCGATCGCGGCGGTACAGCGCGAAAGTTTCGATCTGGTGCTGATGGATCTGCAGATGCCGGTGATGGACGGGCTGGAGGCGACGCGCGCCATTCGCGCGCTGCCGGATGGTCGCGACCTGCCCATCCTGGCCCTGACCGCCGCCGGCCATGCGGAGGATCTGAAATCCTGCCTGGAGGCGGGGATGGACGATCATATCGACAAGCCCTTCGTGCCGGCCCTGTTCCTGGCCACGCTGCGCCGGTGGCTGACCGGCACGCAGGCGGCCCCGCCACCGGCCCCGGTGACGCCGCCGCCCGTGCTGGCCCGGCCGGACCCGATCCCCGGTATCGACCTGGACCAGGCCATGGGCCGGGTGCTGGGCAACCGCGCGCTGCTGGAGACGATCCTGGACCAGTTCGTGGCCCGGTTCGACGGGCTGGGCACGCGACTGGCCAAAAGGCTGGCGGCGGGTGAGACCGCCATGGCCGTGCGCAAGCTGCATGAGCTGCGCGGGGCCGCCGGCAATATTTCCGCCCTGGTGGTGACGGAACTGGCGACGGACCTGGAACGTGCCGTGCGCGCCGACGCCACCGCCGACCATTCCACGGCCCTGGCCGGGCTGGAGACGGCGCTGGACGGGCTGGTGGCCGCCATCCGCGCCCGCGCCCGCCCGCATCCGGCCGACACCGCTCCCGTGGCCCCGCCGCCCGCTTCCCTGGCCGCCGCCATCCCGCCGCCCGATCTGGCGGAACTGCGCGGGGCATTGCGCACCCGCCGCCTGACAGCGCTGGACGTGCTGGCCGATCGCAAAGGTGACTTGACCCGGCGGCTGGGGACGGACAAGTTCCGGAACCTTTCCACCCTGGTGGAGGCCCTGCGCTACGAGGATGCGCTGGCGCTTCTGGAGGCGGAGTTCCCCGCGTGACCACCGGCTTTCCCTTCGTCCCGGCCCCCGTCCAGGCGCGGATCCTGATCGTCGATGACGACGTGGCCACCATCCGCGTGCTGGCGCAGGTGGTGCAGAGCCAGGGCGACGTGGTGTTCGCCACCGGCGGGGCCGACGCGCTGGCCGCGGCAAGGGCCGAACGGCCCGACCTGGTGCTGCTGGACGCGGAGATGGAGGGGATGGACGGGTTTCAGACCTGCGCCGCCCTGCGCACCCTGCCCGGCATGGGCGACGTGCCCATCCTGTTCGTCACCTCCCATCGCGGGGTGGAGGCGGAGGTACGGGCCCTGGCCGCCGGGGCCGTGGATTTCATCACCAAGCCCTTCCACCCCCATATCGTGGAAGCGCGGGTGCGCACGCACCTGACCCTGAAGCAGCGCACCGATGCGCTGCTGCGCATGGCCACGCTGGACGGGCTGACCGGCATCGCCAACCGCCGCGCCCTGGATACCGGCCTGGCGCATGAACTGCGCCGCCTGACCCAGCCGGGGGCGTCGCCCCTGTCGCTGGTCCTGGCCGATGTCGACCATTTCAAGCGGTACAACGATTTCTACGGCCATCAGGCCGGCGACGATTGCCTGCGCGCCGTGGCGGGCGCCCTGGCCGGCTCCGTGCGCCGTGCCGGCGATCTGGCCGCCCGTTTCGGCGGGGAGGAGTTCGCCATCCTGCTGCCCGGCGCCGATGCCGATGCCGCGCGGACGGTGGCGGAAAAGCTGCGCCGGACGGTGGTTTCACTCGCCCTGCCGCACGCGGCCCGGCCCGATGCCGATCTGGTCACGATCAGCGCCGGTGCGGCCACCCTGCCGCCATCGCCCGGCGGCGATGTCGATGCCCTGTTGGTATCCCTGGTCGCTGCCGCCGACCAGGCCCTCTACCGCGCCAAAGCCGATGGCCGCAACCGCGTGGCGGTTGCGGGCCGGGATGCCGGCTGACCCACGGTCCGATCCAACCCGATCGAATGATGATGCGGCCGGTCAGCATTTCTGACCGGCAACGCGCGGCGGCGCGCACGCGCCGGCTGCCCATTGACATTTCTCGTCCATATACATAAAGATATCCTTATATGTAGATATCATGATGTATGAGGATGAGATGGAGACGGGATCGATCCTGGGCTTCGTGCTGGCGTCGGTGGCATTGCTGGGATCGCCGGGACCGGCGATCGCGGCCCTGGTGGCGGTGGGGCGCAGTTGCGGGGCGGGACATGCCGTGCGCTATTTCCTGGCGCTCCAGGTGGGGCTGGCGCTGGCGGCGGGGTTCAGCGTGCTGGGGCTGGTGGCGTTGCTGCAGGCGTTTCCGCCGTTGCGCCTGGTCATGCTGGTGGTTTCAATCGCCTATCTGCTGGCCCTGGCCTGGTCCATCGCCACGGCCCGGCCGTCCGGCGGTGTGGGGGCGGCGGGCAACGGGGAAGGGGCCTGGCGCCTCTGGGGCGGCTTCGTGCTGGGCATCGCCAACCCCAAGGCCTATCTGGCCTTCGCCTCGCTGTTCGGCTCCTTCGTGCTGCTGGACCCGGCGCAGGGGCTGGGGGACGGGGGCCTGAAATGGGCCCTGGTGGTGCTGGTCATGGTGGCGGTGGATGCCGCCTGGCTGCTGGCCGGCCGCGCGTTGGGCCGGGTGCGGATGAGCCCCCGCGCCGAACGGGCGCTGAACATGGGCATGGGGGCCGCCATCCTGGCCGCCTGCGCGGCGGCGGTGGTGTGAGGCCGACAGCCCCCCATGCTGCCGGCCCGCGCCCCCATGGGCGCGTGAGCCCAGGGCGCGGATGCGCCCGCCCGGCGCTTGAGGGAACAGGAACAGGCCGGCGACCGCCGGCCCGCGCCCTCATGGGCGCGTGAGCCCAGGGCGCGGATGCGCCCGCCCGGCGCTTGAGGGAACAAAAATAACTACCGCACCGCCTTCACCACCCGGTCCATCTCCAGGATGGCGCAGGTGATGTGGTAGAAGCTGCTGGCCGGTGCCGGTTCGTCCGTGAACAGTCCCGCCGGCGACAGCTTGTCCCACCACAGGCCCTTCACGGGCGTGTCCAGATACAGCATCAGCCCGTCGGCGGCGCGGGCGGCCGTGGTCCAGTGCGCATCATCGCCCGTGACCTCCGCCGCCAGCACCGCGGCCTTCAGCCGTTCGGTCTGCGGCCACAGGCGGGCGCTGTGGTCATGGATGGAGAAATCGTCCAGCAGGCTGTTGAAGCCGACGCCGCGTGCCGGGTCGACGCCATGCACCTCCCCGATCTCCAGCAGGCGCAGGCCGGCCTTCACCGCGTCCTGCCGCCCGCGCGCCTTGCCCCAGCGCAGCAGCAGCCAGGCCCATTCGAACTGGTGCCCCGGTTCCATGATGCGGCCTTGCGTGCCGGGGGCGGGGCGCCAGTCGGCGTCGAAGAATTCGCGCAAGCCGCCATTGTCCTGGTCGATGAAGCGGGTCATGGCCAGACCGGCGATGCCATCGGCCATCCGGCCCCAGCCCGCGTCGCCGCCGGCCGCTTCCCAGGCCAGCGATGCCTCGAACAGGTGCATGTTGGGGTTGGACAGCAATGGCAGCGCGTCCGGCTGCAATTCCTTGAACCCGCCCTGGTCGCCGCAACGTGCGATCAGCCGGTCGCGCAGCGTGGTGGCGATGGGGTGCAGATGCTCGAAATCGTTCAGCGCCTGGGCGGCATTGCACAGGCCGAACAGGGCGAAGGCCTGATCGTAGAGATCGACATTGTCATCCAGCACCGACCCGTTCGGCGCCACCAGGGCGCGGAACAGGCCATCGTCGCGCCGGTAGCGGGACAGGTAATTGTCCAGCGCTTGACGCGCGATATCGGCGGCCGGGCCGGTCCAGCCCAATTGCGGGGCGATGGCATAGGAATAGATCTGGCGCGGCTGCACCCGGGCGCGCCGCGGCGCGTCGACGGGCTTGCCCGTCTGGTCCAGCTTCTCGTGGAAACCGCCACGCTCATGGTCGTAGCCCTGCTCCCACCAGAGCGGATAAGCATGGTCCACCGCCCAGGCGACCAGGGCGTCGCGGCGGCGGATGGCGTCGGACAGGGGGGACATGGTCATGGTTTGGAACCTTGCTTGCCGGTCAGGAGTGCCAGAGCCGTGCCGCCCCCCGCACGCCCGAGCTGTCGCCCCAGCGTGCCGGCGCGATACGGGCCCGCCAGTTGTCGCAGAACGCATGAGAGCGGATCACGGGTCCCAGCCTCTCATAAATTTCGGCGACATTCGACAGGCCGCCACCTAGCACAAAGATATCGGGATCGACAATGTTGGCGACCAGGGCCATGGCCCGGCCCAGCCGGCTTATATACCGGTCAAGTGCGGCCGAGGCGTCGGCATCGCCGTTGCGCGCCGCCTCGATGATCCATTCGCCCGGCTGGTCGTTGCCGGTGACGGCGGCATGGTCGCGGCGCAAGCCCGTGCCGGACACCCAGGTTTCCAGGCAGCCATGCAGCCCGCACCAGCAGGCGGGGCCTGGCACCTCCGTCGCGTCCGGCCAGGGCAGGGGCACATGGCCCCATTCGCCACCGATGCCGTTGGCACCCTCCACCAGCTTTCCATCCACCACCAGCCCGCCGCCACAGCCGGTGCCGATGATGATGGCGAACGCCACGCGGCACCCGGCCGCCGCCCCGTCCACCGCCTCGGACAAGGCCAGGCAGTTGGCGTCATTGGCCAGGCGCACCGGCCGGGCCAGGGCCGCCGACAGGTCGGAGCCGAAATCGCGGCCGTTCAGATAGGTGGAATTGGCATTGCGCATCAGGCCCGTGCTGGGGCTGACGCTGCCCGGCACGCCCAGGCCCACGCTTTCCGCCCGGCCCGTCGCCTGTTCCGTCCGGTCGATCAGGCCGCGCAGCGTGGCGATGGCCGCGTCATAGGTGCCGGGATTGGGCGCGCGCAGCCGCGACAGGAAGGCGCCATCATCCGCCAGGGCCGCCACCTCGATCTTGGTGCCGCCGAAATCAACCCCGATCCGAACCATCGCAAACCCTCTCCCCAATGCGCTTATGGCTGCGCTTGTCGGGACAGGTTAGCGGTCTTTGTTTAAATAGACAATTTGAAATAAGAAATCGGAGGGGCGTTGGCCTCACTCCTCCGCCGTCTTCATCAGCACCGACCGGCCCGGCAGCAGGCGCTGGTTGAAGGGCAGGATGGCGGCGCCCACGGCCGGCGCATCGGCGGCCATGGCGGCGCGGCGCAGGGGAGCCAGGATCGGCACCTGCCCGCGTTCGGCCGCCATCCGTTCATTGGTGGCCGCCGCCAGTTCATCGACCAGCGGGGCCGGCAGCCGCCCGCCGATGAAGATGGCTTGCGGGTTGATCAGGCAGGAGATGGACAGCATGGGGCCGGCCAGCAGTTCCGCCGAAAGCCCGATCCAGTCCTTCAGCGCCGCCTGGCCGCCGGCATCCAGCGACAGCAGATCGTCGGGCTGTACCAGCCTGTGGCCGCGCCCGGCCATATGGCCGAACAGGGCTGAGAGCGACACCGCATCCTCCAGCCGCCCCACCTTGATGGAGGGGTGGCGGACGGGCAGGAACCCGATCTCGCCGCTGCGGCCCTCCGCCCCGCGGAAATACTGCCCGTCCAGCACCAGCCCGCCGCCCAGCCCCCGGCTGACCAGCAGATAGAAGAAGCTGGGATGGCGCAGGCCCAGGCCGAACTGCGCCTCCCCCAGCGCCGCCGCCGTCGCGTCATTCTCCACGAACACCGGCAGGGACGGCAGCCCGTCGAACAGGGAAGGGATGTCGGTCTGGTTCCAGATGGCGTAATTGTCGGGCTGATGTGGCAGGTGGACCCTTCCCAGATCATCGGGCAGCGCCACGCCCAGCCCGACCAGCCGCTTGGCCTTGATCGCCCCCTTGGCCAGGATGGCCGACAGTTCGACCCGCGCGAATTCCGCCACCTCGTCCGGCAGGGCGAAATCCACCTCCCGCGTGGCGCGTGCCCGCACCTGGCCCAGCAGGTCCAGCACAACGAGCGTGACATGGTCACGGTCGATATTCAGCCCGACGGAGAAGCAACCATCGGGATTGATGGCCAGCTTCATGGCCGGCTGCCCCCGCTGGCCCAGCAGGCGCCCCGCCTCCAGGATCAGCCCTTCGGCCAGCAGGCGCTTGGTGATGTTGGCGATGGCAGGTGCTGTCAGCCCGGTGATCTCCGCCAGTTCCGCCCGGGTGATGGGGCCGCCGACGCGGATGGCCTGCAACGTCACCCGCTGGTTATGATCCCCCGCCCGTTCCAGGTTGGTGCCCGACAGGCTGGCCCCGACGGCGGCGGGGATGGAGGGGGAGGGGTTGGACATGGGGGCTTTCAGGCACGGGGAGGCTATCCCCGGAATACGCCTGTGGGCGGGGGAGGGCAATGGGATGGTGATGATGATCCGTTGCCGCACGGATCGCTTGACTTACACCACCCAAAAAGCGGAACCTCCAAGAACTACATAAATACTGATGTTGTTCGAGGTGCCCATGAGCGCCACGCCGCTTCCGCTTGCCCGCGAGCTTCTGCCCAAGCTGGTCACCATCCTGCGGGAGGGATACTCCCCCGCGGCCTTGCGTGCCGATGCCATCGCCGGACTGACCGTCGCCATTGTGGCATTGCCGCTGGCCATGGCCTTGGCCATCGCGTCGGGGACGACGCCGGACAAGGGGCTGGTCACCGCCGTGGTGGCGGGGTTCCTGATCTCCGCGCTGGGCGGCAGCCGGGTGCAGATCGGCGGGCCGACGGGGGCGTTCGTTGTCGTCGTGGTCGGGGTGATCAACCGGCATGGCTATGATGGCTTGGTACTGGCCACGCTGATGGCCGGGCTGATCCTGGTGGCGGCCGCCCTGCTGCGGCTTGGGCAATGGATCAAGTATATCCCGGAGCCGGTGGTCACCGGCTTCACGGCCGGCATCGCGGTCATCATCTTTTCCAGTCAGGTGAAGGATCTGCTGGGCCTGTCCATGGCGGCGGTGCCGACGGAGTTTGTCGAGAAGTGGCCGGCCTTCTGGGACGCGCGCGGGACGGTGGGCGTGGCTTCGATTGTCGGGCTGGGGGCGCTGGCGCTGATCCTGGGATTGCGGCGGGCGGCACCCAAGGTGCCGGGGTTCCTGGTGGCCGTCGTGCTGGGTTCCGTCGCGGCCTTTGCGCTGGGACTGGATGTCGAGACGATCGGGTCGCGGTTCGGCGGCATTCCCGATCATCTGCCGGCACCGGCCCTGCCCGTGATCACGCTGGAAAGGCTGCACACGCTGCTGCCGGCGGCGCTGACCATCGCCTTTCTGGCGGGGGTCGAGTCGCTGCTGTCGGCGGTGGTGGCGGACGGGATGACGGGGCGGCGGCACCGGCCCAATGCGGAGCTGCTGGCCCAGGGCGTGGCCAACAGTGCCTCGGCGCTGTTCGGCGGGCTGCCGGCCACGGGCGCCATCGCGCGCACCGTCACCAATATCCGGTCGGGCGCGCGGTCGCCGGTGTCGGGCATGCTGCATGCGGCCTTCCTGCTGCTGTTCATGCTGGCACTCAGCCCGCTGGCCGGTTTCGTGCCGCTGGCGGTGCTGGCGGCCGTGCTGGTGGTGGTGGCCTGGAACATGAGCGATGCGGGGCGCTTCCTGCATGAGCTGCGCACGGCCCCCTGGGGTGACCGGCTGGTGCTGGTCACCACGTTTGCCCTGACCATCGCCATCGACCTGACCGTGGCGATCGAGGTGGGGGTGCTGCTGGCGGCATTGCTGTTCATGCATCGCATGTCGGAAAGCGTGGCCGTGTCGGCCAGCGGGGAACGGCCGGAACTGGCGAGGGGGCTGCCCGACGGCGCCGTGCTTTACCGGATCGACGGGCCGATGTTCTTCGGCGCCGCGCGCAAGCTGCTGGATGTGCTGGATCGTACGGGTGGGGGGCCGCGCGTGCTGATCCTGGATATGACGGGGGTGCCCATGCTGGACGCCACCGGGGCGGATGCGCTGGCCACGCTGGCGGCACGCGCCGGCAAGGGCGGGGCGCATGTGGTGATGGCGGGCCTGCAACGCCAGCCGCTGGGGGTTCTGCGCCGGCTGGGCCTGCGCCACCGCAAGGGGCCGGTGGTGTTCGTGGGCGATGTGGCGCGGGCCAAGGTGGAGGCCGCACACCTGCTGGCCGAAAGTTCCGGCAAGGCCGTGGGTGGCAGCCCGGCGGCGGGGGCGGATTGACACTGCGCTGGGTTTCACCATCTATGCCCAGCATAAATCCTGAGGAAACCCTGCCCGGTTGATGATGACCAAGCTTGTCTATCTGTGCGACTGGCTGCCGCCCGATTTCGGCGCCGTCGGCCAATATGCCGTGATGCATTGCCGCGAGCGCGCGGCGCTGGGGTACGAGGTCACCCTGGTCGGCCTGACGTCCGGTCGTGAAGCGTCGATGGAGGTGGAGCAGGTCGGCCCGGGCACCGTGCGCACCCTGCGTCTGCCGGCCCCGCCGCTGGACCGCGCCAGCCTGAGCCGCCGCCTGGCCTGGACCGTGCGCACCAATGCCATGCTGATCAGCCGGGCGTGGAAATACCTGTCGGCGGCGGACGAGATCCTGTTCACCGGGTCGCCGCCCTTCCTGCTGCATTTCCTGGTGCCGCTGAACGTGGTGCTGCGCAAGAAGCTGATCTACCGCATCGCCGACTTCCATCCCGAATGCCTGATCGCGTCGCGCACCAAGCCGTCCAAGGTGCTGGATGCCGCTCTGGCCCTGACCGTCTGGTTGCGCCGCCGGGTGCAGCGTTTCGAGGCGTCGGGCGAGGATCAGGTGCGCCTGCTGCGCCATTACGGCATCCCGGCGGAAAACATCGTGCTGAAGCGCGATCCGCCGCCGGTGGAACTGACCGGGGACGAGGTGCCGCTGGCGGTGCCGGATGAACTGTCGGGGAAGAAGGTCCTGCTCTATTCCGGCAATTGGGGCGTGGCGCATGATACCGACACCTTCATCGACGCCTATATCCGCCATCACCGCCAGGGCAGCGGCACCGTCGGACTGTGGCTGAACGCCATCGGCGCCGGCGCCGATGTGGTGGAACAGCGGTTGAAAGCCGAAGGCCTGCCCGTGGCGCGCGGCCGGCCGGTGCCGTTCGGTGACCTGGGACGGCTGCTGGCGACGCCCGATGCGCATCTGATCACCCTGCGCGACGGGTTCGTGGCCTATGTCATTCCGTCCAAGACCTATGGCTGCATCGCGTCCGGCCGGGATGTGCTTTATATCGGGTCGCCTCTATCTGATGTGGACCTGATCTGCCGCGAGGGCCAGCGCGACGGGCAGCGCTATATCCGCACGGATGTCGGCGACGCCGATGCCGTGTTCAATGCGCTGGAAACGTTGGGGAACAGTGCCCGTTGATCGGGCTGCCGCAACGCGGTATGAGCAGGGTTTGGTCGCCGCTGGCGGGGCGCTTGGGCGGTTTCTTTAATGCGATGGGCCAACCATCGCCCGGAGTATGCAAGCATGTCGCGTAAGGTTGCCTTGATCACCGGCGTCACCGGCCAGGACGGTGCCTATCTCTCGGAACTGCTGCTGTCCAAGGGCTATATAGTCCATGGTCTGAAGCGCCGCTCGTCCTCGCTGAACACGGCGCGCATCGACCATCTGTACCAGGACATCCATGAGCAGGATGTCCGGTTCCAGCTGCATTATGGCGACCTGACCGACAGCACCAACCTGATCCGCATCGTCCAGGAAACCCAGCCCGACGAGATCTATAACCTGGCCGCCCAGAGCCATGTGCAGGTCAGCTTCGAGACCCCGGAATATACCGCCAATGCCGACGGCATCGGCACGCTGCGCCTGCTGGAAGCCATCCGCATCCTGAAGCTGGAGGAGAAGACCCGCTTCTACCAGGCTTCCACCTCGGAACTGTATGGTCTGGTGCAGGAAGTGCCGCAGCGGGAGACGACGCCCTTCTATCCGCGCAGCCCCTATGCCGCCGCCAAGCTCTATGCCTACTGGATCACGGTGAATTACCGCGAGGCCTATGGCATGCATGCCAGCAACGGCATCCTGTTCAACCATGAAAGCCCGATCCGCGGCGAGACGTTCGTCACCCGCAAGATCACCCGCGCCGTGGCCGCCATCCATCATGGTCAGCAGGATTGCCTCTATCTGGGCAACCTGGACGCCAAGCGCGACTGGGGCCATGCGCGCGATTATGTCGAGGGCATGTGGCGCATCCTGCAGCAGGAGAAGGCCGAGGATTTCGTGCTGGCCACGGGGGAGACGCACACGGTGCGCGAATTCGTGGAACGTGCCTTCGGCCATGTCGGCCGCACCATCGAATGGAGCGGTTATGAGGTGGACGAGATCGGCCGCGACGCCGCCAGCGGCCAGGTGCTGGTGCGCATCGACCCGCGCTATTTCCGCCCCACGGAAGTGGATCTGCTGCTGGGCGATCCGGCCAAGGCCAAGGAAAAGCTGGGCTGGACGCACACGACCTCCTTCCCCGATCTGGTGAAGGAAATGGTTGAAGCCGACGTGAAACTGCTGGCCTGACAGCGGCCCCGGAGAGCAATGATGAGCGAGCTGAAGCCCTATGACCTGACGGGCAAGCGCGTCTGGGTGGCCGGTCATCGCGGCATGGTGGGCGGCGCCGTCGTGCGCCGTCTGGCCGGCGAGGGCTGCACCGTTCTGACGGCGACCCGCGACGAATTGGACCTCACCCGCCAGAGGCAAGTCGAGGAATGGGTTGCCGCCAACAAGCCCGACGCCGTCGTCGTGGCCGCCGCCAAGGTCGGCGGCATCCTGGCCAATAACAGCTTCCCGGCCGATTTCCTCTATGACAACCTGGTCATCGAGACGAACATCGTGCAGGCCGCGTTCCGCGCCAATGTGGAAAAGCTGCTGTTCCTGGGCTCGTCCTGCATCTATCCCAAGCTGGCGCCGCAGCCGATGAGCGAGGATGCGCTGCTGACCGGTCCGCTGGAACCCACCAACGAATGGTACGCCATCGCCAAGATCGCCGGCATCAAGCTGTGCCAGGCGTTCCGCAAGCAGCATGGTTGCGATTATATCTCGGCCATGCCCACCAACCTGTACGGTATCGGCGACAATTTCCACCCCTCGGGCAGCCATGTGCTGCCGGCCCTGATGGCCCGCCTGCATGATGCCAAGCGCGACCGGCTGCCGGAAGTGGCGATCTGGGGCACGGGCAAGCCGCTGCGCGAATTCCTGTATGTGGATGATCTGGCCGACGCGCTGGTGTTCCTGCTGAAGAATTACAGTGGCTACGACCATGTCAATGTCGGCACGGGGCAGGAGGTTTCCATCCGCACCCTGGCCGAGCAGGTGGCGGCCGCGGTGGGCTGGCAGGGAAGGTTCACCTTCGACGCGTCCAAGCCGGACGGCACGCCGCGCAAGCTGATGGACAATGCCAAGCTGAAGGGCTTGGGCTGGACCGCCCGGACCAGCCTGGCCGAAGGCCTGCGCCTGACCTATGAATGGTTCCTGGAAGAGGCGGCCAAGGGCGGGCTGCGGGGGATTGGGCACTGAGGGGCGCCTTCTCAATCCCTTCCCCGTCATCCCGGCGAACGCCGGGACCCAGGGGCCACAGGATCAAGCCTCTACGCTGCCTGGATCGAAGCTGCCGATAGGGGCGGGGCGCCTGGCCCCTGGGCCCCGGCGTTCGCCGGGATGACGGTGGAGAGAAGCGGAAGCGACAGCCCCCTTCACTCCACCGGGATCGTGCTTTCCCGCTTCACCAGCTTATAGGCCAGCAGCTTCTGTTCCGGCCCGTCGCTGCTGCCGCTGCGACCGGGCTGCCAGCGGTTGCGCATGGCGGTGGCCAGCGCCACGACGGCGGCCTTGCCCATGGCGGCGATGGGCTGGCGGATGGTGGTCAGGGGCGGCCAGACGGTGGTGGCGATCAGCGTATCGTCGAAACCGGCCACGGACAGGTCATTGGGTACGTCCAGGTGCAGGCGGTGGGCAACGGAGATGGTGGCTGCCGCCATGTCGTCATTGGCTGCGAAGATCGCCGTAGGGCGCGGTTCGGCGGTCAGCAGCTTTTCCGCCGCCTCCAAACCTGACGCATAATCATATTGGCCCTGCTCGGTCAGGATATCGGCCTCGGCGATGCCGGCCTCGGCGCAGGCATCCAGGAAGCCATGCAGGCGCATGTCGGATGCCGACTGGTTCTTGTTGCCCTTGATGAAGCCCAGGCGGCGATGACCCAGGCCGATCAGATGCTCCGTCATCTGCTTGGACGCCGCGTAATTGTCGATGCGGATGGTCGGCAAATGCGGGTTGGGCCGGCCGGTGGCCACGGCCACGGCGATGACATTCGCCTCTTCCAGCATGGTGAGGATTGGCTTGGACTCACACAGTGGCGGCGGCAGGATGAAGGCGTTGACGCCGCCGGCCAGCAGGCGGGTGACGGACGCCGTGGCCTTGGCCGTGCCGGCGCATTTCTCCACCACCAGCTGATGGCCCTCGCGGCTGCTCTCATCGAGCGCGCCCACCAGGAATTCCGACAGGTAGGCGCTGGACGGATTGGAATAGAGCAGGCCGATGCGCAGCACCTCCGACCCGGCCAGCCGACGGGCGGCGGGGTTGGGGGTGTAGTTCAGCTCGCGGATGGCGGCCTCCACCATGGCGCGGGTATTCTCGTTGACCTTGTCATCCTTGTTGATGACGCGCGACACGGTCATGGAGGAGACACCGGCACGGGCCGCCACCTCACGGATGGTCACCGCCTGCGTACCACGCCGTCTCTGTCGTTCCATGATGCCCCGCCCCTGGTGTCGGAAAACGCCCCTTTATCGGCCGGCCGCCTTGCTGGCGCAACCAATTCCGCCGGGGAGGTACCCCGGCGGAATGTCATGCGGAATATCAGCCTTCCATCTGCTCCAGCTCGCGGCCCTTGGTCTCATGCACCAGGGAGCGGACGAAGAAGAAGGAGATGGCGGCGAACAGCGCGTAGAAGCCGTACGCCCCCGTCAGGCCGATGGTGGTCAGCAGGATGGGGAAGGTCATGGTGATGCCGAAATTGGCCGTCCACTGCGCCAGACCGGACACCGCCAGACCGGAGCCGCGGATCTGGTTGGGGAACATCTCACCCAGCATGACCCACATCACCGGGCCCCAGGAGAAGTTGAACAAAACCGCATAGGCATTGGCGCTGATCAGCGCGATCAGGCCGATATTGTCGGACAGATGCAGCTTGCCATCGACCAGCGAGCCCGAGGCGAAGCAGACCGCCATGATGCCGAGCGTGACGGCCATGCCGGCCGACCCGATGATCAGCAGCGGCTTGCGCCCCAGCTTGTCGACCAGTGCCATGGACGCCAGGCAGCCCAGGATGGAGAGCGAGCCCGACAGGATGTTGATGCGCAGCGCGTCGGCCTCGCTGAAGCCCACCGCCTGCCACAGCACGGCGCCGTAATAGAACACGACATTGATGCCGACCAGCTGCTGGAACACGGCCAGACCGATACCGACCCAGACGATGGGACGGACCTTGCCGGTGACCTTGTCGATCAGGTCGGACAGCTTGGGTTTGTGATGGTCGGCGGCCAGGCTCTGGCGGATTTCCACCACCTTGGCGGCACCGGCGGCGGGGCCGAACAGGCGGGACAGCACCGCCTGCGCCTCGGCCTCACGGCCCTTCACCACCAGATAGCGCGGGCTTTCCGGGATGATCAGCAGGGCACCCAGGAACAGGGTGGCCGGAATGATCTGGGCCCAGAACATCCAGCGCCAGGCCTCATAGCCCAGCCAGAACGGCTCCGTCGACCCGCCGGCGGCACCGGCGATCAGGTAATTGCCCAGGAAGGCGCCGGTCAGGCCGGAGATGATCATGATCTGCTGCACCGAGGACAGCCGACCCCGGATGGAGGCGGGGGTCACTTCGGAGATATAGGCCGGCGACAGCACCGAGGCCGCACCCACGCCCAACCCGCCGATCAGGCGGCCGATGACGAAGATGGAGGCGGAATGCGCCCCGCCGGTCAGGATGGCGCTGATGATGAACAGCAATGCCGCGATCATCATCACCTTGCGGCGGCCGATAATGTCGGCCAGCCGGGCCGCGCTGAAGGCGCCGGCGGCACAGCCCAGCAGGATCGACGCGACATTGAAGCCGGTATCGACGCTGTTGGAATTGAAGGCCTTCTTCAGACCCTCCACCGTGCCGTTGATCACGCCGCTGTCATAGCCGAACATGAAGCCACCAATGGTCGCCACCGCCACGATTGCGGCGATGAAGCCCATGTTGACCTGTTCCTCCCTGGAACCGCTCATCTTGTTCTCCTGGTTATGTCCCTGCCGCAGCCGGCTTTGCCGGTCTGCGACTCCCCCGATTAATTTCAGTGATTATGCCGCGGCGTCTCGTCCGCCACGCCGCGGTACTTCAAGGCCATCTCCAGGCAGCCACCGCTGTCCAGCTGGCCGACATTGGCGCGATACAGTTCCTGCCACGGCGTCTTCGACGCCGGGATCGGCGGGGCCGGGTCCTGGGTCCAGCGCCGCACCATCTCCGCCTCGTCCACCAGCATGTCGCAGGTGCCCTTGTTGAGGTCGAGGCGCAGCGTGTCGCCGGTGCGCAGGATGGCCAGACCGCCGCCCGCCGCCGATTCCGGGCTGGCATTCAGGATGGACGGGCTGTCCGACGTGCCGGACTGCCGCCCGTCGCCGATGGTGGGCAGGCTCTTGATGCCCTTCTTCAGCAGGGCATCGGGCGGCTGCATGTTCACCACCTCGGCCGAGCCGGGGAAGCCCAGCGGACCGGCGCCGCGCACCACCAGGATGCAGTTCTCATCGATGTCGAGTGCGGGATCGTTGATCCGGTCATGATAATCGTCCGGACCGTCGAAAACGATGGCGCGGCCCTCATACACGCCCTCATGACCGGGGCGGGAGAGATAGCGCTGTCGGAAATCATCCGAAATCACCGACGTTTTCATGATGGCGAAGTCGAACAGATTGCCCTTCAGCACCAGGAAGCCTGCCCGCTGCATCAGCGGCTTGTCATAGGCGAAGATGACCTCACGGTCCGTCGTCTCGCAACCCTGGATATTCTCGGCGATCGACTTGCCCGACACGGTCAAACATGAAGTGTCGATCTTGCCGGCACCGGCCAGTTCGCACAGCACAGACGGCACGCCGCCGGCACGGTGGAACCGCTCGCCCAGATATTTGCCGGCCGGCTGCAGGTTCACCAGCAGCGGCACGTCGTACCCGTACTGGCGCCAGTCGTCGTGGGTGATCTCCACCCCGGCATGGCGGGCCATGGCCACGATATGTGGCTGGGCGTTGGTCGACCCGCCGATGGCGGCATTGGCGACGATGGCGTTGATGAAGGCCTGACGGGTCAGAATCTTCGACGGGCGCAGATCCTCATACGCCATTTCCACGATACGCCGGCCCGTCTCATAGGCCATCTGCCCGCGTTCACGGTAGGGTGCCGGGATGGCGGCGCAGCCGGGCAGGGACAGGCCCAGCACCTCGGCAATGGCGTTCATGGTGCTGGCCGTGCCCATGGTGTTGCAATGGCCGGCGGACGGGGCCGATGCGGCGGCCAGGTCCAGGAACTGTTCCTCGGTGATCTCCCCGGCGCCCAGCCGGCGGCGGCCGCGCCAGATGACGGTGCCGGACCCGACCAGTTCGCCTTCGAACCAGCCATCCAGCATCGGCCCGCCCGACAGCACGATGGCCGGGATGTCGACCGTGCTGGCCGCCATCACGCCCGACGGCGTGGTCTTGTCGCAGCCGGTGGTCAGGACCACCGCATCGATCGGATAGCCGTGCAGCACCTCCACCAGACCCAGATAGGCCAGGTTGCGGTCAAGGGCCGCCGTGGGCCGGCGGCAATTCTCGAAAATCGGGTGGACCGGAAACTCGAACGGAATGCCACCGGCATCGCGGATGCCATCGCGGGTCCGCTTGGCCAGATCGACATGGATGCGGTTGCAGGGCGACAGGTCGGACCCGGTCTGGGCGATGCCGATGATCGGCTTGCCCGAACGCAGTTCCTTGGGCGTCAGCCCGTAATTCATGAAGCGCTCCAGATAGAGCGCCGTCATGTCGGCCCGCCCCGGCGCATCGAACCATTCGCGCGAACGGAAGCGGCGGGTGGGGCGGTTATCGTCGGTCATGCGCGCACCTTTGCGGGCGGGAGACCCGCCACCGGGCTTTGGAAACTGAACAGGCCACCGGCCAACGGCTGCTCCATCCGTTCC
The DNA here is from genome assembly GCF_048066115.1 of Niveispirillum sp. KHB5.9. Taxonomy (NCBI): domain Bacteria; kingdom Pseudomonadati; phylum Pseudomonadota; class Alphaproteobacteria; order Rhodospirillales; family Azospirillaceae; genus Niveispirillum; species Niveispirillum sp. KHB5.9. The sequence goes on along the minus strand of NZ_JBLTYX010000016.1, from coordinate 82,551 downwards.
TGATCCGACAGGCCCTTGGAGGCCGTGGTCACATAAACAGTGCGCAGGTCCGGCCCGCCGAAGGCCAGCTTGGTGATGTTGGAAACGGGCATGGGGACGGCGCCCAGCAGCGTGCCGTCGGGCGCGTAGCGGCGGATGGATTGCCCGAAGAACAGGGCGACCCAGACGCAGCCCTCGCTGTCCACCGCCATCCCGTCGGGATAGCCGTCATTCTCGCCGATCTTCGCGAAGGTGCGACGGTTGGCGATGCTGCCGTCGGGCAGGATGTCGGCGGCATAGACAGTCTGGGCCAGCGTGTCGGTATGGTACAGGATCGTGCCATCCGGGCTGGTCGCCGGACCGTTGGTGATGCAGATACCGTCCAGGATGCGGGCGGGCTCGCCACCGGTCCAGCGGTAGAAGGCGCCGCTATCGGCCTTCTCCGCATCATCCATGCTGCCGAACCAGACACGGCCGGTGGCATCGGTGAAACCGTCATTCAGGCGGTTGCCCGTCCGGTCGGTTTCCACGGAAACCAGAGGGGCGAAGCTGCCCGTGGCCGGGTCGAACTGGTGCAACCCGTGCGGCATGCCCACCACCAGCCCGCCGCCCTGGCGCGGCAGGACGAAGCCCGGCTGGTCCGGCGCACCCCAGGTGTCGCGCGTGCCGGTATTGGGGTCCAGGCGGTGGATATACCGCTTCTTGATATCCACGAACCACAGGACCGCCCGCTCGGCATCCCAGGTCGCGCCTTCCAGCAGGATGCCCTTCAGGTCCCAGAGGCATTCCGGATTGATGGAGGAAAGATCGGTCATCGCCACCCCGCATCGACGAAGTAATTGTGCGCCGTGCACAATCTCGCATCGTCGGACGCCAGGAATAGCACCATCGCGGCGATGTCGCGCGGTTCAACACGCTGCTTCAGGCACTGCAGGCCCAGCATGCGCGCTTCTTCCTCCGGATTGTGCCACAGGCGCATCTGGCGTGGGGTCTTCACCCCGCCCGGCACGACGCAGGTGACGCGGATATTATCCTCACCCAGGTCGCGGGCCAGGGCGCGGGTCATGCCCTCGATCCCCGCCTTGGCGGTCTGGTACAGGGCGATTTCCGGCAGGGCGAGGTGCCAGGAGATGGAACCCAGATTGATGATGGCACCACCGCCGGCCGTCTTCATCGCCGGCACCACCGCCTGGGTCGCGAAGAACAGGTGGCGCAGGTTCACCGCCATGCGGTTGTCCCAATATTCCGGCGTCACCTCCGCCACCGTGTGGCGGTCGTCATTGGCGGCGTTGTTGACCAGGACATCGATACCACCCTCGGCCGTGATAATGGCATCGATGGTGGACTTCACCGCACCCAGGTCGGTCAGGTCGCATGGGGTGAAGGTGGGGGCAACCTCCGCCCCCGCGAAGCTGGTGACCAGTTCCTCGCTGTCCTGGACCGCCACATCCACGAAATGGACGCGGGCCCCCTGGCGGACGAAGGCTTCCACCATCCCGGCGCCGATGCCGGAACCGCCGCCGGTGATCAGCACCCGTTTTCCGCGCAGGCTGGGGTAAATCGCATAGGTCATGTTGGATGGTCCAGGGTGGGGCGTTGCATGGGGGAAGGTTGGGGTGGGATCAGCCGCGCAAGAGGCCACGCTTGGCCAGGTTGCGCATCAGATCGCCGATGCCGAAATTCCACGCCGGCGCCTCATGGCAACCGGCAACCTTGTTGGACAGGCTGCCAAGCCGGGGGCTGGCGATCGTGACCACGTCGCCGCCCTTATGGGTGAAACCCTTGCCCGGGGCGTCGCGATCGTCGATGGGCGCGAAAAGCGTGCCCATGAACAGCACGAAGCCGTCGGGATATTGATGGTTCTTGCCGATGGTCTGACCCACGAGGTCCAGCGGATCACGGCTGATCAGCGCCATGTTGGACTTGCCGTTCAGCACGAAACCGTCGGTGCCGGTGACATTCACCGACACTTCGGCATTGCGCACATCATCGATGCTGAACGTGCCGTCGAACAGGCGGATGAAGGGGCCCAGCGCGCAGGACGCGTTATTGTCCTTGGCCTTGGACAGCAGCAGGGCCGAACGCCCCTCGAAATCGCGCAGGTTCACGTCATTGCCCAAGGTGGCGCCATGCACGCGGCCCTTGCCATCGACGGCCAGCGCCACCTCCGGCTCCGGATTGTTCCAGTCGCTATCGGCGCGCACGCCGATATAGGCACCCCAGCCCACCGACGACAGGGTCGGGCCTTTGGTGAAAATCTCCGCATCCGGGCCGATGGCCACTTCCAGATATTGCGACCACAGCCCATCGGCGATCAGCGCCTGTTTCAGCGCGGCCGCCTCGGTCGAGCCGGGCTTGACCGCGCGCAGGTCGGTGCCGATGCGGGCCGACAGGTCGCTACGGATCTCGTTGGCCTTGGCGTAATCGCCGCGCGCCCGTTCCTCGATCACCCGTTCCAGGGCCGACACGGCGAAGGTGACGCCGGCGGCCTTGATGCACTGAAGATCGATCGGGGACAGCAGCAAAGGCGCACCGGGCAGCGCCTCGCCCCATTGCAGCGCCACCTTGATCGTGCCGGCATCGCCCAGATCCTGGCCACCGGTGGGCAGGGCGCCATCGGGCAGGTTGTTCAACAGGTCGGACACGGTGGGGGCCACACCCGACAGGTCGAACAAATGCCCGCCCTTGATCATCACCGGCGTCGGTCCCTGCCCGAAATCCAGCCGCCCCAGCAGATGCGCATCACGCCAGTCCGCGGGCAGGAAATCGGTCAGCAGGGCGGGGGACACGGGCGACGAAGACATGGGACACTCTCCCAGATAGAGGGACGACTTTAGTCGATATGGGTGAGAATTGATAGCGGTAACAGGGTAAAACCAAATGGTTTTATGCCGTAGGTCAGGTCGAGCGCAGGCGAGCCCTGACATTTCCTCGCACTGTCGCTTGTCAGGGCTCGGACTTTGTCCTCGACCTGACCTACGGCTTACTTGCTTAAACCACTTTCAATTCGACCGGCTTCAACTCGACAGAGTCGAATCCGGCGCTGATGGTGAAGATGCCGGGTTCGACCACGCGCTTCATATCCAGGTTCCAGAGCGACAGATCGTCCGGGGTCAGGGTGAAGCGCACGGTGGTGGACGCACCGGCCGCCAGCGTTACACGCTGGAACCGCTTCAGCTCCTTCACCGGCCGCGTCACCGACGCCTCCTCATCCCGGACATAGATCTGGACCACCTGATCGGCGGGGCGGGAACCGGTATTGCGGATGGTGACGGAGACATCGACGCTGTCGCCCGTGCCGATCTGGCCGCGCGACAGGACCGGCGCCTCCAGCTCGAACGTCGAATAGGTCAGACCGAAGCCGAACGGGAACAGCGGCGTGACATCATCGAACAGGTAGCCGCGCCGGGCCGACGGCTTGGCATTGTAATAGACCGGCAGCTGGCCGACGGAGCGCGGGATGGTGATGGGCAGCTTGCCGCCCGGCGAGACTTTGCCGAACAGCACGTCGGCCACGCCATTGCCCGTTTCCTGGCCCAGATACCAGCCTTCGATCAGGGCGTCGGCCTTTTCCGCCAGGCGGTTGACGGCCAGCGGCCGGCCGTTCAGCAGCAGGACGATGATTTTCTTGCCCAGCTTGAACATCTCTTCCGCCAGGTCGGACTGGCGGCCATAGAGGTCCAGGCTGGCGCGGTCGCCCAGATGCGACTTGGCCCAGGCCTCGCGGCTCAGCTGCTCATTCTCGCCCAGGACCAGCAGGATCGTGTCGGCGCTGGCGGCCTTGGCCACCGCTTCCTTGATCAGGGCGTCATTCTCCGCATCGGGAATGGGCTCGACCTTGTCCTCTTCCCACACCCGCTGACGGGTCAGGCGCACGCCTTCGGCATACTCGACCTTCAGGCCCTTGGCGGCTGCCTGCAGGCCTTCGATGACGGACACCACCTTGCGCGGCACTTCCGAATAGCCGCCGATGGGCGTGTCCTTGGCATGAGTGCCGACGACCAGCAGGGTACCAGCACCGGTCGGGTTCAGCGGCAGGGCGTTGTTCTGGTTCTTCAGCAGCACCATCGACCGGGCCGCCGCCTCGCGCGCCAAAGCAATCGCGTCCGGCGTGGCGGTCAGCTTGTCCGCCACCTTGGCATCGACATAGGGGTTCTCGAACAGCCCGGCCTCGAACTTCATGCGCAGGATGCGGCGCACGGCGTCGTTGATCTGGGCTTCCGACGCCTTGCCCTCGCGCACCAGACCGGGCAGCAGCGGGTAGCCTTCGCCATCCGGCAGCTCCACATCCACCCCGGCATTCAGCGCGCGGACCGCACCATCGGCCAGGTCACGGGTCATGTGGTGGACGGTGTTCAGCTCGCGCACGGCGAAATAATCGCTGACCAGCGCGCCCTTATAGCCCCATTCCTTGCGCAGCACCGTATCCAGCAGCCATTTGTTGGCATGGCTGGGGACGCCATCGACCTCGTTATAAGACGGCATGATGGCGCGGATGGGCAGGTTCTTCACCGCGCGTTCGAACGGCACCAGGAAGTTTTCGCGCAAGGTGCGCTCGGAAATGGGGGCGGGGCCGACATTGGTGCCGCTTTCCGGCTGGCCATGGCCGGTCATGTGCTTCAGCGTGACCAGAACCTTGTCCTTGGCCAGGGGCAGAGAGGTGCCCTGGAAGCCCTTCATCGCGGCCAGGCCCATTTCGGAGACCAGCCACGGGTCCTCGCCATAGGTTTCCTCCGTCCGGCCCCAGCGCGGGTCGCGGACGATATCGACCACGGGGGCCAGGGCCAGATGCACGCCGCGCAGGCGCATCTCCCGCGCGGCCACGCCGAAGATGCGCTCCAGCAGGGCGGGGTCCCAGCTGCTGGCCAGGGCAATCGATTGCGGGAAGCTGGTGGCGCCACGGGCCACGAAACCGTGCAGCGCTTCCTCATGGAAGATCATGGGGATGCCCAGGCGCGTCTGTTCAACGGCCCATTTCTGGGCGGCGTTGACATAGGTGGCGGCTTCCAGGCCCTCGCGGTTGATGATGTTGGCCTTGGCGCCGGCCGCGATGGGCGCGCCGTCCTTGTCCACGGCCCCGACGCGGTCGCCGGGGCGGGAAATCTGGCCCAGACCGTTGGGGAAGCTCTTGGCGGCCCTCTTGGCGTCGAAGCCGCCCTTCTCGTTATTGACCAGCTTCTTGTCCTGCCAGATGCCGATCATCTGGGCCACCTTCTCCTCCAGCGTCATGCGGGAGAGCAGGTCCTCGATACGGACATCGATGGGCAGGGACGGGTCGCGATAAGGCTCTTTCCCGCGTGCGAAGGCGACGCTGGCGGGGATGGCCGCAGCGGAGGTGAGCGCCAGCAGGCTGGCGCCGAACAGTCGGCGGGACAGCTTGGGTGTCATCGGTAATTTTCCTCCCGGTATATTCTCGCAACTGCCGCCCTCTGCCGGGGCGATGGTAGCGCTATCATTGAGGGACTGTGACACGGATGTCAATGCGGGTGTTGGAACGCGAAACGCTTCCACCTTCTCTACCGTCACCCCGGCGGAAGCCGGGGCCCAAGTGACAAGCGCTTCGCTCTACGATTTGGGCCCCGGCTTCCGCCGGGGTGACGGTAGAGAGTGCGGCAATGTTGTACTTCTGTTTCATCTGGCAAGCTGAGGAACCCTTCCTTCCCCCTCACTTCACAACCGCCTCGAACGGCCCCGCCGGCAGGCGCGCGCCGTCATAGAGGTTGCAAACCGGGCTGTCGGCCCAGCAGTAACGCACCCGTACCGCCGGACCGTTGCCCACGGGCAGGGTCACCGTGTCCCCCGACAGGGTGGCGTCGATGAAGCGGCAACTGCCCGCCGCCTCCCCGCATAGTTCGAACCCCAGCGGGCGGTGATAGCCCAGGGCCCCCAGCTTGCCGTCGATATCGGTGAAGCGCACCGACACGGTATCGCCGCTGCGCGTGACGGCGGCGGGAAGGGGGCCAGACCCCGTCACCGCCTCTCCGCGCAGCAGTTTCTGTGCGGCACGGACCAGACGCTTGGCCACGATCTGCTTGTTGGCGGGGTGGATGTCGTACCAGTCGCCCACCCCCAGCGCCACGGCCAGTCCCGCCTTGGGATCGGCGGCCACCGCCGCCCGCTGGCTTTCGCGCAAGGCCGCCCAATTGCTCTCGACCGGCTTGTCGGACGGGTAGCCCCATTCCGGCAGCTGCACCACCAAGAAGGGCAGGTCGGCCCCGAACTGCCGGCGCCAGTCGCCCATCAGGCCGGTCAGCAGCGCCTTGTATTTCTGCGGCTGGGCGGCGTTGCTTTCGCCCTGGTACCAGAGGGCGGCACGGACGCCATAGGGGCCGATGGGGGCCAGCATGGCATTGTGGATGGTGGACAGGCCGTTGACGGTGCCCCAGGGGGCCTGTGGTGCGCGGGATGTGTCCACCGGTGTGGGCTGGTACTGCCACGGTGTAGCCAGGGTCAGCAGCGAGCCGTCGGCCAGCTCCACCGCCTGGGCCTCCGCCGAGCCATAGAGCCCGCCATCGCCATAGCCGTCCAGGATGGCGATGGTGATGGTGTTGGCCCCCGCCTTCAGCGTGCCGGGCGGCAGGCGGTAACGGCGGGGATCGCCGGGGCCGTACAGGCTGCCGACGGCCGTGCCATTGACCCAGGTGATGTCCAGATCATCGATGGGACCCAGGCGCAGGGCGGCGGCCCCCTTGGCCTGTGCTTCCGTCAGGGTGATGGTGGTGCGCATCCAGACCAGGCCGTTATAGGCGGCCAGCTCGGGCACCCCCCAGCTTTCCCATGGGCGGAAGGTGGCCGGCGCCTCGCGCCAGCCTTCGCCCTGGCCGTACGTCTCCAGCCAGAGATCGCCCTTGCCCAGGGGCCGCCACCAATCCACCCAACTGTCGGTGAAGCCGCGCACCCCGTCGATGACATCGCGGTCATAGCGGGCCAGGAAGGACAGGGGCTTTTCGTAGCCGTCCTGCTTGCGCAGGGCCTCGGCCCCCGTCCAGGCCTCGATCGTGGAGCCGCCCCAGGCGCTGTTGATCAGACCGACGGGCACATCCTCCAGCTTGCGCATCTCCCGCCCGAAGAAATAGCAGACGGCCGACATGTCGCCGACATTCTTCGGCGAGATGGGCTGCCAGCTGACCGGCTTGCCGAATTGGCGCTTGGGCGTGGTGGCCGTGTCGCGTTCGACATTCAGATAGCGCATCAGCGGCTGGTTGGCGCGGGTCCCCGTCTCGTTCCAGGCATCCAGGGAGCGGCGGACCTGCATCTCCATGTTGGACTGGCCGGAACAGAGATAGACGTCACCGACCAGCACATCCGTCGCCGATTGCTCGGCGCTGGCGGTCTTCGCCGTCAGGGTGAAGGGGCCGCCGGCCTTTTGCGCCGGCAGGATGGCCTGCCAGGCGCCGTCCTTGCCGGCTTTCGCCGTGGCCTTGGCGTCGCCCAGGGTGACGGTGACGCTCTCCCCCGGTTTGGCATCGCCCCACACCTTGATCGGGGCGCCGCGCTGCAGGACGCCATGATCCTGGAACATCGGATGCAGCAGGGGGGCTTCGGCGGCGTGGGTGGGCAGGGGGGAGAGGGCGAGGAGGGTGGTGAGACCCAATATCGAAGCGTTCTTCTTCATTTTCCATCTCCCGGCGCGAAGGGGAAGCTCAGGGACTGGTAGTAGGACAGGCTCTGTGGCGGCGGTTTCTCGCCCGGCGGCAAAGGCAGGCCGTGGAAGGATTGCCAATAGGCCACGCTGGCATCGCGCCACCATTGCGCTTCCCGTTCCTGGATCGCCAGGAAGGCGGCGGTCTGGGTCCAGCGCGGCCCATCCACCTTGTCCTTCAGCCCGTCCCAGGTGCGGCGCATGCCGGACACGGTCTGGATGCCGTGACCATAGCGGTACAGCAGCTCCGCCCAGAGCGTGCGGCCGGTGGACAGTTTCTCCTGCCAGCCGACATGGTGGAACCAGAGCAGCAGTTCCGGCGGCGTGGTCTTCACCTTGTCGAACCGGTCGGCCCAGACCTTGGCATATTGATCCACGGCCCCGCTGCCCTTGCGCGTACGGTCGAAGCCGATCCCGTCCTTCGTGGCACGGTGGTAATAGACCGAGGTCCAGTCGGCACGCGGGCCGCCATCGACCCAGGGGGCCGGGCCGTAATGATGACCCCGGCCCATCAGGTGATGCAGGCCCAGCGGCGTCATATATTCCACCACCGCCTCGTGTGACGGCAGCATCATCGACAGGATGGGATCGACCAAAGCCCGGTCGGGGCCGAAGGTGGCGGCGATCCATTCGCGTGCGATGGCATCGGATGTCAGGTCATGGTTCCAGGCCAGGCGACCATAGGCGTACCAGTTGGCCTGGTCGAAGACCGATCCGGTCCAGTTGCGGTCGCTGCCGATATTGGCCACACCGGCCATGGCCGACAGCTTGTGCCCGTCCAGGCTGCCATCCACCACCTTGGCGACGGTCGCACCCTGTTTGGGCCGGAAGGTGTCTGCCGCCAGCGTTTCCTTCCACATCGGCGCCAGATAGGCCAGATGGGTGGCGAAGCCCAGATATTCCTTGGTGATCTGGAATTCCATCATCAGCGGTGTCTTGGGCATGGCGCCGAACAGCGGGTGGAAGGGCTCGCGCGGCTGGAAATCCACCGCCCCGTTCTTCACCTGCACCAGGACATTGTCGCGGAACGTGCCGTCCAGGGGCACGAATTCGCTATAGGCCTGCTTGGCGCGGTCGTCGGGCGTCTCATGGCTATAGACGAAGGCCCGCCACATGATGATGCCGCCATGGGGCGCCACGGCATCGGCCAGCATGTTGGCCCCGTCGGCATGGGTGCGGCCGTAATCCTGGGGCCCTGGCTGTCCCTCCGAATTGGCCTTGATCAGGAAGCCGCCGAAATCGGGGATGATGGAATAGACCTCATCCGCCTTGGCCTTCCACCAGGCCACCACCGCCGGGTCCAGTGGGTCGGCATTGGCCAGCCCGCCGATCTCCTTGGGTGCTGAAAACCGGGCCACCAGATAGATCTTGATGCCATAGGGCCGGAAGATATCGGCCAGCGCCTTCACCTTCTCCAGCCAGGGGCGGGTCAGGATGGTGGCGTTGGCGTTGACATTGTTCACCACGGTGCCGTTGATGCCGATCGAGGCGTTGGCGCGGGCATAGTCCTTATAGCGCGGGTCCTGCCAGTCGGGCAGCTTGTGCCAGTCGAAGATCGATTCGCCGGCGTAACCGCGCTCCACATAGCGGTCCAGATTGTCCCAATGGTTCAGGACGCGGCGGTCGATGCGCGGCACCTCCCGCACGGAAAGGGCCGTCAGCGGCCCTTGTTCCTGGGCCAGCCGCAGCAGATGGAAGGCGCCATAGAGCAGGCCGGTCTTCGTGCCGGCCGCGATCACCGTGCGGTCCTGGACGCTGCGGATGACATAGCCGTCATTGCCCAGGCCCGACAGGTCCAGCCCCAGGGACTTGATCGTCGGATCATCGGCGGTGCCGACCAGCACCTTGCCACCAGCGGCCACCGGCACGGGCCGGCCCAGCAGGCCGGTCAGGCCCCGGGTCAGTTCCGTCACGGCGGTGCTGCCGGCATCGGCTGCCGCCACGCTGCCCAGGCGTGTTTCCGCCTGGGACAGGGCATTGCCCGCCAGCGGCCGGAACCGCAGCCACAGATCATAGCCATCTTCGGCAAAGACAGGTGCCGCCAGACCAAGGGCGAGCATCAGGCCCGCCAGCAGGCGTCCAAGCATACGCATTCTTCCTCCCTGCCGCCGGCCTGTTTATGTCGGGCCGGTCATTGCATGTGCTCTTTCTTCATCATCCTGGCGACAAGCCGGGACCCAGGGGCCACAGGATCAAACCTCGAAGCTGTCTTGATCAAAGCGGCTGTAAGGTCGGGCGTTTGGCCCCTGGGTCCCGGCTTGTCGACGGGATGACGAGGTGAGCTGTCTTGCGGGAAATTATGGTAGCGCTATCAGAAATCCGCAACAGCGCTCTTGACCGTCACTGGTATGGTAGTATACATGAATGGTAACGGCAACGGCGTTGTTATGATTGCCGCCGAAACCTCGACCGGGAAATACCGGGGCCGGGGCTCGGGAATGAATATCAGGGAGTGAAGCGCTTGGAACGGGACCAGGAACGGCCCGGCCTGCGGCCGATCGATATGGACAGCACCGAACCGGTGGCGCGCCGCGTCTTCCGGGAGTTGCGCCGCGCCATCGTCCGCATGGTGTTTCTGCCGGGCCAAGCCTTGTCGGAGCAGGAGATCGCGGACCAGCTGGGCGTCAGCCGTCAGCCGGTGCGGGAGGCATTCATCAAGCTGGCGGATGCCGGCCTGTTGCAGATCAAGCCGCAGCGCGGTTCCTTCATCGTCAAGATTTCGGTCCGCCAAGTGTTCGACGCCCGTTTCGTGCGCGAAGCCGTGGAAATGGCCGTTGTTGCCCGTGCGGCGGCGGAGGCCACGCCCCGGCATATCGATGATTTCCGTGTCAACCTGAAGCAGCAGGCCCGCGCCATCGAGGAGCGCGACCATGCCCGTTTCATGGAGCTGGACGAGGCTTTCCACCGCTCCATCGCGCTGTCGGTCGGGTGCGACTATGCCTGGCGCGTGGTGGAGGAGACGAAGGCCCAGATGGACAGGGCCCGATACCTGTCCATGACCGATGCCACGCCGCTGCCGCGCCTGATCGCGCAGCATACATCCATCGTGGATGCCATCGCCGCCCATGACGCCGATACGGCGCAGGCGGCCATGCGCACCCATCTGCGGGAAATCCTGGCCTCGCTGCCGGAGCTGGAGAAGCGGTTTCCCGCCCTGTTCAACCATGACATTCCGGACCCGCCATAAGGGCAGGGGACCGGGGGAGCCGCCGTCGATGCGCATCACCAATGCCTATTGCATCGTCACCTCGCCGGGACGCAACTTCGTGACGCTGAAGATCGTCACGGATCAGGGCGTCTACGGCATCGGTGACGCAACCCTGAACGGGCGTGAACTGGCGGTGGAAAGCTATCTGACCGACCATGTCATCCCGTGCCTGATCGGCCGCGATGCCCATCAGATCGAGGATATCTGGCAGTATCTGTACAAGGGTGCCTATTGGCGCCGCGGCCCCGTCACCATGTCGGCCATCGCGGCCGTGGACATGGCGCTGTGGGACATCAAGGCCAAGGCGGCCGGCATGCCGCTCTATCAGCTGCTGGGCGGCAGGAGCCGCGAGGGCGTGATGGTCTATGCCCATGCCAATGGCCGCGACGTGCCCGAGGCGCTGGACCGCGTCGCCTATTACAAGGAGAAGGGGTTCAAGGCCATCCGCGTGCAGACCGGCGTGCCGGGCCTGGACAAGGTCTATGGCGTGCAGAAGGGGGAGGCGTATGAACCCGCCATCCGCGCCGGCACGCCCGACGAGACGCTGTGGGCGACCGAGCCCTATCTGGATTTCGCGCCCAAGCTGTTCGAGGCGGTGCGTGACAAGTTCGGCTGGGACCTGCACCTGCTGCACGACGTGCATCACCGGCTGACCCCGATCGAGGCGGCCCGGCTGGGCAAGTCGCTGGAACCCTATCGGCTGTTCTGGATGGAGGACCCGACACCGGCGGAGAACCAGGAGAGTTTCCGCCTGATCCGCCAGCACACCACCACCCCGCTGGCGGTGGGCGAGGTGTTCAATTCGATCCATGATTGCCGGGAGCTGATCCAGAACCAGCTCATCGACTATATCCGCGCCACCCTGGTCCATGCCGGCGGCATCACGCATCTGCGCCGCATCGCCACCCTGGCCGATCTGTACCAGGTGCGCACCGGCTGTCATGGCGCCACCGACCTGTCGCCCGTCTGCATGGGGGCGGCCCTGCATTTCGACAGCTGGGTGCCGAATTTCGGCATCCAGGAATACATGATCCATGCGGAAGTGACCGACGCGGTGTTCCCCCATGCCTACAGCTTCAAGGACGGGTACCTGTACCCGGGCGAAGTGCCGGGCCATGGGGTGGATATCGACGAGGAACTGGCCGCGAAATACCCCTACACGCCGGCGTACCTGCCCGTCGCCCGGTTGCGCGACGGCAGCATGTGGAATTGGTGATGATGTTACGCCCTCGCCCGCTTGCGGGAGAGGGAGCGCAGGTTAGTTAGGTAGTCCAAGCACCATATCCACCTCCCCCACCGCCGCACACCCGCGTCGGTGAACGCCCTCTCCTTGCCTTGAAGGACCCCGACGCCCATGCAGACCACCACCCGCCTTGGCCGACGTTGGATCGTCGTGGCGCTGCTGTTCGCGGCCACGGTGATCAATTATGTCGACCGGCAGATGCTGGGCCTGCTGAAGCCGATCCTGTCGGTGGAGTTCGGCTGGACGGAGACGGATTATGCCGACATCGTCTTCACCTTCCAGGCCGCGTATGCCGTCTTCTATCTGCTGTTCGGGCGCTTCATCGATGTGATCGGGGCCCGCTGGGGCTATGCGCTGGCCTTCACCGTGTGGAACTTCGCCCATATCGCCCATGCCGCCGCATCCACCCTGGCGCAGTTCATGGCGGCCCGGCTGTTCTTAGGCGCCGGTGAGGCGGGCAACTTCCCGGCCGGGCTGAAGGCCGTGGCCGACTGGTTCCCCAAGAAGGAACGTGCCCTGGCCGTGGGTCTGTTCAATGCCGGGGCCAATATCGGCGCCATCATCACGCCGCTGATCGTGCCGGTGATCACGCTGACCTGGGGCTGGCAGGCGGCGTTCGTGGTCACGGGCCTGTTGTCCTTCGTCTGGCTGGGGGCGTGGTTGGCCTTCTACCGCACGCCGGAGACGCACAAGACCATTTCGGCGGAAGAACTGGCCCATATCCGGTCGGATGCCGAACCGCCGCTGACCCATCGCATCGGCTGGTCGGTGCTGCTGAAGCGGCGGGAGACCTGGGCCTATGCGGGGGCCAAGTTCCTGACCGATCCGGTCTGGTGGCTGTTCCTGTTCTGGCTGCCCGACTTCCTGTCGCGCACCTATGGGCTGGACCTGAAAGGCTTCGGGCCGCCGCTGGTCGCCATCTACATCCTGTCCGATGTCGGGTCGGTGGCGGGCGGCTGGTTCTCGTCGCGCCTGATGAAGGGCGGGATGGGCGTCAATGGTGCCCGCAAGTTCGCCATGCTGGCCTGTGCCGCCTTCGTGCTGCCCGTGGTGCTCGCCACCTCGGTCTCGAACCTGTGGGTGGCGGTGCTGATCCTGGGGCTGGCCACGGCCGGGCACCAGGGTTTCTCCGCCAACCTGCTGACCCTGCCATCCGACCTGTTCCCCCGCGCCGCCGTAGCGTCGGTGGTGGGGATCGGCGGCATGGCCGGGGCCGTGGGCGGCATGCTGATGTCCAAGTTCACGGGATGGGTGCTGGATACAACCGGCAGCTACACCCCCATCCTGCTGGTGGCGGCCGGCGCCTATCCGCTGGCCCTGCTGTTGCTGCATCTGCTGTCGCCGCGTCTGGCGCCGGCGGTGGTTGAGGAACCGTCGCCGTAACGGATCGGACCTGACATCCAGGCCCATGTTACGGCACCGGCTGCGTTTAAAATTGTTAGCGGTATCAACGTTCTGAACCCAAAGCCGCACGAACGGCGGCATCAAAGGGAGGGAGTGAACATGACCAAGATTGCAAACCGTTCCAACCAACGGCCGGCCAAGGCCCTGCTGCTGGCGGCCAGTTGCCTGGCGGCGGGCTTCGCCCTGCCCGGTCAGGCGCAGAGCGTATCCGGCGGCAGCGGCGCCGACACGCTGGAAGAGATCGTGGTGACCGGCTTCCGGTCGAGCCTGGCCAATTCCACCAATGACAAGCGCAACGCCACCGGCTTCCAGGACAGCATCTTCGCCGAGGATATCGGCAAGTTCCCCGACACCAACATCGCCGAGAGCTTCAACCGCGTTCCCGGCATCACCATCAGCCGCGAAGTCTCGGGCGAAGGGTTGAGCATCGCCATCCGCGGCCTGGGCACCAATTTCACCAAGGTTCTGCTGAACGGCGCGCCCGTCGCCGTGGCCTCCACCGGCCGCACCGACGCGCAGAGCACGAACCGCGAGGTCGATCTGGACCTGTTCCCCACGGAGCTGTTCTCGCAGCTGACCGTGTCGAAGAGCCCGAATGCCGGGATGCTGGAGGGCGGGGCCGCCGGTACCGTGAACATGCGCAGCGCCCGTCCGTTCGACAGCGAGGGCCCGCGCGTCAGCTATTCTATGCAGGGCACCAAGAACAGCGAGGCCGACAAGTGGGGCGGCCGCGCCTCTGCGCTGGCCAGCAATACCTGGGGCAATTTCGGCGCCCTGATCGGCGTGGCCGCCGTGCGCAATCAGGTCAGCACGCCGGGCTTCGAGACCATCGGCTGGACCAATGCCAGCCTGACGGCGGCACAGTGCGGCGGGGCTTCCCATTGCGCCGTCAACGTCCCCGGCGTCACCAGCACCAGCATCGGGGGCAACAACTGGTCCCTGCCCGGCACCATTCCCGCCAATGCCGGCAACGGGCTGACCACGGGTGCCACCCTGGATCGCGCAGCCCTGCTGGCGCTGAACCCCGGCCTGACCCTCCAGCAGATCGACAATGCCCTCATCCCGCGCCTGGGCCGCCCGGCGGAGATTTTCGGCACCCGCGACCGGATCAACGCCATCGCCGCGTTCGAGCTGCAGGCCACCGAGGACCTGCATTTCTATGTCGACAGCATGTACGGCAAGAAAAAGAACGATCTGGAACGCGTGGACATGAACTGGATCGGCCGTAACGGCGCCATGATCCCGATCAACATGAAGGTGGACCGCACCGACTGCTCCGCCGGCTGCGTGGTGACGGAGGCGACCTTCGCCAATGCCCAGTTCTTCCTGGAATATCGTCCGTTCCTGGAAGACACCGAGTTTTATGGCGTCAATCCCGGCTTCGACTATCAGATCACCGAGGATCTGAAGTTCGACATGCAGGCGAACTACACCAAGTCCACCTTCCATCGTGAATCGCCCACCGTCGGCCCGCTGACGCCGGCCAGCTCCGGCGTGACCGTCACCTACAAGAACGGTGGCGGCGTTCCCGACATCTCCACCAATATCGACCTGAACGATCCCAAGCAGTTCGGCTGGGCCGGTGGCCGCGTCAACATGCAGGATGAACGCCGCGAGACCGAAACCAAGGGTGCCCGCGCCAACCTGACCTGGGGTGACGATGCCCTGAATGTGAAGGTCGGCGGTGCCTATGACGACGTCTCCCGCCGCATCACCGCCTATGACAATACCCAGGCCTGGCAGAACGCCGTCTGCGGCAACAACCCGTCGATCTTTGTGCCCAACCCGAACAGCCAGCCGCCCTGCTCCGGCCTGAACCAGCCGGGCGCGGCGCCTGCCGGCTACCCCACCTATCCGGGCTATGGCACGAACTATACGGCCGGCCAGACCGGTGGCGTCACCTATGGCGGCTCGCTGATCCCCAGCGCGTCGCTGGCAAACTATCTGAAGCCGGGCAAGTTCGGCTTCCTTACCGTGGACTGGGACAAGTTCAAGGCTGACAGCAAGTATGACCAGTTCCACGATGCTTCGCCGGAGGCGGGTTCATCCAATACCGGTGCGTCGGGCGGTTTCATCGGGGAGAAGACCCTGGGCGCCTATGGCGAAGTGAACGGCGTGCAGCAGGTCGATGGCAACGATCTGCGCTTCAATGTCGGCCTGCGCTGGGTCCAGACCGACCAGAAGGTCGGCGGTCGCGTGTCCGTGACCGATCCGCGCAACGATCGCAAGGACTTGCCTGGTGGCACCCTGCCCGATGGCGGCCGCTATCCGAATGTCGTGAACTTCGTCTATGTCAGCAACAAATACGACAACTGGCTGCCGTCCGCCTCGGCCGCCTATAACGTCGCCGACAATGCCGTCGTCCGCGTGGCCGCCTCCAGGACCATGACCCGACCCGACCCGAATGCGCAGTTGCCGGGCCTGAACTTCTCCTCGCCATCGGCGGATGTGGGGACGGTGGGCAATTCGGGACTGGCGCCCTATCTCTCGGACAATATCGACCTGGGCTTTGAATATTACACGGGCCGGGAGGGCTATATCGGCGTGGCGGCCTTCCGCAAGTCGATTGAGGGATTCACGGTTCTGCGTACCGTCGACACGCCTTTCTCGGCGCTGGCGACCTATGGCGTGACCTTTGAAAGCCTGAGTCCGACACAGCAGGCCGCCATCAATTCCCGCGGTGGTCCGGCTTCAGCCATTGTCGGGTTGCAACAGCAAGTCAATGCCGAAGGCCGCCTGACGGTCAACGGCTTGGAATTCAACTGGGTGCAGCCGCTGGACTTCCTGCTGGAAGATATCGTGCCGGGCCTGGGCTTCCTGGCCAATGCGACCATCATCGACCAGAAGGGCAAGGGGGCGGCCCCGGCCGTGGCCATCGGCGTGGCGGAATATACCTACAACGTCACCGGCTATTACGAGCATGGCGGCATTTCGGCCCGCGTGTCGCAGACCTTCACCAAAGGGTCGCAGACCAGTGGCTTGAACCAGAACGGCATCGCCGCCGCCGCCTTGTTCAGCGACGATTATCGGCAGTGGGACTTCTCCTCCAGCCTCGACCTGAACGAGATCCTGAAGCGTGAAGGTCTGCCGCAGATCACCTTTGACGTGACCAACTTCACCAACGCGAAGCAGCGCAGCTACTTCCAGTTCGAGAATGCCACCTTCACCCAGTACACGCCCGGCCGGACCTTCATGATCGGCCTGCGCGGCCGGCTCTGATACGGCGTTTGATACCTCCCTCAAGGGACGGCCTGTCTCCCCGATAGCCGGCCCAACTGGCGGTCCGTGTGAACGGGCCGCCCTTTCTTATTCCGTGTAACTGCCCTCTCCCGCCAAGCGGGCGAGGGCATCAGCGATGCGACCCGAAATGCGTCTCTGCACGTCCGGAAAAATAGTAATATTAATCATAATATATTCGCCCAAGAGGAAACGATTACAAGTTCAACGTCGCCTATGTCGATCCCTGGACGTCCAAGACGGACCAGAACAGCCGGGGCCATGGCGGCCTGATCATCCAGGTGGGGCCGGATGAGTTCTACATCGCCGGTTCCGGCCTGACCGTGACCTTCGAGCCCGTAACGCCGGGAGCCCCCATCGCCGGCATCGAAAGCGCCTGGGAAGGGCATTTCGACAATGGAAAATGGGTGGCCGGCCGCCTGATGAATGGCGACCAGACCCACCAGGGCCGGCATATCCGTTTGCCGCCGGGGGATTTCACCGTGCAGCGGGTGCGGCTGTACCGGTATCGGTGAGGGTGCCTGCGTTACCGCACTTTGCTTAGGCGTGGTGCGTTGACGGCATTTGCGATACATGTATCGCAAGGAATTGGAGAACACCCCATGCCTGTCAGCATTCGCCTTGACGCAGATATCGAAAGCCGGCTGGACGCCTTGGCCAAGGCGACGGGCCGCTCGAAAGCCTTCTACATCCGTGAAGCAATCGAGAAGCACATGGAGGATATGGAGGACGCCTATCTTGCCCAGGCCGAGCTGGAGGCCGTTCGGGCGGGCCGCAGTACCACCACGTCCCTGGAAGAACTGATGCGCCGCTATGGCGCCGATCCTGAATGAAAACGGTGCGTTGGGTGTTTGCGGGGCTCCCCCGCAGGCTTTGACCGGGCGTTGTTGAAGGGGGCTCGTCATGGCCTGGAATATCACGCTGTCAGCCGCTGCGGAGAAGGAGCTGCAAAAGCTGGGCACCGCGGAAGCGCGGCGTATTCTGAAGTTCCTTTTTCAACGGGTACAGCCGTTGGAAGACCCTCGCAGCATCGGCGAAGCTTTGCGCAGCCCGCTGGGTGAGTTTTGGAAATACCGGGTCGGCGATTATCGGATCATCGCCGAGATCGATGACCGCCAAGTTCGTATCCTGATTGTGCGCATCGGCAATCGCCGGGATATCTACCGGCACTGATTGTCGAACGTTCGGCAATGGTGTGTTGCTGTATCGGTGAGGGTGTGGACGCGGGGGAATTGGGTTTCCCGTCCGTCCATATCCTGATATGATACCGCTAACAATAATCACACCCTGGGAGATGCCCGATGAACCCCCACCTGACCCGTCGCCAGGTCCTGACCCGCGCGCTCGCCGTTTCTGCCGCCGCATCGTTGCCAGCGCTGGCCACCGCGCCCGGTCCCTCGCTGAACGATCTGGCCCAGGCCAAGGGACGGCGGTTCGGATCGACCGTGGGCACGGGCAAGCCCGGTACCCTGACCGGGTCCTTCGCCGACGTCGCCTATCGCGACCTGCTGGTGGCCGAATGCGGGCTGCTGGTGCCGGAGAACGAGCTGAAATGGGGGGCGCTGCGGCCCTCGGCCGATGTCTATAATTTCGAGGCGGCGGAGCGGCTGCTGGCTTTCGCCAAGGAGAAGGGACTGGCTTTCCGCGGCCACACGCTGCTGTGGCATCATCCGCGCTGGCTGCCCGCCTGGCTGGACAAGCATGATTTCGGGGCCAAGCCGGCGCAGGCCGTGGAGAAGATGATCGCCGACCATATCGCCATGGTCGCCGGGTCCTACAAGGACCGTATCACCAGTTGGGACGTGGTGAACGAGGCGGTGGATGCCGATACGGGCGG
Organism: Niveispirillum sp. KHB5.9; assembly: GCF_048066115.1. Classification (NCBI taxonomy): domain Bacteria; kingdom Pseudomonadati; phylum Pseudomonadota; class Alphaproteobacteria; order Rhodospirillales; family Azospirillaceae; genus Niveispirillum; species Niveispirillum sp. KHB5.9. The sequence goes on along the minus strand of NZ_JBLTYX010000016.1, from coordinate 64,001 downwards.
CCTGCGCGACACGCCGTTTACCCGCCATGTGCCGGCGGAGAGGATCCTGGATCTCAGTTTCCACAAGGCGCGCGAGGTGCTGCCCCAGGGCCAACTGATCTATAACGACTATATGAGTTGGGAACCCGGGCACGAGAAGCACCGCGACGGCGTGCTGCGCCTGCTGGAAGGGTTCCGCAAGCGCGGCACCCCGGTCGATGCCCTGGGCGTGCAGTCGCATATCATGGTGGTGGAAGGCGGGCCGAAATATGACGAGGCCGCCTGGCGCCGCTTCCTGGACGAGGTGGTGGGCATGGGCTACGGCCTGCTGATCACCGAATTCGACGTCAACGACAAGGGCCTGCCCACCGACATCGCCCTGCGCGACAAGGGTGTCGCCGATTACAGCCGCGCCTACCTGGACCTGATGCTGTCGTACAAGCAGATGGGCGATGTGCTGGTCTGGGGCATGGTGGACAAGTTCTCCTGGCTGCAGGGCCTGACCCCCCGCGCCGACAAGCAGCCCTTCCGCTGCTGCCCCTATGGCAGCGACTTCCAGCCCCACCCGCTGCGAGACGCCATTGCCGGGGCGCTGAAAGGGGCGGTGGCGAAGGGTTAAACCGAAGCCAGCTCCTTCAACTGCACCGCCGGGTCGGCGGCGCGGGCGGTATCCACCTTGGTACCGCCCGTGATCAACGCCTTGGCCTGGATGAAGTCGCGCGGGCTGTTCAGGCAATCGATGGCCGCCAGACGCCCGCCGCGCAGATAGAGCACGGAGAAGCCGGCACCCGCCGGATCGCCGCGCAACACCAGCTGGTCGTAATCGATCGCCAGCCCCACCGCCTGCATCTTCACCTGATACTGGTCGGACCAGAACCAGGGCAGGGCGGTGTAGGGCTTTTCCAGTCCCAGCAGCGTGTCGGCGGCGCACTTGCCCTGGTCCACGGCGTTCTGTACCGATTCCAGCCGGATCGCCCGGCCGGCGAATGCGTTGGGATGCAGGGCGCAATCGCCGATGGCCAGGATGTCCGGATCATCCGTGTGGCACAGCGCATCCACCGCCACCCCGTTGGGGCAGGGCAGACCAGCCGCAGCCAGCACTTCGACATTGGGCAGGATGCCGATGCCGACAATGACGATATCGGCCGGAATTTCGGTGCCGTCTGAGAGACTGACCCCCGTCACCCGCCCGTCGCCCAGCAGTGCCGCCACCTGGGCCGACAGGCGCAGATCGACACCCTGGCCCCGGTGCAGCCCGGCGAAAAAGGCGGAGACGGGCGGGGAGGTGACACGGGCCAGCAGCCGTTCCTGTGCCTCCAGCACCGTCACCGCATAATCCAGGCCCCGCAGCACCGCCGCCGTTTCCAGCCCGATATAGCCGCCACCGATGATCACCACCCTGGCACCGGGTACCAGATCGGCCTTCAGCCCGTCGATATCGGCGATGGAGCGGATGGCATGCACGCCGGCCAGCCCGGCACCGGGGCACGACAGGGGGCGCGGCCGCCCGCCGGTGGCCCAGACCAGCTTGCCGTAACCGACCTGCCCGCCATCGGCCAGGGTCAGGCTGTGTGCCGCGCGGTCCAGCCCGATGATCCGGCGGCCGGTCAGCAGGGCCACGCCCTTGTCTGTCCAATAGTCCGGCTTGCGCAACAGCAGGCGCGCCGCCTCGCGCTTGCCGGCCAGATATTCCTTGGACAAGGGCGGGCGCTCGTACGGCCCGCAATCCTCATCCCCGATCAGGGCGATGGTACCGGTGAAGCCACCCTGGCGAAGGGATTGCGCGCATTGCGCCGCCGCCTGTCCGGCCCCGGCGATGACGATGTCGTAACGGTCGGCCTGTTCCATCCCGGTCCCATCCCCCGTGCCATGCCTATCGGCGAAGACACATGTTTCCCATACCCGGCACGGCACGGTGCCGGGCTGATCGCATTGTTTGTCTTCGGCCTATTCCGCGGCCCGCTGTCCGGTCAGCGAGATATATTCAGCGAAGATGTCACCCTGGATCGTCGTGTGCTGGCGCAGGCGGCGATAGGCGACCTCCGGGTCGCCCTGCTGCACGGCGTCCAGGATCGCGGCATGGTCGCGCAGATTCTCCTCCGCCCGGCCGGGATAGTTCAGCTGGTACCGGCGATAGGGGACCAGCTGCAAGGCAAGCTTGTCCGTCATCTCCACCAGCACGTCATTATGGCTGCCCCAGACCAGCAACTGGTGGAACTTGCGGCTGGTGGCGTAATATTCATCCTGCCGGCCGGCATTATAATGTTCCTCGGAAAGCTTGTGCACCTCGGCCAGCTTGGCCTTTTCCTCCGGTGACATGCGGCGGGCCGACAGCTTGGCGCACAGCCCTTCCAGTTCCGACATGACCTCGAACATGTGGATCATGCGGCGGATATCCATGCTGGCCACCACCGCCCCCTGGCGCGGCCGCTTCTCCACCAGCCCGCTTTCCACCAGTTGCAGCACCGCCTCGCGCACGGGCGTGCGCGAAACGCCGAAGCGGCTGGCGATCATTTCCTCATCCAGGCGGGAACCGGGACGCAGGCGGCCCATGAAAATGTCCTGTTCCAGGGACACGCGTACATGTTCGGCATGCGTTACGTGTGTGGGCTTGCTCATCCGACCTCCAACGCGCGCCCGCGCGTTTCCCTTGAAACCTGGCTGCAACAGCTGCCAACCATCCGTATGCCGGATGGCGGCACCAATGTCATGTATCGGTCATGCCCGCCGGCAAGTCAAGCTGTCGAGGGGATATCTGGATACAGAGAATGGCATATACAAATACACAGATATCACAACATGTATCCAAACCACGAATTCCGCTTCTGCGGGGGTCACGACATAGAAGGGGTGAAAAACCACGCTAAGCGGACAAATGGAGAACATCATGGCGTGAGGCATTCGGATGGCGTTCTCAGCATCCGGTCAACTGGTTCAGCGCAACAGCTATCGGGAGCGGAACTGGGAGACGCGGACCGGTACGGTGGAACGGCGCATTCCCAAGCTGCGTAAGGCAGCTGTTTCCCAGGCTTCCTGGAACCTCACCGTATGGTCATCAGCGCACCGTTTGACGGGTGTACAGTATCCAGTACTCCGTTTCCTCCCGTACCATGAAGTGCTTCTGCAGATAGGGGGCGAACCGCTTTTGGGCGGCCCTGGTCAGGGCCGGTGCGGAGGAGAATTTAGTGGGAACCAGCACGTAGTCGGCATCCCCCAGCATCTCCTCCACCGGTCGGGGAGGAGCGGTGGGTTCCCAGAACACATCACCACCATGCGGCGGCGGAAAACCCAGCATGAAAGGCAGCGGATTGACGCGGTCGACCACCCGTATCCTGCCGGGCGGATGCCGGTCCGGTGCGAAAAGCGACGCCGCGTCCAACACGCTGGCGAGATAGACAGTCTGTGACCGCAGGTCATTCTCGCCTTCGGCCCGCAACGGCACGGCGATGCCGCGCGCCTGGGCGACCTCGGCGATCAACAGCCTGTCGGATGGAACCGCCAAGATGAAATAGCTGGCGATGGTACCTGCCGCCGCCAGGGCCGTCATGGCCGGCATCACCAGCAACACCGCTGGAACCACCCACCCCGATGGGTTGCGAAGGGGGGGCAGCGCGCCGTAAAGGAGGAACAGGGTAACAACCCCAAGCGGCAAGCCCATTTCCTGCGTATTCTGCGAGAACAGTATGATGGCCGCGCCGATCAGGAACAGCATGGCCACGGGCAGTGCCGCCGTCGCCCGTCCTTGCTGCCATAGCCAGGTCGCAACGATCAGTCCGCAGCCGTAGATGGAAAGTTCGGCGCCGTTCCGCAGCACGCTCACCAGCAGCCGCCTGAGACCCGTGCGCGGCAGGTCGGAAAGGATCGCCCAATGGATGTCGGCCAGGTAACCATGGCTGTGGGGGGCAATGGCGTTGCCCAAGGCCAGCAGCACCATGACGCTCCATGCCCGCCAACGCACCCGCACATGGCTGCTGATCAGCAAAGCCAGGACGAGTGCGCCGATTCCAACCAGGAAATAGGTGATCTTCAAATAGAACATCACCAGCAACAGCAGCAATGCGCAGCCCATATCGACCACGTCACCAGCCCTCGACGGGCGGGGCTGGATGAACAGTATCAAGCAGAGGATGCTGATAGCACTCCAGCCGTAGCGATTATAGGCCATGGCAAAGGTGAAAGCGTTCAAAGGCTGACCGACATTCGTCGGCATCATCGCCAGCAATGTCACGAACAGGACGAACACCACCGACGCTGCCAGAGGCAAACGCCGGTACGCCGCAGCCGTGGCCACCCCGAACAGGACCATTGCGATCAATAACTGTCCGACCAGGAAGGCCGATGCCTTGAAACCGACGATCTGGAAGCCGGCCAGGGTCAGCAGGAAGTTCAACGGCCCGATGGCGTCATGAAAATCCACATGCTGGACACGGCCGGACTGGAATTGCCAGGCACCAGACAGGTTGAACAAAAGGTCGAGGACATTGTGATCCGACAGCACGATGTCCGGTGCCAGCAGCGCCCAGCCCGCCAACAGCAGCGGCAGCCCGGCCAACAGAATGAGCGTCCCTGGGGAAGAGGACAAGTAGGGCGGGCGCGCCGTCAGGCCGATCTGCGCCTTATCATCCACGGTAACCTCTCACCCCCGCGGTGCCACACGGGCGTACAATATCCATGAATCCGCTTCCTCGCGTATCGGAAAATGCGCCGTCAGATAAGGGGTGAACCGTTCCGAGGCGACCCTGGTCAGCCGCGGCGAGGAGAAAGATTTCGTGGGAACCAGCACATAGTCGGCATCACCCAGTATCTCTTCCGCTGGACGGGGCGGGGATCCCCGGTCCCAGAACAGGTCCCCACCCCGCGGTGGCGGGAAGCCCAGGATGAAGGGCAGCGGATTGATGCGGTCGATCACCACAATCCTGCCCGACGGGTAGCGTGCAGGGGAGAACAATGATGCCGCCTCCAGCAAGCTGCTGAAATACGTGGCCCGCTCCAGTGGAGAGGCGGGCATGTCGGACGGCAGTGGCATGGCAAGATCACGCGTATCGTTGACCCGTGAGATCAACAGCCTTTCGGACCGGGGCGTGGTGATGACATAGTCGGCGATTGTGTACATCGCTGTCAGGGCCGTTACAGCCGGCATCGCCAGCAGCAGCACGGGAACCACCCATCCCGACGGCCCCCGAAAGGGCAACAGCGCGCCATACAGAAGGAATGGGATGACCGCCCCCAGCGGCAGGCCACGCAGCTGCATGGTCTGCGCGAACAGCAGAATGGCGGCGACAATCAGGAACAATGTGGTCAGGGGCAGCGCCATCGTTACCCGCCCCTGCCGCCAAAGCCAGATCGCGGTGATCAGGCCGGCGCCATGGATCGAAAGCTCGGTAGCGTTGCCCAGCACGCCCGCGACCAGCAGGCGCTTCACCCCCATCCGGTCCGGTTGGGAAACAAACGCGCCCTGGATATCGGTCAGATAGGCGTGGCCGTACGCGGTGGCGGCATTGGCCAGGACCAGCAACCCCACGGCGGCCCACGCCCACCATCGCGCCCGCGCATGGCCGCTGATCCAAAGGGCCAGCACCAACGCGCAGATCCCGGCCAAGCAATAGGCGATGTCCAGATAGAACATGGCCAGCAGCAGCAGCAATCCACAGGCGATATCGACCATGTCGCCCGCCTTCGAAGGGCGGGGTGGGGCGAACAGGATCAGGCAGAGAATGCTGATGGCACTCCAGCCATGGCGGTTATAGGCGGCGGCAAAAGTGAATGAGTCGGGATAGTTGCCGACATTCGTCGGCATCATCGCCAGCAGTGTCACGTATAGGACGAAGACCACTGAGGGCCCCAGGGGCAAGCGCCGGCCCACCACCATGACCGCCATGGCGGAGAGAAGCAGCGCCATCAGCATCTGCCCAACCAGGAAGGCCGACGCCTTGAAGCCGACGATCTGGAAGCCGGCCAGGCTCATCAGGAAATTCAGTGATCCTACGGCAGCATGAAAATCAACATGCTGACGATGGCCGGAATTCAGGTGCCAAGCGCCGGACAGGTTGAGCAGAACGTCCGACGCGAACTGGTCCGACAATACGATATCCCGTGACAGCAGCGCCAAGCCCGCCAGCAGCAGGGGCAGCCCGCAAAGCAACAGCAGCGCGCCCGTTGAGGCATGACGATGCAGCAGCCAGGTCTCCATACCCTTTCCTGTCGCGTGCACAGCCATCATCGCCTCTTCACTTGCGGTCACCACGCCATGCCCACAGGCATGGGCTATCCTCAATTGGTCCCTTCAATCCAGGCGACATAGGCGCCGACATGCAACGCCTCCTGCAGCATCACCTGCAGGTGGAGGTGCTTGGCCTCGGCCGCTTCGGCATTCGCTGGCCAATCGGCGATCAGCCGTTCAAGCCTGTCCAGATCGATGAGACGGCTGGCCGTCGGTGATCGCCGCAAACGGTCCAACTGCGCCGGCAAGGACGGGCGTGCACGGCTCAGATGGGCGAACCACTCTGGATGCTGGTATCCCCGGCGTCGGTTCTCCGTGATCACAGCCGGCACACCAGCGGCACGCAGCAGCCGACGTGACAGCCAACGGGTGGTGCCGTTGCGCAGATACTGGTCATCCGGAATGGCAAGACAGAACTCGATCAGCCGCAGATCGGCCAACGGCGCGCTGTTGTCGATCCCCTGGAACGTGCGCAGGCTGTTCATGCCGTCCGGCCGGCGCCCGCGGTTGCGGCAAATGGCGGCGATGCGGAAGCGTCGGCTGTCCGACGACAGGATGTACCGGGGGTCGCTGCTCCGCTGCCGCAGCCGATCCGCCATGCCGTACTGCCGCAGCACCGCCGGGTTGAGGGCACAGGTGGGCAACAGATCCTCTTCGCTGAACCGATGTCCGCCCAGCAGCGGCTGGAACAGGCTGTACCATGTCAGGCTGGCCAGCCGGCGCGGATGTCCCCGGGATGTCAACGCCAGTTCCCAGGCCAACCGCAGCCAGCGTCCGTGCCTGAACATGTTTGGCAACCCGCGCAGTCCGTCCCAGGTCAGGGTAAGGTTACCAACCGCCCCGGTCAGATAGAGGGTGGCCCCCAGAGCTGCCGCCCGGCGGGCCGGCTCGTTCAGCCAGGCGACATGGGTGGCCATCCGATAGGGGGTGACGCCGGCGGACATCAGGGACCAGTTCTCCGGAGTCCAGTCGGCCCCTGGGGGCGGCGGCAGGAACTCCGTCCGCAGGCCGGGGAAGGCTGCCGCCAGCGCCTCGACATAGGGCCGTTCGTCGACATAACCATCGGTCGGCGCGGTGGGCAGCCCAGGCTCCGGCACCGCCGTCAGGAAAGGCACCGTGGGCGCATGGCGCAGGACCGAAACCGCCAGACAGGCGCTGTCCAGACCGCCGCTGCCGGTGATCGCGACATTCTGCCCCCGCATGCGGTCGGCCACTGCCTGGTCCAGCAACTCGCGGGCGCGGTCGACATAGTCCTCATCGTTGGACAGATAGACGCGGCGTTCGGGGTCGAAACGATGGAACTCACGACGGTCGGTACCCTGTGCGGTCAGCAGCACGCTGGTACCGGGCCAGACCTTGCGGATATCGCGATAGAAGGTGGCGTCGCCATCACCGTAATTCATGGCCATATGGTCGGCCACGAACAGTTCATCGATCACCCGCGGCACATCCGGCATGGCCAGCAAATCACGCAGGCTGGTCGCGAACAGCACGCGGTCAGGGCCGCGCCAGTAATAGACGGTGCGCATGGACATGGCATCGCCGGTCAGCATCAGCCGGCGTTCGCCGCCGTGCCAGACGGCCAGCGCGTAGTCGCCCAGCAGGCGGCCCGGGACATCCACGCCCCATCGTTCCACCGCCCGCGCCACAAGCTCGATGTCGGTAAACCCATGGCCCGGGGACAGGTCCAGGCCGGATGCCAGCGTCTGTCGGCCGTCCAGCCTTCCCGCGAACGCCACGCCCACCCGCCCGCCCTGGATAGGCAGGAAACCTGCGGGCATACCGCCATCATCATGGCGGAAAACCACTTGGCCCGCGAAGCCGTTCATGAGGCCCCGGCCGCCATCGCGGCACCATGGGTAGCCGAACCCAATCGACCAGGCCGTCTCCGCAGGCAAAAATTCTCAGACAATCCGTGTCCGGAATGACCGTGCATGGGTGACGACAATCGGGACGAAGCCCTCAACTGGTTGAGCCGGAGCCGTCGGAAACAGAACCCGATGTTGCGACGGTACCCGATTCCACATCCAGGATGGTGAAGGTGGGCCGCTTCCAGGCCGGTGCCTCGGACAGATCGGCGGGGAGAGCGACGATGGCGCTTTCCTGATTGTTCATGAGGTTCTCCCGTATAGCGACACTGAATGGATAGCGCCTGCCAGGGGCAAACGCCAATGAATTCCTTCGTGATCACATCAGGAAAGGGGCGCATCCGGGGCAATGCCGGCGCCCCTGCAACCGGCCCCCTATTACCGCGATGGTGGCGGGGGCAGGCGACTGTAGACGATCCAACTGGCGGTTTCCATGCGATGGGGGAAATTGGCTTCGATATAGGGCAGGTAGCGGGCGTGGATGCCGGCCGGCAGCAGGCGTGCCGGCTTCTTTGCCAGGACCACGTGATCGGCATCACCGAGGATTTCTGCCGGCGGACGAAGCGGGAAGTCGGAATCCCACCAGAGGTCACCGCCCCGCGGCGGCGGCTCGCCCAGCATGAATGGCAGCGGATTGACGCGGTCTATGAGTTGGATCCGTCCGGCCGCCCCCGTTGCGGCAAACAGATCGGTGATCTCGATCAGCGAAGAGATGTAGCGCGATTGCGTCGGGTTGAAGGCGACCGCACCGGACAAGGCCAGATCGCGCAGATTGGAACGTTCGACAGGCCACAATGCGGCCGGTTGTGAGGCCAGCCGCCAATAACCTGCCAGGCTCAGAGCGATCGTGCCGCTTGCCATCGCGGGTGTCAGCAACAGCGCCAGCAGCACCGGCGTGGCCGGTATGACCCGGCCCGGCCCGATCTGGCCGGCTATCGCGACATAGAGCACAAACAAGCCGACCACCCCCAGCGGCAGGCCCTGGACCTGGGTATTCAGCGACAGCAGGGCGAGGCCGGCAACGGGCAGGGTGCCCATCGCGACCGGCACCCGTAAGGGCACCAGGCCATGGCGCCACAGCATCAGTGCGGTGACCGCCATCATGCCGTAGAGGCTGCATTCCGGCCCGTTGCTGAAAATGACCCCCAGAAACATGCCGGGACCCAAGGGTGTGGCACCGGATGAGAGGTGCCTGTGGATGTCGGCGATATAGGGATGGCTGTGGGGGGCCAGGGCATTGGCGACCGCCAGGACAAGCACAAGACCCCAGCCCGAGCGGGCTTCCCGCACGTGCCCGGCCACCAGCAACGCCACACCGACCATTGCCAGCCCGACCAGGAAATAGGTGATCTTGGTGTAGAACAAGGCGATCAGCAGCAGCAGGGCCAGCAGAAGATCAGGCCAGACCCCGGTCCGGCGTCCGCGCGGCGGGATGAACAGGACCAGTGCAAGGATGCCGATCGCTCCCCACCCATAGCGGTTGTAGGCCACGGCGAAGGAATAGCTGTTGAGACGCTCCCCCATGTTGAATGGCATGATCGCCGGCAAGGCCGCGAACAGCACGAAGATCACGGCCGGGACCAGGGCCAATCTCCGCCCGGCGGCGAGCATTGCCGCCACCGACAGCATGGCGCAGGCGATGGTCTCGCCGACCACCATGGCGAACGGCGTCGGGCCGACCACGTGGTAACCCAGGGCGGTCAGCCAGAATGTGACCGGGCCGACCGGTTCGTGGAAATCGATATGCTGGATGCGTCCGTTCAGGACCTGCCAGCCACCCGCCAGGTTGAACAGGAAATCGGTAACGCCGAATTCCATGACGACACGCCCCGGTGCCAGCAGCAGCCATGCCGCCAGCGCGACGGGAAGTCCGGCCGCCAGGGTGAGGATGGCCCAGCCCGGTTCGCCGTCGCGCAGAAGATCGAGCGCCCGTTTCCCATCGCCCCGCGCCGCACGTGGCGCCTCCGCCGCATCCATTCAGCCCACCAAACCTGTGAAGGCCCGCATCCTAACCAGCCGACGGGATTTCCGCCATGCGGACGCCACCGGCGACTGTCAACCCTTCAGGTCCCGCAATCATAGCCGAGCTGTCGCATCCGCTGGCCGTGATCGGCGACGATGCGTGCGGCCTGTATCGCTGTCAGTTCATGGCGCCAGCCGCCGGCCATGCCCTGCCGGAAGAAGGGTGCGGTGGAACCCTCCTGCCGCTCCCTGAAACCATGCGTCTGTTCCTGTGCCTGCAACAGATCGAACCGCGTGGCATCGACGGCCGCATTCAGGCTGCTTGCATCATGGGTTATGCCCAGATGGTCCGCCGCCAACCGTAGCCCCCGTACAGGGTCGGACACCATGTCCTCGTACCGCAGCAGCAGGACGGGAATGTCCTTCTGCTCCAGCCAGGATCCGACATGGCCCGACCAATTGCCCAGGGGCTGTGCCAGTTGCCGCCGGTACTTTTCCTGCGGTGCCGACAGGGTCACGGTCGGATCGGCCATGATGGTGATGATATGGTCCGTCGTCTCACCGCGATGATGGGCAAAGGACATGGCGATGTCGCGCGGATCACGCACCATGTATACGGCACCCCGGCTGACCGAGGCGGGAAACACCGCCTCGCCGGCAGGCGTCCGCCAGTAGCGGTCATGAACCTTGCGCAGCTTCAGCCCGTCACCCGTTTCGGCGGCGATGGCCCGGTTCAAGGCAGGCTGCACGGCGATCTGTTCCTGCGGGAACAACTCACCCGCTTCCACCACGAGCAACTCGTCAATCTCGAACTGACTGGCCAGCCCGGCATCGTTGCCCAACCGGTTTATATCAACCGCCGCTCCGCCCCGCATCAGGCTCAGCAGCATCAGGCGCAACCAGGTATTTCCTGATTTCGGATACGAAACAATCCAGCCGATTGTCCCCGCCTCAGCCATCGGCCCCGTCCCGCCCCCCGCCCCCCACTGTCGAGGCCACAAGGTCGACCAGCAGGGATGGATCGACAATGCCTTCCGGCCGGACCATCTGGTAGATGGGAACCAGGGTCGCGAGCCGGGCCATATCCTGGAAAAGCCCGATCCGGCGATCCAGGCGGCGGCCCAGGCGGGCGCGATACACCAGTTCCTCGACCGGCGTGATGGCAGCGGGGCCGGCCAGCCGACGGATGACGGGTGCCTGCAGCCGCCGGTCGATGCCGAGACGGACAAGGGCGCCCAGCGGCTTGGTGGCCGCATCCGTGCCACGGGCGGCCAGGACACGCTTGGGGTGGTTGGGCCGCGCCGTCTGCAACCCGTCATGCGACAGGCCGAGCAATTCCGCCGCGTCGGGCCAGAGCCGGACACGCGGCGGACCGGGCGCGACAAATGCCCTGCCGCCATGGAAGCCGATCGCGCAGATGTCATCGCAGACGACCTCATGCCCGCGCAGCGACATGATGCCGGCCAATGTGGATTTCCCCCTGCCGGAGACGCCGGCCATGGCAACGGCGATATCGCCGACCATCACGCAGCTCGCATGCAGCGGCAGGATGCCGCGCTGATGCAGCACGGCACCGGCGACCGCGCCGAACAGGAAAGTTTCGATGACGCTTGTTTCGGCATCGCTGTCCTGGTCCAGGATCAGCTGGCATCCACCACGGACCAGGAAGCCCACGACATTGGGTATGCGGACCAGGACGGTCCCGTCGATCGCGATCTCCACGAAGGGGCTGGCCCAGACGGCATCGGGCAACCGGTCCGGCACCACGCCGCGCCGCAGCGTCAGATCCGGCACACCGTCTCCCGCCAATGCCGGCAGGGACGGCAGCGGCACCGACGTCCGCAGCCGGAAGCCATAGTACAAGCGGTCTTCGCCCTCGGCGGGCGGGGGGGGTGTCGATGGCGGATACATGGTGCCAGCCTTGCGCGCCTTACGGGTTGGCCGTAGGGTCAACCACTTGGATCAGGTCCAGACCCCGCAGTTCGTCCAGATAGAACAGGACGTCGGTGATGATCACGTCGGGGTCGCCCCGGTACCGGCGTCCCAACTCCCCGCAAAGCTGACGAACCGTCTGCGGCTGTTCCAGAAGTTTCCACAGCACCGACCCGATATCGTCAAGCCCGACATACTGGCCCCGGATCAACCCCATCACAATCACCTCGCCGTCGATCGCGGCCGTGATCTGCTCGGGATGCCACGCCACCATTGTGTCTGGCGTCAATGTCTGTGGATTCATCGCGGACAAGGGGTCTGCCTTCTGGGTTGGAACTTGACGCATGCCTTTGTATGTATCAGCAGGCGCTCACCGATGTATCCACATGTTTACGGCGAACCGCCGGTCGGCGAAAGCATTGCTTGGACAGGTCAGGAGCTGCACCGAGTGCGGGGCGATGGACGGGAAGGCCGCCAGCCGGTTGTGGTCGGGCGCGATGTCCCGCGAGGCGGTGCCGCCCAAGGCATGGAAGCGCAGGGCGCCGCCGGTGAAGACCCGCGGCCGGCGGTGCAGATAGAGGACAAGGGTCAGGACACGGGGATTGGGTCGGTTGTGCACCACAACGAACGTGTCGATATGCTGTTGGAAATGGGCCCCGTCGCCATGGGCCGCCATTTCAATTTCGACCTGGCTGGCTTTGAAGGGCGGCAGTCCGAACAGCGTCTCCAGCATGGGCTTGGCGGCCAGCGCGGCCGCCGCCACACGATCCTGGAACGGCCCCAGATGGTCCAGGACCGATACCTGCCGGATGGCCTCGTCCACCACCACCTCGCCGTTGTACAGGATCGAACCCGACCGGAACCGCCCCTCGTTCGCGATGGCATATTCCAGCAGATCGTCCGCCATCGCCGCAGGCAGCCAGTCCGTCTGCGTATGATGCGGCAACATCCGGCCCGTCCCGGCCGGCTGTTCCATTGCGGGAGAGGAGGAGGTCATGTGACGAACACCGAAATCGGTTGGTATTGGGGCATCTGCCGCCCGCCGGTGACCAGCCGGCCCTGGCACCGGCTCCAGGCATGCGCGATCATGTTCCCGTTCCCGTCTTTCGCCACACCGAAATGGACTTCGGTCGCATGGCCGCGACGGCGCAGCATGAGGGCGGCCGTCACCGCCTGCTGCAGGCAAACGGCCCGGAACGGCGCGATGGCGGCGGCACGGCATACCGCCTCCCCGACCAGGGGAACGACGGGTGCCGGCACGTTCCCCTCTTCCCCCGGCCCGGCCCCGTGCACCAACCGCAGGCCCAGCCAGTCCATGGCCACCCGGAAGGGCAGCAGGGCCAGCATGACACGGCTGACCGCCAGCAGGATGAACGCCTCGACGGCCAGCCGCCGTTCGGCCGCCGGCAGGGCCAGGCCGCGACGGAACCACCCGGCCCTCATGACACCCCGCCCTCTGATGAATGTTGCGCGTCGTACCGGACGGCAGCGGGATAGAGCCGGCGCCCTCCGGTGAAGTCCAGATAGCTGTCGTCTCCAAGGCGATAGGCTTCCCTGATCCAATGGGCCAGGGTCTGCTGCACCCGGATGCGGCTGTACGGCTTCGATGGTTCCAGGCGTATATGGACGAAGACCGCCGCCTCCAGTTCGGCCTGTTCCGGTTGGAAGGTGAAGCGATCGGAAGGCCCGCAATGGATCTCATACTCCGTGCAGCCGCGCTTGATGAACACCGTCACGTCGGTGCCCAGCCCGGAATGCCCGTCCACCGCTTCCCGGACCACGCGATGGGCGTCACGCGCCGCATCCAGCCCATGCACGTAGAAATAGCCGCCATAGAGACCGGACGTATGGGCGGTCCCGGCATCCAGCCCGCACTTGTACGTATATGGCAGATCGTGGCCGACATCGCGCAGGGCCACAAGCTCCCGCAGGTTGCGTGGCACCACCTTCACCTTGAAGCAGGTGGCGCAGCCGGCCGGCACCTGACGCTTGCCATAGACGTGATTGAACATGACGCCCATGTAGAAGCGGCAATGCCGGCTGGCATCACGATGTTCCCGGACCCAATCGGACGGCGTGCCATCGGTATCGGGACGCAGCCAGGTACCCTCATCCAGCGGACGCAGGGCGCCCACGGCCACGGCCTGTTGAAGGCTGTCAGCCACGGTACGGCCGGCAACGACACGGGTCAGCACATCCCCTGCATCGGTCATCGGAGGACGGCCCTTGCCCGGGGCGGTGCCGTTGTCGGCATGAAACGTCCCCTGTGCATCTCGTCAGGCTTCATCCTGGAAAGCATCGTCCGTGCGGACCACCACATCATGATCCATGCCGGAATATGGTACAATGGCCGGCGGGGTTGTGGCAAGTTGCGCCCCTGTTGCCGGAGGGGACGGGATTTCTGGTTCATGAGGGGGCGTGTAGTGACACCGGCCGCAGCCACGACCCGATGGGCGGGACGCAAGGTCCTGATCACCGGGGGCATGGGTTTCATCGGATCGACCCTGGCGCACCGGCTGGCCGATCTTGCCGCCAATGTCACGATCCTGGACAATCTGACGCCGTCCCATGGGGCCAACCCGCTCAACATCGCCGGGATCGAGGATCGTCTGCGCGTTGAAATCGCCGACCTGCGCCATGCCGGCCATCTCGATCATCTGGTCCGGGATTGCGAGATCATCTTCAATCTTGCCGGCCAAACCTCGCACCTGGAATCCATGGTCGATCCGTTCACCGACCTGGATATCAATTGTGCTGGGCAGTTGCGGTTGCTGGAGGCCTGCCGCCTCCACAATCCCGGCGTCAAACTGGTCTATTCCTCGACCCGCCAGATTTATGGTCGGCCCGACAGCCTGCCCGTTGATGAAAAGCATCCGCCACATCCCGTCGACATCAATGGCATCAACAAGATGGCGGCCGAATGGTATCATCGGCTCTATCATCGCGTGTACGGGTTGCGCACAATTGTGCTGCGCCTGACCAACACCTACGGCCCGCGCATGCGCATCAGGGATGCCCACCAGACCTTCCTTGGACTTTGGATAAGGCTGGTGCTGGAGGGTCATCCGCTGGCGGTCTGGGGCGGTGCGCAATTGCGTGACTTCACCTATGTCGATGATTGCGTCGATGCCCTGCTGATGGCGGCCGACAATCCGGCTGTGGAGGGCGGGGTCTTCAATATCGGCGGGGATCGGGCGATCAGTCTGGCCGAGCTGGCGGGTCTCCTGATCTCCGCCAACGGGTCCGGCAACCTCATGGAAGCCGATTTCCCCCCCGAGCAGGCCCGTATCCATATCGGCGACTACCAGGCTGACGACGGCGCGTTCCGTGCGGCGACGGGCTGGACCCCGTCGGTCCCGCTGGAGGTCGGGTTGCGGCGCAGCCTCGACTATTTCCGCAGCCACCATGCCGGATATGTCTGAGCGGGGGAGCACCATGGACCTGCCGATCCCGCAAACCGATCCAGGGGCCGCCTGCCAGGCGATGCGGGCGGAAATCGACAAGGCCATTGCCCGTGTGCTGACCAGCGGCCGCTACATTCTGGGCGAGGAGGTCGACGCCTTCGAACGGGAATTCGCCTCTTGGCTGGGAACGGACGGTGCCGTCGGCGTGGCCAGCGGCACCGACGCCCTGGTACTGGGCCTGAAAGCGCTGGGTGTCGGGGCCGGCGACTGGGTTGCGACGGTGTCCCATACGGCCGTGGCCACCGTCGCCGCCATTGAGCAGACCGGGGCACGGCCGGTCCTGGTCGATATCGACCGGGGGTATGGGATGGACATGGACCATCTGGATGCCACGCTGCGGCTGTTCCCGGTGAAGGTGGTGGTGCCGGTGCATCTTTATGGCCAGCCGGTGGCGCTGGACCGGTTGCAACAGTTCACCCGCGACCGCGGCATCGCGGTACTGGAGGATTGCAGCCAAGCTCACGGCGCCCGCTTCGCCGGCCGGCCGGTCGGGCGTTTCGGCGCGCTGGCCGCCTACAGCCTCTATCCCACGAAGAACCTGGGTGGCATCGGCGATGGCGGTGTGATCGCCATGGACGATGCCGGGCTGGCCCGAACGCTGCGTGCGTTGCGCCAGTATGGCTGGGACGAGACACGCAGCAGCCGCCAGCCCGGATACAACAGCCGTCTGGACGAGATCCAGGCAGCGATATTGCGGGTCAGACTGCCCCGGCTGGAAGCGGACAATACAAGACGGCGCGCCATCGCCGCCGCCTATGACGCGGGGTTGGTGGACGTACCCGGACTGGCCCTGCCCTGGCGTCGGCCGGAGACGGAACATGTGTTCCACCAATATGTCGTCGCCCATCCGGCACGCGACATGGTGCAGACACGATTGCGCGACCGGGGCGTGCTGACCAGCATACATTATCCCTGCCCGGTCCACAGTCAGCCGGCCTACCGGGACCGGGTTGCGCTGGGACCCGGCGGCCTGCCGGAAACCGAACGGGCCGCCGCCACCATCCTCTCGCTGCCGATGTTCCCACAGATGACGGATCCGCAGGTCTCCCGCGTGATCGCTGCGGTCACCGCCTGTTGCACGATGGCTTGATACCGTCGGTATGAAAGATTGCCCTTCGGTCGACCTTCATACCGACGGGGGCTGCCCGGGGCTGCGCAGTTGGGAGCGCACGACGAATTGTGGTTTGCCGCCCAGTGCCACCGCCAAACGGCCGACATATTCCCCGATCAGGCCAAGCATACAGAATTGTGCGGCGGCGAGGATCAGCAGCAGCGCGGGCAGCCCTCCGCCCACCAACGCCGTCAACAATCCCGCAATACCCGAGATCAGGCCCAGTACCATGCCGATACGCAGCGGCGCTGCGGAGAAATTGATGACTAGCGACACCCACAGCCGCGCCAGACGGCGCAATGTGTAGTTGGACCGGCCGGCCGCACGGGCATGATGTACGACGCGCAGCGTGCCGATACGGTTGGTGACCTGCAACAGCAGCCCGTCGACATGCGGATGCGGGCCGCGATAGGCCAGGATGGCCTGCACAGCGAAGGCTGACAGGCACCGGAAACTGGACAGGTACAGTCCGGCCGGCTTGTCCAGCAGCCGGTCGGCACACCAGTTGGCGAACCCGCTGCCTAGGTTCCGCCAGGGCGCATGCCGCTTCTGCGCGAAATGGGTGTAGATGATGTCGTGACCCGTCCGGCGGGCCTCCTCATGCAGCCGGACCACCTCCTCCGGTGGGTTCTGGAGGTCGTCATCCATGGTGATCACATGCTCGCCGCGCGCCTGGGCCAGCCCGGCCATCACCGCATTGTGCTCACCGAAATTGCGTGCCAGATCGATGATCGTCAGCGGCACCGGACAATACCGGGCCAGTGCCGTGCAGACGGCCAGCGACCCGTCGGAACTGCCGTCATTCACCAGGATGATTTCCAGGCCACCGGCAACCGGCAGCCCGGCCAGCGCCTCGACCAGCAACCCGATGGAAGCGGCCCCGTTATAGACGGGCACGACGATGGACAATCCGAACCGCTCGCTCACGGCTTCACCGCCACAGCCAGGATCGAGCTGCCCAGGGGAAAATCGCCACCATAGCGGATGATCCAGCGTTCAAGGTCCAACAGTCGCCGCAGGCAAAGGTCGATGATCGGGGGATATGGCCTGACATCGCTGGTCTTGGCGGACCCCGCCAAGCGCCAGAGTACCAGCAGCGGCAACAGGAAGGCATTCCAATAGGTGGCACGGCGCAGAAGCAGGCCAGATCGCGCCAGCAGCGCTGCAATGTCGCGGCGGATGAAGCGGCGGATATTATGCACTCTGTGGTCGTGGGTCGATTTCATCCATTCATAGGCTGGCAGGTTCAGGATGAGGACGCCGCCCGGCATCAGGGTGCGCGCGCTTTCGGCCAAGGCGACACCCGGATCGACGTTCCGGTGGCAGAGGACATCTGCCGACATGATGGCGGCCAGACTGGCATTAGCGAAGGGCAGATTGTTGACGGAGCCGCCGACCAGACAAGCCCCCTCCCGTCGCCTGGCGTGGTGCAGGGCGGCAGGCGCCATGTCCAGCCCGACGCACAGCCGGTCGGGCATGGCATCCCTCAGCCATTGCAACAGCCCGCCGGTGCCGCAGCCCGCGTCAAGCACCGGCCCCGGCGGCGGCCCGGCATCCCGCAAGGCCCATGTCATCAGGCTGCGGGCGCCAAAGAACCACCACATCCGATCCTCAACAGCCGCCAGCCGCGCATATTCGCCGTCTTCCACCTGATCCCCCGCCCGCCAGGCCGCGATAACAGCATAGAGGCGGCATTCACGCAAACCATGGAAAAGTTCTGCGCAATGCGGTTCGAGACGAATGGGAAAACGGATCAGGCCGGATGTCCGCTGGCGTGGCAAGGTCCGGAACAGACAGGGCGGAAGAGGGCACCATGATCCGCTAACGCCTTGTCGGAAAAGAGGATACAGGATATCCCGTGATGTCGGGAGGGACAGGGATGCAGCCTGTTGAATGACCGGTGCCGGAACGGCGGAAGGGTGTGGCATGGGGGACGGGACGGGGATGGAGAGGAAACGCAGCCCATCCCGCTGCCGGCGCTGCGCCGCCTGCTGACGCTGCTGTCCGCCTCCTATGGCCGGCGTGATCTGACGCTCATGCTGGGCCTGGGCGCCGCGGTTTCCCTGGCCGAAGGGGCGGGATTGCTGCTGCTGGTGCCCGTGCTGGATCTGGTAGGGGTCGGTGGGGCGACCTCTCCGTCTGCGGGCGCCCTGCTGACCGGCCTCGGGCTTTATCTGTTGCTGGTGACCGCTGCCGCCGGTCTGGTCGCGGCCCGCAGCATCCTCAGCCAGGACCAGCGCACGCGCTTCGTGGACCGGCTGCGCGGCACCCTGCATCAGGCCCTGCTGCGAAACTGGCTGCGCCACCGTGGCGGTATTGACCGCCTGGGGGTGCTTGGTGATCTACGGTCGGCAGGTGGCCTTGCGGCCATGGCGGTGCTGTTCGCCCGTGCCCGCCGCCAGGGCAGGGTGCTGCATCTCTGGGGACATTCCTGGGAACCTGAGGAACGGGATTTGTGGCAGGCGTTCGATGATATCATGGTCATGGCCGCCGACCTGGTGCCGGTCGATTGCCGCATGGTGAATGAAGGGGTTGCACGATGATCCGGTTCCTGGCCAAGGTTGCGGTCCAGCACCTGCTGGGGGCCATCCCCTTCGGACCCGGCCTTTACCAGCGCCTTCAGACCCGGGCGGTCCTGCGGACGTCCGATATCCTGCCCAATGTCGACAGCAAGCATGCCGTGGCGCTCAATCACCTGTCGCTGTTGCGCAATGTGGGGGGTGTGGCGGCGTCGGATGTGAAGGCCCATCTGGAGATCGGTGCCGGCTGGATGCCGGTGCTGCCGCTGACCTTCCGGCGCCACGGCATGGGACACCAGGTCCTGACCGACATTACCCGCCTGCTGTGTCATGATAGGGTGCCGGAGATCGCCCGCCGGCTGGCCGCCATCGATACGCAAGCCCTCAATCCCGATGTTGGCATGAGAGGTGGGGCCGATCCGCTGGCGGATGAGGACATGGTCTACCATGCGCCGGTCCAGGTGCCGTACGCGGTGCCGTCGGGTGCGTTCGACCTGGTGACCTGCATCCAGGTCCTTATCTATCCGCCACCGCCGGCGGTCCGGGCGATCCATGAGGAGGCGGCGCGCTGTCTGCGGCCGGGCGGCCTCTACCTGGCGACGATCCGGCTCGACGATCTCTACGCCCTGGCGGACCCCAAACTGTCGCGCTTCAATTTCCTGCGTTATTCAAGCGCCACCTGGAACCGCTGGTTCGACAACCGCTTCACCCCGCTGAACCGCCTGCGTCCCGGTGATCATGCGCGCCTGCTGGATGGGCTGCCGTTCGAACGGCTGGCATGGCGGATCAGCGGTGGCGGTCCGCGGGAACTGGAACAGCTGGCCCGTATCCGCCTCCATGCCGAATTCGCCCACTTGCCGCCCTCTGAACTGGCCGCCACCAACCTGACCTTCCTTCTGCGGCGGGTCTAGGCATGCGCATCCTGCTCTCCGCCTATTCCTGCGTCCGAAACCGGTGTGGGCCGGGGCTGGGCCACCGCCCTGGCCGATGCCGGTCACCAGATCGATATCCTGACCCAGGCCGGCAATCGTCCCGCGATAGAGGCGGAACTGGCCGTCAGGCCCCGCCCGCTTCTGCGGTTCCATTGGCATCAGCTGCCGCCGGCGGTCTGGCTCGTCACCGTGCCGTAGGAGTTGGCTATGGCCTGCACGGCGGTGGCCGGCGCCGTCTGATAGACGACGGGGTTCGAGACGACCTGGGTCACGGTGGTCGCGACCGATGCGGCGGGGGCCGGATTGACGCTCACAATCTGTTCGGCGACGCTGACGGCCTGGGTGGCGACGGTCGGGTTGCCGGTGGCCTGGGCCACCTGCACCGCGGTGCTTGCATAACCGGCCACCTGGGTCTGGGCGGTCTGGATGGCGATCGGGTTGACGAAGATACGGGCAGCGGTCGTCACCACGGTTTCCGTCTGGGTTGGCGCACTGGTCTGGACCGGTGTGCTGCGGACAATCTCCAGTGCGGCGGCACGCTGCGTGTTGCCGCCCGACAATGTCTGGATGAGCTCCTGCACGCGGCCGCCATTGCCGGTCTGTACCGCAGAGCGGAGTTGCACGGGCAGTGCTGCAATCGCGGCGGCAATGGAACCCGGCTGCTGGGCGAAAGCCGGCACCGGCACCGCGATGGCTGAAGCCATCAGGGCGGTCGTCAGCAGGAAGGTGCGGGCCAGACGCATGGCTTCAACCTTTGATAAATTCATTTTCAACCAATTTACGCTTTCAGCCATGGGCTCAAGCAAAGGGTTGGGTCCATGACGAAGGCTATGCATGGCGGTCAGAAGCGCCGTTCCAGCACCTTGATGATGTCGCCCGGCAGGATCGGCGTGCGTTCATTGGCACGGTATTCGACCTGCTTGCCATCGATCATGCGGACCAGGACAACCTCCTCGATACGGGCGCGGTAATCATAGCCGCCGGCCTGGGCAATGGCGCTCAGCACCGTCATGCCGGAATTGTACTGGAACTCACCGGGCTGCCGGACTTCTCCCATCACATGGAAGGGGCGGAAGGTCTGGACTCCACGGAGACATTGGGTGTCTGCACGAACCGGTTGCGGGAGAGATATTTCTCCACACGGACCGCCAGCTGCTTGCCCGTCAGGCCGGCGGAGGGGACGTTGCCGACCGGGGGCATATTGATGTTGCCGACGGGGTCCAGCGTGAAATCGCCGCTCAGCGACGGTTCGTTGAACACGGTCACGCGGACACGGTTGCCGGGTTCGAGCTGATAACCCTCGGTAGCGTTGATGGTGCTGCCGGGAGCCATCTCATCGGGGAAGCTTCCCACCGTCTGCTGGCAGCCGGCCAGGAACAGCTAAGTGACGGTCAGGCCAGCAAGGATGCTGAAATTCCTGCGGCGAGCGGGCATCAGGCACAAAATCCCAGGTTGACGAGATGGCGGGTTGATGGTGGCATCCGCCCGCCTGCAACCGCTCTATGCTGAAAGCCACCATACCGGGGTGGCGCCTGTCAAATCAATGAGGCATGGCACAGCAGGGCATACTCGGTCACGGAGTCCATTGATGCGTCCGGCATCCTGGGAGGATGATGCTTTCCAATCCCTGTGCGGATTGATCGGCTGTGAGCTGAAGGGGGCGGCCCCCCCGGAAATCACGGATACCTCTGCCCTTGTCCCCATGGCCCGCCGGCACCGGCTGCTGGATATTCTGGGCAGGGTTCCAGGCGCGTCGCCCGATGTGAAGGCGGCATTGCAATCACAGGTTCGGGCGGGGTTGCGGCAGGTGGCTGCCCTGGCCGCCATCATCAGGGCGGCGCAGAAGCGCGGGCTGCCGGTCATCGTCGTGAAGGGGGTGGCTCTTTCCATGCTGCTGCATGGCGACCCCTGCAGGCGGGCGGCGGGCGATATCGATCTGCTGGTGCCGCCCGGCCGGTTCATGGCGGCAGCTGAATTGCTCATGGAGCTGGGTTATACCCTGGACCCCGACGGCCCCCCGCTATCCGCCATGGAGGGGGGCAACCAGCATATCCGCGACCTGACCTTCATCGGCCATGGCCAGCGCATCGAGCTTCACCGCCGGCTGTACGAACTGAGCACAAGGCTGCCGGGCGATTTCGATATTCTGTGGTCGCACCGCAGCGACCTGACGGTGGGGCCGGTGACAATCCCGACGATCGGTCCAGTGCATCTCGCCCTTTATCTCCTGGTCCATGGCCATGGCCATGATTGGGAACGGCTGCGCTGGCTGCTGGATCTGGCCCTGCTGTTGCGGCAGCCCGGCTTGATGGAGATGTTGCAACAGCAGGCCCGGCAATACCGGGTCGAACGCGCCCACGGACAGGCACTGGCCCTGATCGGCCATCTGTTCGGACCGCTGCCGGCCTTTCCCGTGGCAGGCGCCGTTCCGGCCCGGCCGGTGCGGATGATGATGGTCTATGGCATGGGCATGGAACCGTCTCCCAAAACCACCACCTGGTTCATCCACCGTCTAGGGCATAAATGGCGGGATTACCGCCTGCATGACGGTCTTGGTGATTTCCTGTCGGCCATGTCGCGGGATTTGGGGACCAGTGTCGGGGATATGGCACTGTTCAAGCTTCCCCCCGGTTTGGCCTGGCTTTATCCGTTTCTGCGGCCCGTCGGTTTCCTGTGGCGCAACTTCCGGCCAGGCCGGCGAGAAAGACATCCTCCTTGACCGGTGTCGGGCTGGGTCATTGGTGATATGTACATTCATTAATATTGCCGGAATATGTTTTACGGGGAATCCAAAGAAACACTTGATGTTACTGGCGAGTGGTGCGCCCATTTGTTCATGATTTTTTATGGCTCACAGGAGTGAGATGGCGCATAAACTGTTCATAACGCCTGTTTATAGCAAAAGATCCATCCGAATTTTCATGTTAGGATGCTCTTTTATTTGGAATAAAATATAAGACGTTCAAGAGTTTGCTGAAGCGGCGTCGCATCTGGCCTTACCTTTCTCCAGGTGCGTCAACATGCTGAGGTTGAGGAGACGGATGCCTGTCGATTTGCCGACCCGGTCCGATAGCGGCCGGCCTGTTGAAGGAGCGGACGATCCGGGCCGGTGGCACCGGCGGTGCGGCGGTGGCGGTGCACGCGCCGGCGACTATCTCTGGGCCGAACCGGCAAAGTTCGACAAGGATGGCTACAGGATGCTGAGAACGCCGTCAGACCGCTTCACGACCTGATGTTCTCCATTTGTCCGCTTAGCGTGGTTTTTCGCCCCTTCAATGTCGTGACCCCTGCGGAAGGGATCTGCATGCATCGCACGCAACGTTTCCCTCCCGCGGACGTTGCCTGGCAAGGCACCAACCCGGGAGAAGGATAATGAGGAAGACAATGATGCGCCTGGTGGCGGCGACGGTACTGGCGGGATTGCTGGCCGGTTGCGTGGCGGTGGTACCGCTGGGGGAAACCCGATCGGAGACCAAGACGGCAACCAAGGGAAAATCCTGAGGTCCAGGACCTTGTAATTTCCATAATTATCATTAGCACGCAAATGTGGCCCACCAGGGCAGAACCCGTTTTGTACCCTATGCCACCGCACCGATGGCCAGTTCCGCTTCCAGCTGCTGACGCAGCTTGTATTTCTGTATCTTGCTGGCCGACATCGGCCAGGCGGTCACGAAGCGCACATGGCGCGGCACCTTGAAGCTGGAGATTTTGCCCCGGCAGAAATCCACCACCTCCTGCGCCGTCAGGCCGGTACCGGGATGCAGTTCGATGAAGGCGGCCGCCACCTCCGTCAGGCGGGGGTCGGGCACGCCCACCACCTGGCACAGCTTCACCGCCGGGTGCCCGCCGATATAGGCTTCGATCTCCGCCGCCGCGACATTCTCCCCGCCGACCTTCAGCATGTCCTTGGTGCGGCCGTGGAACATGATGTTGCCATCCGCATCCAGCGACCCGACATCGCCGGAATGCAGCCAGCCGTCGCGCAGGGCATCGGCCGTCTTGACAGGGTCCTTATAGTACCCATCCAGCAGGCCGGGGCCGCGCACCAGGATTTCCCCCTTCTGCCCCGCCGGCAGGTCGTTGCCCAGCGCATCGACGATCCGCACCTGGATACCGGGCAGCGGCCGGCCCAGCCTGGTCGTCCGCACCTCGTAACTATCGTCCAGGCGGCTGGTGCAGACCGTTCCCGCCGCTTCCGACAGACCATAGGTGCCGACCTGGATGCAGTTGGGCATCGCCTTGGCCAGCATCTCCTTAATCGCCCCTGTCTGCACCGCCAGCGATGAATTCATCAGCCGCATCGAAGACAGGTCGGTCTTCACGAAATCGGGATGGTGGATCAGGTCCACCATGATCGGCGCGAAGCAGGGATATGTCGCGGTGACCTTGTATGTCTCCAGCATCTTCAGCGCCACACCGGCATCGAAATGCTGCATGGAGAGATAGGTGCCGCCCACCGCATAGATCGCCACCAGCGGCAGGATGGCCGCGATATGGAACAAGGGCAGCGGCGACCAGAACCGGTCGCGGCCGGTCAACTCGTACCGTTCGGCCAGGGCCTGCGACGTGCGCACGATGGCCTCATGGCTGATCAGGCAGCCCTTGGGGTTGGACGTGGTGCCGGAGGTGTAGAGCACGATGCCCGGATCACGCACGCGGGCGAAGGCGCGGCGTTCATGCACGGCCTCATCGCTCACCGTCCCGGCCAGCGCGTCGAACCGCGCGGCCTCCACCGTGAAGCCCCGCCCCCCTTCGCCCAGCAGCACGATGGACCGCAGGCGCGGGCAGCCGGGCAGGCGCAGGTCCATCGGGTCCGCTTGGGTCGCCAGCCCCTCCAGCCCTTCGCACAGGCGGTCGACGAAGTTCAGCTGGTCGGCCACCTGTTCGGTGGTGACGATGGTGACCAGATCGGCGTTTTCCACCACATAGGCCAGCTCGTGCGCGCGGTACCGGGCATTGATCGGCACGGTCACGGCACCGGCCAGCGACACGCCGAACAGGACGTCGACGAAATCGATGCAGGAGGGCAGCAGCACGCCGACATGGTCCCCCGGCCGCACGCCAAGCGCCATCAGCCCCTTGGCATAGCGCAGGGCCCGGCTGGCCAGATCGCGATAGGTCAGCTTCTCCATGGGGAAGATCAGCGCGTCCGTGTCGGGCCAGCGGTATGCTGCGGACAGAAGCAGGTCGCCCAGGGTGGTGGCATGGATGAACTGGTCGGCCTTGCTCATCAGGGATCGAACCTTTCAGGCGGCTTGGGATTCTTCTGGGGGACCATCGCCCCGGTACCTCCCCGCTTCACAGGAGAGGGTGAACGGCTGATCACGTCGTGTTGTTTCAAAAAATATACACACAAGGCCATTTCTGTGTAAAATCAAAAAGTCGAAGCCGCCTATTTTTGCTGCGCTGCGACATACGCTCTTGTGCAATGCCGGGAAAACCCGCAGGAAGCATAGGTTTATGCGGCATTGCCGGTTTATGCTCGCTGACGATATTCTGTATGCAGAGCAACAGACCGGGACGGCCCCGGCCAGGGAGGAATACCGGTGGGACAGGTGCTGGACGGGGTGCGGGTGCTGGATTTCGGCCGCTATGTGGCCGGCCCCTATTGCGCCACCCTGCTGGGCTATTTCGGCGCCGAGGTGATCCGCATCGAAAGGCCGGGCGGGGGGGAGGACCGGTTCATCACCCCCGTGACGGAGGCCGGCGAAGGGGCCGGCTGGCTGCAGATGGGTGTCAATAAACGCTCCCTGACCCTGAACCCGACCAAGCCGGAGGGGCGGGAGGTGGTGCGAAGGCTGGTCGCCACAGCCGATGTCGTGGTGGCCAATCTGCCGCCGCCTTCCCTGGTCGCCATGGGCCTGGACGAGGCTTCCTTGCGTGCCATCAAACCCGACATCATCCCCGTGCTGATCTCCAGCTTTGGTGCCGATGGCCCCTGGGCGGCACGCGGCGGGTTCGACGGGGTGGGACAGGCCATGTCGGGTGCCATGTATTTCTCCGGCACGCCGGAACAGCCGATGAAGGCCGGCGCCCCTTATGTGGATTTCGGCACGGGCATGTTCGCGGCCCTGGGCGCCATGGCAGCGTTGATGGAAAGGCGCGCATCGGGCCGGGGACAGACGGTGCAGGCCAGCCTGCTCTCCACCGGCCTGACCCTGTTCAACGCCTTCCTGATCGAACAGGCGGTGACGGGGATCGGCCGGGTGGGCACCGGCAACCGGGTGCAGACATCGGCCCCGTCGGACGTGTTCACCACCCTGGATGGTCATGTCCTGATCCATACGGTGGGTGACGGCCTGTTCGCGCGCTGGTGCGACATGGTGGGGGAACCGGATTGGAAGACCGATCCGCGCTTTGCCGGTGATCAGGCGCGCGGCGACAACAACGCCGTGCTGTGCGCCCGCATGGCGGATTGGTGCGCGACACGGACGGTGGATGAAGCGGTGACGGCGCTGGCGGCGGCCGGCATTCCCGGCGGGCCGGTCCTGTCACCGCAACAGGCGCTGGACCATGAGCAGGTACGGGCCACCGGCCTGTTCCAGCCCGTGGATTATCCGGGCCTGCCCCGCCCCGCCCCCGTGGCCGGCCCGCCCGTCACCCTGTCGGCGACACCTGGAACCATCCGTTCCCGCCCGCCCCTGGTGGGGGAACAGACGGACGCGATCCTGGCCGAACTGGGCTATGGCACCGACGCCATCCAAGCGCTGCGGGATGCCCGCATCGTTTGATGTACACAATTTATCGACTTTCTGTATGCATAATGATCTGGTAGATATGCATCAGAGAGACGAAGCTGGCAGCCAAGCCGGCACCATCCGATCGAGATGAGAGGGGAGAAGAACCATGGACGCCCTGGAGATCGACCGTATCAAGGCCGGCATGCAATATGAGTCCACGCGTGTGGGCCCGCCGGATGATTTCCCGGAAATGCCGGAAATCCCCGCCGGCCGCTATGTCGACCCGGACTTCTATGAACTGGAGCGGCAGTCGCTGTGGCGTAAGACTTGGATATACGCGATCCATGGCGACGAGGTGCCGGAGATCGGGTCGTACCTGAAATGGGACCGGCTGGGTGACCCCCTGTTCTTCGTGCGCGGCGACGACAACAGGGTACGCTGCTTTTATAATACCTGCCGCCATCGCGGCGCGCCGGTGGTGACGGAGGACAAGGGCAAGGGCCGCGGCATGGTCTGCGGCTACCATGGCTGGACCTATAATCTGAAGGGCGACCTGATCAATCTGCGCGACAAGCGCGACTTCGTCGGCCTGAACATGAAGTGCAAGTCGCTGATCGAGGTGCGGTGCGAGAATTTCGGCAACTGGCATTTCATCAACATGGACGCCGATGCCGGACCGCTGATGGACTATCTGGCCCCCGTCGTGCCCGACCTGTCGGAATTCCAGCCGCAAAATCTGCGCCTGGCCGACCGGCATGGGGTGGTGGTGGAATGCAATGTCAAGGTGCTGCTGGATGCGTTCCTGGAGGTCTATCACCTGAAATCCATCCACCAGAACACGGTGGACCGGTTCCTGGACCATCGCGGATCGCACATGACCCTGTGGCCGGGCGGCCATTCGCGCATGGTCACCCCCAACCGCCGCCCCGACTGGCAGGACCCCGGCACCAAGGGTCTGCCCGACATCCCCACCGTGGGCGAAATCCCGCGCACGGCCAATGTGTCGATCAATGTCTATCCCAACATCGTGGTGCCGCCGGCCCCCACCGGCATGCCGTTCATACTGTTCTGGCCGATCGATATCAGGCGCATGTATATCGAGGTCTGCTGGTTCTCCCCCGACTGGGGTGACGGTCCGCGTCCGGAGATCTGGGACACCCGCATCTCCAATTTCGACCGTATCCTGGAAGAGGATACGCAGTTCGCCGACAGCATCCAGAAATCGGTGGAAAGCGGCGGCTTCACCGGCATTTCGCTGAACTATCAGGAACGCCGCATCTATCACTGGCATGAGGAACTGGACCGCCGCATCGGGGCGGAGAACCTGCCCGACCATCTGCGGGTGGCGCAGGTGCTGGCGCGGTTTGTCGAGGCGGCGTGAGGGGACCCTCGCTTGCCGGCTCTCCCATAGAAGTCTGGGCACCGAGGTCTAACCAAACTCTACCGTCACCCCGGCGAAGGCCGGGGTGACGGTAGTGAGGGCGATAGCGACGGTACCCCAATCCGAGAGGTCCAACTCCCGTGACCCAATCCCCCATCGGCATCACCGGCTTCGGCGCCTACATCCCCCGCCTGCGCCTGTCGCGCAAGGCGATGGCCGAGGCACTCAACTGGCTGGACCCCAACCTTGCCGCCAATGCCAAGGGCGAGCGCGCCGTCGCCAATTGGGACGAGGACAGTTTGACCATGGCGGTGGAGGCGGCGCGCGACCTGCTGGCCGCCCGTCCCACCGCACCCGAGCGGCTGGTCTTCGCCTCCACCACCCTGCCCTTCCAGGACCGGTCCAATGCCGGACTGCTGGCCGATGCGCTGGGCCTGGACGAGACCACGCGACCGGCAGACGCCACGGGCAGCCTGCGGGCGGCCACCACCGCATTACTGTCCGCCTTCGACCAGACGGGAAGCAGCCTGATCGTCGCAGCCGACCGGCGGCTGGCCCGGCCGGGCAGCGTGCAGGATTTCACCTATGGCCATGGGGCCGCCGCCATCAGTGTGGGCAGCGGGGCGGCGGTGATCGCCGAATTTCTGGCCGGACACGCCATCTTCCGCGATCTGGTGGACCATTACCGGGCGGAGGGCGAGACGGCGGATTACGTGCTGGAGGAACGCTGGGGCCGGGATGAAGGCTATCTGAAGATCGTGCCCGCCGCCGTGAAGGGTGCCCTGGCCAGAGCCGGGCTGGAACCCACACAGGTGGATCATTTCATCCTGCCCGGCACCATCGCCAAGATCCAGGCGACGCTCGCCGCCAAACTCGGTCTGCGCGCCGACAGCGTCGTCGACCCGCTGGGGGCCAGCGTCGGGGATACCGGTGCCGCCCATCCGTTGCTGATGCTGGCCAACCTGCTGGGCCGCACGCAGCCGGGGCGGGTGATCCTGCTGGTCGGGTTCGGCCAGGGCGCGGACGCCATCCTGCTGCGTACCACTCCGGCGCTGGCCGATTTCGCCCCCGCCACGGGGGTGGCCGGATGGCTGGCGCGCCGTCAGGTGGAGAACAACTATCTGAAGCACCTGTCCTTTTCCGGCATGGTCGATATCCATTTCGGCATGCGGGCGGAGCATGACAAGCGCACGGCCCATTCCGTGGCCTTCCGCAAACGCGACATGATCAACGGCCTGACCGGCGGGCGCTGCGGCGCGTGTGATTGCGTGCAGTTCCCGCGCACCCGCGTCTGCGTGAACCCCGCCTGCGCCGCCGTGGACACGCAAAAGCCGGTGCGGCTGGCCGACGAGCCCGCGTCGGTGAAAACCTTCACGGAGGATTGGCTGGGT
Organism: Niveispirillum sp. KHB5.9; assembly: GCF_048066115.1. Taxonomy (NCBI): domain Bacteria; kingdom Pseudomonadati; phylum Pseudomonadota; class Alphaproteobacteria; order Rhodospirillales; family Azospirillaceae; genus Niveispirillum; species Niveispirillum sp. KHB5.9. Next base: position 34,562 of record NZ_JBLTYX010000016.1, on the reverse strand, counting down.
TTCACCCCCTGCCCGCCGCTGGCCTATGGCAATGTCCAGTTCGCCAATGGCGCCAACGTGATGATGGAATTCACCGATATCCAGGCGGGACAGCTGTCGGTGGGTCTGCCCGTGCGGCTGGTCTTCCGGTTGAAGGATGATGACGAGAAGCGCGGCTTCCGCCGGTATTTCTGGAAGGCGACGCCAGCCGTCGCCGCGAAGACATGAGGCCAGGTCTCTTTGCGAGACCTGGCACGCCGGCGCCTGAGGCCGATGATCGGTACCGATCATCGGAACATGAAAGGGAGGCCTGAACCATGGCCAAGGGTATCCGCGACAAGGTGGCGATCATCGGCATGGGCTGTTCGCGCTTCGGCGAACGCTGGGATGCCGGGCCGGATGATCTGATGCTGGAGGCGTTCCAGGAATGCATTGCCGATGCCGGCATCGACAAGTCGGAGATCCAGGCCGGCTGGATGGGCGTGTTCTTCGATGAACAATCGGTGGGCAAGTCGGCCCTGCCGCTGTCCATGGCTTTACGACTGCCCAACATCCCCGTGACACGGGTGGAAAACCTGTGCGCCACGGGGACGGAGGCGCTGCGCGGGGCCGTCTATGCCGTGGCGGCGGGGGCGTGCGACATCGCCATCGCCATGGGCGTGGAGAAACTGAAGGATACCGGCTTCGGCGGCCTGCCGGAGCGCACCAAGGGCAGCTTCGAGGATCTCTGGCTGCCGCAGAACACGGCACCCGGCGGCTTCGCGCAACTGGGTGCCGCCTATGCTGCGCGCACCGGCACCCCCATGGCCGACCTGAAGCGCGCCATGGCCCATATCTCGGTGAAAAGCCATGCCAATGGCGCGCTCAACCCCAAGGCGCATCTGCGCAACCCGATCACCAAGCAACAGGTGCTGGATGCCCGCATGGTGGCCTATCCGCTGGGCCTGTTCGATTGCGCCGGCGTGTCGGACGGGGCGGCCTGTGCCATCGTCACCACACCGGAAATCGCCAAATCGCTGGGCAAGATGAACCCCGTCACGGTGAAGGCACTGCAGCTGGCACCCAGCAACGGGGTGGAACTGGCGCACGGGTCCTGGGATGGGTCCTACACCCTGACCACCCGCATCGCGGCGAAGCGGGCCTATGAGGAGGCGGGGATACGGGACCCGCGCGCCGAGCTGTCGCTGATCGAGGTGCATGATTGTTTCTCCGTTACCGAACTGGTGGTGATGGAGGATCTGGGCCTGTCGCCGGAGGGTGGTGCCGTGCGCGACGTCATGGACGGGTTCTACGACCGCGATGGCAAAATCCCCTGCCAGATCGATGGCGGCCTGAAATGTTTCGGTCATCCGATCGGGGCCACCGGCCTGCGCATGGTCTATGAGATCTACCTACAGCTTCAGGGCCGCGCGGGGGAGCGGCAATTGCCCGACCCGCGCTATGGCCTGACCCATAATCTGGGCGGCCTGCCCAACCGCAACATCACGTCGGTCGCCATCATCGGGCGGCTGGGGGACTGAACCCATGACCGAACCCAAACAATGGGGCCATAGCGACGAACAGCTTGCCGGCCTGCCCACCGTCTATCGTTCCGACCTGCTGGCGGGACAGGTGATCGTGCTGTCGGGCGGAGGCAGCGGCATGGGGCGCGCCATGGCCTATCTGTTTGCCCGGCTGGGCGCACAGGTGATGATCTGCGGTCGGCGGGAGGAAAAGCTGGCGGAAACCCGCGACGGCATCCGCCACCATCTGGGCCTGGACATCGCCTATACGCCGATGACCATCCGCGAGCCCGATCAGGTGGACGCGCTGATGGACCGCACCATCGCGGAATTCGGGCGCATCGACCATGTGGTGAATAATGGCGGCGGGCAGTATCCGCAGGCGGCCATCGATTTTTCCAAGAAGGGCTGGAACGCCGTCATCGACACCAACCTGAACGGCACCTGGCATATGATGCAGGCAGCCGCACAGCGCTGGCGCGACCGGGGAGAGGCCGGGTCGATCGTCAATATCGTCGCCTATATCGAACGCGGCATGCCCCAGGCCGCCCATACCTGTGCGGCGCGCGCCGGGGTGATCTATCTGTCCAAAAGCGTGGCGGTGGAGTGGGCGCCGCTGAACATCCGCGTCAATTGCGTGGCGCCGGGATCGATCGCCACCGACGGCATGAATGTCTATCCACCGGAAGCCAGCGCACGTTTCGGCAATTCCAACCCGATGCGACGGCTGGGCGACGGCTGGGACATCGCGGAGGGCGTGGTCTATCTGCTGGCACCCTCGGGCAAGTTCATCACCGGCGAGATGATCACCATCGATGGCGGCATGCAGATGTGGGGCACGGTCTGGCCCGGCGGCGTACCGGACCATTTCAATGTGGTTTAAAATCCGACCGTTTTTGATTTTATGTTTTTATTCCTATATCCTGTATCTCCACACATCAGGGGGATCACGGGATGTTGACCAAGCTGCTGCAAACCGTCATTGGCGGCGGGGTCCAGGCGGTGGCCAGCGCCATCACGCCCTTTACCGGCGACAAGGTCCAGGATGAACAGGGCCGCCACGCGGAGATGCTGGCCCGGTTCCAGCAATTCGGCGCGGAATTCGCCGACCGCCAGGCCCGCACCTGGTGGGACAGTTTCATCGATGGCCTGAACCGCCTGCCCCGGCCCGCCATGGCGCTGGGGGTGATCGGCATCTTCGTCTGGGCCTCGGCCGACCCGGTGGGTTTCGCCGCCGCCGCCCAGGCCTGGGCGTTGATCCCGGAAGAGATGTGGATCGTGCTGGGAGCGGTGATCACCTTCTTCTTCGGCGACCGCACCCTGCTGGCCAGCCGCCGGTCACGAGGGCCGACGATGGAACAGGTGCAGGCGGTGCTGGACACGCAGCGGAAGATCGCGGCGATGCGTCCCGTCGCACCCGTCGATCCCGACCGCTACGCACGGGAGATGGCGGACAGGGACACGCCCCTATCCGACGACGTGATCCGCGAATGGAACCGCCGGCATGGGGCGAACGGGGCGGGCTGATACCAATGACATGAGTTTTTTACTCATGTCATTGGGGGCCGGCGACCGCCGGCCCGGCGCTCGAGCGCCGATAGCCAGATCCTATTTCAGAACGGCCAACACCGACATACAAGGGAAAACGAAACAGCAGGTCCTGCCGCCGCCCTGTGCTGGATCGGTGCCTCACGCCGTGTTGCCCCGCCTATCCTGCCCGCCTTCTAACGGCCGGGGATTGGCGACATGGAACGGGTATTCAGCTTCATAGACCTGCGTGCCTTCGCGGCCGATGCCTTGGCGCAAGGGGCGGCCGGCGGTTCCTGGCTGGAAGGGCGGGTGGAATTGCCGTTGGCCCCCGGTCCCGTCACCCTGTCCGCCCTGCGTCTGGCGCCCGGCCGGGGCGAGGTGCCGGCGCTGGCGGGGGATGAATTCGTGCTGGTCCTGACCGGGTCGCTGACCCTGGCGGCGGGCGGGGTGGCGGTGACCCTGGGTCCGGATGGTTCCGCCGTCGTGCCGCGCGGATTGCCGCTGTCCTGGTTGGCGCCGGCCGGTGCCACCGCGCTGGTCATGCGCAGCGCGGAGGAAGGCGGGGCCGGGGCCGATGCGCTGGTGGCAATCGATAATGACGCGCCGCTGTCGCCGTCCGGTGCACCCCTGGCCGAACTGCTGCTGACACCCACGCCTGCCTGCCGCAACAACACGCTCTACACCTCCGCCAGCGGCACCTATATGGCCGGCATCTGGGACAGCACGCCCTATCACCGCCGCGCCATGCGCTATCGCCATTTCGAGCTGATGTTGCTGCTGGAAGGGTCCGTCACCTTCGTGGACGGGGCCGGGCGTGAAGCCACCTTCGCCAAGGGCGATATCTTCCTGGTCGAACAGGGGGCCGACTGTTCCTGGGAAAGCCGGGAGCAGGTGAAGAAGGTGTTCGCCATCTACCGGCCCGCCTGAATAAAAAAATGGCGCCGTCGCGTGAGCAACGGCGCCAAGGCCTTGAGGAGAGAAGTGAACTCGAAAATCAGTAGGTGAAGCGCAGGACCGCGGTGATGCGGCGGTCATTCATGTACCAGCCGCGCGGCACCTCGACATTCTCGCCATCCGGGCCCGTCACCACCGCCGAGGTCTTGGTGACCTCGTTCAGCAGGTTCGCACCCTGCACACCCAGCTTTATCTGATCGTTCAAGCTGTAGAAGAACGAGGCGTCCCACTGGCCCGATGATTTGTTGATGATCGGGTCATAGGGGAAGATCACGTCGCGGATGGTCAGCACGAAGTCCGACCGCCAGGAATAGGAGACGCGGGCGGAGATCGGACCGTAATCCCAGAAGGGCGTGATGTTGAACTGATGCTTGGACAGGCCCTGCAGGGGCAGCTTGGTCATATCCACCGTCGTCACACGGCCTGCCCCCACATCGGGGTCGGTTTCCGACAGGGTGCTTTGCGGCACGCCCTTGGAATGGACATAGGTGTAGTTGGCCTGCAAGCCCAGACCGGAGAAGAAGCTGGGCAGGAAATCGTAGGTCTGCTGATAGGCGACTTCGAAGCCCTTGATCTTGCCCACCTGATCGGAATTAACCGACGTGTTGACAATGGCATCGAAGGTGGAGCCGTTGTTGGTCAGTGACTGGCGGACCGTATTGTTGGTCAACACGCCCTTCAGCCGCTTGTAGAACAGCGACCCCGTCAATTGTCCGACATTGGAGAAGTACCATTCCGCCGTCAGGTCGAAATTGTCGGCGGTCGTGGGCCGCAGATAGGGGTTACCGGCTTCAAACCGCCCCTGCATGCGGAAGGAACCGGGAATGGCGTTGCCATTGGCATCGACATTCTGCACCGGCTCCAGATTGACATTGTAGTAGTTGCGCACCAGCCCGATGGCAGGCGGGGCCACACCTTTGAAATAGCTGCCGCGGAACTGGACACCATCCCCCACTTCCAACTTCACATTCAGGTTGGGCAGCCAGTAATCATAGTTGATCTTGACTTCGGTCGGGTTCAGCGCGTTGTTCATGAAGGCACGGGCCTGTGCCCGAACCGCGGGCGACAGGGTACAGAAGGCCGGCAACGTCACGCCCGCCTCACCAGCGTCAATCGCCGCCTGCGTTTGCGCACAGGACGCGTCGGTGACAAAGGTACCGCGGCTCGCCGGGAAGGACTGGAAGCCCGAAGAAGTGCGGTCGGTCGTGGTGTAGCGCACGCCGACATTACCGGCCAGGTTCCAGCCATTGGCGAAGTCGGTGTCGAACCGCGTCAACAGATAGGCGGCGTTGTTCTCCTCCCGGATCGGGTTGATCTCACCCGGCAGGAAGGGCGTGCCGGCGATGACACCCTCGCGGTTGGCCAGCGCATTCCAGCCGCCATTGCGCACCACCCCGTCGGCCCCTGTTACCGTCGGTTCCCACTCCCGGTTGATGGACGTGGCATAGGCGATGTAGTCGGCATAATTCTTGGCGGAATTGCCGCTATAGAACAGGCGGCCCTGGCCCAGCAGCGGGTCGGGGAACTTGCCGCGGAAGAAGTTGGGATAGGTATATTGCTCATAGGCCGTGCCGGGAGAGCCGCCGGGCAGGGCCGGGTTGCCATTCAACGGATCATCCAGCCAGACCGGACCGTTATTGCCCCATTGTTCGGACAGGCGGCCCCAATTGTAGGTGGAGAAGCGCGCCGTCTGGCGACGGTCGGCATAGCGGTAACCGGTCTGCACCGACTTGAAGAAGTCGCTGTCCTCGACCTTGTAATCGAGGTCGATGCGGGCGGCGTCAGAATTGCCGTCGCTATCCTCGATATGGTCCATCGCCGACCGGTAGAAGCTGTTATAGGGATCGGCGAAGCTGTTATGGCCGGCACCGTAATAGGTGGGGCTGCCGGTGGCACCGTCGCCGCAGGTCCAGTTCCTCGAGGGTCCGGTACAGACCTGGGGCGGGCGGAATTCCACCGTCGGATACCCCTTGCCGCCATTCATGTCGATGAAAACATTCTGGTAGGTCGAAGCCCAAAGGCCGTTATCGATGATCCAGGTCTTCGACTTCACATGCTGATAGTCGAAATTGACACCCAGATTTTCCGTCGCGTCCCAGCGGAAGTTGAAGCCGTAATCGTCGGTCGTCAGCTTCTCGTCATGGTCACGGCGGATATTGTTGCTTTGCAGACCATATTCGGTGATGCGCGGAATATTGGGGTTGCCATTGCTGTCCGTGGGGCTGCGATTATCGTCACGCCAGCCGTTGGGGCCGGTGATGAAACCGCTCTCGAACAGGCCGGATGCGTCGAACTCCAGCGTCGTGCCCGGCACGCGCCGGCTGTCGCCATTGTTGGCCACATTGTCGGTGGCGATTTCCACCGCATGCTCGGTCCAGGCCTGCCGGCTGTCCGACCGCAGGAAGGTGAAGACGGCTTCCATGCTATTGTCGGGGCTGCGCCACTGCGCGGCACCGGCATAGCCATAGCGCTTGCGGTCGAACTCCTGGTTGCCCATCACCGCGCCGCGCGGAAACAGCACCTGGTCGGTGATGGTCGCCGGCGGTTGCCCGTCCGGGTTCTGGACGACGTCGCCATTGGAATAGAGATTGCGGACGCGGAAGCTGGAGAGCTGGAACCGGTCGGCGCGGGTCTTCAGCTGCGAACCCACGAAACTGCCCAGCAGACCCACCTCACCGATGCCCGTCTCCCAGCGGTTGGACAGCAGTACGGAGCCGGTGGGTGCCCATTTCTTCACGAAATCGCCGTAGGATGCCTCGGCGGAAGCCGACGCGACCAGCCCTTCGCCGTCGAACGGCTTGCGCGTGCGCAGGTTGACGACGCCGGCGATACCACCCTCGATCCGGTCGGCGGTGGGCGACTTGAACACGTCGACGCCACCCATCAGTTCGGCCGGCACGTCGGCAAAGCCCAGCGCACGGCCGTTATTGGCGCTGAACGCCTCGCGCCCGTTGAATTCCGACCGCACATAGGTCAGGCCGCGCACCACCACGCCCGAGCCTTCGGCCGAGAAATGGTCGGGATCGATGCCGGCAGCGAAACGGTTGATCGACACGCCGGGAATACGCTGCAACGCCTCGGTCACCGACCGGTCGGGCAGGGCACCGATATCTTCGGCCGTCACACTGTCGACGATGCTTTCAGCGTTGCGCTTGATCTCCTGCGCGCTTTCCAGCGACTTGCGGAAGCCGGTGACGATGATCTCTTCCAGCGTGCTGGAATCGGCCGCTGTGTTCGCCTGGGCCACCAGAACAGCGCTGTCATTGCCGGCAACCGACGCTGCGACCGGGGCCGCGGCCTGGCCACCGACGGGCTTATCATCTTGTTTCTGCTGGGCTTGTGCCGGCAGGACCGTCGCAATGGCGCACAGCGCCGCGACGGAGACCCCGCCTTGCAGCGTCCGGCCGATAGAATGCCGACCCCGCCGCAACCCCTTTCGGGGGCGTTCCAAAACACCCATCCCCATTCCTCCCATGTTAGCGCTAGCATTTTTAGATTTGCGCCTTGAACAAGAATAATTGGTAATCACGACCCGCCCCAACGTCAAGCACCCTTATGTTAGGGCTAACAAAAAAGTGTTTTCTTCTGTTGCGATGCAGCAAATCCCTTTGCGCGGCGCACACTCATTGACGACCAGGAGAAGTGAGCGTTAACATTTTCAGTAACGGGAGGAACAATGAAAATAAATAATACAAATACACCACCCAAGGTTCGCGTGCTGATCGTAGGGGGTGGTACGTCCGGATGGATGGCTGCGTCAGCGCTGTCAGCGAAGCTTGCGGGCACGGGCGTGTCGATCCGGCTGGTGGAATCGGCGGAGATCGGCACGGTCGGGGTGGGGGAGGCCACGGTGCCCCATATCCGGCATTTCAATGCCAGCCTGGGGTTGGACGAGGCCGATTTCATGTCGCGCACGGAGGCCACCTTCAAGCTGGGGATCGAGTTCCGCGACTGGGGCCGCAAGGGTGACGCCTATGTCCACCCCTTCGCCGCCTTCGGGCGCGATATCGGCGGGGTGCCCTTCCATCACCATTGGACCCGCGCACACCGCGCCGGCCGCACCCCGGCGGGCGGTCTGGACGATGTGTCCCTGCCCATCCAGGCGCTGCGCATGGGCCGATTCGGCCACCCCTCCCCCGATCCCTCCAATTTCTTCTCCACCTTCTCCTATGCCTACCAGTTCGATGCCGGGCTCTATGCCGCCTATCTGCGCAGCTACGCCGAAGCGCGCGGCGTGGTGCGGACGGAGGGCAAAGTGCGCGAGGTGGCGCTGCGCGACGACGGGCATGTCGATGCCGTGGTCATGGAAAGCGGGGAGCGGATCGAGGCCGACCTGTTCGTCGATTGCTCAGGTTTCCGTGGTCTGATCATCGAAGGGGCGCTGAAGACCGGGTATGAGGATTGGACCCGCTGGCTGCCCTGCGACCGGGCCGTCGCCGTGCCGTGCGCCAATGACGGGCCGCCATCGCCCTATACCCGCGCCACGTCGCGCGAATCCGGCTGGATGTGGCGCATCCCGTTGCAGCACCGGGCCGGCAACGGCCATGTCTATTGCAGCGGCTTCATCGATGATGACGCTGCCGAAGCCGCCTTGCTGGCTCAGTTGGAGAACCCGGCCCAGGCGGCACCCCGCCGTCTGCGCTTCACCACCGGCAAGCGCAAACGGCAATGGGTGGGCAATTGCGTGTCCATCGGTCTGGCGGCCGGGTTCCTGGAACCGCTGGAAAGCACGTCGATCCATCTGATCCAGCTGGGTATCGGCCGGCTGCTGGACCTGTTCCCCACCAGCCCCGTCATGGACCCGCTGGACGCGGCGGAGTTCAACCGGCTGATGGCCCTGGAATATGAACGGGTGCGGGATTTCATCGTCCTGCATTATGTGGCGACCCAGCGCGACGACACGCCGTTCTGGAACCATTGCCGCACCATGGCGATCCCCGACAGCCTGGCCACCAAGATGGAACTGTTCAAGCAGCGCGGCGTGGTCACGCTCTATCGCGACGGCATGTTCCTGGAACCCAGCTGGCTGGCCGTCTATCTGGGCCAGAACATCCTGCCCGATCAGGTGGACCCCCGCGCCGCCCTGGTCGCGGATGCCGACGTGGACCGGGTGATCGCGGCGGAGATCGAAAGCTGCCGCCGGGCCGCCTCCAGCATGCCCCTGCAAAGCGAGATCCTGTCCCGTTACCGTATGCAGGTGCCGGCATGAACCCGCTGCACGATATCACCATCGCCGGGGCCGGCGTCACCGGCTGGCTGGCAGCCGCCGCCCTGGCCCGCAACCATGCCGGGCGCGGCGGGTCGGTCACCGTCGTTCCCCTGCCCGGCGCAGATGACAGCCTGGACCCGTTCGGCCCCGTCGCCCAGGCATTGCCCGGCAATGTCGAGGATCTGGCGAGCCTGCTGGGCCTCAGCCCGGCCGACATCATGCGCGCCGGCGGGGGCGGGTTCAGCCTGGGTACCGCCTTTCGCGGCTGGGCCGGCACAGGCTCCGTCAGCTTCCTGCCCTTCGGGGAGACGGGGGCCGATCTGAACGGGGTGGCGTTCCCGCATCTGGTCTGGCGGGCACGCGCCGCCGGGGCCCAGGTGCGGATGACCGATTATTCGCTGGCCACCCTGGCCGCACAGGCCGAGCGGTTCGCCCTGCCCTCGCCCGACATGCGCTCCGTCCTTTCCACCCTGGCACCGGGTGCCTTCATCGATCTGCGCGGGCTGGCGGCGCTGGCCAGGGCGCAGGCGCTGGCGGCGGGGGCGCGGCTGGCCCCTGCCCCGTTGTCGCATGTCCGGCGCAACGAGGATGGCGGGGTGGCCGCTCTGGTTCTGGCCGATGATAATGAGGTTTCCGGCGGCTGGTATATCGATGCCACCGGCCCCCGTGCCCTGCTGGCCACCCAAGGCAATGGCTGGGTAGACTGGCAGCACTGGCTGCCCTGCGATCGCTACATTGTGGAACAGGCGGCGGCCGAGGGCACGCCACCGCCCTATGCGCTGCATGGCGCCGACAGCGCCGGCTGGACCCGACGCCTGCCGCTGCGTCAGGGGGCCTGGGTCACGAAGCTGGGGATCGAGGGTGGACAGGGCTTCACCAGCGGCCGGCGGGAACGGGCCTGGCATGGCAATGTCCTGGCGCTGGGTGCCGCCTCATGCCTGATGGACCCGGTGGGCGGTACGGCCCTGGCCCTGCTGATCTCATCCATCCGCCGCATGCTGGCGCTCTATCCCGTAGCGCCGGGTGAAGGGCCGGAGGCGGGTGATTTCAACCGCCAGGCCGTCGATGAGACGGAACGGGCACGCGACTTCCTGATCCAGCGCTTCCGGTGCAATGGCAAGCTGGGCGAGCCCTTCTGGGATGCCGCCCGCCGCATCGAACCGCCGGAGCCGCTGGCCCACAAGCTGGCACTCTATGAAAGCCGGGGCCGCATTCCGCTTTATGACGGGGAGCTGTTCGGGCGGGCCGACTGGATGAACATGCTGGACGCCGCCGGCATCCATGCCCGGCGCTGCGACGCGCAGGCGGCTGCTTTGTCGGACACGGATATCATGGCGCATCTGGAAAAGCTGCGGGGGGTATTGCTGCGGGCGGCCGGCAATCTGCCCAGCCATGCCCAGGCGCTGGCCCGGCTGCTGGGAGACGCGGCATGACGCGAGCCCCCGATCCCATCCGCAATGTCGTCATCGTCGGTGGCGGCACCGCCGGCTGGATGGCGGCCGCCGCCCTGTCACGCCTGGCCGGCAACGGCGTCACCCGCGTCACCCTGGTGGAAAGCGACGAGATCGCCACGGTCGGCGTGGGCGAGGCCACCATCCCGCCCATCCGGCAGTTCAACGCGCTGCTGGGCCTGGACGAGAACGACTTCATCGCCCACACCCAGGGCAGCATCAAGCTGGGCATCGTCTTCGACGGCTGGACCCGGCCGGACCACCGCTATCAGCACCCGTTCGGGTCCTTCGGCTTCGATATGGAGGCGGTGAAGTTCCACCAGTTCTGGCTGAAACTGCATTCCCAAGGCTTGGCGTCCGGCATCGACGATTACAATCTGTGCGCCACGATGGTGAACAAGGAGAAGTTCACCCGGCCGGTGCCGGACCCGTCATCGGTCCTGTCCCAGATCACCTATGCCTTTCATTTCGATGCCGGGCTTTATGCCGCCTACCTGCGCCGCTATGCCGAGGCGCGCGGCGTTACCCGGATCGAGGGCAAGGTGGCCCAGGTCCCCCTGGACCCGGAGAGCGGGTTCATCCAGTCCGTGGTGCTGGAAAGCGGCAAGCGGATCGAGGGCGACCTGTTCATCGACTGTTCGGGCTTCCGCGGCCTGCTGATCGAAGGGGCGCTGCAGACCGGGTATGAGGATTGGACCCATTGGCTGCCGTGCGATCGGGCGCTGGCGGTGCCATCGGCCAATGTCACCCCGCCCAAACCCTATACAAGGGCCATGGCCCGGCCCGCCGGCTGGCAATGGCGCATCCCGTTGCAGCACCGCACCGGCAACGGCCATGTCTATTGCAGCCAGTTCACCACCGATGAGCAGGCGGCCGACATTCTGATGTCCAATCTGGAGGGGCCGGCGCTGGCCGATCCCAAGCCGCTGCGCTTCACCACCGGCCGGCGCCGCAAGATGTGGAACCGCAATTGCGTGGCCCTGGGGCTGGCCTCGGGTTTTCTGGAGCCGCTGGAAAGCACGTCGATCCACCTGATCCAAGCCGGCATCTCCAAGCTGCTGGCCCTGTTCCCCGACCGGTCCTTCAACCCGGTGAACGAGGAAGCCTTCAACCGCCTGTCCCAGATGCAGTTCGAACAGGTCCGCGACTTCATCATCTTGCATTACAAGGCCAATGGCCGCCCGGAACCGTTCTGGCAACGGGCAGCATCCATGTCGGTCCCCGATAGTCTGCGGCACAAGATGGAACTGTTCCGCGCCTGCGGTCGGCTGTTCCGGCATGAGGATGATCTGTTCGCCGAAAGCAGCTGGATCGCCGTGTTGCTGGGCCAGGGGGTGACGCCGGAACGCTGGGACCCGCTGGCCGACACGATCGATCCCGGCCTGGTCCGCCACAACCTGGACCGGCTGCGCACCGTCTTCACCCGTGCCGCCGATGCCATGCCAAGCCATGGCGAATTCCTGGCCCGCACCTGTCCCGCGCCGAGGCAATCATGAGCGACCGCCGCATCCGCCGCATCACCATCGTCGGCGGTGGCACCGCCGGCTGGATGAGTGCCGCCACCCTGGCCCGCGTCCTGGGCCCCGATTATGCCGAGATCACCGTCGTGGAAAGCGACGAGATCGGCACGGTCGGCGTGGGTGAGGCCACGATCCCGCAGATGGCCACCTTCAACCGCATGCTGGGCATCGACGAGGACGAGTTCCTGCGCGCCACCAGGGGCAGCATCAAGCTGGGCATCCAGTTCGTGAACTGGGGCAAGCTGGGTCACACCTATTTCCACCCGTTCGGCCATATCGGGGTGAATATGGAGGGCGTGTCCTTCCATGCCTTCTGGCTGCGCCTGAAACATCTGGGGCTGGTGGACAGGATCGAGGATTGGTCGCTGCAATCCACGGCCGGCGCGCGCGGCAAATTCATGCGCGCCATCAATGCCGGCCGCTCGCCCTTGTCGGAAATCGCCTATGCCTTCCATTTCGATGCCAGCCTCTATGCCCGCTATCTGCGCCAATATGCCGAGGCCCGCGGCGTGGTGCGACGGGAGGGGCGGATCGTGCGCGTCCATCAGCATCCGGAAACGGGCTTCATCAATTCCGTCGAGCTGGCCGATGGCGGACAGGTCGGGGGCGAACTGTTCATCGATTGCTCCGGCTTCCGCGGGCTGCTGATCGAGGACACGCTGAAGGCCGGTTTCACCGACTGGTCGCACCATCTGCCCTGCGACCGGGCCGTGGCCGTACCATGCGAGGGGATCGAAGGGATCGAACCCTATACCCGCGCCACCGCCCACAAGGCCGGCTGGCAATGGCGCATCCCGTTGCAGCACCGCATCGGCAACGGCCATGTCTTCTGCTCGCAATATATCAGCGATGACGAGGCGATTTCGGTGCTGCTGTCCAACCTGGATGGCAAGCCCACGGCCGACCCGCGCATCCTGCGCTTCAAGGCCGGGCACCGCAAACAGGTGTGGATCAAGAACTGCGTGTCGATCGGTTTGGCGTCGGGCTTCCTGGAACCGCTGGAAAGCACGTCGATCTGGCTGATCCAGAGCGGCTTGTCCCGGCTGATGGCCATGTTCCCCGACCGGGATTTCGACCCGGCCACCATCGCCCGCTACAACCGCATCCTGACCACCGAATACACGGAAATCCGCGACTTCATCATCCTGCATTACAAGGCCACGCAGCGCACCGACAGCCCGTTCTGGGATTATTGCCGGGAAATGCCGGTGCCGGAACGGCTGGCGGAGAAGATGGCCGTGTTCATGGACCATGGCCGTACCTTTCGGGAGAATGAGGAACTGTTCAACGACACCAGCTGGTTCGCCGTCATGCTGGGCCAGCTGATGATGCCCAAGGGATACGACCCCGTCGCCGATGTGCTGAGCCTGGAGGAGACCAAGGCGCGGCTGGCCCAGATCAAGGACGCGGTCAGCAATTCCGCCGATTACATGCCCACTCACCGGGAATTCCTGCGCCAGAATTGCCGGGCGGATTGAGGGGGCATTCGGAGTTGGCGCGGGGCGAACTCCGGCCATGTGCAACGTTGCGCAACGGAATTTACGGGGTGTTTCAGAGGTGGGAGCGGTCGGAGTCTGAACTGGGCCCGCTCCGAATGCTCTCGCCCGAACTGTCGGCACGGGTGATGCGGACATGGGAATGGCATTGATGGACACAGCATAGCAAACCATGCTGGAAAAGTCAGCTTTCCCCTGCCCCTCACCCTTGGCTTTTGTGCGCTTGCCCGAACCCGGAACCTCGGGCAATCTTGAATCCATTACCGGCAGCGTCGAACGTCGCCCATATGATCCATGACCACAGATCGGGAGATGCCCCCATGTTCATGACGATAGCCGAGCGTAACAAGCGGATCCTGGAAGCCATCGAGGCCGGAAACGAGCGTATGCTGGCCACCAAGGGACTGGCCCGCAAGACCCTTATCGAAGAAGGAATTTATACGGAGGAAGGCGAGCTGACGCCCGAATATGGCGGCCCGCCCCGCAAGGATGGCGGCAAGGGCAAGGATGCCGCGTGAGCCGGCTGGCCACTTCCTTCGTCCTGGGATATCACGGCTGCGACGCTGCCGTTGCCTGCAAGGCCGTGCTGGAAGGGGCCCGTATCCTGCAAAGCGATCGGGACTATGACTGGCTGGGTCCTGGCGCCTATTTTTGGGAGTCCGACCCAGTACGAGCTTTGGAATGGGCCAAATGGAAAGCATCACGCGGCGATTATAGTAATCCAACCGTTATCGGGGCCGTGATCGACCTTGGGAACTGTCTCGACATGGTTGCCAGGGAGAGTATCGAACTGTTCAAGGCAGCCCATAGATCCTTCATTGGGTACCATGAACTAGCGGGTCTCCCTGTACCGGAAAATAAGAGCCCCAAGGGCAGCAAAGATAATGACCACCTGTTGCGTTATCTTGATTGTGCCGTATTTCGGCATTTACATGAGATGATCAGTATGAAGGCGAATACTCCTGCCTTTGATACGGTCCGGGGCATGTTCGTAGAGGGTGGGAAGGTCTTTCCCGGCAGCGGGCTACACTATAGAAGTCATGTACAGATCGCCGTCCGCAATCCGGACTGTATCAAGGGCATCTTCTATCCGCTGGAACTGGGTGTGCCCGCCACGTCCGCCGGTCCTTCCTACCCCCAAACCGCACTGCCCAGCGTATAGAGCCCCAGTGCCGCCAGCAGCACACCCGTGCCGACATTGATCCAGTGCACCGTCCGGCCGGTAACCCGGCTGCGCAGCAGGGTGATGCCGCCGCACAGCACCACCCACCAGAGCAGCGATCCCAGGAAGATGCCGCCGACCAGCGTGCCATCCTCCACCGGCCCCTTCGTGTTGCCGAAGCCGACGACCAGCGTGCTCATGCCCAGGATGGTGACGGGGTTGGTGGCGGTCAGGAACAGGCCGGAGAACACCGCCGCCGGCAGGTTGCCGGCCACGGGCTCGGCGGCCAGCGGCTTGGGTTCCCGCGTCAGGCTGTGCCCGGCCACGATCAGCAGGAAGGTGCCGCCCACCAGCTGCAACAGCCTTATATTGGCGGTGATCATGTCGATCACGGCGGTGATGCCGAAGGCGGCGATGCCGCTGAAGAACGCATCGGCCAATGCCGCCCCCAGGCCGGTGGCCAGCCCGGTGGACAGCCCGCGTTCCAGTGACCGGCGGATGCAGAGCAGGCCGATCGGTCCCACCGGGGCCGCGATGATCACGCCCAGCACCACGCCCCGCCAGAAAATCCCGATATCGTCCAGCAAATCCAGACCCTTCCAACCTCAACCCGTTGGCGACGGCGCCGACATCCGGTTAGGATGGCGCCACGATGCCAGACCGCGCCCCTTCCCCCCTCGACCTTCTCGACGAGATCGGCCTGCACCTGCTGCGTGAATTGCAGCGCGATGCACGGGCCTCATTCGCCGACCTGGCCCGCCAGGTGGGGCTGACAGCCCCCGCCGTCGCCGAGCGCGTGCGGCGGCTGGAAGCCACCGGCCTGATACAGGGCTACCGGGCGGAGGTCAACCGCGCCGCCCTGGGGCTGAAGATGACCGCCTTCGTGCGGCTGCGCACCTTTCCCGGCCGCGATCCGGCGCTGGAGCTGTTCCTGACCGACCGGCGCGAGGTGCTGGAATGCCATCTGGTGGCGGGGGAGGACAGCTATCTGCTGAAGGTCGGCGCCACCGACGTGCAGCATCTGGACCGGCTGCTGACCGCGATGTCGAAATTCGGCACCACCCATTCCACCATGGTCCTGTCCACCCGCATCGCCACCCGAGAGCTGGAGCCCTTCGCATGAGCGCCGTGAGCGCGGACACCAGCCCCGCCGCCATCCGCCGGGCCACGCTGGTCGGGGGTACCGCCATCCTGATGTGGTCGACCCTGGCGCTGCTGACCGCGCTGGCCGGACCCGTGCCGCCCTTCCTGCTGGTTTCCCTGTCTTTCGGGCTGGGCGGGCTGGTCAGCGTTGCCGTGCTGGCCGCCACCGGCCGGCCGCTGCTGGCGGTCCTGCGCCAGCCGCCCCAGGTCTGGGCGCTGGGGATCGGCGGCCTGTTCGGCTACCATTTCCTCTATTTCCTGGCATTGCAGACGGCACCGGCGGCGGAAGCCAACCTGATCAACTATCTGTGGCCGCTGCTGATCGTGCTGTTCGCCGGCCTGCTGCCGGGGGAAAAGCTGGGCAAGGCACAGCTGGCCGGCACGGGGGCAGGGCTGGCCGGAACCCTGCTGCTGGTCACCGGGGGCAAGGGCGTGTCGGTGGAGGCGGCATATCTGCCGGGCTACCTCGCGGCGCTGGCGGCATCCGTCACCTGGGCCGGCTATTCGGTGCTGTCGCGCCGGTTCGGCAAGGTGCCGACGGAGATCGTGGCCTTCTTCTGTCTGGCCACGGCGGCGCTCGCCGTACCCTGCCACCTGCTGTTCGAACAGACGGTGTGGCCGCAAGGCGCGGTGGGCTGGGGCATCATTCTTTCCATGGGGCTGGGTCCGGTGGGCCTGGCCTTCCTGGTCTGGGACCATGGGGTCAAGCGCGGGGACATCCAGACGCTGGGTGCTCTGTCCTACACCACACCCTTGCTGTCCACCGGCCTGCTGATCGCGGCGGGCCGGGCGGAACTGAGCCTGCCCGTCATCGGCGCCTGTTTGCTGATCGTCGGCGGGGCGGTGGTGGCCAGCCGGGGGTTGCGTTAGAGCGATTTTCCTTTGACTGGAAAACCGCTCCGGCGGCGACTGCCGCCGCGGCGCACATGCGCCGTCAAGCCAAGCCGCGGAGCGGCGCCGGCGCTTGAGGAACTGAAAAGCTAGAGCGTGTTTCCGGTCAACGGAAACACGCTCTAAGCGCGGCTGAGGGATTGCGTAACTTGCCAATTGGCATGAAACTGCTATCCTGATGCCAAAGGAGAGCGGAGATGCGGTTCGCGACCATCCAATCGACCCAGGCCAGCCCCCAGCTTCCCGCCATCACGGATGAGGAGGCGGCCGCCCTGGGGCGCACGATCGTGAACCTGTTCCGGGCCTGGGCCCTCAGCGATGGGGAGGCGCGGACCCTGCTGGGCGACATGGCTCCGCGGACCTGGGCCCGCTGGAAGCTTGGCGATATCGGCCGCATCGATCGGGACCTGCGGGCCCGGATGGCCATCCTGATGGGCATCCACAAGGCCCTGCGCTATCTGTTCGCCGAGCCGGCCCGCGGCTATGCCTGGATACGCAAACCCAACGAGGCCTTCGCCGGCCAAAGCGCGCTCGACATCATGATGCGCGGCGAGATCACCGACCTGCTCGACCTGCGCTTCTATCTGGATGCCGAAAGGGGCGCCTGGTGACGGTGCCGGTCCGCCGCGTCGTCTGGCCCCGCACCGTCCGCGTCATCCGATCCATCCATCCGCCCATCGACCTGTTCGAGGATATCGCCGACCCGGCGGACTGGGAGGCCCTGGCGTCTGCCGAAGCCAAGTTCAACCCGCGCATCCGCGATGGTATCGGTGACCTTTCCAAGGTGCCGGTGGCCCGGCGCGTCACTGGTCCCGGGGCCAGCTGGGTCATGGCCCCCTTTGTCCATTGCTCGACCCTGCGGCCCGGCCGCTTTTCCGACGGTGCCTTCGGCCTTTATTATGCCGGCGACCGGACGGAGGTGGCGATCGCCGAGACCGTCCACCACCATGCGCGGTTCATGCGGGCCACCGCCGAACCGCCGGGCTGGACCTCGCAGTTCCGTGAACTGATCGGTTCGGTGGATGCCGATCTCGACGATGTCGCAGGCCGGGCCGACCTGCTCGACCCCGTGGATTACGGCCCGTCCCAGGCATTCGGCGCCACGCGCCGCGCCGCGGGGTCCAACGGCATCACCTGGCCCAGCGTGCGGTATCAAGACGGCCAGTGCATCGCCCTGTTCTGGCCGGACGTGATCCCGATCCCCACACAGGGCGCCCATTTCGCCTATCACTGGAATGGCGGCGAGGTGGATTATGTCAAGAAACTGGATACGGGCGAGGTGTGGCGGGTCATCGGCCGGGAACCTGCCTGAACAAGGAAAAGGGGGCGCCGCCTGCGCGACGCCCCCTTTTCCATTACTGGAGAACTGCTTAGACGATTACCGTCTCGACCGCGATATTGCCCTTGGTGGCATGGCTGTAGGGGCAGACCTTGTGAGCGCGGGCCACCAGGTCCTCGGCCACCGCCTTGTCCAGGCCCGGCAGGCTGACATTCAGCTTCACGGCCAGGGCGAAGCCCTCATCCGCACGCGGGCCGATGCTGACATTGGCGGTCACGGAAACATCAGCCGGCACGGCGATCTTGTCGCGGCCACCCACGAACTTCATGGCGCCGATGAAACAGGCCGTATAGCCGGCGGCGAACAGCTGCTCCGGATTGGTGGCGCCACCGCCGCCACCCAGCTCCTTCGGCGGGGCCAGCTTGACGTTCAGCAGGCCGTCATCGGACTTGGCATGGCCGTCACGGCCACCGGTGGAGGTCACATTGGCGGTATAGAGAACCTTCATGATCATCACTCCTGTCTGGACGGCTTGGCATCAGCGCCGGGTCCGTCGATTTCGTGAGGGAAAGATCGCGCACAATTTGATCGTACGCAATCTATTATTTTGTGCACGATTAAATCGCTTGCCATGCAATTTCAGCATTTGACGGGGTTGACCGATCCGCACCGGCGGTGCTGGCATGGCGCGACCAACAGCCTGCCGCCGACGGACTCGTGACCCTTTCCCCCTCTCCACACGCCACCCCCCGCCTTTTCATCGCCGGCCTGGGCATCGCGCAGATCATCGCCTGGGGCAGTTTGCTCTATGCCTTCCCGCTGCTGGCCGTGCCGATGGCGGCGGAACTGGGCTGGACCAAGATGCAGGCCTATCTGCTGGCCTCCCTGGCGCTGGGATCGGCGGGGCTGGCCGCATATCCGGTAGGCAGGGCCATCGACCGGGGGCAGGGGCGACTGGTCCTGGCCGGCGGGGCCGGGCTGGGGGCGCTGTCGCTGGTGCTGTGGGGCCTGTCGGGCAGTCTCTGGACCCTGGTGCCGGCCTTCATCGGCATCGGCGTGGCCCAGGCCATGACGCTCTATGAACCGGCCTTCGCGGTCATCGCCCGCCGGTTCGGCACCGGCACCCGCGACGCCATCACCGGACTGACCCTGTGGGGCGGTTTCGCCAGCACGGTGTTCATCCCCGTCACACAGCTGCTGCTGGACCATCTGGGCTGGCGCGGCACCACCCTGGCCCTGGCCGGTTTCAACCTGCTGCTGGCATTGCCGCTGCTGCTATGGCTGTTGCGGGGGGAGGTGCCGACAGCGGCAACGGCGGAGGCAGCGGCCTCCGACAGGGCTGTCGCGTCCTGGGCCCTGCGGCAATGGTCCTTCTGGGGGCTGGCCCTGTCCTTCATGTTGTATTTCGCGGCCTTCACCGGCGTGACCTTCCACCTTTACCCGCTGCTGGCCGAACGCGGGGTGGCGACGGCGGACATCGTCATCATCATGGCCATCGTCGGGCCGGCACAGGTGGCGGGCCGGGTGCTGGTCATGGGGCTGGCGCGCGGGGCCTCCATCGCGCTGGTGGGCAGCCTCACCACCCTGACGCTGGCCCTGTCGCTGCTGGGGCTGGCCATGGCGGGCACGGGCATGGCGGCGCTTGCCGGTTTCGCCCTGGTCTATGGCGCGGCCAACGGTATCCTGACCATCGTACGCGGTGCTGCCGTGCCGGAAATGCTGACGCGGCGCGCCTATGGCGCCATCAACGGGCTGCTGACCACGCCCATCGGCATCGTCCGCGCCCTGGCCCCGTTCCTGGCCGCCCTGATCCATGAGGCGACGGGCGGCTATGGCGGGGTGCTGGCCGCCTTCATCATCATGGCGGCGCTGATGACGCTGGTCTTCTGGCTGGTGGCGATCCGGCCGAAGCCGACTGTTGAGGGGCAATGAAAAGCGGCCGCCCTGGTTAAAAGGCGGCCGCGGGCGCGCGGGCCGAGACAGGGGAGTCGGCCCGCGGGTTGGATGCCCGCGGCCGCAAGGGAATTACGCTGCCTGGCCGGGCATCCCGACCTGGAAGCCGGGCTGGTTCAGCGGGTGGTTCTTGTCCACGAACACCGAACGGTCGTTCTTCAGCATGATCACCTCGAAATAGGGGCGGAACTGCTCGTCGGTGATACCGAAGGCCTTCTGCACCTTGTCGAAGAAGTCACGCTCCTCCTGCTCCGCCTCGCCATCGGCGAGCGCGCTGTCGACCAGATTCATCATGATGCACAAACGTTGCGCAGTGGTCAGGACCGGCGTCGCCTCGGCCAGGAACTGCTCATGGCTATGGCTGCGGACGTACTTCATCGCGGAGTTCAGCAGGGCCTGGTTGTTGGCCCCCACGCCGATGGAACCACCCGACCGCTCGCCGCCGATGACCGCCAGCAGGTGGCCCACCTCCTCGGCATCCATCTCGCCATCGGCGGCCATCGTATAGAGCAGGGCGATGGCGAAGGCCTTGTGGGCCGTCATCGCCTCGCCCTTGTCGCTCTTGAACATATTGAACAGGCTCATATCAGGTCCTTTACTGCCAAGACTTTGTTTTGTTTGGAATTATCGCGGATTTTTATCCGTCGATGATCCCGCCGCGCCCATGCCGGCGCTGACGGAAAGGGTGTTTGCCGTCCAGATGACGGCGCAGAAGCTCGACATTCCGGTCATTGGCCCGGAAGAACAGGTCGCCCAGCCAGCCCACGACGGGGATGGCGCTGATCAGGCTGTCGATGACGACATTGCCCGCCATGCGGGTGACCAGCCGCTTGGGCGCGCCCAGGCGGGAGCCTTCCCAGACCAGCCAGGCGGCGACACCCGTGGACAGGGCCAGACCGGCACCGGGGATCAGGTTCAACGGCGCGTCCAGACCCACGCGCCAGCCAACCACGGGCAGGCGTACGGCACTGTCCAGCAGGCGCGCCACCCGGTCCAGCCGGCGGCGCACGCGCCAATGGCTGTCGGTATGGGTCTCAAAACGCGGGGAATAATGGTCCAACGGGTGCGACATGTAAGACAGGCTCCTTCACGACCAAGCCACGGCTTCGCCCAAGGAGTCCGACATCGCGTGCGGCTGTCGCCATCACGCCAGAGGGGCCCGGACCCAGGATACCACCGATGTATGCAGCCCCCCGCCGCCGTTCAAGACCGGCAGGGCTGATTTTTCCGCCCTTTTCCCGGCACCCCCCCCTCCCCTACCCTGCGCCCCGATCCCAAGGAGGCCCCATGACAGCCATCACCATCTGGCACAATCCCGCCTGCAGCACCTCGCGCAACACGCTGGCCCTGATCCGTGAGCACGGGGTGGAGCCGACCATCATCGAGTATCTGAAGACCCCGCCCGACCGCGCCACCCTGCGGCACCTGATCGCCGCCACTGGCCGGCCGGTGCGCGACATCGTGCGGGCCAAGGAAGCGTTGTTCAAGGAACTGGGCCTGGATGATCCGGCGGTGAGCGATGACACCCTGATCGACGCCATGCTGGCCCATCCGATCCTGATCAACCGGCCGATCGTGGAGACGGAACGGGGCACACGCCTGTGCCGGCCGTCGGAGACAGTGGCGGAGTTGCTGGCGGGGGGGTGAGGCTGCCCTTACCACCGTCATCCTCGCGCATGCGAGGCCTCTGCGAAACTCTTGGGCACCAACGTTGCCATCCTTACTACCGTCACCCCGGAGAAGGCCGGGGCCCAGATCGTAGAGCAAAGCGATTGTGACTTGGGCCCCGGCCTTCGCCGGGGTGACGGTAGACATTGCGGGACCCTCACAGCACAGACTTACGCGAGGATGACGGTAGAGAGGGTGGCAACGAAGCACCCCCATTCCACATCTTGCCTCTGGAAAATCCCCGTCCATCCATGCACCCTGTCGGCCATCATCAAGGCTCGGGGGCGCCATGTGGGTTCTGTTGGGGGTGGGGGTTGTGGTGGTCGGGTTCGTGGCCCGCATCAACCCCCTGCTGGTCATCGCGGCGGCGGCCATCACCACGGGTTTGGCGGCGGGGATGGAGCCACTGGCACTGATCGCCGCCTTGGGCAAGGCGTTCAACGACAACCGCTATGTCAGCCTGATCTGGATCGTGCTGCCCGTCATCGGGCTGCTGGAGCGTGAAGGGTTGCAGGAACTGGCGCGCGGCCTGATCAGCCGGGTGCGGGCGGCCACGCCGGGCCGGCTGCTGCTGGGCTATTTCATGGTGCGCCAGGCCCTGGCCGCCGTCGGCTTGACCTCCGTCGGTGGTCATCCGCAGACGGTGCGCCCGCTGCTGGCCCCCATGGCGGAGGCCGCCACCGAACAGCGGCGTGGTAAACCCCTGGATGAGGAAACGCGCAACTTGGTGCGCGCCCATTCGGCGGCGGTGGACAATATCGCCCTGTTCTTCGGGGAGGATATTTTCCTGGCCATCGCCTCGATCCTGCTGATCAAGGGCTTCCTGGAACAGAACGGCATCCTGGTGGAACCGTTGCAGCTGTCGCTGTGGGCCATCCCGTCGGCACTGGCGGCCCTGGGCGTGCATGCGGTGCGGCTGCGCGCCCTGGACCGCCGCCTGGGCATGAAAGGGTTCGAGGCATGATCGGCCTGCACGAGATCTATATCGTCGGCGGCCTGTTCTTCGCCGCCTGCGCCCTGTTCGGGGCCTTCGACCGGGGCAATCCCAGACGCTGGCTGAACTTCCTGTTCTGGGGCGGGCTTGCCACCTCCTTCCTGGCCGGGGATCATCTGGGCGATGTCGGCAACGGCGTGCTGGTCCTGGGGCTGGTGGCGGTCGGCGCCATCGGCCTGGGGCGTGGCACGCCCAAGACCACCAGCCCGGAAGAACGCCGGGAGCGGGCGGAACGGCGCGGGGCCAGGCTGCTGATCCCCGCCCTGGTCATCCCGGCCACGGTGCTGGTCGGCACGCTGCTGTTCAAGCATCTGACCATCGGTGACGTGCCCCTGGTGGAAAGCCGGCATGCCACGCTCGTTTCCCTGACGCTCGGCGTGCTGCTGGCCCTGGCGCTCTGTTACGCCTGGCTGCGGCCCGGGTCGGTGGCACCGTTGCAGGAGGGGCGGCGCCTGCTGGACGCTGTGGGCTGGGCCGCCATCCTGCCGCAGATGCTGGCCTCCCTTGGTGCGGTCTTCGCGCTGGGCGGGGTGGGTCAGGCGGTGGGCACGCTGATCGGGGAATGGCTGCCGCTGGACGGGCCATTCCTGGCGGTGCTGGCCTATTGCGTGGGCATGGCCCTGTTCACCATCATCATGGGCAATGCCTATGCCGCCTTCCCGGTGATGACGGCGGCGGTGGGATTGCCACTGGTCGTGCTGAAATTCGGCGGCGACCCGGCGGTGATGGGGGCCATCGGCATGCTGTCGGGCTTCTGCGGCACGCTGATGACGCCCATGGCCGCCAATTTCAACATCGTGCCGGCGGTGCTGCTGGAACTGAAGGACCGCAACGGGGTGATCAAGGCCCAGATCCCCACCGCCCTGCCGCTCTTGGCCATCAACATCGCCCTGATGTATCTGCTGGCGTTCCGGTGAGGGGTGGGACCGCCGCCGCCTGAAAATTCCCCTGGATGAAAATCGGCCCGTCCGCGTTTATGCTGTTTATCCGCGGATGAGACACCCATGCATGACGATCCCTTCCACCAGGAACTGACCCTGCACCTGACGGCGCTGCGCCGTTACGCCTTCGTGCTGACGCGGTCGGCGGAGGAGGCGGAGGATCTGTTGCAGGATTGCCTGGCCAAGGCGGTGGCGGCGGCCGGGCAATGGCGGCCGGGCAGCGATCTGAAGGCCTGGCTGTTCCGCATCCTCTACACCACCCATATCAGCCGGCGCCGGCGGCAACAGGTGCGGATGCGCAACGTCACCAGCCTGGAGGACGAGACGGTCGAACCCGCCCAGCCGCCGGACCAGCTGGCGCGCCTGGAAGCCGCCCGTGTGGTGGAAAAGCTGGAGACCCTGCCGGAGGGGCAAAGGCAGGCCATCCTGATGGTGGCGGTCGAGGATTTGAAATATGAAGAGGCGGCCAAGCGCCTGGGCGTGCCCATCGGCACCTTCATGTCGCGCATCGCGCGGGGACGGGAAGCCCTGCGCCGCGCGCTGGAGGGTGAAGAGCGCGCCGGCCCGTCGCTGCGCCTGCTGAAGGGGGGCAAAAATGGTCGATGAGGCATCACCATCATTACCCGACGGGATCGAGGAAAGCGACCTGCACGCTTTCCTGGACGGGGAACTGGAACCCGCGCGCGAGGCCATGGTCCGCGCCTGGCTGCTGGAAAACCCGGACGCCCATGAGCGCCTGTCGCGCTATGCCGAACAGCAGCTGGCCCTGGCAGCCGCGGCGCATGAGCCATCCTGGCCGGCATTGCCCGCCCCGCTGGTCCAGGACCTGGAACGCGGCCTGCGCCGCGGCCTGTGGCGCCAGCGCCTGTCGCGGGTGGCGGCCACGGTGCTGCTGGTGGCCCTTGGCTGGGGCGCCAACGACGTGCTGCGCCGGCCGGTCTTTGCCAGCCTGCCCGACTATGCCCAGCAGGCGCTGGACGCGCATGAGATCTTCGCCAACGACCCTACCCGACCCGTGGAGATCCCCGGCAGCAGCCCCGACGAGATCCGCCGCTGGCTGTCCACCAAGCTGGGGGAACGGGTGGCCGTGCCCGACCTGAAGCGCCTGGGCCTGACCCTGGTCGGCGCCCGCGTCCTGGGCACGGACGAGGGTGCGGCCGGACAGCTGCTGTATGAGGATGCGATCGGCCGCCGCATGACCCTGTCGCTGGCCCCGGACGAGGCACTGGCACCCGACAGCCCGGTGCTGGAGGAGTTCCAGGGGCTGGAGGTGGGCATGTGGCGCAGTGAGGATTTCGCCCTGGCCGCCATCTCCAGCGACATGCCCGTCGAACTGGACAGCCTGATGAACGCCGTGGACCGCGACCTGCAGACGGGCACCGTCAGCAAATAGGCCGATTATCCTATATGGGAATATTTTCTTGATATAAATCCCATCAGGCCCTATAGTCCGCCTCTTGAACCGATGCCGGCGACAGGGGTGGTGATGGGTGGTGAGATGCTGGCGGGTGCCGGTCTGGCCTTGGCGGCGGCAGGCGCCCTGGCCGGGGTGCGGTGGCTGGTCCGGGACAAGGCGCGGCAGATCGACGGGATGCCCGATCTGGTGCAATCCCTGCAGCTGGAACTGGTGCGGCTCGCCGCCCGGCTGGACCGGGCGGAGGCCGATATCGCCAATGACAAGGCCGGGCGGCGCGCCTTTGGCGCCGTGGAAATCCTGGTCACCAAGATCAGTGCCGATATCGGCCATCTGTCGGCCGATCTGGCAAAACTGTCCGACCGGCACGAACGTGGCAACCAGGAGGTTTGGGTCGCCATCGACCGCCTGCGCGCGGCCGGCCGGGACAGCGCCTGAGGGTAAATTACGATGTCGGCTTGCCCTCGGCATTGCCGTCCGCCTTGGTGGGCGGAACGTTGGATTCCGGGGCCGGTGCCGGGGCCGTCAACGGCACGAGCGTCAGGTTAACGGGGCTGGTATACTTGTTGTCGGCGCCGGAGATGCTGTCCACCGCCCAGCCGATACCACCACCAGCCACGATATTGCCCCAGGTGGCACCGGCCACGCCGGAATGGTTCAGATAGGTGGCGGTGTGGAAGCCCGTCTTGTCGCACAGGATGGTGATATCATGCTTGGTCTTCTGCACGGTCAGGGCGCTGGGGGTCGTGTGGATCGACCCGATCACCTGGCCTTCCCGCATGAACTTGCACTGCGCGTCGGACGGGTTGGTGACGATCTGGATTTCCTGGCTGGTGCCTTCGATGATCGATGAGCAACCGGTGGCGAACAGGGCCGTGCCAGCCAGGATGGCGAACTGGGCAACATTCAAGCGCATAGAAGTATATCCCCCGTATCGAGCTAAGATGTTTCATATTAGTCACATCCGCAGTGCCACCGAAGGGTTATCCCGGAAGGGGTCATAATCTTTTCAGGTTGTGTGACGGCCGACACCATACACTGGTGTGCGGTATCGGCCACCTCAGCGCAGCGCCGACCGCGCCGTGGGCGCCAGGCGCAACACCTGTGGTGCCCGTTCCAGCCAGTCCGCCGCCGCCGCCCAGGCGGGCGATGCCACCAGTGCCGCCAGCGCCCGCCGGCCGGCCCCTTCGTCCGCCACGCGGGAGAAGCAGACGAACAGCTTGTCCTCGCCCCGCACCGGCAGGCGGGGGAAATTGTTGGGTGCTGCTTCCGGCACATAGGCGCCGACCACCGCCATCCCGGCCGCCGCGAAGGCCGGCATCAGTTCCGCCCGGAACCAGTCGGTGAACCCTTCTCCCGGCGGACGCCAGAGATAGAGGATATGGGCCATGACCAGCCCCGCCACCGCCGGTTCGCTCCCCGCCGGCGCGCGCGGTTCCCGTGGTGGGGGCAGGCCCGCCCCGTCCCAGGCGGCCGCCAGCAGCAGGACATTGTCATTATCCTCCAGCAGCGGGTTGGCCGCCCCCCGGTGCGCCTGCCAGACGGGGCCGGTATAGAAATCGGTCAGCGCCTTGGCCCGCGCCGGCATGTCGGTGAAACCGCGCAGCCAGGTGAAGCGGCTGGCATCGTCCAGGTCACGGAACTGCCCGAACAGCCGCATCCCCAGCGCCTCCTGCGGTTCCACGAATTCCCGCTCGAACAGGGTGATCAGCGCATCCCGCCGCCCCTTCACGATCTTGTATTGCCGCAGTTCCAGCACCGGCCAGCCCATCTTCCCCTCCATCGCCTTCACGCGCCCCGCCATGGCCAGACCCGACAGTCCGCCCAGTACCATCCGCCGCGTCGGTTCCCTGCCCGCCATCGTCCCCTCCCGGCTTGCCTTCCTTAAAACAGACCGGTTGACCTGTTTTGTCAATGGCGATTTCCATCCGGGATGGTTAGGATGGGGGCATGAGCCCTGTCCGCACCCGCACCAATGATCCGCAAGCCATGCGCGGCCGCATCCTGGATGCCGCCGGCGACCTGTTCCAGGCCCAGGGCTATGGATCAACCACGACACAGCAGATCGCGGCGGCCGCCGGCGTGACCGCCGGTGCCATGCACCACCATTTCCCCACCAAGAAGGCCCTGGGCCTGGCCGTGATCCGCGAACGGGTGACGGCGGAGGTGGAGACGGCCTGGCTGGCGCCCGTGCGCGAGGCGGCCAGCGCGCGGGCCGGCATCCAGGCGGTGTTCAGCACCGTCCAGGCCTGGCTGGATGCGCGCGGCCGGGTCATGGGCTGCCCCGTCAGCAATCTCAGCCTGGAACTGGCCTATGCCGACCCGGATTTCCGGGAGGAGTTGCGGCGCATCTTCGACCTGTGGCGCCGCACGCTGGCCGACCGCATGCGCCAGGACGTGGCGGCCGGGCTGGAGAGTGAGCCCGACCCGGAAGGCTTCGCCACCTTCGTGATCTCGGCCTATTCCGGCGCCATGGCCATCGCCAAGGCCGACCAGAAAAGCGACGCCCTGCGCCGCACCGCCGACAGGCTGGCGGCCTGGCCGCGATAGGGGGGAGTTGCCCTTTCCCGTGAAGCGGAACCTCTGCGAAACTCTTGGGCACCGTCGTCGCCGCTCTCTCCACCGTCACCCCGGCGAAAGCCGGGGCCCAAGTGACAAGCGCTTCGCTCTACGATCTGGGCCCCGGTTTTCGCCGGGGTGACGGTGGAGATTGCTAAAACCCTCGCGGCCCAGACTTCCATAGAAACTCGCCAACCAACAGGGGACGGTATCCAACCTCCCACCCAAAACAGACCGGTCAACCTGTATTGACCGGATGTTCACTTTTTGTTACCTCTACCCACAACAGGGGAGGGAAAGAAAATGGCGGATGCGGGAATGCTGCTGGCCTTCATGGCGGCGGCCTTGGCCATCACCATCGTGCCGGGGGCCGACATGGCGCTGGTGATGGGCAGTGCGGTCGGTGGCGGGCACCGGGCCGGGCTGGCGGCGGTGGCCGGCATCACGCTGGGTGCCGCCGCACATGTGCTGGCCAGCGCCGTGGGCCTGACCGCCCTGGTCGTGGCCAGCCCCGCCCTGCTGTCGGCGCTCGGCTGGGCGGGGGCCGCCTATCTGATCTGGATCGGCATCGCCATCCTGCGCAGCCGGGGTGGCACCCTGCCCGGCGGGCCGACCGCGCGCATCCTGCAAATAAACGCCGCGCGCATCCTGCAAATAAACGCCGCGCGCATCCTGCGCGACGCGCTGGCCACCAACCTTCTGAACCCCAAGGCCTATCTGTTCATGCTGGCCGTGTTCCCGCAATTCATCCGGCCCGATGGCTGGGCGCCCTGGGTACAGACAGGGGTGTTGGGGCTGATGATGCTGTCGGTGTCGGTACCGGTCTATACCTGCATCGCCCTGGTCGCGGCCCGCGCCGGCACGGGGCTGGCGGGCCGGCCCAAGGCTTTGACCTGGCTGAACCGCATCTCCGGCCTGCTGCTGGTCGCGGTGGGGGCAAGCGCGCTATGGTCCATGGCCGCGCCGCTGCTGGCCCGCGGCTGAACGGAGGGAACGGGGAAGATGGAACAGACTTATCAGGGCGGATGCCAGTGCGGCGCCGTGGCGTTCACCGCGGTGCTGGACCTGGACCGGACGATTACCTGCAACTGCTCGCGCTGCCAGAGGCTGGGGGCCGTGCTGGCCTTCACCCCGCGCGACCGTTTCACCCTGGAAAAGGGCGCGGATGCGCTGACCGAGTACCGGTTCAACCGCAACCAGATCGTCCACCAGTTCTGCCGTACCTGTGGCATCCAGGGCTTCGCCTTTGCCAACGGCCCCGATGGCACGCCCATGGCCGCCGTCAATGTCAATGCGCTGGAGGGGGTGGAGCCGCGCAGCCTGACCCCGCACCCGGTGGACGGGCGGTCGTTCTGACCCCCGCCGGGCGGCCCCTTCCCCTGTCGGAAAGGGGCCCCCGCCGTCACGCCGCCATCGGCCCGACATAACGCGAGGCCGGGCGCATCAGCCGTCCCGTCGCCTCCTGCTCCATGACATGGGCGGTCCAGCCGGCCACCCGGCCCATGGCGAAAACCGGCGTGAACAGGTCGCGGTCCAGCTCGACCGCATCCAGCAGCAGGGCCGTATAGAACTCGACATTCGTTTCCAGCGGCCGGTCGGGCCGGTGCCGGGCCAGGGCCGTCAATGCCGCTTTCTCCACCTGTTCGGCCAAGTCGATGCGCGGGCTGGACAGATGCGCCACGGCGCGCTTCAGCACCTCCGCCCTGGGGTCGCGCACGCGGTAGATGCGGTGGCCGAACCCCATCAGCCGCCGCCCGGCCGCCAGTTCCGCCGCCAGCCAGGCCGGTGCCGCGTCTTGCGTGCCGATGGCGTCCAGCATGTCCAGCACCGGTCCCGGCGCCCCGCCATGCAGCGGGCCCTTCAGCGCGCACAGCCCCGCCACCACGCTGCTGGCCATGCCGGCGCGGGTCGATGCCACGATGCGCGCCGCGAAGGTCGATGCGTTCAGCCCATGGTCGCTGATCGTCACCAGATAGGTGTCCAGCGCCCGCGAAAGCATCGGCGCCGCCGGCACCCCCGTCATCATGCGCAGGAAATCCGCAGCATGCCCGGCCGCCGCATCGGGTGCCACCGGGTCTAGCCCCTGTCCATGACGTACGCGGGCGGCGATGAAGACCGGCACGGCGGCGACGGCCATCACCGCGTCATCGGCCGGGTTGCCGTCGGGCAATGCGGCCAGCATCAGGCGCAGCGCCTCCACGGCATTCAGGCCCGCGATGGCGGGCAGCAGCGCCGGCAACCGCACGGCCACCTGCACCCGCGCCCGGCCGATGGCGGCGCGCAGTTCCTCCGGCCGGCCGCCCAGCGGGTGGAACCCCTGCCACAGCAGGGCGGTGATCCCTTCGAAATCCAGGCTTTCCGCCGCCCGCTCCACCGGCAGCCCGCGCAGCACCAGATGCCCCGCCTGGCCATCGACATGGCTCAGCACGGTTTCCGCGGCGACGATCCCATCCAATCCGGCCGACATGTCCGGCTCCCTTCCAGCAATGTTTCATCGCTGGTCAGGCTGCGCCGGGGCTGATATACGGTCAATATTGATTCAATAAATCAATATATCATACCCATGTCCGCGCCCCTTACCCTGTCCGCCAAGGAAGCCGCCGCCGAACTGGGCGTCAGCCTGGCCACGCTCTATGCCTATGTCAGCCGTGGGCTGATCCGGTCGGAAGCGCCGGCCGGCGGCCGCACGCGGCTTTACCGGGCCGACGATGTGCGGACCCTGGTGGCCAAGCGCGACCGCCCCGCCGATACCGCCGGCGACCGGGCGCTGGATTGGGGTGCACCCGTCCTGGAAAGTGCCATCACCCTGATCAATGCCGACGGGCTCTACTACCGGGGTCGGGATGCCGGCGATCTGGCGGCCAGCGCCACCCTGGAAGCGGTATCCACCCTGCTGTGGGACGGGACCGAGGATCCGTTCGCCGAGGATCCGCCCACCCTGCCCGCCTTCGCCAGCCTTCCACCAGGGCTGGACCCGCTGGACCGGCTGCTGGCGTTGCTGCCCCTGGCGGCGGCGGCCGACCTGCGCGCGGTCAACCGCACCCCGGCCGGGCTGGCCCGCACCGGGGCGCGCATCCTGCGCCTGACGGCGGCGATCCTGGCCGGCACCACCCCCTCATCCCTGCCCCTGCACCAGCTTCTTTGCCAGGCCTGGGGCGTGGCCGGGCCGGGGGCGGAACTGATCCGCGCCTCCCTGGTGCTGTGCGCCGATCATGAACTGAACGCATCCGCCTTCACCGTGCGCTGCGTGGCGTCAACCGGGGCCAATCCCTATGCCGCCCTGTCGGCCGGCATCGGCGCCCTGCGCGGGCCCCGGCATGGGGGGATGACGGCACGGGTGGCGGCCTTGCTGCCCGGCCTGCTGGATGCGCCCGACCCCGTCGCCGCCTTGTCTGCCTTCCTGGCACGCGGCGATGAACTGCCGGGCTTCGGCCACCCGCTCTATCCCAGGGGCGATGTGCGGGCGGCCTGGCTGCTGAAGCGGATGGCGGCGGCCTGGGGCGGGGACGCGCGGCTGCGCCGGGCATTGTCGCTGGCAAGGGCCGCAACGGAGATGGCGGGAACCCCGCCCACCATAGATTTCGCCCTGGTGCTGCTGGCCGACCGTCTGGGCCTGCCCGCCCATGCGCCGATCACGATCTTCACCCTGGGCCGCAGTGCGGGGTGGGTGGCGCATCTGTTGGAGCAAGTGCGGTCGAGCGTGCTGATCCGGCCACGGGCGCGGTACACGGGGCTGCGGCCGGGATAAAACAAAACGGCCGGCACCCTTGGCGAGTGCCGGCCGTCCCATAGCCACATCACGTCGCGCCGATCAGTCCTTGATCTGCGCCGGCTCCAGCCGCGGGCTCAGCAGATGCACGACGCCGAGCGCCAGCAGATACGCCGACGCCGCGACCACGAAGATCGGCGTATAGCTGCCGATCTGGTCCAGCACATAGCCGGCATATTTGGCCATGGCCATGCCGCCGAAGGCACCGACCATGCCGCCGATACCGACCACCGACCCCACCGCCGCGCGCGGGAACACGTCCGACGGCAGGGTATAGAGGTTGGCGGAGAAGCCCTGGTGTGCGGCCGTCGCGATGCCGATGATCAGCACCGCCACCCACAGCTGGTCGGCGAACGCCGCGAAGCCCACGGGGATGGCGAACAGCGCGCAGATCAGCATGGTCAGCTTGCGCGCCCGGTTCAGGCTGGCGCCGTTCTGCATCATCTTCGACGACATCCAGCCGCCGGCCACGGAGCCGACATCGGACAAGAGATAGATGATGACCAGCGGGATGCCGAAGCTCTTCAGGTCCAGCCCATGGCGCTTGCCCAGGAAATCGGGCAGCCAGAACAGGAACATCCACCAGATCGGATCGATCAGGAACTTGCCCAGCGCATAGGCCCATGTCTCCTTGACCCGCAGCAGGCGCAGCCAGCCGATCTTCTCGCCCGTATCCGGCGGATCGCTCTCGATATGCGCCAGCTCGGCCGCACCGACATTCTTGTTCTGGCGCGGATGGCGGTAATAGATCAGCCACAGCGGCAGCCAGACCAGGCTGGCCAGGCCGGTGATGATGAAGGCCATCTCCCAGCCATAGGCGATGGTAATCGCCGGCACGACCAGGGGCGTGACGATGGCGCCGATATTGGTGCCGGCGTTGAACAGGCCCGTGGCGAACGCGCGTTCCTTCTTGGGGAACCATTCGGCCACGGCCTTGACGCCGCCGGGGAAGCCACCGCCCTCACCCACGCCCAGCACCATGCGGGCCATGATGAAGCCGGTCAGCGACTTGGCACCGGCATGGGCGAAATGGCCCACGGTCCAGATGGTGAAGGCCAGCGCATAGCCCCAGCGGGCACCCAGCCGGTCCACGATGCGCCCGAAGGCGACATAGGCCAGCGCATAGGTGAACTGGAACCAGAAGATGATGTCGGCATAATCGGTTTCGGTCCAGCCGAACTCCGCCGACAGGGTCGGCTTCAGCACGCCGATCATCTGCCGGTCGACATAATTGATGACCATGGCGGTGAACAGCAGCGCCACCACGATCCAGCGGACCCGACCGACCTTTACGCCGTCGGCCCCGGCCGTTTCACTTCCCATTCGTGTCCCCCGATATTGTAAGAGGATTCCGGTCAACGGCCATCTGGTGCGGCCTTCATTCAAGCGCGACCGACCCTAATGGAAACCGGTGTCAATTGCAACGCCACCCAGTTCACAGAGCATTCTTGCCGCGTCCAGGCCGGCGACCGCCGGCCCGCCGCACATGCGGCGTAAGCCAAGCCGCCGGATGGCGGCGCCCGGCGCCTGAAGGCGCAAGCATAAATCGTTTCAAATGAAACCATATATTCTTGCTCCGGATGCGGTTAACACATAGAAAGTGTGCATAAACAGCAGACCTCAGGGGTCATAATGTCGGACAGTGGGGATCATCGCAGCGGCCTGTTGCCGGCCTTGGGGCCGGTACAGCTGGTGCTTCTGGGGGTCGGTTGCATTATCGGCGCCGGCATTTTCGTTATCACGGGCTCGGCCGCCGCGGACTATGCGGGTCCGGCCGTGTCGCTCTCCTTCCTTCTGGCGGCGTTTGCATGCGCCTGCGCCGGCCTGTGCTATTCGGAACTGGCGGCGACATCGAAGGAATCGGGTGGCGCCTACAGCTATACCCGCGATGCGCTGGGGCCGCGCATCGGCTGGCTGGTCGGCTGGAACCTGATCATGGAATATCTGGTCGCGGCCAGCTTCGTGGCGGTCGGCTGGTCCGGGTACCTGTCGGCCCTGTGCCAGAGTGTGGGCATCAACCTGCCGACATCCTTCACCAGCGCGCCGTTCGCGCTGGAGCATGGCAAACTGGTGACAACGGGCGCCATCATCAACCTGCCGGCCGCCCTGATCATCGGCCTGGCCACGCTGTGCGCCGTGATCGGGGTAAAGCGCTCGTCGGCGGCCAACATGGTGGTGGTTCTGATCAAGGTCACCGTCATCCTGGTGGTGATCGCGGTCGGCGCCTTCCATGTCGATCCCACCCTGTGGACCCCCTTCATCCCCCCGGTCACGCCGGAAGGCCAGTATGGCATCGGCGGCGTGATGAAGGCGGCGGGCGTGGTGTTCATCGCCTATATCGGCTTCGACGCCGTGGCCACCACGGCGCTGGAGGCCCGCAAGCCGCAGCGCGACGTGCCCATCGGCATCATGGGCTCGCTGGCCGTCTGCACCGTGCTCTATATCGCCATGTCGCTGGTCCTGACTGGCACCGTGCCCTATACGCAGCTGTCGGTGCCCTCCCCGGTCGCCCTGGCCGTGCAGAACATGGGCGAGGGCGTGTCCTGGATCCTGCCGCTGGTATCGCTGGGGGCCATCGCCGGCCTGACCTCGGTCATCCTGGTGCTGCTGGTGGCGCAGCCGCGCGTGTTCTTCGCCATGGCGCAGCACCGCATCCTGCCGTCGACCTTCGCCAAGGTGCATCCGCGCTACCGCACCCCGCATGTCAGCACCATCATCACCGGTGGTGTTGCGGCGGCCCTGGCCAGCCTGTTCCCCATCGATTTCCTGGCGGAACTGGTGTCCTCGGGCACCCTGCTGGCCTTCATGATGGTGTCGCTCAGCGTCCTGGTCCTGCGCAAGACCCGGCCCGACGCACCGCGGCCCTTCCGCGTGCCGTGGGTGCCGCTGGTGCCGATCGTGTCGATCCTGGTCTGCGGCTACCTGATCTATACCCTGGGCTGGCACGCCTATATCCGCCTGGGCATCTGGCTGGCCATCGGCTGGGTGATCTACGAGGTCCGCAAGA
The DNA here is from genome assembly GCF_048066115.1 of Niveispirillum sp. KHB5.9. Taxonomy (NCBI): domain Bacteria; kingdom Pseudomonadati; phylum Pseudomonadota; class Alphaproteobacteria; order Rhodospirillales; family Azospirillaceae; genus Niveispirillum; species Niveispirillum sp. KHB5.9. The sequence goes on along the minus strand of NZ_JBLTYX010000016.1, from coordinate 141 downwards.
AGCACGCGGCGGCGGTCGGCGTGGCGTGAGCCGGGCTTGATCCTTGACCGGTCGAGACGGAAAAGGCGGGGGTGACCCCGCCTTTTTTGTTGGCTGGCACTCGGAGGATTGGATCGACCTGCTCCGAACGCGCATCAAACC
>NZ_JBLTYX010000015.1:0-182058 GCF_048066115.1 Niveispirillum sp. KHB5.9 | reverse complement strand
GAAGGCTTGGAAGCAATACTGTCAGGGCTCGCGTTCGGCTCGACCTGACCTACGGTTAAGAGACGGCCCCCTCAATCCGCCCAGTGCAGATGCACCAGCCGGTACCCCTTCTCCTTCAACAGGCGCAGCAGCTTCGGCGCCGCCGCCGCCGTCGGGCCATTGGCGTCGTGCAGCAGGATGATGCCGCCACCCTTTTCCGCCAGCTTCTTCTCCAGCCGTTCCACCAGCATGTCGGTGGTGTCGGCGGGCTGCCAGTCGGTGATGTCCAGGTCGATGGAGAACACATCCACCCCCTGCTGCTTCAGCGCGGAGAGCAGCGCCGGCGTCTCCTCCAGGAACGGGAAGCGATAGGCCGGCGGCAGGCGCCCGAACAGCTTGCGATAGGCCTCCTGCGTGCGCTTCAGATCGGCCAGCTGGGCGTCGTCGGTCAGCGTCTTCAGATGCGGGTGGCTATAGCTGTGAATACCAGCCGAATGGCCTTCGGCCACCGCACGCCGCGCTAGGTCGCCATTCAGTTCCAGGTTGGCACCGGTCATGAAGAAGGTGGCATGGGCGCATTCCGCCTTCAGCGCGTCCAGCACCTTCTCCGTCAGCCCCCGCGCCGGCCCGTCATCGAAGGTCAGCACCACCTCGCCCTTCTCCAGCCCCGGCAGTGCCGGATGCTGCACCGTGCCCCAGGTGCCGCCCTGGCCGCGCTTCAGGGTAAGGGTGCGGCTGGTGCCCAGCGTGTCCGGGCCGCAAACGGCCGCCAGGACAGGGGCGGCGGTCAGGATGGACAGGGACAGAAGGGGGACGAACAGATGGCAGCGCTTCACAGGTGATCCTCCCGGTTTTCCGCCTTGGGGCGTCTTGTTAGCGCTACCGTATCGCGTTTTCTCGCAACGAACCAGTTCGTAGGTCAGGTCGAGGCGCAAGCCGAGCCCTGACAGAAAAGGATTGAAAGCAATATCGTCAGGGCTCGCCTGCGGCTCGACCTGACCTACGGCATCACAACGACACTTCCTTCTCCCCGTCCCCACCCAGGAAGCTCAGGGTGCGGATGCGGTCGGGATCGCCGCTCATGTCGAAATTCACCTGATTGATCTGCACGGCGAACAGGTCGCGCAGGATATTGTTCCGCACACCCAGGCGGGCGGGCGGGGCCGGCAGGGCGATCTCCTGATAGAGATGGACATTGTCCCCCTCCTGCTCCGCCCCCAGCAGCTTCAGCGCCAGCGGTCCCGCCCCCGGCACCGACAGGGCGAACCGCGCCTCGACATAGAGCGCCAGCCGCGCCCGATGCTCCAGCAGCGACAGGTCGGGACCGGCCACATGCTCGATCTGGTCCAGGGCCATTTCCGCGTCATGGCCGTGCAGGGAATGGTCGATCTCCAGCAGACCGGCCGCCTTGTTCCAGGTGACCAGCGTCAGCGCCGACCGGGCCCGGTGGGCGAAGGCGGGGCCGGCCAGCAGCCCCGCACCCGCCAGCACCAGCAGCCGGCGCCGGCTGAACCCCGTCACTTCTGTTCCCCGGGCGTCAGCGGCACATCCTTGCCGCCTTCCTGTTTGCCCTCGCCTTCCTTCTTGGCCTTCAGCTCGACCAGCATGTCGGCCATCAGATCCTGCGTCTCGTCCTTGGCCTTGTACAGTTCCAGGCGCGAGGCCGCGATCTTGCGCGGGAAGCCATTGTTGGACGGATTGGCGTCGGCGATCTCCTGGCGCGGGTCCAGCTCGATGCCCACCACCTGTTTCGGGCGGATCAGCATCTTGGTCACGGCCTTGCTGTTGTAGCGCCAGATCTCCGCCGGGATCATCAGGAACTCCTCCGTCCCGTCGGCATAGGTGATCTGGAGCGGCAGCGGCATGACCAGCCCGCCCTTGTTGGCGAAATCGACGAAATAGACCCAGTCGCCATCCTTCTCCGCCCGCGCCAGCGCGTCGCGCTCCCACGGCTCCAGCCCTTCCAGCAGGTCGGCGTATTTGTTGCGGTCCTTGTTGGTGGGGCTGAACTTGTCGTTCTCGTTGTAGAAATCCTTCAGGTCCGGCTCGCGCGCCAAGAGCGTCTTCAGCCCTTCCTCGCGGTTATGGATCTGAGCCAGCGGCTCGACATTGTCGCGGCGGTATTCGTCGCGCTGGAACGCCTTCTCCACATCGGGATTGCCGGTGGAGATGCGGTATTCACGCACGCTGGCCAGATCGATGTCCACATGGTCGGTCGTGTAGAACCAGCCGCGCCAGAACCAGTCCAGATCGATGCCCGACGCATCCTCCATCGACCGGAAGAAGTCCGACGGGGTCGGGCGCTTGAACTTCCAGCGCTGCGAATATTCGCGGAAGGCATGGTCGAACAGCTGACGCCCCATCACCGTCTCGCGCAGGATGGTCAGCGCCGTGGCCGGCTTGGTATAGGCGTTGGGCCCGAATTGCAGCACCGAATCCGACTGGGTCATGATCGGCACCTGACCCTGGCTGGTCATGTAGCTGGTGATCTCGGACGGCAGGTTCACCTTGCGGCGATGCTCCCCGAAATTCTCCTCCCATTCCAGATGGGCGACATTCTGGACGAAGGTGTTCAGGCCCTCATCCATCCAGCTCCATTGCCGCTCGTCGGAATTCACGATCATCGGGTAATAGAAATGCCCGACCTCATGAATGACCACACCGATCAACCCGTACTTGGCATTGGCGGAGTAGGTGCGCTTGCCCGTCTTCTTGTCGGTGGTGGGCCGGTATCCGTTGAAGGTGATCATCGGATATTCCATGCCGCCACCGTCCCAGGTGTTCACCGACTGGGCCGTGGGGTAGGGATAGGCGAAGGAATATTTGCTGTAGGTCTTGATGGTGTGCGCCACGGCCCAGGTCGAATATTTTGACCAGAGCGGCTCCGCCTCGTTCGGATAGAAGGACATGGCCAGCACGGGGTTACCGGCCGGGTTGTCTTGGCTCACCCCCATCGCATCCCAGATGAACTTGTTGGAGCTGGCGAAGGCGAAATCGCGGACATTCTTGGCGGCAAAGCGCCAGGTCTTCGTCGCCTTGTCCGTCTCCTTCTCGTTCGCCAGCGCCTCTTCCGGCGTCACGATGAACATCGGCTTGTCGGCCTTGGCCGCCTTGGCCAGCCGGTCGCGCTGCGTGCCGGTCAGAACGTCGCCGGGATTCTGCAATTCACCCGACGCGCTGACCAGGTGGTCGGCCGGCACGGTGATGGCGACATCGTAATCGCCGAATTCCAGGGTGAATTCACCGCGTCCCAGGAAGGCCTTGTGCTGCCAGCCGGCATAGTCGGTATAGGCCGCCATGCGCGGGAACCACTGGGCGATGAAGAACAGGTCGGTATTGTTGTCGCGGAAATGCTCGTACCCCGAACGCCCGCCGACAATATCCTGGTTGATGATGTTGTGCGCCCATTCCACCTTGAAGGTGAAGGATGCATTGGGCGACAGCGGCCGGGGCAGGTCGATGCGCATCATCGTGTCGACCACGGTATAGGACAGTTTCGTGCCCGACCCGTCGGTGACCGACGCGATCTCCATCCCGTAATGCGTATCCTTCAGCGCCTGGGCGCGGGCCAGCGCGCCATAGGTGACCTGGTCGCCGCCATCCTTGGCCGGGCTGGCCGTGCGCGTCAGCTCGGCGATGGAGCCGTCCTTGTAGATATTCTGGTCCAGCTGCAGCCAGAGATAGCGCAGACTATCGGGGGAGTTGTTCTGGTAGCGCACCGTCTGCCGCCCGGTCAGGCGCTTGCCCGCCGCGTCCAGCTTCACGTCGATGCTGTAATCGGCGCGCTGCTGCCAGTACTGGTGGCCGGGCGCACCCGATGCCGTGCGATAGGTATTGGGGGTGGGAAGATCGACTTCCAGCTGGCGGAACTTGTCCTGCCAATCGCCCTTGGTCTGCACGATGGCATCCGCTGATGCCGCATTCGCCGACAATACCAAAGCAGCGGCCGCCATCAGGCGCGCCACGCGTCCCTGCCAGTACCCCATCAACAACCCCCGCGTCACGGCCGGGTGCGCGTCCGAACGCATCCGCTGCCGACAAGGTGCTGATAATGCGAGAGGGATTGGCGCCGACAAAGCATTATCAGGGTTAAAATCGGAGGATTCTTGTAACGGAACAGTAACAGGCGTCACTCCCTCCGCCCTTCGGGAATCGCGGGGCGGCCTTCACCCTGCGTCGGGGCTTCTTTCCTTACCAAACTGTGCGCAACCGCCTATCATCCGCGCTTTCTGGAAACGGGGGACATCGGATGCGGGACGGTTTTGCCGTGCGTGGCGACTGGCGACATGACGTGATCGTGGTGACCCTGGACGTCGATGGGCTGGGCACGCGGGATCTGGCGCCCCTGTCGCACACGCTGGACCGCACGGAGCGGGAGCGTGCTGCGCGTTTCCAGTTCGATGCCGACCGCAATTCCTATATCGCCGCCCACGGGTTGACGCGCCTGTTCCTGTCGGCCTGGACCGGCCGGTCGGCAGGATCGCTGGCCTTCAATGACGGCCCCTATGGCAAGCCGGTGCTGGTGCGCGGCGGGGCGTCGTTCAACCTGTCGCATTCCCGGTCGATGGTGGCCGTGGCCGTGTCGGCGCAGGGCGAGGTCGGCGTGGATATCGAACCGCTGGTGCCCGCGCGCAATGTCGAGTTGGACATCGCCGACCGCTGGTTCTCGCCCGAGGAAGTGGCCCAGGTCGGCGCCGAAGAGGATGAGGACGCCAAGCGCGCCCGCTTCATGCGCATCTGGAACCTGAAGGAAGCCGTGATCAAGGCCACCGGCCGCGGCCTGTCGCAGGAACTGACCGGCTTCACCGTCACCCCGCCCAAGGGCGATGCCGGCCCGGTCCTGGCCCTGCATGAGGAATGGCTGCGCGCCGCCGGCGACTGGCGCCTGTCGCAATGGGATGTGGACGGCCATGTCCTGGCAGCGGCCAGCCTGAACGGCCCCCCCGGCACCCTGCGCCACCTGCGCGTCACCGCCGACGGCTTGGCGGCGCTGGCCGATGGCGCGCCGATCCTGGTGTGAGGGTGAGGCTGTAAGATCGTAGGTCAGGTCGAGGGCTTCAGCCCGAGCCCTGACAAGCGACGGTGCCAATAAGTGTCAGGGCTCGGCTCACGCCTCGACCTGACCTACGCCATCAATTCACCGCGCCTTCGTCGACCCCCGCACCACCAGCCGCGCCGGAATGATCGTGCGTTCCAGCGGCTGGTCGTTCATCAGGCGCAGCAAATTCTCCACCAGCAGTTCGCCGGCCGCCACCGTGTCCTGGCGCACGGTGCTGAGCGGCGGGTTGGTATAGCTGGCGGCCTGGATATCGTCGAACCCGACCACCGACACGTCGCCCGGCACCGACACGCCGCGATCGCGCAGCGCATGCAGGCTGCCGATGGCCACCAGATCGCAGGCGGCCACAATGGCATCGAACCGCCTGCCGCCGTCCAGCAGACGCAGCGCGGCGGCGAACCCCGCCTCCTCCGACGTCTGGGCATCCAGGCGCAAGCCCGGGTCGGGCACCAGCCCGGCCGCCTTCAGCGCCTGGACATAGCCCTGGTGGCGGTCCCGGTACTCCGGGCAATTCTCGGAAATGTCGCCCAGGAAGGCGATGTCGCGATGGCCGGTGGCGATCAGGTGGGAAACGGCGTCGGCCGTGCCCTGCATATTGTCCGACCCGATGAAATGGCCGGGCTGGCCCGGCAGCACCGGGCCCCAGGTGATGTACTGGATGCCCGCCTCGTCCAGCGACGATATCTTGTCCAGGTACGAGGTATAGTCGCCATAGCCCAGGAAGATGATGCCGTCGGCCCGCTTGGACGCGGCATAGTCGGCATGCCAGTCATTGCTGGATTGCTGGAACGAGATCAGCAGGTCATAGCCGCGCCTGGCCGATGCCCGCGTCACGCTGCCCAGGATGGACAGGAAGAACGGGTTGATCAGGCTCTCCGACGTGCCCGGATCCTCGTACAGCAGCAGGGCCAGGGTGTTGGTGCGCTGGGAGCGCAGGTTGCGGGCATTGACATCGACCTTGTAGTTCAGCAGCCGCGCCGCCTGCTCCACCTTCAGGCGCGTATCCTCGCTGACCATGCTGTCCCGGCGCAGCGCGCGCGAGACCGTGGATTGCGAAACGCCCGCGATCTCGGCGATATCGAAGGATGTCGGCCTTTTCGCCCGCATTGTCCCGGCTTCTGCCCGTTTTCTCCCTGCCGTTAAGCATATAGGCCCGGCCGGGGGTCTGGCAATCGGCGCGAAAGGCGGGGGCCGGGGCGGTTTCATTCCGTTCCCGACACGACAATCCATTCCTTATCCGAAATAATCCCAATCCACGGCGGCCAGCCGCCCTTCGCCGTAACCGAACTCCAGGAAATGCTTCAACCCGTTCAACCCGGCCGCCGCCACATCGGGATTGGCCGCCAGATAGGCGGCGGCATTGAAGAAGGGCGTGGCGGCCCGGCCTTCGGCCATGCCGAAGGACAGGTAATGGTCGATGGCCGTGACCGCCCCGGCCCGCACCGCCCCCGCCACGTCCGGATTCTCCGCCAGGTAATAGGACGTGTCGAAGAACAGCGACGGATTGCGCCCTTCCGCCTTGCCGTTGGACAGCCAGTGCGCCAGACCGCTGCCCAGCGCGCCGCCGCGCACGGCGGCGGCGATATCGGGATATTGCGCCAGATAGTAATCCTCGTCGAACCAGTCCAGGCCCGACCGCCCCTCCGTCCTGCCATAGGCGTCGTAATGCGCCCGGCCGGAGGTGAAGGCGCCGGCCTGCACGGCCGCCGCCACGTCCGGATTGTTGGCCAGATAGGTGGCCTCGTCATAAAGCGACACGCCGGGCCCGCCCAGCAGCAGCGCACCCCGGTTGAACACCGCCACTTCCACCTGGCTCAGCCGGTCCGTCCCCTCCGGCCCGGTCAGGGTGAACCCGTCCCCGTCGCGGGTCAGGGTGAAGCTGCCGCGCGGATTGTCGTAGAAGGTGATGTCGATGCCGCCGCCGCCGGTGATGCGGTCATCGCCCGCCCCGCCCGTCAGCCGGTCGGCCCCGGCCCCGCCGGTCAGCGTGTCCGCCCCCCGCCCGCCCAGCAGCGCCGACCCGGTCGCCGTCGCCGTCAGGGTATCGGCCCCGTCGCCGCCCACCGCCCGTTCGAAGGCGCCGGCGGTGAAGCTGATCGCCCTGTCTCCGATGGCCCCCGTGCCGGCGGCCAGATCGAAACTGACGGCGGCGGTCACGGCCGCCGCGTTCAGGCTGTCATGGCCGCCATCGCTGTCGGTGATGCTGGCGCGCCCGGCATTGCCGGTCACCAGGGTCGCGAACTCGTCGGTGAAGACATGGTTGTCGTCGGCGCTGCCGCTATTGCCATAGGCGCGCAGGCCCCAGCCGGTCAGGGCACCGGTGATGCCGCCATCGCGGTCGGACAGCGACAGGCGCCATTCGCCCGACGCCTGTTCGCCCAGCAGTCCCGCCACCCCGAAGGTGAAGCCGACATTGTCCTGCGACGACCCGAAATTCGACAACCGTCCCTGCCCCGGCCGGTCGACCAGGGCATAGGTCGTGCCCGAGGGCGAGGTCAGGGTTACCCGCAGGTCACCGATCCAGTTATGGACGATGGAAAGATCCACCTCCACCCGGTCGATGGTCAGGTCCCCGGCCAGACTGAGGGTGGTGGACACGCCCGTTGCATTATCGTCGGGGATGGCCAGCACCGGGGCCATTGTGGCGCTGGCCGACAGCACGGCCTCGTTGGCGGTGGTCTGCTGCCCGTGCCAGGTCTCCGCCAGGCGCACGGCGGCGCGGGCATCCACCAGGCCGAAACCGAAGCCTTCGCTGTAATGCATGGCGCCGCCGTTCCAGGTGCGGGCCGCGTTGCCGGTCCAGCCGCCCGTCGCGGCGCCGATCTGCCGGGCCGACAGGGCCAGGATCTCTTGCACGTCGCGATAGCCCAGGTCGGGATTGGCCTCCAGCATCAGCGCCACCACCCCCGCCACGGCCGGGGCGGAAAAGCTGGTGCCGTCCAGGGTGGCGCTGTCCCCGCCCTCGTACCCGGCGGCACCCGGCCGGTCGGCGGTGACGATGCCCACGCCGGGGGCGGCCACCAGCACCGACACGCCCGGCGTGCTGAAGCTGGCCAGGGCGCCGTTGCTGTCGGTGGCGGCGACGGTGATGACGAAGCGGCTGTTCTGGAAATTATGCAGGTTGGTATCGTCGCCATACTGGCCGGTATTGCCGGCCGCCTGCACCACCACCGTGCCCTTGCCCCCGCGCCCTTCCGCCGCCAGCCGCGCCAGGGCGGCGCCGGAGATGTTGAACGGATTGCTGTCGAAATCGTCCAGGAAGGCGCGGTTGGGCGTGGATTTGAAGAAATTGCCGAAGCCCCAGCTGTTGTTCAGCACGTCCACCGTGCCGATGGCGCGCAGGAAGGTGGCCGAACTGGTGGCGGCGAAGACGGTGGTGGAGCTGCTCAGCGGGTCGTAATAGGAGACGAGGTCGGCATTGTAGGCCACGCCCACCCCGCCGGACCCGTTGCGTTCGGCGGCGATGACGCCCGACACGGCGGTGCCGTGATTATCGTCGCCCGTCTGCGGCGCCCCGCCCGCCGCCCCGGTGGCGGCCACCCGCGACAGGCCGGTCAGCAGATTGTCGTCCAGATCGCGATGGCTGGGATCGATCCCCTGGTCCAGCACGCCCACGCGCACGCCGCTGCCGGTATAATCGGCCCAGACCGGCAGGACATTGATGCCATAGATGCCGTTCAGGTGCCATTGCCGGGCGAAAAGCGGGTCGGCGGGCGTACCGCCCAGGGGGCCGGCGGGGTCGGGCGTCAGCGGTTCCTGCACGCTGGCCGACAGGCGATAGCTGCCGGTCTCCGTGTCCGACGCCCCTTCCGCCGACAGGTAATAGCGCCCGCCGGCGGTGGCGGTGAAGGTCAGCAGGCTGTCCAGCCCCGTGCCGCCATCATCGTCGGACACCAGCTGCTGGCCGGCCGCATCCAGCAGCCGCAGCCAGGGATCGTCCAGGGTGCCGCCGCCGCCATCCAGCCCCGACAGGGTGAAGCTGTAGGTCCGGCCCGCCACCAGATCGATGGCGAACCAGTCCTGGTCGCCCACCGCCTCCAGCCGTCCCGTGACCGATCCGCCCACCGCCACCGTGCCCTGCGTGGCGGCGGTGCCGGCATAATCGTCGGTCGCCGCCTGGGTCACCGCCACCCTGTAGGTGCCGGTGTAGGCACCATCATAGGCGGTGGCGGCGATGTAATAGCGGCCGGCGCTGGTGGTGGTGAAGGACAGCTCGCTGTCGGCACCGATGCCGCCATCGTCATTGTCGCCCAGCAGCGTGCCGAAGCTGTTGTGTATCTGCACCAGCGGATCGGACAGGGTGCCGCCGCCGCCATCGCGGCCCGACAGGCCGATCACATAGCGGGTATTGGCCGCCAGATCGACGGCGAACCAGTCGCTGTCGCCCGCCACCTCCAGGTTGCCGGTGGCGCTGCCGCCCACGGCCACGCGTCCCGTCGTGCCGGTGGTGCCGGCATAATCATCCACCACCTCCACCCGGCTGGCGGACAGGCGATAGCTGCCCGTGGTGGGGGTGATCAGCGAGGCATCGGCGACAAGATAGAGCCGGCCCGTGCTGGTCGCCGTGTAGGTCAGGAGACTGTCGAAGCCCGTGCCGCCATCATCGTCGGATGCCAGCAGCAGGCCGGAGGCGGAGCGCAGCTCCAGCCCCGGATCGGCCACCGTGCCGCCGCCGCCGTCGCGGCCCGACAGGCTGAACCGGTACTGGGTGCCGGCCGTCACGTCGATGGCGAACCAGTCCTTGTCCCCCTCCGCCTCGATCGTGCCGGAAAGCGACCCGCCGACGGCCAGCATGCCGGTGCCGGTCACCGCGTCACCATAATCGTCGATCAGGGCGGAAAGCTGATAGTTCCCGACGATGCCCGGCGTCTGGCTGCTGGCCGCGGCCGACAGGTAGAGCCGGCCCGTGCCGGTCGCCGTATAGGCGATCTGGCTGCCCAGCCCCGGGCCGCCATCATCATCGGCCACCAGGCGCGTGCCGGTGGCGGACAGAAGCTCCAGCGTCGGGTTGCCCAGGCCGGAGGTGGCGGTGCCGTTCAGCACGAAATAATACCGGGTGCCGACGGTGACATCGACGGCGAACCAGTCCTTGTCGCCGACATTCTCGATCTGGCCGGTGGTGGCGGCACCGCCCGCCACCACCCGCCCCGTCGTCGCGGTGGTCGCGGCATAATCGTCGGCGGGTGCCGGCGTGGTCACCAGTTCGGCCGTCAGGCGGTAGGTGCCGGTGGTGGTGGCGGGCGTACCGTTCGCCTGGTAGAGCGTGCTGGCGGCGAGATACAGCGTTTCCGTGCTGGTCGCGGTGTAGGTGATCTGCGCGTCCCGGCCCGTGCCGCCATCATTGTCCTGCGCCACGATGTCGCCGCTCAGCATGGAATGCGCGACCAGATAGGGATCGGCCAGGGTGCCGCCCCCGCCATCCACACCCGACAGGGTGAACCGGTACCGGCTGCCCGCCGTCACATCGACGGCGAACCAGTCCCCGTCGCCCTGGATCTCGATGGTGCCGGTGGTGCCCGTGCCGCCCACCGCCACCCGGCCCGTGGTCATCGACCCGGAAACCTGATCGTCGGGGATCACCATGGCCGACACGCGATAGCTGCCGGTCCCGGAGGCCAGGTTGGCGCTGGACCCGACCGACAGATAGTAGCGGCCGGTGAAATGGCTGGTATAGGTGATCTGGCTGTCCAGCCCCGTGCCCCCGTCATCGTCGGAGCTGGTCGGGCTTCCCTCGATGAACATCAGCTGCAGGGCGGGGTTGACCAGCGTGCCGCCACCGCCATCGGCCCCCGACAGGGTGAAGATGTAATGGTTGCCCGCGACCAGATCGATGGCGAACCAGTCCTTGTCGCCGGCCGCCTCGATCCGTCCGGCGGCCCCCGCCGCCCCCGTCGTCAGCAGGCCCGTCGTGCCCGTGCCGGCCGCGTAATCGTCCGCGGCGGGGGCCGTCACGGTCACGGCCGACAGACGGTAGGTGCCTCTGCTTGTGGTCTGGAAATCGGCCGACCCGGCCGCAAGGTAGAGCCGGCCCGTGCTGGCCGCCGTATAGGTGATCTGGCTGTCCAGGCCCGTGCCGCCATCATCATCGGATGTCAGCAGCAGCCCGTTGGATGACAACAGCTGCAGGTAAGGGTCCACCAGCGTGCCGCCGGCCCCATCCACGCCCGACAGGGTGAAGCGGTACTGGGTGCCGGCTACGACATCCACGCCGAACCAGTCCTTGTCGCCGGTGGTCTCGATATTGCCGGTGGTGCCTGTGCCACCTACCGTCACCCGGCCCGTCGTCGCCGTGGTGGCGGCATAATCATCGGCCGTACCCAGGGCGGTGGCCGACAGCCGGTAGGTGCCGGTGGAACCGGTGGTACCGGACATCAGGCTTGTGGCCGACAGATAGAGCCGGCCGGTGCTGGCCGCCGTATAGGTGATCTGGCTGTCCACGCCCGTGCCGCTGTCATCATCGGACAACAGCAGCACCCCGCTGGAGGTCAGCAACCGCAGATAGGGGTCCCACAGCGTGCCGCCGTCACTGTCGCGGCCCGCCAGGGTGAAGCGGTATTGCGTGCCGGCCGTGACATCCACGGCGAACCAGTCCTCGTCGCCCACCCTCTCGATGCTGCCGGTGGTGCCCGCCGCCCCCACCGTCACCCGGCCCGTGGTGAGCGTGCTGGCGGCGTAATCGTCCGCGACCGGGGCCGTCACGGCCACGGCGGAAAGCCGGTAGGTGCCCATATCCCCGAACAGGAAATCGAACGACGAGGCCGCCAGGTAGAGCCGACCCGAACCGGTGGCCGTATAGCTGATCTGGCTGTCCAGGCCCGTGCCGCCGTCATCGTCGCTGAGCAGCAGGCCGCCGCTGGACGATCGCAGCTCAAGATACGGGTCCGACAGGGTGCCGCCGGCCCCGTCTATCCCCGACAGGGTGAAGCGGTACTGCGTGCCGGCCGTGACATCCACGGCGAACCAGTCCGCGTCGCCCGTGGCCTCGATGCGGCCGGTGGTGCCGGTGCCCCCCACCGTCACCCGGCCCGTGGTCGCCGTGCTGGCGGCATAATCATCCGCCGATACCGAATAGACGCTGGTGCCACCGACGTCGCGGATGCGCGACCATTGCGACTGGCCCACGCCCTGCAGGGTGACGGCGGTCAGGCCGGCGATGGACATCACGGTATTGCCGGACCCGTCCAGGCGCAGCGTCACCCCGCCCAGCGCCACCCAGGTGCCGGCATTGACACGGTCGACCTCCGGATCGAAATCCTGCACCAGGTCGTTGCCCGAGGCGCTGTTGAAGGTGAAGATGTCCGCACCCGCGCCGCCGCGCAGCGTGTCGTCGCCGTAATCCAGCGCCAGCAGGTCATCCCCGGCCCCGCCATCGACGCTGTCATTGCCGTAACCGCCATCCAGCGTGTCATTGCCGGCCCCGCCGGCCAATGTGTCCGTGCCGAAGCTGCCGACCAGTGAATCGTTCCCCGCCGTACCATTCACCTGCATCACAGCCCCCCGCCGATCCGAAAGGATTACCAATCTAGTGAAGCGCAATCATGGCGGCAACAATCGCCGGCAGTATCAATCGATTGTCACATTGGTGGTGGGATTGCGTTTAGCACGATCGTTCGTTATCCTGTCGACAACGTCGGATAGGCAGAGGAAACCGCCATGGAAGCGGACATCGCAAGCATCGAACAACCCGCCACCATCCGATGCCCCGACGCTTGCGACCTGGCCGGGCGCCTGTTCCTGCCACCGCAAGACCAGCCGCCGGAACTGGCCCTGGTGCTGCACGGGGCCACGGGCGTGCCGCGCGATTACTACGCCCGGTTCGCCGCCTGGCTGGCCGGGCACCGGCGGGCCGCCGTGCTGATCTATGATTACCGCGATTGCGGCCATTCCGCCCGCGGCCCCGTGCGCCGGGCGCGGGCCGACATGGGCGACTGGGCCGTCACCGACCAGGGGGCGGCCCTGGACTGGCTGGCCGACCGCTATCCCGACCTGCCCCTGGAGGTGATGGGCCATTCCCTGGGCGGCATGGGCCTGCCCTTCCATGAAAAGGGATCGCGCGTGCGCCGCCTGACCACGGTGGCCACCGGCCCCTCGCACTGGACCCGCCATCCACGGAATTTCATCACCAAGGCGGCGGCCTTCTGGTTCGTGCTGGGACCGGTCACGACCCTGGTGCTGGGATACATGCCGGGCTGGGCCCTGGGCCAGGGGGCCGACCTGCCGGCCCGCGCCTTCTGGCAGTGGCGGCGCTGGTGCACGACCCGCGGCTTCTACCGCACCGACTGGGGCCGCACCCTGCCGCAGCCCGACCTGTCCCGCATGAAGGGCGAGGTCCGGCTCATCGCCATCGAGGATGATGAGATGATCCCGCCCCCCGTGGTCCGCGACCATGCCGCCTTCTTCCCGGCGGCGACGGTAACCCACCATGTGGTCCCGGTGGAAGCCGCCGGCGTGCGTGCCATCGGCCATCTGCGCGTCTTCTCCGAACGCTGCAAGGCCGCATGGCCATTGCTGGCGCAGGGGTGACCAAGCCGTTCGCATTGGCCGTAGGTCAGGTCGAGCGAAGCGAGCCCTGACATTTTTATTGGCACCGTCGTTCGTCAGGGCTCGGCTCACGCCTCGACCTGACCTACGGTTAGCCCGCCCTTCACCCCTCGGCGGCGCCGGTCAGGTTCTTCACATCGTCGTTGGGCGCGATCTCGCGGGCCTTGATGGCGCTGACGGCCAGCATCTGGCCCATCAGCCCTTCCAGATGGTCGTTGGCGGAACGCAGGTTGCGGGCCAGGATGCGCACGATGCTGGCCACGAACGGATCGGCCTCCGCCAGGCGCTGACGCACCTTCTCGCCGGAGATGACGATCAGGGTCGTATCCTCCACCGCATGGGCGCAGGCCGAGCGCGTGCCGTCATCGATCAGGGCCATTTCCCCGAACAGGCAATTGGGCCCCACCTCCGCCAGCACCACGGGATGCTCCGGTTCGCCGCGCCAGATGCGGATGCGGCCCGACTGGACCAAGTACATATGGTCGCCGCGTTCACCCGTCAGGAACAGCTGCTTGCCGGCAGGCACGAACTTGCGGTTGAGGATACCTTCGGCCATTTCCCGACCCCTTAGATAGCATACGCCTGTTATCGTTCCCCGCCCGCCCCCTGGCAAGGTTTTGTTGCCCTATTACTTGTCCGCCATCACCACCAGATCACGGTTGCCCCCCATGGCCAGCCGCTCCAGATGCAGGCTGGACGGGCCATCATCCGGCCGTTCCGCCGCCAGTGCCGCGAAGGCATCCAGCGCGCCCGCGTCGCCTGCCGCCATGGCGGCGTAGGCGGCACCATAGGCGATCATGAAGGCGCTCTCCGCCTCCGCCTTGTCCAGCGGCTGCAGAACCTCGATCGGCTCCGTCTTGCCCTTCAGCACGACGCGGCCGATGGGCCGGCGGGCCAGGTCGGGGCAGCGCCCGGCCGTCGCCCCGCTCATCGCCACGCGGGTGCCGAAATATTTGTTCAGCCCCTCCAGCCGCGCCGCCGTATTCACCGCGTCGCCCAGGGCCGTATATTCGAACCGCGCGTCGGACCCGAAATTGCCCACGCTGGCCGGTCCGGAATGCACCCCGATGCGGGTGACGCCAAACGGCCGCCCCGCCGCCGTTTCCGCCACAAGGAAACTCTGCGCGAACCGGTCCAGGTCCAGGGCACAGGCCGCCGCGCGCGCCGCATGGTCGGCCATGTCGCGCGGTGCGCCGAACAGGGCGAAGACGGCATCGCCGATGAACTTGTCCACCATGCCGCCATGGGCGAACACCACCTTCACCATCCCGTCCAGGTACCGGTTCATCACATCGGCCAGGGTGGCGGCGTCCATCCCCTCCGATATGGTGGTGAACCCCGCCACGTCGGTGAAGACATAGGACATGTCGCGGCGCTTGGGGTCGATGGACAGTTTCGACGGGTCCTTGATCAGATCGTCCAGCAGCACGGGCGACAGGTACTTGGCAAAGGCCGCCTGCACGAAACGACGCTGGTCCCGCTCCTGCCGCCCGCGCCAGATATCGGTCAGCCACAGGCCCAGCATCACCGACAAGGACGGCCCGATCTGCGGCAGCAGGATATTGGCCTTGGCATAGGCCGGATCGGCCAGCAGCCACAGGCCGATGATCAGACCCAGCCCCAGCAGCGCCCGCAGCCACAGCGATATCTCCACCAGCCCCAGCGCCAGACCCAGCCCGGCGGCCACCAGCCCGACAATCACCGCCAGCGCCAGTCCCTGTTCCGGCGGCACCCGGCCCTCGATCAACTGCGACAGGGCATGGGCATGGATGGTGATGCCGGGCAGCACGCCGGCATTGCCGGCAAAGGCCGTGCGGAACGGGGTGATGTGGCGGTCGCGGTCCGACAGGTCGGCCCCCACCAGCACGATCTTGTCCTTGAACCAGGCCGGCGGCAGCAGCGCCACGGCATGGGCGGGGAACTGCCGGAACGGTGCCGTGGCCGCATCCGGCCGGCCGCGCCAGGCGATGGGGGTCAACCCGCGCGGCGGGGTCAGGCCCAGATGCGCGGCCAGTGCGGGCACCACGCCCGCCTGCCAATGCCCGTCGGGTGCGGGTTTGCCGGGGAATATCCAGCGCACCGTGCCGTCCAGGTTATCCTTCACCAGATTGGCCCAGCCACGCCGTGGCGCCGGCACGAACGCGTCGATATAGGCGACCTGCGCCTCGGTCAGCCCCTCCGCGGCACCACCATGGCTGACCACCAGCGGGATGCCCAGCCCCCGGATCGCCTCGGCCAGCGCCTGGTCCTTGGCCGGCTCCGTCGGCTGGTCCAGCAGCACGTCCAGCAGCACCGCCTTCGCCCCCTTGGCCTCCAGCATGCGCAGCAGATCGGCCAGGAAGGCGCGGTCGACGGGGGAGCGATAGGGAAAACGCGCCAGCGTATCCTCGGTGATGGCGGCGATGACGATGTCCGGCTGCTGGGCGGCCGCTGGCGTGCGCGTCGCCACCCGGTAATCCGCCACCCAGTTCTCGATCCCCTGCAAAAACGGTGCGGCCCGCACCAGGGCCAGGGGTGCCAGACCCGCCAGCAGCAGGATGGAAAGGATGATGGGCAGGCGGCGCAGGTCCATGGCCGGTCAGTTCGCGGCCAGCAGGGCGCGCGCCTGCCGGTCGCACTGCTTGGCCGCCATCCAGCCCGCCGCCATCCTCGGCGCCGTCACCGACGCCGGCAGCAGGTGGAAGGTGACGGCCGCCGCCGCCCCGTCAAGCTCGAACAGCATCGTGCCGCCATCGGTGATCGGCAGTTCCGGCAGGGCCAGCCGCCCCTCTCCCGCCGGCCACTCGGCATTGGCGGTCCAGGCGCGATCGGCCGGCATCAGGGTCAGGCTGGCCGGCTTGGCGGCATCGGCGCGCCACAGCACCACCTCCTGCCCCACCTTCACACAGGCCGAACCCGATGAGGCCGCATCGACCAGCCACGGATCGGGCAATGCCGCCTTGGCCCCGGCATCGCGCACGGCACCCAGGCTGGTCGCGTCGGTGCCGCGCGCCGACAGCAGGCCGGCCAGCTGCTGCGTCGCCCCCTGGCCGGCGCCGGCCGGCGCGCCCTTGAACGGCCCGCGCAAGGTCACCTGCGACCCATCCTCCCCGATCAGCACCAGCCGCGCCCCGTCGGCGAGCGTCAGCGCCGCCTTGTCATCCACGGTGGCGCCGGGAGCCAGGTCGATGCCCTTGGCCTCCGCCACCACCAGCGGGGCGGCGTGAACGGACGTGGCGAACAGCAGGGCGAATGCCAGAAGCGGGGCGGGGCGGACCATGGGATCAGGCTCCATTGCCAGGGTTGGCGGCCGCACCCACCAGGGTGAAGGCCGCCCAGTTGAAAGGATGCGCCGTCGCGGGCGACGACGCCAATGATCGTTGTGCCGCCGCCAGGGCGGCCGCCTTGTCCAGACCGGGATCTTGCGCGAACAGGCCGGTCATCAGCAGCACGGTCGGCGCCGACGGCACCTGCCAATGGCTGACCAGCAGGCCGCGCGCACCGGCGAAGAAGAAGCTTTCCGCCAAGCCGGACAGCGCCTCGCCGCCCAGCCGCGCGTCGCCGCCCGCCGTGTTGCAGGCCGACAGCACCACCAGATCGGCATTCAGGCGCAACAGCGCGATGTCGGACGCGGTCAGCAATCCATCATCCGCCGCACTGGCTGGCGGCGTGTCGGGCGGCGCCAGGGCCAGCCCCGGCTGCGATTGGCAGCGCAGTTCCCCCGGCAGCAGGCCATGGGTGGCGAAATAGACGATGCGGTACTGCTCCAGTCCCGCCGCGCGCACCGCCGCCTTGGTCACCGCCCCGCCCGTCAGCAGATCGGCCGGCGTGGCCCCCAGCCGCCGCCCGATCTCCCCGATCTCCCCCGCCGTTTCCGGCAGCGGCGCCAGGGCGCGCAGCAGGGCCGGGTCCAGGGCGGCATCGGTGCGGCATTCCTCGCCCAGCGCCTTCAGCCCGCCCGCATCCCTACCCTGGAAGGGCGGGGCGGCGAACCCGATGAAGGGCTTGGCCGCTTGCGGTCGCGTCACGGCCCCCGACAGGGCCAGGAAGGCCGGTACCGACGGCATAACCGACACCGCCATGTCCCGCACCAGCCAGGATGCCCGGGCATAATCCCCCGCCTGGGCCTTTTCCCGCACCAGCAGGGCCGGCGGCAGGCTGGCCAGGGCCGCGGACGGCACCAGCAGCAGATGCTCCACCCCGGCCAGCGCATCGCCGGCCCCGCCGAACAGCCGGACATAGAGGTCATGCGACAGGTCCAGGTCGAACGGCGGCAGCACGCCTGCCCGCGGCGTGATCGACCGGCGCAGCTCCGCCACCTTATCCTGCAAGTCGGCGCGCCCGATCGTGACCGAATACGCGATCAGCTTGGATTTCGTGAGGATGAACCCATAGGAGCCGCCGGACGCGAAGGCGAACTGCACCAGCGCCTGCCCCTCGCGCAGCCGGGCCCGCAGCGAAGCCGGCTCCACCGGCGCCGGCTTGGTCAGCCGGGCATAATCGGGGAAGGCGGCCTGCAACTGCCGCTCCAGCCCCTGGGCGTCGGCCGTCGCCGCCTCCAGCTGCTTGGCAAGTCCCTCTTCACGTGCCCGGTCACGCTGCACATCCGGCTTTGCGGTTTCCGCCGCCGCCTCGATCCGCAAACGGTCGCGGTTGCGCACCCCGTCCTGCTGCCGGCGGATCAGGTCGGACACGGCGGGATCGGTGCTGGCGAAGCGGGCGGCGGTGCGGGTGATGGTCTGGCCCACCACCCCCTCGCGCACCGCCTGCAACGCCCGGAACATCTCCGCATGGTATTCGGCACGCTTGTCGGGCTGGGCCTGCGACCGCCGGTACAGCACATCCAGGAACGGCGCCAGCCGGTCCAGCGGCAATTGCCCCCGTTCGGTGTCCAGCCCCGCCAGCATGCCCAACGCCTCGCGATAGATCGCCAGCGCTTCATCATCCATGCCGGCCTGGGCATAGACCCGGCCCAGTTCCAGCATGCTGGACGCCACCGGCCAGCCGGCACCGAACAGCTGCTTGTTGGACGCCACCGCCTTGGACATCAGGGCGGCCCCGCCGGCCGCATCGCCCTTGCCGGCCTTGGCCAGTCCCTGGATACCCAGGATGCGCGCATGCCACCAGGGCGGCAGGCCGCGCGTGCGGCTGAACAGGGTCGCTGCCTCCTGTGCGGCCGCATCCGCCAGCCCATATTGCTCCAGCCGCAGGGAAACCGTGGCCTCCAGCAGCAGCGAATGGATCAGGTCGCCCCTGGCCGCCGCCAGGCTGCCCAGGACGGCGCGGTTGGCCCCGCCGCCGGCCTGTTCCTCCAGATCATCGACGATGGCGCGGCGGATGGCGCTGCTGTCGCGGCCCAGCGACAGGGCGCGCCGCGCATCGCCGCCATTGGCGGCATGGAAGGCCATATAGCTGCCCAGCCGCGCGCGGGCCGCCTTGTCGAAGCTTTTCTGCAAAAGCGCGTCGGCACGGCGGAACAGGGCATCGGCCTCCGGCCCCCGCCCCTGGTTGGACACTTCCAGCGCCAGCGTCATCAGCGTGTCGCCGGCCCCCGGACTGTCGGGCCCCAGCGCCTTGGTCTGGATATCCAGCGCCTTGCGGTAGGCGGCCTCCGCACCCGCGTAATCCTCCACCGAATTGGACAGGCGCCCCACCTCCGACGTCCGCTCGAACGCGTTCAGATCGCCGCGCCCGAAGGAAATCGCGCCCTCCCCCAACGCCGCCCGCAGCGCCAGCGACCAGTCGTTACCTGCCGCGACACCCGTGACCGGCTCGGCCTTCATGCGGTTGCCGGCATCCATCATCAGCTCGGCCAGGGCCGGGATGCCATCGGCCTGTACCATGCGCCGTCCGTCGAACAGGGTGACGGCCAGATAGGGCCAGCCCCCCTCGCGCAACTGGCAATGGCTGACCAGCACCGGATGGCCTTGCGGGCCGGTCTGGTTGGCCGGCGGCTGGCAGATGGCCTTCTGCGCCAGCCCGCCGGCCCAGGCGGTACGGCTGTTCTCCAGCAGGACCTGCCGCTCCCACGCCGCCTTGTCCTTGGGCAGGGGATCATAGAGATCGGTGACGGAAAGCCCGCCGCTGGGCTGTTCCCAGCTGCCGCAGAACAGGGAATAGGCGGTGCCCTCGCCGCTTTCCACCGGCACGGCGCGGCATTCCTCGCCGATCAGGTTGCGGCCCATGGCGATGGGGCCGGCGCCACCGGCCGCCGGTTTCGCGGGCACCCCCGGCCCCTTGGCGGCACAGCCGGCCAGCAGCAGCGCCAGGAACAGGGGGGCGAGAGGCCGCGCCATCACCAGACCCTGCCCAGATTGGGGAATTGCTGTTCCAGGCCGGGCGTGCCCTCCGGCGCCTCGCCGGGCAGGCGCCGCTGCTGCGACAGCAGGCCGGGGATCATCTCCTCCGCGGCACTGTCATCATCGGCGGCCGATCCGCTGGCCGACTGCACATTCTGGTTCACCGCCGCCAGTGCCGCCGACGCGCCGTCGACGGTGGGGGCGGGCGTGCTGCCGGCCGGTGCCGGCGGCGGCGCGACGGGGGCGGCGGCCACGGGGGCCGCCACCGTCACACTGGGCACCGACGGGGCGCGGGCCGGCTGGGTGATGGTGGTGACAGGCGCCGCTTCGGCCACGGCGGGCGGCAATACGCCGCTACCGGTCACGGTCAGCTGCCCGCCGACATAGGTGATCTGGTAATTGGCATTGGTGATGCCCTCGGCATTGATGGCGTAGGGGCCGGCGGCGGAAGTCGCGTCGGCCAGGGTCTGGAAGCGCAGGCCCGTCAGGTTGTCGCCGGTATCGCCATTGACCAGCCCCTGGAACCGCGCCGTGAAGACCGGGTTGGCGGCGCCATAGGCCCGCGTCACGCTGTCCACCAGCACCGACAGCGGGGCGGGATTGATGGTCAGTTCCGCCCCCTGGAAGCTGATCCTGTAATTGCCGTTGGCGGCCAGCGTGCCCTGGCCGATCGCATAGCGCCCGACATTGCCGCCGCCATCACGGGCCAGCGCGCCCGACAGCACGGTCCCTGCCGCATCCCCCCGCTTCAGCCCCGTGACCGCATAGGTCAAAGCCGGGTCGGCCGCACCATACAGCCGGGCAACGGCATTGGCCGTCACCGACAGCAGGGCCGGGTTGATGGTCAGCTGCCCGCCGGTGAAGGACATCGTGTAATTGCCGCTGGCCAGCGCCAGGCTGCCCTGGTTGATGGCATAGGTCCCCGCATCCTCCCCGGCCGCGCGGACCAGCCCGCCGGACAGGATCGAACCGGCACTATCCCCACGCTTCAGGCCGCTGACGCTGTAGGTCAGGGTGGGGTCGCCATCGCCATAGGTCCGCGTCACCATCATCGCCGCCACCGACAGGTTGGCGGGGGTGATGGTCAGGGTACCGGGCGTGAACGCGATGACATAGTTGGCGCTGGTGGCGGCCAGCGTGCCCTGGGTGATGGCGTAGCTGCCCACATCCTCCCCCGCCACCCGCGACAGGCTGCCCGACAGCACGCCCTCCAGCGTATCCTTGCCGCGCAGGCCGGTGGCGGTGAAAGTCAGGGTGGGGTCGCCATCGCCATAGATCTTGGTCAGGTTGGCGGCCACCACCGACAGGGTCAGGTTGACGGGCAGGATGGTGAATTCCGCCCCGGTGAAGTTCAGCCGGTAGTTGGCGTTGGCCGTCAGCCCGCCCTGGCCGATCGCATAGGTGCCGACATCGCTGCCCGCCGCCCGCACCAGCGCACCCGACAGGACGGAACCCGCCTCATCCCCGCGCTTCAACCCGGAAACCTGATAGGTGAGCGCGGGGTCGCGGTCCATATAGAGGCTGGTAATGGCATCGGCGGTCACAGTCAGCGCCGCCGGGGTAACCGTCAGCGCCCCACCCTGGAAGCTGACGACATAGTTCGCCCCGGCATCCAGGCTGCCCCGGGTGATGGCATAGGTCCCGACATTCTCCCCGCCCGCGCGGGCCAGGGCGCCCCCCAGGCTGTCCCCCGCCGCCAGGCCGGAAACGCTGAACGCCAGGTCGGGATCATCGTCGCCATAGACCTTGGTCACCGACGCGGCCGTGATGGTCAGGGCCGCCGGGGTGATGGTCAGCGTCCCGCCCTGGAAGCCGACCGTATAGTTCGCCCCGGCATCCAGGCTGCCCCGGGTGATGGCATAGGTGCCGACATCGCGGCCCCCCGCCCGCTCCAGCGCACCCGACAGGCTGTCCCCCGCCAGCAGCCCGCTGACACTGTAGGTCAATGCCGGATCGTCCGTGCCATAGACCTTTGTCGCCGACGCGGCCGTAATCGTCAGGGGGGCGGGGGTGATGGTCAGGGTCCCGCCCTGGAACGTCACATTATAATTCGGCCCCGCCGACAGGCTGCCCTGGCTGATCGCATAGGTCCCGGCATCGCGGCCGGACGCGCGGGTCAGGGTGCCCGACAGGCTGTCACCGGCCACCAGACCGGTGACGCCATAGGTCAGGGCCGGATCATCCGTGCCGTAGATCTTGGTCACGGATGCGGCACTGATGGTCAGGGGTGCCGGCGTCACGGTCAGGGTGCCGCCCACGAAGCTGACCGTATAGTTCGGCCCCGCCGCCAGGCTGCCCTGGCTGATCGCATAGGTCCCTGCATCGCGGCCCGCCGCACGGGCCAGGCTGCCCGACAGGCTGTCACCGGCCACCAGCCCCGTCACGCCATAGGTCAATGCCGGATCATCCGTGCCATAGACCTTGGACACGGATGCGGCGGTGATGGTCAATGCCGCCGGATTGATGGTCAGCGTCCCGCCCTGGAAGCTCAGCGTGTAATTGCTGCTGGCCGACAGGCTGCCCTGGCTGATGGCGTAGGTGCCGACATTGCGGCCGGCAGCCCGGGTCAAACCGCCCGACAATGTGTCGCCATTGACCAGACCGGTCACGCTGTAGGTCAGGGACGGGTCGTCCGTGCCATAGATCTTGGCCAGGTTCGCCGCCGTCACGGTCAACAGGGCCGGCGTCACGGTCAGGGTGGATGTGAACGGCCCGCCCTGCAGCACATAGTTGGACGCATCCGCGCCCGACAGGCCCGTCACGCGCTGCGTATAGGACCCCGCGGCCAGCGTCGGCCCGACATTGACGCTGCTTCCCCCCGCCTCCACCACCAGATCGCCGGTGACGCTGTCACCCGTCACCAATCCGGTCAGGCTGACGGCACCGGCGGCGATCGCCTGGCCATAGGTGCCGGAAACAGCGGCGATGCTGGCGGTCAGCGCCTTCTGCGCCACGGTCAGGGTGCCGTTGCGGTTGCCGGTCCCGGCCAGCACGTAATTGGACGATGACGTGCCCGCCAGGCTGCTCAGCACCAGACCATGCGTCCCGGCCGACAGCCGGTTGGTCAGGGTGCCGCTGCCCAGCAGCACATCGGCCGTCACCGTATCGCCCGTCTCCACTCCCGTCAGCACCGGCGTGCCCAGCACGGCCAGGGTGCCGTAGGTGGCGTTCACATCGCTGATATCATAGGTGATCTGCTTGCGCGCCACGGTCAGCTGGCCCACCGAATGGCCGCTGGCATAGGAGTAATTGCCCAGATCGGCCCCGCCCAGCGTCACCGTCTGGCTATAGCTGCCGGCCGCCAGCTTGGGCGCCAGCGTGCCCCCCGACAGGCCCACGGTCGCGGTCACGTCATCGCCCGACACGACACCGGTCAGGACCGCACCGGCCAGCGTGGCCAGCGTGCCATAGATGCTGTCCACCGCCGCCACGCTATAGGTCAGGGCCTTTTGGGCGATGGTCAGGGTGCCGTCGGTATTGCCCGTCGCCGCGATCTCGTAATTGCCGGCATCGGTGCCGGTCAGGGCCGTGACCTTCTGCGTCAGGCTGCCGACATTGGTGCGCACCGCCAGCGTTTCCGCCGTGGCCCCGCGATAGGTGGTGACGGTGCCGTCCACATCGTCGCCGCCGACCAGCCCCGTCCAGGTCACCGCCCCGTTGCCGGCCAGCGTGCCATAGGTGCTGCTGCCATTGGCCACTTCATAGGTCAGGGCCTTCTTCGTCACGGTCAGGGTGCCGGTGCCATAGCTGAACCCGTATCCCAGGTCCGACGCCAGCGTCCCCGCCCCCGCCGTCAAGGTGTAGGCATCGACATTACGTCCCGCCCCGGTGATGGTGCCCGTGCCGCTGACGGCATCGGAAAGCGTGTCCCCCGTGACCAGTCCGCTCACCGTATAGGTCAATCCCGTAATGGTGGACCCGGTATAGGTGCGGCTGACGCTGTCCGGCGTCACGGTCAGGGTGGGGGCGTAGCTATAGACGAAGCGGTTGCCGGTATTGGACACCGTGGCATAGGTGCGGCCGCTGAAGGTGAAGGCGCGGTTATAGAGCGGCAGGGCGGAAATGCCGCCGACGCTGCTGGTCGACGGCGCGTGGGAGAAGACCAGGAACCGCCCGCCGCCGGTCACCACCAGGGCGCCCGACCCGCCATTATTGGTGAAATTGCCGTTGGCGGCCAGGACCAGGGCATCGCCCGTGCCACTGGCCGACACCACGGCACCCGACGCGATGGTCAGGTTGCCGCCACTGGTCAGCTTGGTGGTACCGCTGGTGGTGATCCCCGTCACCGACCCCACCGTGCCGACACTGCCCGCGCCCGACAGGCCGACATCGATGGACCCGGTATTGGCCGCGACGGTGGCAACGGCATTCGATGCATGGGCCAGCGTGTAGGCCCCACCCGTCCCCGTCAGGGCCAGTCCGGCGGCGGTGATGGCGGTGGTCTGCGTCACCGTCCCCGTGCTGGTCAGCGCCAGATTGCCGGTCCCCGCCGACACGCCGGCCACGCTGTCAACGCTGGCGATGGCGAAGCCGGTATCGTCACGGAAGGCGACATTGCTGTTGGTGGTGCCGGCGGCGAAGCTGGTGACGGCATTGTTGGCCGAGGCCAGCGCCACCGCCCCCGTGGCCGTCACCGCCAGGTTGGCGACGGTGATCGCCCCGCTCTGGGTGACGCCTGCGCCGCTGCGCAGATGCAGGGTGCCGGACCCGGTGGGGGCGATGGCCTGGCTGATGCCGATGGCCCCGGCACTGGACGACCCGATACGGATGGTGCCGGCCGTCACCCGGTTCAGCTCCGCACTGGAAATCTCCAGCGCCGATGCCGCATCGGTGGCCGACCCCAGATCGATGGCGCGAGCGGCGGTGGATGTGGTCAAGGTGGCGGTCGCCGTCCCGGCATTCAGGCTGCCCGTCAGGTTCAACCGGTCGGCCGACAGGGTGATGTCCTGGTTCTGGGTGCTGATCGCGGCACTGATGGTCAGCAATCCCTTGGTTGCGACCGCCAGGGTGCCTGCATCGCCGCCGCTGCCCGTGGAAAGCGCCCCGGCGATGGTGATGGCGCCATTGTTGCTGATGATGTTGGTATTGTCGCGGAATGCCGCTCCCGACACGGAAATGGCGCCCGTGCCGTCCGACCGGCCGATGGTGACGCTGCTGAACCCGGCGCGGAACGTGTCCAGTTCCACCTGCCCCAGCGCCATGTCGCCCGACGCGCCATCCCCCACGCCGATGCTGGCGGCGATGGTATGGGGCTGCACCACCAGGTTGCCCGACCCGCCGATGGACAGGGACGACCCGCCCGACCCGTTGGACAGGCCGACATCGTCGGCTGTCAGGGTGACGGTGCCGCCGCCGGCCGTGGTCCCGTTCCAGCCGATGAAGGCGCGGCTGAACTCCGCCCCGCTGTCGCGGTTGGCCACCAGCCGCGCACCGGCCCCGATGGCCGTCAGCGACACCGAACCGCCGCCCGTGGAATAGATGGCGCTGCGCGTGGCATCGTCGCTGCCCGGGTCGCCGCGCAGCAGGATGCCGTACTTGTTGGTACCCGTCGCGGCCTGGGTGCCGTTGATGGAAAGCGCACCCGTGGCCGTGCTCATGATGCTGTGCGCACCGATGGCGACGCCCGCCGTCAGGGTATTGCCCGCCCCACCCGTACCGTTCAGCGTGATGGTTCCGGCGCCGGTCGCGGTCAGGTTGCCGCCGGAGATGTTGATGCCGATGCCGGTATCATTGTTGGCCCCGCCGGTGCCGTTCAGCGTAATGGACCCGTTGCCCGCGACGCTGAGCGTGCTGCTGCCGGAGATGCTGATACCGATGCCGGTGGTGCTGTTGGTGCCGCCGGGGGCACCATCGCCATTGACCAGGATGGTCCCGCCGCTGCCGGCATTCAGCGTGCTGTTGGTGATATCGACGCCGATGCCGGTGGCGGCCCGGCCCTCCGCCGCCCGCGTCGCGGGATTGGTGCCGGAACCGATGGTGATGTTGCCGCCATTGGTGGACAGCGTCGCCCCGCTGACCAGCACGCTGCCCGGCGTGCCCGCCTCGTTCCCGTCGGCGGCCAGCACGATGTTCAGCTTGCCGGTGCAGGTACTTGGGTTAGTGGTCAAGCATCCAACCGTAGCGGTTGATTGAACCGCCACATCGATGTCGCTGGACAGCGTCAGGGTGCCGGTGCCCGACCCGGCATAATTGGCGGCCTGGGCCAGGGTGATCAGCGCATCGCCCGCATAGAGACTGGCATTGCCCGTGAAGGTCAGGCCCGTGGTACCCGCCACCGTGCCCACGGTCAGGTTCAGATTGCTCCGGAAATCGACCGACCCGGTATTGGCGGCCAGGGTCGTGACGTCGTTGCCGGTGCGGGTCAGGGTGTAGCTGCCGCCCGTGCCCAGCAGCGACAGGCTGGCGACATTGATGTCGGCCGTCTGCGTCACCGCCCCCGCACTGGCCAGCTCGACCACGTCGCCGGCATGGCTCAGCGCGCTGCTGATCACCAGATTGCCGCCATCCAGCGCCCCCAGCCGCAGCATCCCGGCGCTGATCTGGTTCAATTCGGCCTGGGAGACATTGGCCACGCCGGACCCGGCCCCCGTGGCGCCGATATCCATCTGGCCACCGGTGGCATAGGGGCGCAGCTGCACGCGGCCCGTGCTGGTGATGCTGGTGCCGGTCAGGGCGATGTCGCCGCCGGCCAGGATGATGGTGCCGGCCCCGGCGGTCACCGTCGTGCTGGACAGGGTCAGGCCCGACTGGCCGGCCAGGGTGATGTCGCCGCCATTGCTGGTGAAGCTGCCGGCACCGGTGGCACCGAACGTCCCCGACCCGTTATAGCCGCCGGTGAAAGCCATCCCCAGCTTGCCGGTGCCGGCCGTGACGCCGATGCCGCTGTTGAAGGTCAGGTCGCCCGCGGCCCGCAGGGTCAGACTGGCATCGCCACCCGCACTCTTGGCGATGCCGTCGGTCACGGTCATGGCGCCGCCCGTCTCCAGCGTCGCATTCTTGCCGGCGTTCAGGAAACTCTCGACCAGCCCGACAATGGCGCTGCCGACATTCATCGTGGCGCTGACCAGTTCCAGCGCACCGATATTGGTGGTGGACGGGTTGGCCGACACCGTGACCGTGCCGCCAGTGCTGTCGCCCAGGGTCAGGACGCCGGCCGTCACCCCCGACAGTTCCGTGGTGGACAGGGCCAGCCCGGCACTGTCATCGGTGCCGCCGACGATCAGGGCGCGGCTGGCGCTGTCGGCGCGCAGATGCACCCGGCCCGACGATCGGATGGTAGCGCCATCCAGAACCATGCCGTCGGCCCGCAGCGTCACCGTGCCCGACTGGCCCGACCCGCCGAACGTGGCGCTGCCACCGACCGCCAGCCCGACACTGCCCGTCCCGCCGGTGGCGGTCACCGCGACATCGCCCGACCCGGCCGATACGGCGAAGCCGCCGCTGGCCAGCACGCCGTAATTCGCCGTGCCCGTGCCGCCACCACCCGTGCCGGTCAGGCTGATATCGCCGGCACTGGCGCTGATCGCGCCACCACTGCTGCGATCCAGCCTTATGCCGACGGCACCCGCACCGGTGCCGTTGGAGGTGCCGGTGATGGCGATATCGCCCACACCCGTCGATGTCGCCGTGCCATAGGCGAAATCCACGCCGACGGCACCGGTACCGGTCACACCCATGCCGCCATTGCCGACGGACAGGCTGCTATTGCCGCCCAGATGGACGCCCGTGGCCGATCCGGCACCCGCCAGGGTCAGGCTGCCGGAACCGCTGCTGAAACTGGCGCCCGACAGATTGATGCCGGTGGTGGCACCGGTTCCGGTGGCGGTGACGCTGATATTGCCGCCATTGCTGGTGAAACTGCCGCCGGTCGCCTGGAACGACCGGCCGGCATCGAAATCCATGGACAGGGCACCGCTGGTGGACGTCACGCCCACGCCCGAGGCGAAACTCAGGTCGCGCCCGGCATTCAGCGACAGGGTGGCACCGGTGCCGGCCGTCTTGGCGATGGAACTGTTGACATTGATGTCGTTGCCGGCCGCCAGGGTGACGCTGGTGCCGCTGTTCAGCAGATTGACGATGGCCGATGCCGTGATCAGGCTGTCAGCACCGCTGTAATCGCCGGAACCGATAGTGCCATTGCTCGGGATGTCATCATCCTGCGACCCCGCCCCATCGACATCCGCCACCGTTCCGATGGTGATGTTCGTCGGGTCCAGCAGCAGCTGCCCCGCCTTGCCGCCCTTCCCGCCGGCCAGGTCGGCAGTGCCGGCGAAGCGCAGGGTGCCCTTGCCCGACACTTCCGCGAAGCCGCCATCGGTGGCGCCGCGCGCGCTGATGGCGCCGGCATGATCGGTGCGCCCGTCGGCCCAGACGATGACCCGCCCGCCGGCCCCCGTGGCGCCATCGGCGCTGATCCGGCTGCCGGCATCGATGCTTGTAGTCTGTGCCCGGTGCAGGTCGCCGCCGCCCTGGAAATCACCGCCGATGCGGATGCTGCCGCCATCCACGGCACCCGTGGCATCGACGGTCGCCCCGGCCAGCGCCACCTTGTCACCCAGGATGTCGATGGCGCCACCCTCGGCCCGCACGGTGCCGGTGACCGCCGTCTCCGTCCCCTCGCCACCGATGATGATGCGGCCATCCACCTCCCGCGCCGCCGTGGCCTCCACCAGGCCGCCGGCATTGACCACGCCTGCCATGCCGTCGCGCGCCGCGCGCGCGGTCATCAGCACCCGGGTTCCCGTCAGGGTGCCGTCATTGACCACCCGTCCCGCCACATCCGCCGGCAGTTCGAACCGCAGCAGGCCGTCACCGGCCAGATCCAGCGTGAAGCGCTCCGTCCCCGCCAGCACCACCCGGCCCAGCCGTGCCTCCACCAGCCCGCCATTGCGCACCTCCGGTGCCGCCAGCACGGCATAGCCGCCGTCCGCCACGCGGATCGTGCCCTCGTTGACCACCGAAGCCCCGGCCAGCCCGGCCTTGCCGAACACCAGGCGCCCGGCCGCGAAATCGGCATTGTCGATATCGGCCGTCGTGGCCAGGAAGGCGCCGGCATCCACCCGTGCTGCGCGCCCGATGACGATGCCGGCCTTGTCGATGATCACGACCTGACCATTGGCACTCAGCGACCCGTCGATGCGCGTGCCGGCACCGTTACCGGTCACGCGATTGACCAGCAGCGACCCCGCCCCCGGCTGGGTGACCAGCACCGACGCGTCCTTGCCGATATCGAAGCTGCGCCAGTCGATCAGGGCGCGGTCGCTGGTCTGGTTGATCAGGGTCTGGCCGCCCTGGCCGGCGGCGATGGTCGCCCCGCCCACGACGACGGTACCGCCCTGGGGCGACTGGGCGGCGGCCGGCAGGGTGAAGACGGATGCCAGCGTCAGGGCGCGGAAACCCCGCCGCCACCGCCTGTCCCGCCCCGCCTGCCACCGCACCGCCGCCGCCATTCCCCGCCCCCTCAGATCTGGACCGTGAGGTCGATGAACAGGCGCGTGCGCCTGCCCTCGGCCCCCGGAATGGGCAGGGCGCGCAGGGTGCGGGCCAGTTCCGCCGACAGGCTGGCCTTGCCGAACAGGCCCAGCCGCACGCCGCCGCCGGCCGACACCAGATGCGTGCTGGCCGCCACGCTGTCCCACACCCGGCCCGTATCCAGGAACCCGTAGAGCGTCAAGCCCTCCACCCGCTCGATCCCCGGATTGAACGACCGCCGCAGTTCCAGCCCGCCGCCCACCCCGTTGGGCCCCGACAGGTCGCCGCCATTATAGCCGCGGCCGAACCGGCTGCCGCCCAGCGCGAACTCCTCGCCGGCCAGCAGGGTGTCGGGCGTGTACTGCCCGGCCACCGTCAGGGTGGCGCCGATATCGGCGGGCAGGCGATAGCCATAGGCGACTTCCGCATTGAATTTCGAATACCAGGGCTCCGGGCGCAGGCGCGAGGCGGCGGCATCGCCGCGCACCGTGGCACCCGCCACGTCCAGCCCCTGGGTCACGCCCAACTGGGCATAAAGGTCGCCGCCCAGGAAACGCAGCTGGCTGTAGGTGGCGCGCGCATCCAGGCTGCGCCACCGGTCACGGCTGAAGGGCAGGTTCAGCAGCGCGACATTGGCGGCTTGCGCGTTCCAGCCCACTTCCAGGGTCAGGTTGCGGGCGCGCGAGCGGATCAGGGGCAGGGACAGGCGCTGGCCCATGCCATAGGATTCGGTGGCCACCGCGAAGGGCTTCAGCGACGCGCCGGGGCGCCCCCGGCTGTAATTCACCGCACTGGTCAGCGACAGGCCGGAACCCTCCAGCGGGTGCACCCAGCGGCCATTGGCCGACCGCTGTTCCTTGATCTGCGGGGTGGCGGACAGGGTCACGCCCAGCTGCTCCCCCAGCCCGAACGGCGAATTGGCCGCTAGGTCGACAAAGGCCGACCAGGGGCCGGCAAATTCCGACCCGCGATTGCCCACCCCGGCCACCATGGCATACGGCGTCTCGGTATAGCCGACCAGCAGCTCGGCGGCCCCGAAACTGTCGCCCGGCCGGATCAGGCCGGTGACGGTGACGCCCGGCAGATCATCGACCAGCAGCAGCCCGCGCTCGATCAGCTCCACCCGCGCCGGACGCGCGGCCAGGGCATCGGCCAGCCGCGCCTCCACCCGCGCGCGTTCCCGCGGGCCCCCGCCTTCCACGCGGGCGCGTTCCAGGTGCCCCTCGATGACGCGGATGGTGATGGTCTGGTCACGAAGCTCCTGCGCCGGCACGAACACCCGCGTCAGGCCATAGCCCAGGGCCAGGTACCGGGCTTGGATACGGTCGGCCAGGGCCGATATGTCCGCCAGGGTCACGGGTCTGGCGATCAGGGCGGCGATATCGGCAGCGAATTCCGTTTGCGGGTCGATGGCCGCCGCCCCCTCCACCGCGATGCGCGACAAGGTGAAACGCAGATCGGCGGCACCGGCGGCCGGCGCCCCCTTGCGCTGGGCGGGAATGGAGAATTGCAGCTGCGCCTTGGGCGCCCGGCGAAGCTCCTCCAGCGGGGCCGGCACGGTGGGGCGACCGGGCTCCACGCTGCCGGGCAGGCGGCCGGGCGCGGACTGCGCAGCAGCACCGGCCGGCGCCAGGACGGCAGCCACCCCCAGAAATGCCAAGCAGCGACGCATCTTCCCCCGGGCCTTCCCTCACTTCTTGCCTAAAGATGTAAGCCGGAGGGGGCGGCCAAGGCCAGTCGTTTATGCATTAACACGCCCGTGACAACCGCATTAACCATAGAAGTGGCCAAATAGAAATACGATCGAGGGCGGTGGATTACACACCCTTTGGTGGTTACTCGCTTTCCGCGTGCCGTCGATGCTTGGGGTCAGCGCACCGGCTCCCCATCCGGGGTGATGACCTGCCCCTCGCGCGCCACCAGGGCGCCCGGATGCAGGGCCCGCGCCTCTTCCCCGATCCGGTCCAGCATGGCGTCGGTGCGTTCGGGCGCGTGGTGGAAGATCACCGGATGGCGCACGCCCGCATGGGCGGCCAGGCGCAGCGCCTCCTGCCAGGTGGAATGGCCCCAGCCGACATGGTCAGCATATTCGGCGTCGCTGTAGGTGGCGTCATAGATCATGACGTCCGCGCCGCGCACCAGATCGGCGATGGTCTCGTCGTGGCCCCGGGCCGGATGCTCGGTATCGGTGATCAGGCAGATGGACCGCCCCTGGTAATCCACCCGATACCCCGTGGCGCCGTTGGGATGGTTCAGCGGACAGGTGCGCACCATCAGGCCCGGCCGCGGCTCCAGCACCTGGCCGGCGGTGAACTTGCGATAATCCATGCAGCGTTCCAGCCCGCGCAGCGGCACGGGGAACAGGGGGGCGGCCATCAGGCCGCCCAGCACCCGGCCCAGCGTCAGGTCGGGGGCCAGATGCCCCTCCCACAGGCTGATGCGGCTGCGCTTGTCATGGAAGGGGCCGAAGAACGGAAAGCCCACGACATGGTCGATATGGGTATGGGTGAAGAACAGGTCGGCCGTGACCGGTTCGCCCGTCCCCTCCAATGCATTGCCCAGCAGGCGGATGCCCGTGCCGGCATCGAAGATCAGCAGGTGCGGGCCGCAGCGCATCTCCAGGCAGGTGGTGTTGCCGCCATAGCCCAGCGTGTCGGCCCCCGTGGTGGCAATGCTGCCGCGCACGCCCCAAAACCGCACAAAGAAGCCGTTATCGCTCATGTCCCCGCCTTGATCGCGCCGCGCCGTCGCCCCGGCCCGTCGTCCCGGCACTTTCAGTCAAGGATTGGAAAAGCACAACAGTCCACACCCATCGGCCGCATGAAATCATACCGGCGACATGAATATTGGCTGAAAGCCGCCACAGGCCGGCGACCGCCGGCCCGCGACCCCATGGTCGCGCAAGCCAAGCGGCCGGACGGCCGCGCCCGGCGCCTGAGGGAACATACAAATACATCTCGTGCTTGCGGTCACACATCTGTGACCCGTAAATGATTAATCAATATTCCGGGGGCAGACTGCGCCCCGCCCGTCACCGATCAGGAAACCGGAATTGGAAGAGATCAATGTCGCCCCCGGCCGTCTGCTCATCAAGGAAGGCGACAGCGGCGGGGATGCGTTCCTGATCACCGGCGGCCGGGTGGAGGTGTTCCGCGCCGTCAACGGCACCAAGCACCGACTGGCCACCCTGGGTCCAGGGGAGATCGCGGGCGAGATGGGGCTGATCGACAATGCCCCGCGTTCGGCCTGCATCGCCACGATGGAACCGACGCGGCTGGTGGTGATCTCGCGCGACCTGTTCGTGAAGCAGCTGCGGGCCAGCCCGCCGCTGGTGCGCTTCGTCCTGCATTCGCTGGTGCGCACGCTGCGGTCGATCAACGGCATCCCCACCGACCAGGGCGATCCGATCTTCATCGACGATCCCATCGTGTCGGAACGCACGCACAAGCTGCTGCGCCGCGACACGTTCGCGCCCGGCCGCGTCATCTTCCGCCGCGGGGACGAGGCGCATGGCGCCTACCTGATCCAGTCCGGGCTGGTGGAGATCTGGAAGGATACGGCCGACGACCAGGTGATGGTGCTGGGCCAGGCCGGGGCGGGGGCGGTGTTCGGGGAAATGGCCCTGCTGCGCGACGCCAACCGCGCCGCCAGCGTCACCGCCGTGGAACTGACCGTGTGCGAGGTCATCCCCCGCCAGCGGTTCGAAGAATTGCTGCGCGCCGCCCCCACCCTGATCCGCCAGCTGGTGCAATCCTATGTGCAGCGCATCGAGCGGGGGATATAAACACCACCTAACCTGTTCTTTCTGGATACCCAATTGCGGCTATTCGGGAAACGTGTAGCATCGGGGTGAACAATACGGGTTGTCCGATGCTGCCGGCCCTGGATTTGGCGTCCCTCTTCCTGTCGAACGCCATCATCACCGGCGTGGCGGCCGCCGTTCTGGCCATCATCCGCCGCCACCATCCCGACCTGAAGGGCATCGGCAGCTGGGCCGTGGGGCAGGCCGCCTATGCCATCGCCTTCCTGATGCTCTACGTCTCCATGACCGACCCGTTCCAGCGGGCGGCCCTGCCCGGCTTCTTCTGCACCTTTGCCGGCACCCTGGTGACCAGCCTGGGCTTCCACCGCTTCCTGGGCGTGCGCCGGCGGGTCACCGGCATGGCCATCGCCGCCTTCCTGCTGGTGGTCGCGGGCCTGTCGGCCCTGTCCTTCATGCGCGGCACGCCCGGCTATATCATGGCCCTGACGGTGGCCACCCATGCCGGCGTGGCCGGCGTGAACGCCGTCCTGCTCCATCGCCATGGCCGGGGCCATCTGCGGCCGGCGGCCCTGACCCTGGCGGCGCAGTATGGTGTCTGGCTGCTGTTCGCCGTGGCGCGCGTCCTCTATATCGCCACCACCGGCTTCGATCTGAAGGCGGCCATCGACCTGATGGGGCCCACCATGCTGGTGGCCACGCTGATGCTGACCTGCCACGCGCTGGGGCTGGTCTGGATGGTGGTGGGGCGGTTGCAGGAACATCTGGTCCAGCAGGCCGCCACCGACCCGCTGACCGGTGCCCTGAACCGCCGGGCCCTGCAGGCGCGGCTGGAACAGGAACGGGCGCGGGCGGCGCGCGACGGTGCGGGTTTCGCGCTCGCCACCTTCGACCTGGACCATTTCAAGCAGCTGAACGACACCCACGGCCATGTCGTGGGCGACGCCACCCTGGTGGGCGTGGTGGAGGCCGCGCGCCTGCTGCTGCGTCCGGGAGAGGATGTGGCGCGGCTGGGGGGCGAGGAATTCTGTGTTCTGCTGCCGGGCATGACCGGTCACGACGCCGTGGCCATGGCGGAACGGATCAGGGCCGCCGTGGCCCGTCTGGACATCGCCAGCGCCGAGGGCCCGGTCAGCGTCGCCGCCAGTTTCGGCGTCGCCTGGTACGGCGCCCATGGCAACGACTGGCCGACCTTGCTGAAGGCCGCCGACAGCGCCCTCTACTGCGCCAAACGCAACGGCCGCAACCGGGTGGAAGCGGCACTGGCTTGATACATTGTTCCCTCAGGCGCCGGGCGCCCACATCCGTGGGCTTGGGCTTACGGCGCACGTGCGCCGGGCCGGCGGTCGCCGGCCTCCAACGGTCATTTTCAATGACCATTGGCTCACAAAACAATATCCCCCGCCGTCAGCGTGGTCAGTGCCGTCAGGGTGATGGCGAAATCGGCGGTGCCGTCGCCATTGATGTCGCCCAGCAATTGCAGGTCGGTGCCCACCACCTGGATGCGCAGCTGGCCCGCGACATTGGTGAAGGCGGCCACACCCAGGAAGGTGAAGGCGTCGTCGATGGGCGTGGCGCTGTTGGCGTCGATGCCCGACAGGTCGATGCGGTCGCCCTCGGCACTGCTGAAATCGGCGATGGTGATGGGGGTGGCCACGGTGCTTTCCGCCACGGCCGCCAGGACGAAGCGGTCGGCCCCGCTGCCGCCGGTCAGGGTGTCCGCCCCGCCGCCGCCCGCCAGCGTATCGGCGCCCGCCCCGCCGGTGATGGCGTTGGCGTCGGCATTGCCGGTACCATCGAAATTGCCGCCGCCGGTATAGACCAGGTTCTCGACATTGGCGGCCAGGGTGTGGCTGCCCAGGCTGGTGCGCACCGTGTCGGTGCCGCCGCCGGCATCCTCCACCACCACATCCGCGTCATCATCGACGATGAAGATATCGTTGCCGGCCCCGCCGATCAGGCTGTCGGCACCCGCCCCGCCATCCAGCATATCGTTGCCGGCCCCACCGTCCAGCGTGTCGGCCCCGTCGCCGCCGGTCAGGCCGTTGTCGCCATCGCTGCCCGTGCCGGCAAACGCCGCCGTGCCGGTATAGACCAGGTTCTCCACCTCCGCCGCCAGGGTGAAGGCGGCCAGGCCGGTGCGCACCGTATCCGTGCCCCCACCCGCCAGTTCGGTGATGTCGGCCGTCCCGGCATCGACGATATAGGTGTCGTTGCCGGCACCGCCGATCAGGATATCGGCGCCGGCCCCGCCATCCAGCGTGTCGTTGCCGGCACCGCCATCCAGCGTGTCGGCCCCCGCCCCGCCGGTGATGGCATTGGCCAGGGTGTTGCCCGTGCCGGCGAAGACACCCAGGCCGGTATAGACCAGATTCTCCAGTTCGGCGCCCAGCGTATAGCTGTCGGCGCGGGCGCGCACCGTATCGGTGCCCTCGCCCGCCAGTTCCAGGATCACGTCGCCCACATCATCGACGATATAGATGTCGTTGCCGGCCCCGCCGACCAGGCTGTCGGCCCCCACGCCGCCATCCAGCGTGTCGTTGCCGGCCAGGCCGGTCAGCGTGTCGTCGCCCGACCCGCCGCGCAGGCTGTTGTCGCCGGCATTGCCCGTGCCCGTGGCGTTGGCCGTGCCGGTGAATTCCAGCCGTTCCAGATCGGCCGCCAGCACATAGGTCGACAGGCTGGTGCGCACCGTGTCGATGCCGTCCGTGTCGGTGATGGTGTCGCCGACGCTGTCCACGACATAGATGTCGTTGCCGTCGCCGCCGACCAGCGTGTCGTTGCCGGCACCGCCATCCAGAATGTCGTTCCCGGCCCCGCCGCGGATGGAATTGGCCAGCGCCGTGCCGGTGCCGCGGAAATTGCCGACACCCAGATAGACCAGATTGTCCTCGCCCGCCGACATCTCATAGGCGGCCGACGTGGTGTTGACCGTCACCTTGCCGCCCGCGACCGTCGTGTAGGAATAGCCGAAATCCGACACGTCCAGCACGCCGGAATAGCCCTGGATGCGGAAGATATAGTCGTCGGAGCCCAGATTGGCGCTGCGCGTGGCGCCGGAGACGATGAGATAGACCTCGCCCAGATAGCTGAACAGGCCGGCCTTGTTGGTGTCGTACATCGGCTTGCCGCGCGCGAACAGGCCGTTCACCGCCTCGTAGAAGGACACGCCGGTGGCGCGGATGACGCCGCCACCGGCCACGCTGGTCACGGCGAACGGCAATTCGATGCTGTCGGCCAGCAGGGTGCCGCTGCCACCCAGGTCGAGATTGACCAGCGTATCCATGGAATTGAAGGTCAGCGCCGTGGACAGGCGCGTGTCGCTGACGCGGGCGAAGACGAAACGGTCGCTGCCCGACCCGCCCACCAGCCGGTCCAGCCCGGCCCCGCCGATCAGCACATCGTCGCCGGCTGTGGCCACCAGCGTGTCATTGCCATGGCCGCCCTCCAGGCTGTCATCGCCATAGCCGCCGATCAGGCTGTCATCGCCCGACCCGCCGATCAGCGTGTCGTTGCCAAGGCCGCCATCGATCGTGTCGTTGCCGTCGCCGCCGTCGATGTAATTCTCGAACCGGTCCTTGATGTCGCCGCGCAGCCGTTCGGAACGGCTGTTGTTGAAACTCTGGACCTGCACCGGGCCCTGGATGGTCTCCGGCGTCAGGGTGAACAGGTGCGGCGCGCCGCCGGTGCCTTCGGCATCGAAGGCGGTGATGATGCCGTTCAGCTTGTCCACGGCATAGACGATGACGCTGTGCGCCTCGATCACCGTGCCGTTGTTCCAGACGAAATGCAGGATGTCCCCCAACTGGAGGTTCCGGTACATGATGCCCAGGTCCTTCCTGGCCACGGTGCGATAATCCGACCAGCTGTCCAGCTTGTCGTCCACCATGCCCACGCTGTCCTGGGCGCCGTTGGCCACCCGCTCCCCGCCCCAGGCCATGCCGGCCTGGTTCAACACATCGCGGAACAGCTCGATCTCGTCCGTCACGGGTTCCCCGCCGGCGATCACGCTGTCGATGACGGTCTTCAAGCTGGGCATGGGGCTGGACTCCGGCCGGCAAATATTTCCGGGACGCCCGCCTTTTGCGGGCACCCCGGGCCTCTACAAGCAATTCATGCGCCAAACGGGGTAAGCCCCGCCAGGGGGATTAGGGTCAGGTCCTGTGACCTTGGGATGCTGTCGCTTCTCCAGGCCGGCGACCGCCGGCCCGCGACCCCATGGTCGCGCAAGCCAAGCCGCCGGATGGCGGCGCCCGGCGCCTGAGGGAGCGCGTTCAGGCCGGCGACCGCCGGCCCGCGACCCCATGGTCGCGTAAGCCAAGCCGCCGGATGGCGGCGCCCGGCGCCTGAGGGAGCGCGTTCAGGCCGGCGACCGCCGGCCCGCGACCCCATGGTCGCGTAAGCCAAGGGCGCGGATGCGCCCGCCCGGCGCCTGAGGGAACAAAAATCAGGTCCCCCGCACGACCAACCGCGCCGGCAAGCTCACCGACGTCACATCCTCCCCGTTGATCAGGGATAGGATGCGCCGGGCCAGCAATTCACCACCCGCCTGCCAATCCTGGTGAACCGACGAAAGCGGCGGCGTCAGGCAGGCCCCGAGCGGCGTATCGTCGTAACCGATCACGGATATCTTGCCCGGAACGCCAATGCCGCGTTCCTGCAGGGCCTGCATGGCG
Source organism: Niveispirillum sp. KHB5.9 (assembly GCF_048066115.1). Lineage (NCBI taxonomy): Bacteria > Pseudomonadati > Pseudomonadota > Alphaproteobacteria > Rhodospirillales > Azospirillaceae > Niveispirillum > Niveispirillum sp. KHB5.9. Next base: position 144,294 of record NZ_JBLTYX010000015.1, on the reverse strand, counting down.
CCGATGGCCAGAAGGTCGCTGGCCGCGAACAGGCAATCGAACGGCGCCCCGCCGCCATCCACCCAGGCGGCAATGGCGGCCGCCCCGGCGGCAATGCCGAATGGGCAGGAAATGCCGCCCGCCAGTTCCCCCCCGCCGGCCAGCAGCGCCTCGCGGAAACCGTCATGGCGCTGTTCGATCTCGGCGTGGCTGGTGTCGCCCAGGAACAGGCCGCGCTTTCGCCCGATGGACAGGAAATGTTCCGCCGCCAGCGCCCCGCCCTGGCGGTTGTCGGACCCGACCGTCACATAATCATGCTCCGGCGCCTCGGCTCCCCAGACGACCAGGGGCACGTCGGCATCGGCCAGTTGCACCGCCGCCTCGTCATTGCTGCCCTGGCCCAGCAGGATGATGCCGTCGGCCGTCTGCACCGCCGGCGTATGCACCCCGTCGCGGGTGGTCAGCACCACGGCATAGCCGATGCTGGTCAGTTCCTGGCAGATGCCACCCATCAGCGCCATGGGGAACGGACCGGTCAGCGGCCGGTCGGGGCTGGGCTTCATCTCCACCACCACCGCCACGGTGTTGGACCGCTGCAAACGCAGGCTGCGCGCCGACAGATTCAACTTATAGCCATGCTGCTTGGCCAGCGCCTGGATGCGCGCACGGGTATCCGGCTTCACGGTGGCACTGTCGCGCAGCGCCCGGGACACGGTGATCTTCGACACCTGCGCCAGTTCCGCCAGGTCGGCCATGGTCAGGCGCCCGGCCGGCGCGGCCTTAACTTCGATCTCGCGTCCACGTTCGGCAAGCTTCGTCATGGATATCCGGCGGGGGTGACGGAAAGGGAAATGCGGGACCGACATTCGCACGTGTGTCGGCATTTTCCAAGGGGTTGGCGGCAACCCTTCCGGGCAGGTCACAGGGGGTGGCGCATACGTAGTCGAAAAATGACATCGATATCTTGACATCGATAACATTGATGGTAGCTTACCGTCCAACCACCGCATCCTGGCGGGGGACCAAGTGTATTTCGGGGAGGTTTGCCGTGGCGGAGAGAGCATCTCACGTCCGCGCCGGAGACGTGCGTGCCGATGCCGGGGATGGCTGGACCATCCGCGTGACGGGTTTCGACCCGGCAACCGCGGCGCGCGATGAAAGCCTGTTCGCACTGGCCAACGGCGCCTTGGGCGTGCGCGGCGGCGTCGACGGGGTGGAAAGTTCCAGCGACGGCACCTTCCTGGCCAGCTTCTTCGAGCAGGCGCCGATCCATTACCACGAGAAATTCACCGGTTTCGCCTTCACCACCGACACCCGCGTGCCCGTGGCCGATGCCAAGCATGTGCGCGTCGTGCTGGACGGCGAAACCGTCGACCTGGCCAAGGACCCCACCGCAGCCCTGGTGCGCGAACTGGATCTGGCCACCGGCCGTTTTCGCACATCGCTGCGTTTCAAGGCGGCCAATGGCGGCACGGTGGAGCTTGCCACCGAACGCCTGGCCTCATTCGCGCGGCCCGGCCTGCTGGCCCTGAAACTGACCTTGAAGTCGGTCGATTACACCGGTCCCGCCACCCTGATCTCCGACCTGCGCTGGGGCCGCCGGGCCGAGGGTCAGGGCGATGATCCGCGCATCGGCGTCTCGCTGGGCAGCGGCGGGGTGGACAGCCATCCCCTGACCACCGATGGCATCCCCACGGCCGTGCGCCAGACTGCCCGTCTGTCCCGCCGCACCGCCCTGCTGCGCCAGGCCCATGTGCCGGGTGCCGGCCTGTCGGCGGAAGCCCCCTTCCTGACGCTCGACAGCATCAGCCAGCCCTTCCATGCCGACCTGACGCCGGGCCAGGACGTGACCCTGGTCAAGTTCGCCGCCTATGAATGGGCCGACCATGACGGGGATGAGGCGCAGCTGTTCGCCGATGCCGGTGCCACCCTGGCAGCATCCCAGGCCGATGGCTGGGACATGATCGCCAAGGAACAGGCCGACGACCTGGCCCGGTTCTGGGCCGATGCCGATGTGGTGATCGACGGCGATGCCGGCCTGCAGCAGGCCATCCGCTTCAACCTGTTCCATCTCTACCAGTCCACGGGCCGCGACGGTGCCACCTCCATCGCCGCCAAGGGCCTGACGGGGGAAGGGTATGAGGGCCATTATTTCTGGGACACGGAAACCTTCATCCTGCCCGTCCTGGCCTTCACCGCCCCGCAACTGGCCCGGCGCATGCTGGAATACCGCATCGGCCGCCTGGACCGGGCCCGCGCCCATGCGCGCGGCATGGGCCATGGGGCCGGTGCCCTGTTCCCCTGGCGCACCATCGCCGGCGATGAATGTTCCGCCCATTACCCCAGCGGGTCGGCCCAGTACCATATCAATGCCGACATCGCCTTTGCCGCCCGCCTCTATGAGGAAGCCACCGGCGACAGTGCCTTCCTCTATGCCCACGCCGCCGAGATGCTGTTCGAAACCGCGCGCATCTGGCCGCAGGTCGGGCACTTCAACGCCCGCAAGGGCGGTGCCTTCACCATTCACGAGGTGACGGGGCCGGACGAATATACCGCGCTGGTGAACAACAATTTCTACACCAACGCCATGGCCGCCGCCCATCTGGCCCATGCCGCCGACCTGTACCGCCGCATGGGCAATGATGCGCCCGACGCACTGGCCGCACTGGCCGCCCGCATCGGCCTGTCGGCGGATGAGGTCGCCCTGTGGCAGCGCGCGGCCGACGCCATGTACCTGCCCACCGACCCCGACCTGGGTGTCAGCCCGCAGGATGACGATTTCCTGGCCAAGCCCGTCTGGCCCTTCGCCACCACGCCGCAGGACAAGTACCCGCTGCTGCTGCACTATCACCCGCTGGCCATCTACCGCCATCAGGTGTGCAAGCAGGCCGACGTGGTGCTGGCCATGCTGCTGGCCGGCGACAGGTTCGGCCCAGACCTGAAGCGCCGCAACTTCGATTATTACGAAGCCGTAACGGTACATGACAGCACCCTGTCGCCCAGCACCTACGGCATCCTGGCGGCCGAGCTGGGCGACAGCGAAAAGGCCATTCGTTACTTCACCGAAACGGCCCGCATCGACCTGGATGATCTGCATGGCAATGCCAGCCATGGCGTGCATATGGCGGCCATGGCCGGGTCCTGGCTGGGCATCGCCTGGGGCTTCGGCGGCCTGCGCTGGCAGGGTGGCACCGCCCGCTTCGCCCCCGTGCTGCCGCCCGGCTGGACCCGCTACGGTTTCGGCATCAACTGGCGGGGCCGCCGCCTGCGCATCGCCGTCGATGCCGCCGGCACCACCTACAGCCTGCTGTCGGGCCCCGACCTGACCATCCAGCATCACGGCAAGCCCGTGACCCTGACGGCCGGCCGCGACACCACGCTTGCCAACGGCGTCTTCCCCGCCCCGGTGAAGGCCATCATCTTCGATCTGGATGGTGTTCTGACCGACACGGCGGAGGGCCATTACCAGGCCTGGCAGCGTCTGGCGGATGAGCTGGGCGTGCCCTTCGACCGGGAACAGAACGAGGCCCTGAAAGGCATCGACCGTATGGGCAGCCTGGAGCGCATCCTGGCCGGCTCCGACAAGGTCCTGACAGATGCCGAGAAGCTGGAAGCGGCCACGCGCAAGAACGGCTATTACCAGGACCTGATCGCCCGCTTCTCCCCCGACGACCTGTTCGAGGGCGTGCGCGACCTGCTGCTGGCCGCCAAGGCGGCCGGGCTGAAGCTGGGCGTGGCGTCGGCCAGCCGCAACGCCCCCACCCTGCTGGCCCGCCTGGGCATCATCGACCTGTTCGACCATGTCGCCGATGCCGGTGCGATCCCCAATCCCAAGCCCGCACCGGACATTTTTCTGTCCGTGGCAGCGGCCCTGGATGTCCTCCCGTCCGCGTGCCTGGGCGTGGAGGACAGCATGGCCGGGATCACCGCCATCAAGGCGGCCGGCATGCCGGCCGTCGGCATCGGCGATCCCGGCATCCTGACAGAGGCCGATGCGGTCATCGGTCACATCAAGCAGTTCCGGCTGGAAAGTTTCGTCCGCCCGGCCTGACAATCGGGCGGCACATGCAAGGCCGCCCGGCAATCCCCATACCGCCACACCCATCAACAAGAAGCATCCGGGTGATGCTCATACGGGAGGTCCCTCATGACCAAGTTCGACAAGAAGCTGCTGACCGGTGCCGCCCTGGCGGCCCTGCTGCTGCCCGCCGCCCAGGCGCAGGAAGCCAAGACCAGCGACGGCGAAAGCGTGATGCTGGAAGAGATCATCGTGACGGGCGTGGCCCGGTCCGACGGCCTGAAGAAGCTGGATGCCAGCTTCTCCATCACCACCGCCACGGCCGAACAGATCGCCGAGCAGCAGCCCAGCAGCACGGCCGACCTCCTGAAGATCGTCCCCGGCGTCTGGGTGGAAAGCACCAGCGGCACCGCCGGCGCCAACATCTCCGTGCGCGGTTTCCCCGCCGATGGCGATGCGCCCTTCATCACGGTGCAGCTGGACGGCTCCGCCATCTTCCCGCCGCCGACCCTTTCCTTCCTGGAAAACTCCTCCCTGTTCCGCCTGGACGACACGGTGGAGCGGGTGGAGGTGCTGCGCGGCGGCCCGTCGCCGATCTTCTCCAATGGTCAGCCCGGTGCGACCATCAACTTCATCCAGCGCAAGGGCAAGGAAGACCCGGAGGGCAGCGTCAAGCTGACCGTGGGGGATGAGGGCCTGTACCGTTTCGACACCTATTACCAGGGTGCCCTGGACAAGGATCTGCTGTTCTCCGTCGGCGGCTTCTACCGCACGTCCGACGGCATCCGCGACACCCAGTACCCCGCCGACCGCGGCGGCCAGGTCAGCGGCAATGTCACCAAGGTCCTGGAGAATGGCGAGATCACGGTCTACAGCCGCTATACCAAGGACAAGAACGCCTTCTACACCGCCATGCCGCTGGTCAACGACAACGGCAAGATCAAGGAATTCCCCGGCTTCGACGCCGGCACCGGTACGCTGTTGGGCAACGACCTGCGCAATGTCGTGCTGGAAGTGGCCCCGGGCCAGTCCATCCGCCAGGACTTCGCCGATGGCCGCGGCGTCGATGCCGCCATTGTCGGCGCCACCATGGACCTGGAATTCGGTGACTGGTCCTTCTCCAACAAGATGAACTACACCAGCGGTGAGGCCAATACCCGCGGCCTGTTCACCGGTGCCAACCCGCAGACCCTGGGCAGCTTCATCAACGACACCATCGCGTCGGCCAATGCCAATACCGCCGTGCGCAACGCCGCCGGCCGTGCGGCCACGGCCGGCACCGCCAGCTTCGCCAACGGCACCGGCGCCATCACCGACCTGAACACCCAGGTCATCGTCGCCGGCCTGTGGTCGGTGGACAAGGATATCGAGAGCTTCACCGACGATCTGCGCCTCAGCCGCGAGATCTTCGAGGGCAACACCCTGACCATCGGCGCCTATTTCGCCGATTATTCGTCCAAGGATGTCTGGTACCTGGGCAACAACGCCCTGATGACCGCCACGCCCAACGCCAAGCTGATCAATGTCGCGCTGAACAATGGCGTGCAGGCCACCCGCGCCGGCTTCGTCGGCTCCCCCTTCTTCGCGGTGAACGCCACCTATAACGGCCAGAACCTGGCCGGCTTCATCGCCGATGAATGGGAACTGACCGAAGACCTGCGCGTCGATGTCGGCGGCCGTGTCGAACAGCAGAAGGTCAATGCCACCCTGGAGAACGTCTCCGGCGGCGTGGACCTGGACGGCAACCCGCTGACGCTGGCCAACAACAATACCTCCGTCCTGAACGGCACCTTCCGCACGCTCTCCTACAAGAACACCGAGACCTCCTGGACGGCGGGCGTGAATTACTACCTGATGCCAGAACTGTCTGTGTTCGGCCGCCTGAACAGCGGCTTCAAGTTCCCGCAGTTCGACAATCTGCGCGACGGCCAGAGCCAGATGCAGAAGATCGACCAGCAGGAAGTGGGCCTGAAGACCCGCACCGCCGATTACGCGGCCTATGTCACCTTCTTCCGCAACACGTTCGACGGCCTGCCCTTCCAGCAGTTCATCATCAATCCCGACGGCACCCAGACCCAGATCAACCGCATCGGCGACAGCAAGGCCTATGGTGTGGAATTCGAACTGCTGGTGACCCCGGTGGAGAACCTGGACCTGGCGTTGCGCGGCAACTGGCAGAAGGGCGAATACAAGGACCTGGGCACCAATTCCGGCAACCAGGTGCAGCGCCAGCCCAAGATCCAGTTCAGCGTCTCGCCGTCCTATGACTTCCCCACCGACTGGGGCAAGCTGCGGGTCTTCGCCAGCTACAATTATATCGGCAAGCGCTTCGCCGATGTGGAGAACGCCCAGCGCCTGCCGTCCTACAACACCATCGATGCCGGCATCTCCGCCACCATCGGCGAGGATGTGACGGTACAGCTGTCCGGCACCAACCTGACCGACGAGTTGGGCCTGACCGAGGGCAATACCCGCATCATCGGCGGTGCGAACACCGGCGGCGTCTTCCTGGGCCGCCCGATCTTCGGGCGTAACGTGAAGCTGTCGGTGGCGACGAAGTTCTAAGACGTCGTTTTATACGCCCTCCCCCTTGGGGGGAGGGCGTTACTTCTTTGACAATCCCCCCAAAAACAACAAGAACACCCCCAGGGAAGGAACACACAGACATGCGGAACGGGCGGGCGATCCTCGCGGTGGCGTTGACCTATATCGTCTTTGCGATGCTGCTGAATTCCGTGGGCACGGTGATCCTGCAATCCATCCAGAGCTTCGGCGTGACCAAGCTGGAGGCGGGGCGGCTGGAGGCCTACAAGGACCTGCCCATCGCCATCACCAGCTTCATCATCGCCTCCTTCCTGCCGCGCGTGGGCTATCGAAGGGCGATGATCATCGTGCTGGTGCTGGAAGGGGTGGCCGCTGCCCTGATGCCCATCCTGTCCGCCTTCTGGGCGATGAAGCTGATGTTCTTTTGCGTCGGTGTCGGCTTTGCCGGGGCCAAGGTCGCCGTCTATTCCTCCATCGGCCTGCTGACCCGCGACAAACAGGGCCATGCCAGCCTGACCAACCTGATCGAGGGGCTATTCATGGTCGGCGTGCTGGGCGGCTATTGGCTGTTCAGCCTGTTCGTCGACCATGACAATCCGGCCGATCCCTCCTGGCTGAACGTCTATTGGCTGCTCTCGGCCCTGTCGCTGACCGCCGCTGCCCTGTGGGCCGTGACCCCGCTGGACGAAACCGGGGCGCATGCGCCCGATGCCAAGCCCGGCATCCGTCAGATGGCCCGCCTTGCCGTCACCCCCATCGCGGTCGTGTTCCTGGCATCAGCCTTCCTCTATGTTCTGATCGAACAGGCGATCGGCACCTGGCTGCCCACCTTCAATGCCGAAGTGCTGCATCTGCCCGCCGCCATGTCGATCCAGGCCACCAGCATCTTCGCCGCCTGCATCGCGCTGGGCCGTCTGGGGGCCGGTGCCGCCCTGGCGCGCATCGGCTGGTTCCCGTTCCTGGCCGCCTGTCTGGCCGCGATGGCGGCTCTGGTGCTGCTGACCCTGCCGCTGGCCGCCGGCGCCCTGCCCATGGCCGAAGCCAACTGGTTCGCGGCCCCCATCGCCGCCTTCATGCTGCCCTTGATCGGCCTGTTCATGGCGCCGATCTATCCGGTGATCAATTCGGTGATCCTCTCGGCCCTGCCCCGGCACGACCATGCCGCCATGACCGGCCTGATCGTGGTGTTCTCCGCCTTGGGCGGCACATTCGGGTCCTTCGTCACCGGCTTCCTGTTCGACCGGCTGGGCGGCCAGACGGCGTTCTACATGGCGCTGATCCCCATGGGTGCCATCGCCGTCACCCTGTTCCTGCTGAACCGGCGGACGGCCCAGGCGTAAGGCTTCCCTCTTTCGTCCTGATCGATTAATCTTATTATAAGATAAATCAGACTCAGAGACGGAACATGTCGAAGGGTGGAAACGGCCTGCTGAAGCGGGTCATGGGCATGGCGTGCGGTCTGCTGCTGGCGGGCCACGCCATGGCGGCCGAGGGGCCGCCCAAGCCGGCCAGCCTGCGCGTGGCCACCGACCAGCCCGGTCCCACCATCGACCGCAATATCTATGGCCAGTTCGTCGAACATCTGGGCCGTGGCGTCTATGAGGGCATCTGGGTCGGCCCCGACAGCCCCATCCCCAATGTGCGCGGCATCCGCAGCGATGTGGTCGATGCCCTGAAACGCGTCCGCGTGCCCCTGATCCGCTGGCCCGGCGGCTGTTTCGCCGATGGCTATCATTGGCGCGACGGGCTGGGCCCGCGTGAGAAGCGCCCGATGGGCATCAACGCCTCCTGGAGCAACCAGCCGGAAAGCAACCATTTCGGCACCCACGAATTCATGGATTTCCTGGGCCAGATCGGGGCGGCATCCCCCTTCATCTCCGTCAATGTCGGCAGCGGCAGCGTGCGGGAGGCCGATGACTGGATGCGCTACATGACCGCCCCCGCCGATACCAGCCCCGGGGCGGAGCGTGCCGCCAACGGCCGCAAGGACCCGTGGGAGGTGCCCTTCATCGGCGTGGGCAACGAGACCTGGGGCTGCGGCGGCAACATGACAGCGGAGACCTACGCCGCCAGCTTCCGCCATTACGCCGCCTTCCTGCGCAATTATTCCGGACCCAAGGCCAAGCTGATCGCCGTGGGTGCGGACACCGACGATTACGCCTGGACCGAGACCCTGATGGCCCAGGCGATGAAATGGCGCCCCGACCCCACGCCGCTGGCCTATGTCAACGACCGGCCGCTGATGTGGGGCCTGTCGCTGCATTTCTACACGTTCGCCGGCAATGACTGGCGCAACAAGGGCCGCAATATCGGCTTCGACGAGGCCGGTTATGTGGCCGCCTTGAAGCGTGCCGATTTCACCGACGAACTGATCGCCCGCCATGCCGCCATCATGGACAAGCATGATCCGGAGAAGAAGGTGGCCATCGCCGTGGATGAATGGGGCGCCTGGTTCGACAGCGAGAAGGACGCGCCGTCGGCCCTCTACCTGGAAAGCACCCTGCGCGACGCGGTGATCGCCGGCCACAGCCTGAACATCTTCAACCGCCATGCCGACCGGGTGCGCATGGCCAACATCGCCCAGATGGTCAATGTCATCCAGTCGCTGGTCCTGACCAGGGGGGAGAAGATGGTGGTCACCCCCACCTGGCACGTCTTCGATCTGTACAAGGTCCATCAGGACGCGCACCTGCTGCCGGTGGAGGTGAAGGCGCCGGATTACGTGAAGGGCGACACGCGCCTGCCCGGCCTGTCCGTCTCCGCCTCGCGCGACAAGGATGGGGCCGTGCACCTGACCCTGGTCAACCTGGACCCCAACAGCGCCCTGGACCTGGACACGGTGCTGGCCGGGGCTAAGTTCAAGACCGCCGAAGCCAAGATGCTGACCGCCCCCGCCATCGACACAAGCATCACCTTCGACGCGCCCGACCCGTTCGTGCCCAAGGCGCTGGATGTGCGGCTGAAGGGGGACAAGCTTGGCCTGCGCCTGCCGTCGAAATCGGTGACACTGGTGACGCTGCGCCCGTAGGGAGGAGTGTGTTAGGGTCGGGCGTCCTCGGCCTTCCGGATGCCCGACCTTGCCGTCTGACCTTTCCCACACCACGATCGGCGCCCTGGGCAAGTGGATCACCGCCCGGCACCTGACACCCGATGCCATTGCGGCAGCCCATCGCGCGTTCAACGGCCGCGACGAACGCTATGTCGTTCTGGACGACATCATGGACCCCGCCAGGCTGGCCCAGATCCGCCACCTCATCCAGGAGGAGGGGGAGGTGAGGACCGCCTACAAGCTCTACACCGAATCGGGCTGGGTCGACGGGGACCGGTTCGTCCAGGCGCCCGATGAGGAACGGTTCATCCACGAACATATCTATACGGGTCCCAAGCCGGGGCACGCCATGTCGCAGCCCACCCTGCATGACCGTCTGTTCCGGATGTTTGTCGGCAGCAGGCCCTTTGCCGACTTCCTCTCCGCCATCACCGGCCTGGGGATCGGCGCGTTGCAGAATGTCAATCTGAAGCGGCTGAACGCCGACCATTTCCTGCGCTGGCACAGCGACCGGTCCCCCGGACGCGCGCTCTGCATGGTGATCTACCTGCATGACGATTGGCAGCCGGCCTATGATGGGCGCCTGCTGATGCAGCGCGCGGACGGCAACGGGATCGACAGGATCGACCCGCTGTTCAACCGCCTGGTCGTTTTCAGCCCGAACGTCTCCACCCAACATGCGGTGGAACCGCTGTCGCCGGCCGCGGCCGGCTGGTCCCGCCTCAACTATTCGCTCTGGTTCAGCGAACCCGCGTGAGGGTGATGAGGATCAGATCGCCTTCGGCCGCGATGTGAACCGCCGCCGCCGGCAGAATCCAGGCATCCCAGCGGGAAAGGCCGGGCAACCCGCCATCATCCAGCGCCAGCAGCATCCGCATCCCCGCCGCCGCTGGCAGGACGCGCGGCCCCGCCACCCGTTCGACGCGATGCGTGAACCGCCCCCGCCGCGTCATGACGTTCAGGTCATGGATCGGCCCGCCGCTGACGGTCGCCATCACCGGTCGTTCCCCGTCGAAGGAAAACGGCGCGCTCTCCGGCGTCAGCACTACACCGTTCAACGCCATCGCCCCACCCGACAGGATGGTCAGCGTCCGGTCGATACCGGGAAAGGACGAGAACGGCCCGTCGCCATCCACCCGCGCGATGGACACCCGCCAGTCGAAATCCGACAGGCCGGCCCCTTCCGGGTACACGGCCACGTTCGACGTCTCCCCGCCGCCATTCTTCCAAGGCGTGGCCACCCGGTCGGCGGCGCGCAGGATATCCATGCTCAAGCCCCCGTGAACCGCGCCACCAGATCGAAGCCCTCGCCCGGAAACACCTGCCGCACATGGGTGATGGGCTGATCCCCGCGCCAGGTGCGGCGGTCCAGCACCAGGCACGCCGTGCCCTCCGCCACGCCCAGCGCGCCTGCCAACCGCCCGGCCGGGGCCGCCGTGATGCGGTGCTCGGCCTCCGTCCACGGCACATGCGCCAGCAGCCACGACCCCGGCGCCACCTCGGTGAAGTCCGCCGTCGCCGCCTCGGGCACCGCCTTCAGGCTGATCAACCGTTCCTCCACCGCGAACGGCACCCCATCGGCCAGATGCCGGCAGGTCAGGGCCAGCACCTTGGCGCCACGTGGCGGCTTCATCCGCTCCGGATCAACGCTGATCGCCGGCAGCACGTCGCGCGCCAGCAGCTCCAGGCGATAGGTCTGGCCGCGCCCTGTCACCTCGGCCTGGATGTCGGGAATGGCCAATGCGGCCATATGGATCTGCGGGCGGGAAACGAAGGTGCCGGCCCGCTTGCGCCGCTCCAGCAGCCCCGCCTCCACCAGCCCGGACAGCGCCTTGTTCACCGTCATGCGGGCGCAGCCATATTGCGCCATCAGTTCATGTTCGAACGGAATGCGGTCGCCGGGGCGCAAGGTGCCCGACAGGATGGCCCCTTCGATATCGGCGCGGATGCGGGCATGCAGGGGAGCGATAACGGTCTCGGCCAGACTCATGACAGGATGGTTCCCAGGGCCAGGCGGTAACGCGCGGCGACGGCGTCGCGCACGACATGGCGACCCCCGCTTACCACGCGCCGCCCGCGCCGCCAAACCCCGTCCACCATGCGCTGCCCGGCGAAGATATAGCCATCCAGCAGCCCATCGCCGCGCCGTGCCGCCAGGCTGGGCTGCGTGGCCTCCAGCGTCACGAAATCCGCCGACGCCCCCACCATCAGCCCCGCCGCCCGGCCCAGCGCCCGCGCCCCACCGGCCAAGGCGCCTTCGAACAGCACGCGGCCCGTGGACGGCGTGTCGCGCCGGCCCAGCACGTTGCGCGCCCGGTGCGCCAGACGCTGCGCGTACTCCATGCTGCGCAATTCCTCCGCCGCATCGATCAGCACATTGCTGTCCGACCCGATGCCGAACAGCCCGCCGGCCGCCTGGAAATCGCGGGCATTGAAGATGCCGTCGCCCAGGTTGGCCTCGGTGATCGGGCACAGGCCGGCCACCGCCCCGCTGGCCGCCAGCCGGGCGGTTTCCGCCGCATCCATGTGGGTGGCATGCACCAGGCACCATTGCGCATTCACCGGCGCATGGTCGAACAGCCAGGAAACCGGCCGCTGCCCCGACCAGGCATGGCAGTCGGCCACTTCCTTGATCTGTTCGGCGATATGGATATGGATGGGCCCGCCCTCGGCCAGCAGAGCCGCCTGAGCCAGACTGGCCGGGTTCACGGCGCGCAGGCTGTGCGGCGCCACCCCCACCAGCCCGTCGGGCAACCCCGCCACCGCCGCCCGCGAGCGTTCCAGCAGGCGGGCATAGGCGTCCAGCCCGTTGATGAACCGCTTCTGCCCCTCGCTCGGCGCCTGCGCGCCAAAGCCGCCATACTGGTACAGCACGGGCAGCAACGTCAGGCCGATGCCCGTCTCCGCCGCCGACGCCGCCAGCCGCACGCCCATTTCGGCCGGGTTGTCATAGGAATGGCCGTCCAGGTCATGGTGGATATAGTGGAACTCGCCGACGCGGGTGAACCCACCCTCCAGCATCTCCACGAACGCCATCGACGCGATGGCCTGCATCTCGTCCGGGCCGATGCGGTGGGCGAAGCGGTACATCACCTCCCGCCATGTCCAAAAACTGTCATCGCCGGGCCCCCGCACCTCCGCCAGACCGGCCATGCCGCGCTGAAAGGCGTGGCTGTGCAGGTTGGGCATGCCCGGCAGGGCGATGGCATGGCGTTCATCGGTGGGGTCGGCGGCGCAATCCGGCGTCACGGCGTGGATCACCCCATCGGTGACCTCCACCCGCACCCCATCCGCCCAACCGCCCGGCAGCAGCGCCTGCTGGAACCAGAACCCGGCCATCACCCGTACCCCCAGATTTTCATTCTTCCTTCATATATTAATGTATAGACATAAATTATGTATAGACATAAAAGAAGGGGAGAGGCGCGCCAGACGCCGATATGAACGGTTCAGCGGGGAAAAGGTTTCGGACATGCGGCATGGTTTTTTCAGCCACCTCCCCCATCCGGCCCTTTCCCGTCATCCCGGCGAAAGCCGGGACCCAGGGGCCACAGGCACCACGCCGGTCTTCACCCCCTTCTACGCAGCCGTCAGGTCGGGGATCTGGCCCCTGGGTCCCGGCTTTCGCCGGGATGACGCAGAGGGCCGGGAAACGGGGGTGATCCATGCAGGCTGACCATCTCTGGACCAACGCGCGGCTGGCCACAATGCGCGCCGATATGCCCGGCCTGGGCATCATCGAAGATGCGATTGTTGCAGTGCAGCATGACCGCATCCTCTACGCCGGCCCCCGCGCCGACGCCCCCGCTATTGATGCCGCCCAAACCACCGATCTGGCCGGCCGCTGGGTCACGCCGGGCCTAGTTGATTGCCACACCCATCTGGTCCATGCCGGCGACCGCGCGCACGAGTTCGAGCTGCGGCTGAAGGGTGCCACGTACGAGGAGATCGCGCGCGCCGGCGGCGGCATCGTCTCCACCATGCGCCATACAAGAGCGGCCACCGGAGAGGCATTGGTCTGCCAGGCCCTGCCCCGCCTGGACGCGCTGCTGGCCGAGGGCGTGACCACCATCGAGATCAAGTCCGGCTATGGCCTGACCCTCAATGACGAGGTGAAGATGCTGCGCGCCGCCCGCGCGCTGTCCGACCACCGCCCCGTCGATGTCGCCACCACCTTCCTGGGCGCCCATGCCGTGCCCCCGGAATATGCCGAGGACCACGACGCCTATATCGATCTGGTCTGCCGCGTCATGATCCCGCATGTTGCGCAGCATAGGCTTGCCGACGCCGTGGACGGGTTCTGCGAGAGCATCGGTTTTTCGCTGACCCAGGTCCGCCGCGTCTTCCATGCCGCCAAGACCCATGGGCTGGCGCTGAAGCTGCATGCCGAACAGCTGTCCAACCTGCAAGGTGCGGCCCTGGCCGCCCAATGCGGGGCCTTGTCGGCCGACCATCTGGAACATGTAGACGAACCGGCCGTGCGCGCCATGGCCCAAGCCGGCACCGTCGCCGTCATGCTGCCCGGTGCGTATTATTTCACCCGCGATACCAAGGTCCCGCCCATCGACCTGTTCCGCACCCATGGCGTGCCCATGGCCGTGGCCACCGACAACAACCCGGGCACCGCGCCCCTGACCTCGCTGCTGCTGTCGATGAACATGGCCGCCACCTTGTTCCGGATGAGCGTGGAGGAGTGCCTGTTGGGTGCCACCCGCCATGCTGCCCAGGCCCTGGGCCGCCTCAACGATATCGGCACGCTGGAGGCCGGCAAGCAGGCCGACCTCGCCATCTGGGATATCGAGCGTCCCGCCGAACTTGTCTACCGCATGGGGTTCAACCCCTTGCATGCCCGTGTCCACAGGGGGATTTAATGACCGTCACGCTGCGTCCCGGTGCCGTCAGCCTGTCCGAATGGCGCCAGATCTACCAGGGTGCCGGGATCAAGCTGGACCCCGCCTGCCGCCCCGCCGTGGAGCGCAGTACCGCCACCATCGCCCGCATCATCGCCAAGGGCGATCCGGTCTATGGCGTGAATACCGGTTTCGGCAAGCTGGCCTCGGTCCGCATCGCCACCGGTGACCTGGAATTGCTGCAACGCAACATCGTGCTCTCCCATGCCGCGGGCGTGGGCGATCCGATGCCGCGCAATGTGCTGCGCCTGATGATGGCGCTGAAGCTGTCCAGCCTGGCCGTGGGCGCCTCGGGCGTGCGGCCGGAAACCCTGGACCTGCTGGAAGCCCTGCTGGTCAAGGATATCCTGCCCGTCGTCCCCGCCCAGGGCTCCGTCGGTGCCTCGGGCGACCTCGCGCCGCTGTCCCACATGGCCGCCGCGATGATCGGCCATGGCGAGGTGATCGCCAACGGCACCCGCATGGCCGCAGCCGAAGCGCTCGCCGCCGCCGGCCTGTCACCCCTGACGCTCGGTCCCAAGGAAGGGCTGGCACTGCTGAACGGCACCCAGTTCTCGACATCCTACGCGCTCGCCGGCCTGTTCGAGGCCGAGCGCCTGCATGGATCGGCGCTGGCCACTGGTGCCCTGTCGACCGAGGCCGCCAAGGGCTCCGACACGCCTTTCGACCCGCGCATCCACCTGCTGCGCGGTCACAAGGGTCAGATCGCGGTCGCCGACACGCTGCGCCAGCTGATGGATGGTTCCCCCATCCGCGCCTCCCACCGCGAGGATGATGTCCGTGTCCAGGACCCTTATTGCCTGCGCTGCCAGCCGCAGGTGATGGGGGCGGCGCTCGACCTGCTGCGTCAGGCGGGCCACACGCTGCTGACCGAGGCCAACGCCGTCTCAGACAATCCGCTGGTCTTCGCCGAGGATGACAGCGTCCTGTCCGGCGGCAATTTCCACGCCGAGCCCGTGGCGTTCGCCGCCGACATGATCGCCATGGCGGTGTGCGAGATCGGCAGCCTGTCCGAACGCCGCATCGCCATGCTGGTCGACCCGGCCCTGTCCGGCCTGCCCGCCTTCCTGACGCCCAAGCCCGGCCTGAATTCCGGCTTCATGATCCCGCAGGTCACGGCCGCCGCCCTGGTGTCGGAGAACAAGCAGCGGGCCTATCCGGCCAGTGTGGACAGCATCCCCACCTCCGCCAACCAGGAGGACCATGTCTCCATGGCCGCCCATGGCGCAAGGCGGCTGATGTCCATGGTGGAGAATGCCGACGGCGTCATCGCCATCGAATATCTGGCGGCAGCGCAGGGCTGCGACTTCCATGCCCCCCTGAGCAGCTCCACGGTGCTGGAGGGCGTGCGCGCCACCCTGCGCGCGGCGGTGCCGCATCTCGACAATGACCGCTATTTCCACGCCGACATCCAGGCCGCCTTGACCTTGGTCCGCTCCGGTGCCCTGCTGTCCGCCGTGACGGCGGGCGGCGTGGACCTGCCCACGGTTTGATCGATCACGCGGGGGAACATCATGGCCGAACATCCGGACTGGCTGATCATCCACCAAGGCGACGCCCCCCTCATCCTCTCCATCCCGCATGCGGGCACGGAGATCGATGAGGAGATCGAGGAGGGCCTGGCCGACCCCTGGCTGGCCCGCAAGGATGCCGACTGGTGGGTGGACCAGCTGTATTTCTTCGCCCGCGATCTGGGTGCCACAATCGTGCAGACCACCTGTTCACGCACCATGATCGACGTGAACCGCCCGCCCGACGGCGCCTCGCTCTATCCGGGTCAGGCCACCACCGACCTCTGCCCCCTGACCAGCTTCGATGGCGAGCCTTTGTACCAGCCGGGGCGGGAGCCCGACGCCATGGAGACATTGCGCCGGCGCGAGCTGTTCCACGCCCCCTATCACGCCGCCTTGATGGCGGAGATATTGCGCCTGCGCCGCACCCATCCGCGTGTGGTGCTCTATGATTGCCACTCCATCCGGTCCTTCGTGCCGCGCCTGTTCGATGGCGCCCTGCCGCATTTCAATATCGGCACCTATGAGGGCAAAAGCTGCGATCCCGGCCTGACCAGGGTGATCGAGGCGGCGTGTGACGTCACACAATTCACCCGCGTGACCAATGGCCGTTTCAAGGGCGGCCACATCACCCGCCATTACGGCCAGCCCCAGAAGGGCGTGCACGCCGTACAGATGGAACTGGCCTGCCGCGGCTACATGCTTGAACCCGACGAGGAACCGGCGCCCGACAATTGGCCCCCCTCCTTCGACGCCGCCTATGCCGCCCCGATGGTGAAGGCGCTGACCCGCATCCTGAACGCCTGCATCGGCTGGGCGACCCATGGGGAAGTGAAGCAATGACCCGCATCGACAATACCCGCCTGATCCGCGCCGCCCATGGCACCACGCTGCAGGCCAAATCCTGGCTGACCGAAGCAGCGCTTCGCATGCTGATGAACAACCTGGACCCCGACGTGGCCGAACGGCCGGAGGAACTGGTGGTCTATGGCGGCATCGGCCGGGCCGCGCGCGACTGGGCCAGCTTCGACCGCATCGTCGAAGCGCTGAAGCAGCTGGAGGATGACCAGACCCTGCTGGTGCAGTCGGGCAAGCCGGTGGGCGTGTTCCGCACCCATGAAGATGCGCCGCGCGTCCTGATCGCCAATTCCAACCTGGTGCCGCACTGGGCCAATTGGGACAAGTTCCACGAGCTGGATGCCAAGGGCCTGATGATGTACGGCCAGATGACGGCCGGCAGCTGGATCTATATCGGCACCCAGGGCATCGTCCAGGGCACCTATGAGACGTTCGTGGAAGTGGGCCGCCGCCATTATGGCGGCGACCTGGGCGGCCGATGGATCCTGACCGGCGGTCTGGGCGGCATGGGCGGAGCCCAGCCGCTGGCCGCCGTGATGGCCGGCGCCTCCTGCCTGGCCGTGGAATGCCAGCCCTCGCGCATCGACATGCGCTTGCGCACCGGCTATCTGGACCGCGCCACCGACAGCCTGGATGAGGCTTTGGCGATCATCAATGAGGCCTGCAAGGCCAAAAAGCCCGTCTCCGTCGGTCTGCTGGGCAATGCCGCGGATGTGTTCCCCGAACTGGTCCGCCGTGGCGTTCGCCCCGACGCGGTCACCGACCAGACCTCCGCCCACGACCCGATCAACGGCTACCTGCCCGTCGGCTGGACGCTCGACCAATGGGCCAAGGGAAGGGAGGAGGACCCGAAATCCGTGGAAAAAGCCGCCCGCGCCTCGATGGCCGTGCAGGTCAAGGCCATGCTGGATTTCCACGCCGCCGGCGTGCCGACGCTCGATTACGGCAACAATATCCGCCAGATGGCGCTGGAGGAGGGGGTCACGGACGCCTTCGCCTTCCCAGGATTCGTCCCGGCCTATATCCGCCCGCTATTCTGCCGCGGCATCGGTCCCTTCCGCTGGGCGGCCCTGTCAGGCGACCCGGAGGATATCTACAAGACCGACGCCAAGGTGAAGGAACTGCTGCCCGACAATGCCCACCTGCATAACTGGCTGGACATGGCGCGGCAAAAGATCAAGTTCCAGGGCCTGCCCGCCCGCATCTGCTGGGTCGGCCTGGGCGATCGCCACCGGCTGGCCCTGGCCTTCAACGAGATGGTGGCCAAGGGGGAACTGAAAGCTCCCGTGGTCATCGGCCGCGACCATCTGGACAGCGGCTCCGTCGCCTCCCCGAACCGCGAGACGGAAGCCATGATGGACGGCTCCGACGCCGTCTCCGACTGGCCCCTGCTGAACGCCCTGCTCAACACCGCATCGGGTGCCACCTGGGTATCGCTGCACCATGGCGGCGGCGTCGGCATGGGCTTCTCCCAGCATAGCGGCGTCGTCATCGTCGCCGATGGCACGGAAGCGGCCGCCAGGCGACTGGGCCGCGTGCTGTGGAACGACCCGGCCACCGGCGTGATGCGCCATGCCGATGCGGGGTACGAGATCGCGCGGGATTGCGCACGGGAGAAGGGGCTGGACCTGCCGGGGATCCTGGGGTGAGGCCTTCTGGTGGAAGCGAAGGCACCTTCGTTGCCACCCCTCTACCGTCACCCCGGCGGAGGCCGGGGCCCAGGTCGTAGAGCCAAGCGCTTGTCATTTGGGCCCCGGCCTCCGCCGGGGTGACGGTAGAGATTGATGGAACCCGCACAGCCCAAACTTTATCGGGTGCTTCCCCATTGACGTCGAGGGGCACGGATGCTGGCATGGGCCCATGAACAAGCCCTCCCCCGTCCCCACCCATCTCGACGCCCCGCGCACCAACCTGCTGATGCGGTCGGGGCGCTGGGTGAACCTGTACGATCCCTCCCCCGCCGACATCGTGCTGGAGGATTGGGTGACGGGCGCCTCGCGCGTGGCGCGCTGGGGCGGGCAGACGCGGGGGGACCTGGCCTATAACGTCCTCCAGCATTCGGTGCTGCTGGAACAGGTGCTCCTCACCCTGCTGGCCCCCGATGCCTCCCCCACCTTGCGGCTGGCGGCCCTGATGCATGATCTGCATGAGGGCGGGGGGCTGGGCGACGTGGTCACGCCCTATGGCAAGCTGTTCGCCACGGCCGGGTTGAAGGAGGTCAAGGCGCGGCTGGACCGGGCCCTGTTCCTGGCCGCCGGCCTGCCCTGGCCCCTGCCGCAGGCCCAGACCGACCTGATCAAGAAGGCCGACCGCATCATCGCCATATCGGAGGCGATCCAGCTGATGGGCTGGCCGGAGAAGCTTGCCCGCCGCGATATCGGCGGTAATTACCGCGGCAAGCTATGGACCGACCCGATCATCGTGATGGATGAGGCGGCGGCGCGGACCCTGTGGTGGGAGCGGTATAAAGCCGTCTCCGTTTCGTAGGTCAGGTCGAGCAAAGCGAGCCCTGACAAGCGACAGTGCCGATAAGTGTCAGGGCTCGCTTTGCTCGACCTGACCTACGGCTCCCCATTCAGCGCTTCACCCACATGAAAAGGGCCGCGCCGGTTTCCCGGCACGGCCCTTACACGATCGCAAGCAAATCTCAGACAGAGTGGTTTGCGTGTTTTCGCAAACCACTCCGGCGGCGACCGCCGCCGCGCGGCACGTGCCGCGTAAGCCAAGCCGCCGGATGGCGGCGCCCGGCGCCTGAGGGAACATGCAAAACTCTAAACCTGCTGGAAGCAGGTTTAGAACTTCGACGTCAACTCCACGCCATAGAACGGCGCCTGGTTGACGATGCCGGTCAGGTTGTTGAAGTCGATGGCGCCTTCCAGCGACTTCTCGTTGGTGATGTTGCGGCCGAAGACGGCCAGGCCGAACTTCTCGTCATCCGACACGTAACCGACCTTCAGGCCGCCTTCCAGCTTGCTGTCGGAATAGAACTCCTCCGACGTGTAGAGGAAGAAATTGACCTTGGAGCGGTAGTTCCAGTCGGTGAACACATAGAACTCACCCGACTCCACCGGAATTCCATACCGGGCCGTGGCGGAGAATATCCACTTCGGCGCGTTGGGGAAGGAATTGCCGTCCAGCAGGGCGAAGCCGCCCACCACCGGGTCGGTGACCGTGCAACCGCCGCCGCAGACGGGGATGCGCAGGGTGTTGTCCTTGATTTCCGTGTGGTTGTAGGACAGGCCGCCGGTCAGCAGCAGCTGTTCGGTCGGCAGCAGCTCCAGCTCGGCTTCGAACCCATAGCCTTCGCCGCCCTTGGCATTGATCAGCGTGTTGTTGTTCGACGCACCGCCGACGGCGGTGAACTGCTGATCCTCGATGTCGGTATAGAAGGCGGTGACGTTCAGGCGGGCCTTGCGTTCCCACAGGTCCGACTTGATGCCGGCTTCATACGACATCAGCGTCTCGGCCTTGGCCACCGACAGGGCGTCGCGGTTGATGTTGTTGCCGAAATAGAACAGCGGACGGCTCTGGATCGACGGCGCGCGATAGCCGTTGGCGATGCGGGTGAACAGGTTGATGTCGTCCGTGGCCTTGTAGGTCAGGCTGACATCCCAGGTCACCTGGCCGTCGGTCAGGTCGGCATTGCCGTTCGTGGAACCCGGCACGCCCGGCATGGTGCGGACAACGGTGAAGTCCTTCTCTTCATCATTGTAGCGCACGCCGCCGGTCAGCGTGACCTGCTCGGTCAGGTCATAGCTGGCCTGGCCAAAC
This sequence comes from Niveispirillum sp. KHB5.9, assembly GCF_048066115.1. Taxonomy (NCBI): domain Bacteria; kingdom Pseudomonadati; phylum Pseudomonadota; class Alphaproteobacteria; order Rhodospirillales; family Azospirillaceae; genus Niveispirillum; species Niveispirillum sp. KHB5.9. The sequence goes on along the minus strand of NZ_JBLTYX010000015.1, from coordinate 123,654 downwards.
ACCGCCCAGGTCTTGGTTTCCTGCTGGCTGTTGGTGAAGATGCCGATGCCGCGCGGATCGGCGGCATTGCCATAGGAGAAGCCGTGGGCGGTCACGTCCTCGTTGAAATAGAACAGGCCGCCCTGCCAGCGGAACCGCTCGCCGTCGGCATTCGACAGGCGCAGTTCCTGGGTCCATTGCGCATGGTCGGGCACGGCATCGGCCGTCTCGCTGTCGAACGGGATGAAGCCGGGGCCGGTGCCGGCCACGCCGCCATCGATATCGCCGCGCGTATAGACTTCCACCGTCTCGTAGCCGGTGATGGAGGTCAGGATGACGCCGTCGAAATCATATTCCAGTTTCAGGCTGCCGCCCTGGCTGGACACGCTGGCCTCGTTCTGGCCGTTCTGGAACACCGAGTTGCGCGAGAAGGTGGAGGACAGGTTGTTGCTGCCCTTGGTGATGGCATTGGCCACGAACACGCGGGCAGAGCCGTCCAGGTCGCGGGCATGGGCGTTGAACAGGGCCGTCAGCGGGCCCTTCTCGTACAGCATCTGCAGGCGGGCCGCGACCTCGTTATGGCCGCCGATGGCGTCCTTTTCACCCGTATAGGTGTTGTCGATGAAATCGTCCTTGCGGTCATACTTCATCGACAGGCGGGCCGACAGGATGCCGTCCACCAGCGCGCCGCCGATGGCGCCCTCGGCACCGATCGTGTTCTTGGACCCATAGCTGGCGGTCAGGTAACCCGAGGTATCCTGGGTCGGCTTCTTGGAGATGAAACTGACGGTGCCGGCCGGCGTGTTGCGGCCGAACAGCGTGCCCTGCGGCCCGCGCAGCACTTCCACCCGCTCCACGTCGAACACGGGGAAGCCGCGCAGCATCGGGTTTTCCTGCACCACCTCGTCGATCACCAGACCGACGGGCTGGGTGGAGGTCAGGTCGAAATCGCTGTTGCCCAGGCCGCGGATATAGAAGCGCGGGAAGGTGCGGGCGAAGGTGGACTCGACATAGAGGCTGGGCACCTGGGCCGACAGGGCCAGCAGGTCGACGCCGCCCGACAGGACGGCACCCAGCTTCTCGCCGGACACGGTGCCCACGGAAACCGGCACCTGCTGCTGGTTCTCGGCGCGCTTGGTGGCCGTGACGATGATCTCGTCCAGGACGGCCTGGGCCTGCACGGCGGCGGGTGCCGCCATCGACAGGGCGACAAGGCTGGTGGCGCCGGCCAGCAGCCGGACGAAAGACGGATTGCCTTTACGCATTATGGAATGCCCCCTTCAGAGCCAACTTGTTTGCGGCGGTTCATGCCGCCAGCGTCGATTCCGGTCCAAGGCGCCGCCCCTTCTCTGTTGCCTGAGAGGCGTTCGCCGTAATTCCGCATGGAAAAACCCGCCCGGGTCGCCCCGGCCGGGTTTTCCTGCCCATGTTGCGCTACAGCATGGAGTGGGCCGGGCGGGCTTTCAAGATGGCGCAAGGTCTGCTGTGTGACGTCACCATGACGGTGATGCAGATTAACCACAGGGGCCAAGTACAGAACGGATTATGACGGTTTTGTGACATGCAGGAAAGGCATGCTGCACCGCGATGACTTTACCCACGCGAGGAAGCGGGCAGGACAGAGTCCTTCCAGGCGGGAGCGCCGAAATTCCAGCGGGGAAATTTGGCGCTTTCACAGGAATGACAGCGCTGATATAGGCTGTCTGGTTGGAACTTTTCTTAAGAAGCGGTTAACGCTTTTCAGACAACGTTGTCCGGTGGGAGGACAGGGGCTCATGACGCCAGCTCAGCTCAGCGTGGTATTTTTTCTGCAATTGGCCGTGATCATCATCGCCTGCCGCGGGGTCGGCTGGCTGGCCAAGCGCTATCTGGGCCAGCCCCAGGTGGTGGGGGAGATGATCGCCGGCGTGATCCTGGGGCCGTCGCTGCTGGGCCTGTTCTGGCCCGAGGCGCAGGGGATGCTGTTTCCCAAGGAATCGAAGGGCGTGCTGTTCGTGGGCGCGCAGTTCGGCGTGGGGCTCTACATGTTCCTGGTCGGGCTGGGCTTCCGTGGCGACCATTTCAAGTCCAATGCCGGCAGTGCGGCCGCCGTGTCGCTGTCGGGTATGGCCGCCCCTTTCCTGCTGGCCATCCTGATCACGCCCTGGCTGATGAGCCATGGTCTTTTCAATGAGAGCCTGACCATTCCCCAGGCCACCTTGTTCATGGGTGCTTGCATCGCCATCACCGCGTTTCCCATGCTGGCCCGCATCATCCATGAACGCGGCCTGTCGGGCACGCCCTTGGGCACCCTGTCGCTGTCGGCCGGCGCCATCGATGATGCCGGCGCCTGGACGGTGCTGGCCATCGTACTGGCCACCTTCGGCGAAGGGCCGATGGTGGCGGTGAAGGCCATCGGCGGCGGTGCCGCCTTCGCCATCTTCATGTTGACCCTGGGACCCCGCCTGCTGGCCCCGCTTGGAGCCAAGGCGGAGCGGGAAGGCAAGGTCAGCCATTCCACGCTGGGCATCGTGCTGATCCTGTTCCTGCTGTCGGCCTGGGCCATGGATGCGGCCGGCATCCATGCCGTGTTCGGCGGCTTCCTCTTGGGCTGCGTCATCCCGCGCGGCGTGCTGGCCACGGAGTTGCGCAAGCAGCTGGAACCGTTCGCCGTCGTCGTGCTGCTGCCGATGTTCTTCACCTATTCCGGCCTGCATACCCAGCTGACGCTGGTGGATAATTGGGGTCTGGTGCTGGTGACGCTCGGCATCCTGGCCGCCTCCATCCTGGCCAAGGGCGGTGCCTGCTGGGCCGCCGCCCGCCTGACGGGCCAGGACAACGCCACGGCCCTGGGCATCGGCGCCCTGATGAATGCGCGCGGCCTGATGGAACTGATCATCATCAATATCGGGTTGCAGAAGGGCATCATCGGCCCGGCCCTGTTCTCCATGCTGGTGCTGATGGCCATCATCACCACGCTCATGGCCTCGCCCCTGTTCGAACTGGTCTATGGCCGCAAGGCCCGGGCGCGGGGTGAGCTGGGCGGGTTGACCGAACAGGACAGCGACTTCACGGAACTGCGCGAGGCGCGGTAAGGGTCTCGACACAGCGAAAAACGAAAGGGCGGCCCGCAACGGCCGCCCTTTCAGTTTAGGCACCTTCATTCCCACCCCTCCACCGTCACCCCGGCGGAAGCCGGGGCCCAAGTGACAAGCGCTTCGCTCTACGACCTGGGGCCCGGCCTCCGCCGGGGTGACGGTAGATGATGGCGAAACCCCAGCAGCCCACCTCGCACCACCGAAAATCTCAAACCCACCCGTTTTGTCAGTCCGCCACCACCGGCAGCGCCCGCAGCCGGCGCAGCATCAGGATCTGGCGCACGAACACCGTCCCCATGGCCAGCGCGAACAGGCTGTCGGACAGCAGGCCGAACCCATGCGCCTCCGGGCTTTCCAGGCCCAGCTGGCGCGCCACCTGCTTGACCATCACCAGCCCCACGATGAACAGCAGCCCGGTCAGGGTCAGCCGCGACATGGCATGTCCCGTCTGCGGATCGCGGAACAGGTGAATATGGCGCGCGGCATAGGCGCCGCAACCCGCCCCGGCCAGCAGCGACACGGCGATGATCAGCCAGCCCCCCGCATCGACATGCGGCCCGACCATGACATGGCCGAAAATATAGGCGCCGACCCCCAGGGTCAGCAGCCCCAGCACGATGAACACGCCCCAGCTGCGCACCCGGCGGGCCTTGTGCGTGCGCCGTGCCAGCATCAGCACGACGAGGCCCATGATCAGATAGGGAATGAAAGGCTTCAGATCCACGCCACACCCCTCCTTGGTCTTAACAATCCTGTCTACCTCATCCGCGCCAGGGATGCACCGCGCGCCAATGTCGCGCGATATCCACCCGCCGCGCCATCCAGACCTTTTCATGCGCCAGGACATGGTCCAGGAACCTCTCCAGCCCCCGCACCCGCCCCGGCCTTCCGATCAGCCTCGTGTGCAGCCCCACCGACATCATTTTCGGCGCCGTCTCCCCCTCCGCATACAGCGCGTCGAAGGCGTCACGGGCATAGGTGAAGAAATCGTCGCCCTGGTTGAACCCCTGGGCCGTGCCGAACTTCATGTCGTTGACGTCCAGCGTATAGGGGATGACCAGATGCGGCTCCCCCTGCCCCTCATAGGTCCCGGGCCCCAGCCAATAGGGCAAATCGTCATTATACGCGTCCGCGTCATAGAGGAAGCCGCCCTCCTCCACCACCAGCCGCCGCGTGTTCGGCCCGATGCGCCCCGTGTACCAGCCCAGCGGCCGCTCCCCGGTCACCTCGCGGATCGTGTCGATGGCGCGCTTCATATGCTGCCGCTCCACATCCTCCGGCACGTTCTGATAGTCGATCCAGCGCCAGCCATGCGAGGCGATCTCGTGCCCCGCCGCCGCCATGGCCTTCGCCGCGTCGGGATGGCGGGCCAGCGCCATGGCCACGGCGTAGCAGGTGATCTTGATGCCGTATTTGTCGAACAGCCGCATCAGCCGCCAGAACCCGGCCCGGCTGCCATATTCATAGACCGACTCCACCGACAGGTTACGCTGCCCCACCAGCGGCTGGGTGCCCACCACCTCCTGCAAATACGCCTCCGAATGGGCATCGCCATGCAGCAGGCAATTCTCCCCGCCCTCCTCGTAATTCATCACGATCTGCACGGCGATGCGGGCATCCCCCGGCCAGCGCGGATGCGGCGGGTGGGCGCCATAGCCGATCAGGTCGCGGGGATAGGCATCGGCCATGGGCAATATCCTGTCCGTCGGAGGCTGGATTTTCACGAATGATGTCACGCATCGTTTCGCTTGCGCACAAAAAAATCCGTGGCACCATATGATATGGCCGAACATCAGAACGACACCCTCGAACGACCAACGTTATCTGCGCTGAACGCCTTGTCGCGCGCGGCTTTCGTCGAACGTCTGTCCGCCATATGGGAGGACAGCCCCTGGGTCGCCGTCGCCGCCTTCCCCGCCGCCCCCTTCGCAAATATTGCTGCATTGCACAATGAGATGGTGCGCGCCGTCACTAATGCCGGCGAGACCGCCCAACTGACCCTGCTGCGCGCCCATCCCGACCTTGCCGGCAAGCTGGCAAGGGGTGGCGGGTTGACGGCGCACAGCACGGCCGAACAGGCGGGTCTGGGCCTGGACCGGTTGAGCGACGCGGAATTTGACTGGTTCGACCGCCACAATGCGGCCTATCGTGAACGCTTCGGCTTTCCCTTCATCATCGCGGTGAAGGAAAATACCAGGGACAGCATCAAGACCGCCCTGGCGGCCCGGCTGGACAACGATCCCGCCGTGGAATTGAAAACAGCATTGGGAGAAGTCGCCAAGATCGCCAAATTCCGCCTGGAGGGGCTTCTTGGGACATGAATGAAGATGGTTTGGCGGCATTGGAGGCCCAGGTCGCCCGTGACCTGACCCTGCTGGACTACCCGGCCCGCCCCTGGGTGCCGGCCCGCGCCCATGCCGACGGGCATGTCTTCGACGTGGTGATCGTCGGCGGCGGCCAGGCTGGCCTTGCCACCGCCTTCGGCCTGATGCGGGAGAAAGTGGGCAATATCCTGGTCATCGACCGCAACAAGGCGGGCGACGAAGGGCCGTGGACGACGTTTGCCCGCATGATCACCCTGCGCACGCCCAAGCACCTGACCGGTCCCGATCTGGGCGTGCCCAGCCTGACGCCACGGGCGTGGTACGAGGCCAAGTACGGCACCGACGCCTGGGCGACCCTGGGCAAGCTGCCCAAGGAAATCTGGCAGGATTACCTGAACTGGTACCGAAGCACCCTCGCCATCCCCGTGCGCAACCAGCACGATCTGGTCCGCATCGATCCGGAGGATGATACCGGCATCCTGCGCCTGACGGTGGACACGCCGGCCGGCGAGACCCTGATCCTGGCCCGCAAGCTGGTGCTGGCCACCGGCATCGACGGGGCCGGGCGCTGGCATGTCCCGGATTTCATCCGCGGCGTGGTGCCGGAGGACCGTTACGCCCACACCTCGGAATTCATCGATTTCGACCGTCTGCGGGGCAAGCGCATCGGCATCCTGGGCGCCGGCGCGTCCGCCTTCGACAATGCCGGCACGGCGCTGGAGGCGGGCGTGGCCTCGGTCGATCTCTGCCTGCGCCGGCCCGACCTGCCACGCGTCAACCCCTATCGCTGGATGGAGTTTTCCGGCTTCCTGGGCCATTTCGCCGCGATGGGCGACCTGAACCGCTGGCGTTACATGCGCCATATCTTCGACCTGAACCAGCCGCCGCCGCAGGACACGTTCCACCGCTGCGCCATGCATCCCAACTTCGCCTTCCATACCTCCTGCCCGTGGGAATGGCTGCGCATGGATGGCAACGAAATCCATGTCGGCACGCCCAAGGGGGTGATGGCGTTCGATTTCCTGGTGGTGGGCACCGGCTTCATCGTGGAGGCGGCGTTCCGGCCGGAAGTGGCCGCCTTTGCCAAGGATATCGCCACCTGGGCCGACCGTTTCACCCCACCCAGGGGCGAAGGCAACCCGCTGCTGATCCGCTACCCCTACCTGGGCGATGGTTTCCAGTTCACCGAGCGCGTGCCCGGCTGCGCCCCGCACCTGGCCAACATCCACAATTTCACCTTCGGCGCCACGCTTTCCATGGGCCTGTCGGGTGCTTCGATCAGCGGCATGAAATACGGGGTGCAGCGGCTGGTCCAGAGCCTGATCCGCGACCTGTGGCTGGCCGACCAGGACCATTTCCTGGCCGATCTCAAGGCCTATGATCAACCCGAACTGGTGAGCACGACATGGCCCGCCTGAGCACGCATGTGCTGGACACGAGCAGCGGCCGCCCGGCGGCGGGCGTGAAGCTGGAACTGTTCCGTCTTGAAGGGGACCAGCGTGCCCTGGTCAAGACCGACTGGACCAACAATGACGGCCGCACCAACGCGCCCCTGCTGTCTGGCGACACGATCACGGTGGGGGCCTATGAACTGCTGTTCCATGCCGGGGATTATTTCCGCACCCATGGCGTGGCCTTGGCCGATCCGCCCTTCCTGGACCAGATCCCCCTCCGCTTCGCCATCGCCGAGGCGGACGGCCATTACCACGTGCCGCTGCTGCTCAGCCCGTGGAGCTATTCGACCTATCGGGGGAGTTGAGAGACCGGGCATCTGTGTCTAAACTGACCGTTCAATGAACTTGCCCCGGGGCTCCATCATGGCTGACAACATCACCCGCTGGACGGTCAGCGTGTCGAAGGACACGGACGACACGGTGCGCAGTCATCTGGCACAGCGCGGCATGAAGCAGGGCGACCTGTCCAGGTTCATCGAAGAGGCGGTGAAATGGCGGGTGCTGGACCAGACCATGGCGGAAGCCCGCGGGAAATTCGCCGATCTGCCGGCCGATGAACTTGATGCCTTGCTGGATGAAGCGGTAACAGCGACCCGCGCTCGCGGATGAGCCCATGCGGCTGGTCATTGACACAAACATCCTGATCAGCGCCCTGCTGTCACCCAAATCCCCGCCTGCCGCGCTGATCAGCTTGTGGCGGCACGGGCATTTCACCCTGCTCACCTGCGATGAACAGCTTGATGATTTGCGGCGGGTCACACGCTATCCAAAGATCAGGGAACGCTTACCGCCTGCCTTGGCAGGCCGGCTGATCAATGAATTGCGCGACCTTGCCATCTTGATCGAGAATTTGCCCAAGGTCGATGTCTGTCCCGATCCGTTCGACAATTACCTGCTGGCACTGTCCATGGCTGGACAGGCCGATCTCCTCGTCACGGGTGACAAGCGAGACCTGCTGTCGTTGCGCCGACATGGCCGCACCAGAATCATCGCGGTTTCTGCATTCCTGATGTTGGAATAACCCGACTTTCCCTCACGCCACCTGCTCGCGCCGGCTTTCCTTCTGCGCCTTGGCGAAGATCAGGGCCGCCTCGAACGCTTCGGACGGAATCTCCGGGCTTTCCGCCGCGATCTCGCCCAGCGCCTCGCCATAATCGATACGGGCGGCGACGGAGGCGGCGGTGATGCGGGTACCGCGCAGGATGACGCTGCCGCCCCGGATGCTCTGGTCGCTGACCAGATAGCGCCGGCGCAGCGTCATATAGCGGGCGGTGCGCAGGGCGGCGTCCAATGCCACCTCTCCGGTGCCGACCCGCACGCCCTCCACCGCCTGCATGGCCAGGAACACGGCTTCGTGCGGGGACAGGCTGTCAGTGTCGAGGCTGGACATGGGGCGCTCCTGTATCAGGAAACTGCATCCCGTGATCCTATCACCGGCCTCCGGCCGCCACCAACCACCCCTTCGGTACACCCCCGAAAGCGGGTCCATCACGCCGCGAACCGATCCACCAGCCGATGGCCCAGCGCCAGCTTCCGCCCCTCGTCCAGGGTGAAGGCCACCCCGTTCTGCCGCCCGTCCAGCGTCTTCACGCGGAAGGGCAAGGCGCCTTCCAGACCATCCACGATCAGGCTGCCCTCCACCCCCGCCGGCAGCGCCAGGCCATCCAGCAGCGCGCCGCCGGCGGAGATGTTCAGCAACCGGCCCTGGCGCCGGCCCTCGGCGACCTCCACCACCACATCCATCTCCACCGCATGGCGCGCCCCGTGCCGGCGGTCGACATCGGCGGTGGCGGTGCGCACCACGCGCACCAGGGTCTGGCGAAGATCGTTGACGGAACCGACGATGCGCATCGCCACCTCGCGCATGGCCACGGCCTTGGCGCCGGTGCTGCCGGCCTCCTGCGACACGGTGTCGATGCGGGTCGCCACCTCCTGCGCGGCTTCGGCGGTTTCGGTGACATTGCGGGAGATTTCGCTGGTGGCGGCGGCCTGTTCCTCCATGGCCTCGGCGATGCCGGCCGACACCTCGTCCATGGCGCGGATGGCGTCGCCGATCTGCTCCACCGCCATCACTGCCTCGGCCGTGACATTCTGGATCTGGATGATCTTGGCGGTGATCTCCTCCGTCGACCGCGTGGTCTGGGTGGCCAGGTTCTTCACCTCCGACGCCACGACGGCAAAGCCCTTGCCGGCATCGCCGGCCCGCGCCGCCTCGATCGTGGCGTTCAGCGCCAGCAGGTTGGTCTGCTCGGCGATGTCGCGGATCAGGTTGGCCACGCCGCCGATCTGCTCCACCACCTCCGACAGGCTGTCGATGGTGCCGCGCGTGCGCCGGCTGCGTTCCACCGCCTCGCCCGACAGGCTGGTGGCATGCGCCACCTGGGCGCTGATCTCGTTGATCGAGGCGGTCAGCTGCTCCGTGGCGCTGGCCACGGCCTGGGCATTGGCCAGGGCATGCATGGCGGCGGTGGACACATTGGCGGCGCTGTCGCGCACCTGGGCCGCACTCTCGGCCATCGACGCGGCGGCCGTGTCCATCTCGTGCGTTTCCACGGCGATGCCGTCGACGCTGGTGCGGCTCTCCGCCTCCACGGTTTCGGCCATGTTGCGCAGCGCGACGCGGCGGTTCTGCTCCGCCTCCGCCTCGCCCTTCTGCCGTTCGGCATGCAGCCGGTCATTCTCCGCCGCCCGGTCGCGCAGCGCCGACAAGGCGTGGGCCATCTCGGCCAGTTCGTCATGGCGATCCGCCATGGCCGGCACCGACGCCGTCAGGTCGCCGCGCCCGATACGGGTCAGCGCGTCGGTCAGCCCGATCAGCGGCAGCACGACATTGCTGCGCAGCGCCAGCAGCACAAGGGCGGCAATCGCCACGCCCACCCCCGCCAGCGCCATGATCAGCCAGGTCAGGCGGCTGGCGATGGCATCGGCGGCGGCCAGTTCGGCCTGCATGCGGGCCTTGGCGGCGTCCGCCACCTTGCGCACATCGTCGGCCACGGCATCCAGCTCCGCCGACATGCCGTCCGTCTCGCCCACGAAGGCGCCCATCAGCATGTTGCCGACCTCCGGGCCGCTATTGACATACGCCTTCGCCATCGCCGTGCCCTTGGTGTAGAAGTTCGCGAACAGCCCTTCCACCCGGCCCAGTGCGGCCTCCACCTCCGGCACGCCCATCGCCGTGGCATGCTTGCGGGCCGCCGCCATGGTGCGCAGCAGATCGTTGTGCGCCTTCTCCGCCTCGGCGAAGCCGGTATCCAGCCCCTCCAGCCCGCGCGTCGCCGACACGTCGGTCAGCCAGAGCTGCACCCGCATCACGTCGCCGCGTATATCCTTGACCATGGTCACCAGGGTCAGGGCCTGGTCCGCCGCCCGCTCCGCCGCCGCCCGGGCCACCGCCACCTGCGCACGCTGCTGGTTGGCCCCCACCGCCATGATGATGGCGGCGATCAGCAACAGCGCCAGGATCGCCAGATTGGACAGCAGGATCTTCAGGCTGAGGTTCAGACGCATTGGACAGGCCCCTTGTCGTGCGACGTCATACGGTTCTGATTGGTTAAGAATCACCTAACACAAGCGCCCCTGGATTGAAAGAAACCGGCCCCCACCCCACCCGCGCGGGTGGCATTCCAAAGAGGGTGGGGCGTTGGGCACCGTCATTACAGCCTTCCCACCGTCATCCCCGCGAAAGTCCGGGCTTTGAGGTTCCAGCCATCTCTACCGTCACCCCGGCGGAGGCCGGGGGCCAAGTCGTAGAGCGAAGCACTTGTCACCTGGGCCCCGGCCTCCGCCGGGGTGACGGTAGAGAGAGAGCAACAACGGTGATACTCAAGACTTCCACCCAAGCACCAAACTCCCCTCGACCGCCGCAGGCCGACCGCGTAACGTCGCCCCCAAGCCCGGTAGAAACCCGGGCACGGGGGAAGATGCCAAGCGGGCGGACATGCGGACTTTGGGTCTCGGGGCCAGGATCGGCTATGCGACGGGCGATTTCGGCCTCAATCTCTATTGGCAGTCGCTGCTGCTGTTCATCCTGTTCTTCCAGATGGATGTGCTGGGCCTGTCGGCGGTGGATGCCGGCCTGTCCTATCTGATCGCCTCGGTCTGGGATGCGGGCATGGACCCGCTGATGGGCATCATCTCCGACCGCACCCGCACCAGGATGGGCCGCTACCGGCCCTTCATCCTGTTCGGCACGGTGCCGCTGGCAGCCTCCTTCTGGCTGTGCTTCTCCCCGCCCGCCTTCCTGGTGCCGGGATCGGCGGGGATGATCATCTTCGCCACGCTGACCCATATGCTGTTGCGCAGCTGCTACGCGGTGGTGGCAATCCCCTATTCCTCGCTGACCGCCGCCATGACCCGCGACAGTGACGAGAGGGCCAGCCTCACCGGCTGGCGCATGCTGCTGGCCTTCGCCGGCTCCACCTCGGTCTCGGCCTTGCTGCCGCTGCTGGCCGGCTGGTTCGGCAGCTACAGCCCGGCCGCGGCCTGCGTCGGTGCGCTGGCCGTGCTGACCCATATCGCCTGCGTCGCCTCGGTGCGCGAACTGCCGGCGCCGGCGGCACAAACCGCCCCGCTGGGCCTGCGCGACGATCTGGGCGGGTTCGTGGGCGGCGTGATGCGCAACGGGCCGCTGCTGCGCCTGCTGGCCGCCACGGTGGCCCTGCATCTGTCGCTGGGCATCCTGATGCGCAACGTGCCCTATCTGCTGAAATACGATCTGGGCGGCGACAAGACCATGATCGCGCAGGCGCTGACCTGGTTCTCCGCCGCCGGCATCATCGGGGTCCCCGTCTGGGTCTGGGTGGCGCGCCGCTGGTCCAAGCGCGCCGCCTGGCAAGGCGGCAGCGCTCTGGTCATCATCGGCGGGGTGGCCCTGGCCTTCACCCCGGCCGGCAGCCTCTGGTCCAGCTTCGCCTGCCTGACCTTGATCTTTTTCGGCCATGCGGCGCACGCCGTGGCCATGTGGTCCATGCTGCCCGACGCCGTCGACTACGCCCATTGGCGCCGCCGCCGTCGGGACGAGGCGAAGATCTACGGCCTGGCATCGCTGATCCTGAAGCTGGCCCTGGGCGGCTCGGCCTTCATCGGCGGGCTGGCGCTGGAGGGCGTGGGCTATGTGCCGGGCGTCCCCCAGACCGCCACCACCCTCACCGGCTTCCGCTGGCTGGCCGGCTTGGCCGTGGCCCTGGGACTGGGCCTGTCCATGCTGTCGGTGGCGGGATATAAGCTGACGGCGCAGCGGCACGGGCGGATACAGGCGTTCTTGGGGAGAAGGGCGGGAAGGGGCACCGCTTGAACAATCGCCCCTCTCCGTCACGCCGCTCGGATCGCCGTGAAGAATTTCGACATCTCATCCTTCAGAACGGTGGCGTTGCGGGCCAGGATGGAGGCCGCCTCTGTCACCTCCTGCGACATGGCCCCCGCCTCATTGGCCACTTCAGTGACGCGGGCCATGGAGCCTTTGACATCGCGCATGCTGTCGGCGGCATCGGATACGCTGTGCGCAATCTCGCCGGTCGCGGCAGATTGCTGATCGACCGCGTTGGCGATCTCCCGCGCGATCGCCGCTTGGCCGCCAATGGCTGTGGACACACGGCGGATGGCGTCCACCGACAGGCCGGTCACGCGCTGCATTTCCGCGATCTGACGGCCGATATCATCGGTGGCGCGTGCGGTCTGCGTGGCCAGCGCCTTCACCTCGCCGGCAACGATGGCGAAGCCTTTGCCGGCCTCCCCGGCGCGTGCCGCCTCGATCGTGGCGTTCAGCGCCAGCAGGTTGGTCTGGCTGGCGATATTGGCGATCATGCTGACCACGTCCCCAATGCGCTGCGCCGCATCCGACAGGGTGACCAGGGTGCGGGTGGCGTCTTCGGCCTCGCCGGTCGTCTCGCTGGCCGACTGGCGTGAGCGGTCGGACTGGCGCTGGATCTCCGTGATCGACCCGCTGAGCTGTTCCGCCGCCGCGGCCACCGTCTGGATATGCTCGGTGGTGGCATGCACTGCGTCCGTCGCTGCCTGCGACTGGCGCAGCGTTTCGGTGGAAACTCCCGACATCTGGGTCGCCGTGGCCTCCAGCTCTGTCGAGGCTGATGACATTTCCTGGATGCTGTTGCTGGCACTGGCGTTGAAGCCGCTGATCAACTCCTCGAGCAGCGCCGCGCGGCGGATGCGGTATTGCTGCTGCTCCGCCTCCTGGGCGCGCAGCCGCTGCGCCTCCTGACTGTGGGCCCGCAGCACGTCGATGGAGCGCGCCATCGCCCCCAGTTCGTCGCCGCGACCGCAATAGGGTACCGCGCGGCTGAAATCCTCACGCGCGATATGGTCGATGATGTTGCCCAGATCGGCCAGCGGCCGAAGCACCTGACGCGTGACAATCGCGAAGGCACCCAGCACCAGCAGGCCGCCCGCCGCCATCACCGCGATCATGCCCCCCAGCTTCCAGCCCCGCGACCGGTTGAAGGCCGACACATCGCGGGCCAGCAGCGTCTCCACACCGGATCGCACCGCCAGGATGGTGCCGATGGATTTGGTGGCAGCCTCGAACCATGCCGCGCTGTCCATCGGATAGGGCTGGCTGGCGGCAGCGGCGGCAAGCACGGACTGCAGCTGTTTTTCCATCGCTTGCGCCGCTCCCTCCGCGTCCTGGACGGCGCGCCGGTATTCCGGTCCCATGCCGCCTACCTGGGCCCGAGCGACCATGAGGCTCAGCTGCGCGAAGCCAGCCGCATTGCCGATGGCGACGAGTTGTGGATCCGTCGGAGCCTGCCCGGCCGCCAGCACCCCCGCCACCAAGCCACGTTGCCGTCCCAGATGCTCCGACAGTTCCGCGAGATTGCTGGACAGGGAAAGCCCACCGACCAGCGTTGCCTCCTGCGGCAATTCCACCGCTGCGACACTGTCGCGGGCCTGGAACAGCAACTGGTCGATGACGCGCGATGTGCCCTGGAACCAGCCGGCGGCATCCCGCTGACCACCCTCCATGCTTTTCCAGGCGATGTCACGCAGCCCGGACAGGGTGTCCAACGCCCGAAGCGTGGCCGGAGACAGATCGCCGGCGGCGACCGCCTCGGCGATAGCCGCTTCGGCGCTTGCGCGCGCCTTTCCGGCCTGATCCCGCTGGCCATTATCGACCGCGACCATGGTCAGCGCGATATTGGTGGCACCCCGTTCCACCGCCAGCTTCCCCGCAACGCCCAACATCCGCCGGGCGGTCGCATTGCCGGACTCTACGTTGTTGGCGATGGCCAATTCCTGCAGCGCCGCAAAGCTCTGCACCACCGTGAGGACCAGGGCCATGACAGCCAACAGTCCGACGACAGAGAGCAACTTCGCTCGGATCCCCAAGGACATGTCATATCTCCCGGCTTCGGTTCAGGGGATATTTAAAATGATCGGCAAATCCTCATTAACTCAATACGCGAATCCGGGGGAAAAACCCCATTCAATACGCGGTATCAGCAGACCTATCTCTTCGATTTTTCTATATACTGGCGCCCATTTCATCGACAGGGCGCGACGGGCATCGGTTGATGCGAGAAGGGGTTTTGCGTATTGGCGTGCAGAACGGCCACCAGATATAGCCAAAATGCCATCCTGGAGGGCACGGAAGACTATCCGGCCCATCTGCAGGGAAATCCTCAGCGGTACAATAAGCGGGCGGGTACCAGGTCCCGGAGAATCCATCCCATCAGGATTTGGTATCAGTCAAGACGCGGCCCACGATCCGGCATCTTCCTACTCCCGCATCGCCGCCGCCAGCCGCTCCCACGTCCCCGGTGCAGTACGCTCCAATTGCTCGCCCAGGCGGGCCAGGGTGGCCTGCTCATCCTCGCGCAGGGCCTGTTCCATCTCGCGGCCCAGGCGCATCACCGCCTTGCAGCCGAAGCCCCCCGACGTGCTGATCATGTCGTGGATGTCGCGGGCCAGACCGGCCTGGTCGCCGCCGTCCAGCGCCTTGGCGATGCGCTCCAGCCGGGCGGTGGAATTATCCAGGAACTGGCCCAGCAGCCGGTCGAAGGCGGCCGCCCCCATCATCTCCCGCAATTGGCGCACCGGCGTCAAATCCAGGTCCGCCACGTCGATGGGGGCGGCAACCGCCGCCGCCGGGGCGGCCTGGCCGCGCACGCGGTCCAGCCACAGCCGCACCTTGGCCAGGAATTCCTGATATTCGACAGGTTTGGAGATGTAATCATCCATGCCCGCCTCGCGATATTCCTCCTCCACCCCCGTCATGGCGTTGGCGGTCATGGCGATGATGGGGATCGACGCGCGGGCCCCGCCCAGGGCGCGGATGCGGCGCGTGGCCTCCAGCCCGTCGACCACAGGCATCTGCACATCCATCAGCACCAGATCGTAATCGCGGGCCTCCAGCGCCTCCACGGCCTCGCCGCCATGGTTGGCGATATCGACGCTGTGGCCGGCACCGGTCAGCATGTGCAGCGCCACCTGCTGGTTCACGTAATTATCCTCGGCCAGCAGGATGCGCCCGCCGGCACCGGACGCCGCCACGGCCGGCGCCGGGGCCGCGCGCTCCACCGCCGCCGCCGGCTGGCGGCCGCGCAGCACGGTGATCAGGTCGGGGCGCAGTACCGGCTTGTCCAGCATGGCGTCGATGCCGGGCGGCAGCGGGCCGGCCCCCGTCATGGGGCGCAGCATGACCAGCCGCGCCTTGGGCAGCGCCCCGCGCAGCCGCGCGGTCACGTCGCTGTCGGGATCGGCGACCAGCGCCATGTCCAGCACCACGATCTCCGGCGCCAGCCGCCCCGCCCCGGCCTCCGCCACGGCGTCATCCACCTCTTCCACCCGCACCCGCAAGCCCAGGCGCGACAGTTCGCGCACCATCGGCGCGCGCACCAGCCCGTCGGGCACCAGCAGCAGCACCTCGCGCCCCGCCAGATCGGGCAGGGGGGTGCCGGCCGGCACCTCCTCCTCGCCCGCCGCCAGAGTGACGGTGAACCAGAAGGTGGACCCGATGCCCACCGTGCTTTCCACGCCGATGCGCCCGCCCAGCAGGCCCACCGTCTCCCGGCAGATGGCCAGGCCCAGGCCGGTGCCGCCGAATTTGCGGCTGACCGAACTGTCGGCCTGCACGAACTTCTCGAACAGCCGGTTCACGGCGGCCGGCGGGATGCCGATGCCGGTATCGATGACCTGCACATCCAGGGTCAGGGTCCCGCCCGCTCCCTCATGCACGGCCACGCCCACCGTCACCCCGCCCCTGGCGGTGAACTTGATGGCATTGCCGATCAGGTTCAGCACCACCTGGCGGATGCGGGTCGGGTCGCTGACCACGCTGCGCCGAGCGGACGGCGCGATGTCCAGCACCAGCTCGATCCCGTGCTCCGCCGCCTTGGGCGCCATCAGCAGGGCGGTTTCCTCGAACATCCGCGCCAGATCGAACTCGATATGTTCCAGCGTGACCTGGTTGGCCTCCAGCTTGGAGATGTCCAGGATGTCGTTCAGCAGGCTCAGCAGCAGCTTGGCCGAGGATCCCACCAGATCGGCCGAATGCCTTTGTTCCGGCGTCAGCTCCGTGGTCAGCAGCAGCGTGTTCATGCCGATGATGCCGTTCATCGGCGTGCGCAGCTCGTGGCTCATATTGGCCAGGAATTCCGACTTGGCGCGGTTGGCGGCCTCGGCCTGGTCCTTGGCGCGGGTCAGTTCCACCTGCGCCTGGGTCAGCCGCTCATTGGCCTCCGCCAGCTCGCGGTTGGATTTCTCCAGCGCGTCGGCCAGCGACGCGCGGGCCTCCGCCAGCCGCCTTTCCTCATGCGCGTTCTCCAGTTCGCGTTCCTTCAGGTGGAACTCGGTGGAGATGCGCAGGTTTTCCTCATGCAGCAGCTTGCGGCGCAGCAAGGCCCGGATGCGGGCCTTGATGATCTCGATATCGTTGGCCTTGGTGACGTAATCGTCGGCCCCGGCCTCCAGGCCGCGCATCAGGTCGGTCTTGCTCTCCGATGCCGTCAGCATGACGATCTGGAACAGTTCCTCCCGCCGCCGGCGCACGCCGTCCAGGCGCGCGCACAGATCCACGCCGTCGATCTCCGGCATGTTCAGGTCGACGATGATGCAGTCGAAATTCTCGTGTTCGGCCAGCTCCAGCGCCTGCAGCCCCGACAGCAGCGGCAGGACGTCGTGCCCCTCCTCCTCCAGCAGGCCGCGCATGAATTCCAGGAAGGTGGGGCTGTCATCGACGATCAGCAGCCGGCAGCGGCGCAGCGCCTGGGCCGAGGCGTTGAAATTCTGCCGCCCGCGCTTCAGCAGGGCGGTGATTCGCGCCGGCAGCAGGTCGCTGTCGGCGGATTTGGGCACATAGGCGTCGGCCCCGCTCTCGATGCCGCGGAACTCGGCCTCCGCCGTCACCTCGTCGGTCAGCATGATGATCGGCAGGTGGCGGGTGCGCACATTCAGGCGCAGGCGGCGGATCAGCTCGTCTCCGCTCATCCGCGGCAGGTGGTAATCGACCAGCACCAGGTCTGGCAGGGCGCCGTTCAACGTCTCCAGCGCATCCTCGGCCGTCGCGCACACCTCCGCCGTCCAGCCCTGGGCGGCCAGTGTGATCTCCATCTGCAATGCCTGCGTGGGGCTGTCCTCCACGACCAGCAGATGCGGCGCCTGCATGCTCATCCGGTCCCCTGCCCCGGCCGACCCTCAACGACCCGTCCTTGGCTGACGGGTATCCATCTCCCTTTTAAGGCACTTCTGATTGCGGATACCAGAACGGTTTTCGATTAGCCGGGAACCGCCACGATGGCGACCGCCGCCGCGGCTTGAGGAAAACGGAAAAGCCGCACCTGTTCTCGGCCAGCCGAAAACCACCACGGCGGCGACCGCCGCCGCGCGGCACGTGCCGCGTAAGCCAAGCCCGGCGCCTGAGGGAACACGAAAAAAACCTGATCCGTTTTCGGCTTAGCCGAAAACGGATCAGGCGGGCGTGGAGAGGGAGCCGGCGATATGCACCCGGTCGCGGCCGGCGCGCTTGGCGAAATACAGCGCGGCATCGGCCGCCAAGTTCAGGGCGGCCAGGTCGCTGGCATCGGTCAGGCCGGCCACGCCGGCGCTGAAACTGACATGGAACAGCACGTCGCCGGCCCCGCGGAAACCGATGGCCTGGAAATCCCGGCGCAGCGCGTCCAGCATGAAGGCGGCCTCCGACGGCCCCGTCCCCGGCAGGATGACGGCGAATTCCTCCCCGCCGTACCGGCCCACGATGTCGCTGCGGCGCAGGCGCTGGCGCAGCAGGCGCGCCAGCGAGCGCAGGACGCGGTCGCCGGCGGCGTGGCCATGCTCGTCATTCACCCGCTTGAACCGGTCCACATCGATCATCACGAAGGACAGCGGCACCCCGTCACGCCGGGCGCGCGCCACCTCCGTGGCCAGATGCTCCTGCACCATGGCGTGGTTCAGGGCGCCGGTCAGGCTGTCGCGGGCCATCATGGCCTGCAGCTGACGGGCGCGCCGCACGCGGGCCCGCACCTGCGACACCAGCTGCACGGTGCCGATCGGCTTCAGCAGCAGGTCCTCCGCACCGACATCCAGCACCAGCCGCTTGTCGCCCAGCGCCTGGTCGGCCGTCAGGAACAGGATGGGCAGCGACAGCATCCCCTCCTGCTGGCGCAGCACGGCGGCCAGCTCCAGGCCGGTGCAGCCCGGCATCACCTGGTCCAGCAGCACCAGGTCGGGCAGGAAGCGGCGGATCTGGGGGATGGCCTCGACCGGATCGACCAGCACCTCCACCTCCATCCCGGCCCCGCCCAGGGCCGTGGCATATTGGGCGGCGACCAGCGGGTCGTCATCGATCAGCATCACGCGGTAGGGCCGGATGCTCTCCCGCCCGATGGCCTGGTCCAGCCGTTCGGCGAGCGTGGCCGGGTCCACCGGCTTGGTCAGGTATCCCGCCCCGCCGGCCCGCACCGCGCCCAGCCGGGCGGCGAAATCATCGCGCCCCGACAGGAAGATGGCGGGCGGCACCGGCCCCTCGGCCAGCATCCGGGTCAGGGTCTCGCTGCCCGCATCGTAATCGGCCCCGCAGATGATATCGACGATCAGCGCCGATGGCGGGTTCTCGCGCACCGCCTCGCGGAAGCTGGCGGGATCGGTGAATGCCTTGGCGCGATAGCCATAGGGCCGCATCTGGCTCACCAGTTCGTCGGCCTGGACGGTGTCATCCTCCAGCAGATAGACGGTCAGCTCCTCCGCCCGCGGCCCCACCTCCTCGGCATCCTCCACCCTCTCCGGCAGGTGGAGCGCCTGTTCGCCCGCCCCCAGCACACCGGCCAGGGCCTGCTCCAGCTGCGTAGCGGCCGCGGCCGCGTTGGGCAAGGGCGCGCGCAGCACCTGTTCCAGGCGCCTTGCGGCCTCGGCCAGATCCATGAAGCCGAAGGTGCTGGCCGATCCGACCAGCCCATGGGCCTGGCGCAGCATCTCCGCCGCGTCGCTCGCGGCATGGGCCAGGGCCGCCAGCCGCTCCGGCAGCAGCAGCACATATTGGGCGCGGATTTCCCGGTGCCGGGCGGCAACGGAAACGGAAAGGTGCTGGTCGCTCATCAATGGACCCGGCAATCGTAACTGGTTTGCAATTGCATTCTAGCCGTGCCGCGTTAACCCTGTCGAGGCAGGGTTACCTGTCATGACGGTTAGGTTCCTGTTGCCGGGACGATGATGATGGGCCCCCTGATCCGGGTTTTATATGTCGATGACGATCCCGACCTGCGCGCCATGGCGGAACTGGCCCTGGCCGCCGTGGGCGGGCTTGCCGTGACGCTGTGTGCCGATGGCAGCCAGGCCGTCGCCCTGGCCTGCTCGTCGGACGCGCAGCTGGTGCTGCTGGACGTGGTGATGCCGGGCCTGGACGGGCCCGCGACCCTGGCCGCCCTGCGCGCCGACCCCGCCACCGCCGCCCTGCCCGTGCTGTTCGTCACCGCGCTGGACGGGGACGACGACCGGGCAAGGCTGCTGGCGCTCGGGGCCGCCGGCATCATCGCCAAGCCGCTGGACCTGATGGGGCTGGCCGGTCAGGTGAAGGCGGCGTGGATGGGGCTGTCGCTCACCCCGACCTACGATCATGGGATCATGCCAACCGGCAATGGATAGCCGGTTGGCTGGCGCGTTGAGCGCCCGCGGGCACGTGCCCGCGCAAGCCAAGCCGCCGGAGGCGGCGCCCGGCGCCTGAGGGACGGACCTCACGTCCCGAACTGGATGAACGGCACCTTGGCGAACAACCGCCGCTCCCCGCCCCTGGGATCATCGACCAGCCGGCATTCATCATTCAGCACCATGGTCTGCCGCCGCTCCAGCCCATAGGGTTCCCACGCCGGCAGGTCCGGATGGTTGGGATCGCCCTTGCGCGCCAGGGCGATGAAGGCATCGGCCAGCCGCCCCGCCATGCGGTGTGCTTCCGGCGCCGTCCCCGTCTGGCTGCCCGGCTGGGCGGCATTGTCGAAGGAAAGCGGGATGTCCAGCGTGTGCGGCGCCCCCCATTTGCCACCATCCAGGGGCGACGGCCAATCCAGCTGATACGCCCAAGTGGGGGCAGGGGTGGGCGCCACGCCCGGCTTCTGCCGGGCCCGCGCCTCCAGCTCCTCCACCGCGCCCCGCCAGGACCGGCCGGCGGTGGTGGCGGCGAAGAACACGTCGGACGGGCTGTGTTGGGGATAGAGGCGGCGATATTCGGCGATCACCTCCTCCGGGGCGATATCCACCCGCATGGCGGGGAACAGCTTGTCGGGCAGCGCCTCCCAGGTCAGCGTGAAGGTCGACGGGTCCCCCCCGCCGATCAGGCCGCGCGTCTCGTCATGGGTATTGCCGATGATCATCGGGATATCGGCCGATAGGGCCGGGGCACCTGGGAAGAATGGATGGACCGGCAGGTTGCGCCCATCCACCACCGGCCCCGTATAGACCCCGCCCGACCCCGCCACCGGGTCCACGGCCTTCAGCCCCGCCTTCAGCTGTTCCACCGGCAGCGACAGCATCGCCTCGGCCCCCGCCTTGTCGGCACTCAGGCCCAGCTGCTTCAGGATGGCGGCGGTGCGCGCCGTGGCATTGCGCGGGCCGCCGGCCGTCACCTGCTGCCCGCTCATGGTGGCGACCTTGTGGAACAGGCCGCGCGCGGCGGGCATGGCCATCAGGGTGGCGATCTTGGCCCCGCCGCCCGACTGGCCGAACAGCATGACATTGCCGGGATCGCCACCGAACGAGGCGATATTGTCCCGCACCCATTGCAAGGCCAGGATCAGGTCCAGCTGCCCGGCATTGCCGCTGTCGGCAAACCGTTCATCCCCCAGCCCCGCCAGCCGCGCCAGATAGAGATAGCCGAACAGGTTCAGCCGGTGATTGACCGTCACCACCACCACATCGCCACGCAGCGCCAGCCGCGTGCCGTCATAAAGCGGGCTGGACCCCGACCCGTTGGCATAGGCGCCGCCATGGATATAGACCATGACCGGCCGCTTGCCCCCGTCGCCCAGGCCCCGTGTCCAGACATTCAGGAACAGGCAATCCTCCGACTGCCGATCCTCCTTCGATCCCTGCGGGCTGGCATTGCCGTAATCGACGGCGTCCACCACCCCTTTCCAGGGCGTGGGCGGCAGGGGGCCCTGGAAGCGGCGGGCGGCCGTGTCGGCGCCATAGCGCACGCCCTTGAACACATGCACGCCCTGGTCCGTGCGCCCGCGCACCTTGCCGGCCCGCGTGGCCACCACCGGCCCCTTGCCCGTGGCGGCATTGGCACCCGATGCCAGCAGCACCCCCGACGCCCCGGCCAGCAGCAGCGACCGCCGCGTCACATCCATCACGCGCATTCCATCCCCCCGTCGGTACGGCCCTTCCACGGGGCCATTTCGTCGGGGGTAGAGTAATTGATACCGGTGTCAATGCCAAGCCGGCACGGTGCCGCTTGCCCCCGTCCCCCACCTCATGGACAATCACCCATCCTCCCCCGCCCCAGGGCCGCCCATGTCCGACAGCAATGCCGACCCCGGTTCCACCCGGCTCGACAATTTCGTCGATGCCGCCTTCGCCTTTGCCGTATCGCTGCTGGTCATCGCGGAGGGCGGGTCGGAATTCGGGTTCCGCGACCTGCTGGAGGCGCTGTGGCGGCTGCCGGTCTTCGCCGGCGGCTTCGTGCTGATCGCCATGTTCTGGTGGGCGCATGTCTCCTGGCGCCGGGCCGGCGGGCGCGGCGATGGGCTGTCCGTCCTGCTCAGCCTGGCCCTGGTCTTCGTGGTCATGGTCTATGTCTATCCGATGCGGGTCATGCTGCTGACCTTCACGGAGTTCCTGCGGGGACGCGCCAGCCTGGGCCTGGGCGATGCCCGTGCCCTGTTCGTGCTCTATGGCGCCGGCTTCGCGCTGATGTCGGGGCTGATCCTGGCTTTGTTCACCCACGGGCTGCGGCGCGGGCATCTGGTGGCGGGCCACTGGGATCACGCCCTGGTCTGGGCGCTGATCATGGGCAGCGGCATCCTCTCCGCCCTGCTGGCCGCCGTCCCCTCGCCGGGCGCCATTCTTGTCGCCCCCTGGTCCTATTCGCTGCTGCCGCTGGCCATTCCGCTGGCCTTGCGGGTCAGCGCGAAGCGTCGTGCCCGACAGGCGGCTGAAAGCGGTTCCCCGTAACGCATGATGACGGGAACCACAGGCCGGCGACTGCCGGCCCGCCGCCCATGCGGCGTGAGCCAAGCCGCCGGATGGCGGCGCCCGGCGCCTGAGGGAACACCAAACCGGACTAGACAACGTTGTCAGATGTCATGAACCATGCTACATCCTGTTCCCGAAACCCAAGGGGACGTGAGGCGGCTTCTGCCGTCCCGAAGCCTCAGGCGCGTATAGGGAGCGTTCCTTGACCGACATCCAGCATTCCGGCAACGGGCGGGCGCCGCAGCGTGTCGCCACCATCTTCGATGTGGCGAGGCAGGCCGGCGTGTCGACCAAGACCGTGTCGCGCGTGCTGAACAACGAGGCGCGGGTGGCGGAGGAGACGCTGGCCCGTGTCCGCGCCGCCGTGGCCGACCTGGATTACCGGCCCAATCCCAATGCGCGCTCGCTCGCCGGCCGCCGCTCCTACCTGATCGGGCTGTTCTATGACAACCCGTCCAGCAACTACATGGCCGACATCAAGGCCGGCGCCATCCGCCGCTGCCAGGAGAAGGGCTACCACCTGCTGACGGAACCGTGCGAGGCCGACGATCCCAGCCTGCCGCGCCTGATGGTGGGCGTGGCCACCCGCTTCCGCCTGGACGGCCTGATCCTCACCCCGCCCATCGTGGACAGGAAGGACGTGCTGGACGCCATCGCCGCCGCCAACGTCCCCCTGGTGCGCATCGCCCCCCGGCTGGAGCCCGACCGTACCGCCCATGTGCATATGGATGACGAGGCGGCGGCCCGTCTGGCCGCCGACCATCTGGCCGATCTGGGCCATAAACGGCTGGGCATGATCCTGGGCCATCCCGACCATGGCGCGGCCGAACTGCGCCAGCGTGGTTTCCTGACCGCCGCCGCCGCCCGCGGCCTGACCCTGTCGCCCGCCCATATCCTGCCCGGCGATTTCAGCTTCGCCGGCGGCTTCGCGGCGGCCGAGCAATTGCTGGCCCTGCCCGACCGCCCCACCGCGATCTTCGCCGGCAATGACGACATGGCCGCCGCCACGGTCGCCGCCGCCAACAAGCACGGCCTGCAGGTGCCCCGCGACCTGTCGGTGGTGGGCTTCGATGACAGCCCCATCGCAAGGGTGATCTGGCCGCCCTTGACCACCATCCGCCAGCCCACCATGGGCATGGCGGCCGCCGCCGTCGACCTGCTGATCGGCGACGGGGAGCCGGCACCGGACCGGCAATTGGGGTTCGAACTGATGGTGCGGCAATCGACGGGGCCGGTGGCTCACGCCTCGACCTGACCTACGGCGCCCTACCCCGCCAAACTGACCAGCTTCCCCGCGATCGCCGACGCCGGCAGCACATGCCCCGCCCCGCCGCGTTCGATCGCCACCCCCGGCATGCCATGCACCACCGAACTGGCCGCGTCCTGCGCAATCGTCGCCGCGCCCAGCGCCCGCAGGTCGCACAGTCCCTCGGCCCCGTCGGAGCCCATGCCGGTCAGCAGCACGCCGATGGACCGGCGGCCATACTGCACCGCCACGCTGCGGAACAGATGGCCCACCGACGGGCGCAACCCTGCTTCCGCCGGGCTGTTGTCCAAACGGATGCGGCCGAACGCGTCCACGCCCATATGGCGGTCGTCCGGGGCCACATAGACATGGCCGGGCATCACCTCCTCGCCATCCACCGCCACCGTGACCGGCAGCGCGCAGCCGGCATTCAGCCAGTCGGCGAAGCCCTGGACGAAGCCATAGGCGATATGCTGCACCACCAGCACCGGCAGCGGGAAATCGGCGGGCAGTTCGCCCAGGATGGTCTGCAACGCAACGGGCCCGCCCGTGCTGGCGCCGATGGCCACCACGCGCGGCCGGTACAGGGGGTCGGGCTCGATCTGCGTCGCCGCCACCCGCTGGGCGATGGCCGGCGGGCGCTTCCAGCGGCGCACCACCTTCACTTCCGACATCAGCCGGACCGAGGTGACCAGGGCGTCGGCCTCATCCTCGTGATCGTCATGGCCCAGACCGGCCGGCCGGCGCACGAAGGCCAGCGCGCCCGCCTCCACCGCCTTGAAGGTGGCCGCCATCTCGTCCTGCACGGCGCCGCTGACGATGACGATGGGGACGGGGACCGTCTCCATGATCTCGCGCGTGGCGGTGAACCCGTCCAGGCCCGGCATGTGGATGTCCATGGTCACCACGTCCGGGCGAAGTTTCTGCACCGCCTGCACGGCCGCGTCACCGTCGGAGACGGCACCCACGACCTTGATGTCGGGCTCGCTTTCCAGGATGGCAGTGAGAAACGCCCGAATGGTGGGCGAATCCTCGGCGACGAGAACCTTGATCACGGGATATTCCTCAGATCAGGCGACCGATGATCTCCAGCAAGTCGCTCTGGTCGAAACTTCGCTTCACAATATAGGCGCTGGCACCCACATCAACCCCGCGCTCCCTATCCTCACGCGTCTCCAAGGAAGTGATCAAAATCAGCGGAATATCCGTAAGGCGGGGTTCCTTTCTGATCCGTTCTGTGAGTTCGAATCCGCCCATGCGCGGCATTTCCACGTCGGACACCACCAGATCGAACGTCTCGCCGGCCAGCACGTTCCACGCCTCCATCCCGTCCACACAGGTGCGCACGCGGAACCCCGCCGCCTCCAGCACATGCTTGAACAGGGTGCGCGCGGTGATGCTGTCCTCGGCGATCAGGATCGACTTGCGCTCCGGGGCCGCCGCGTTGCGGTCGGGCCTCATCGACATGCTCTGGAAATCCGGCCGCAAGGCCGTGCGCAGCAGATCATGCACGTTCAGGACGAAACCCAGCCGCCCCGACGGCAGGGCCACCGCACCCGCCACCGCCGGCACCCGCGTCAGGGGCCAGCCCAGCGGCTTCATCAATATCTCGCTCTCGCCCGCCACATGGTCCACCTCGACCGCCAGCCGCTGCCCGGCCGCCGCCAGGACGATGTAGGACCGGAAATCCCCCGCCGGCCCCGTCCCGCCCAGGCGCAGCAGGTCCGACAGCCGGACCAGCGCCAGGGGGCGGCCGTCGATGCGCAGCATTTCCCGGCCCTCGACCAGCTGCACCTCGGCACTGGGCACGCGGCCCACGCGTTCGATGCGGTTGGTGGGCATGGCATAGCAATGGCCGGCGGCCTCCGCCATCACCACGCGAAAGGCCGCCATGGTGACCGGCAGCAGCAGGCGGAAGGTGCTGCCCCTGCCCGGTGCCGACTCCACCGTCACCGTGCCGCCCAGCCGTTCCACCTTCTCCTGCACGATGGCCAAACCCAGCCCGCGCCCGGAAATGTCGCTGACCCCGTCGCTGGTCGACAGGCCGGACTGGAAGGCCAGCGCCATCACCTGGTCGGGCCCCAGCGAGGCCGCCTTGTCCGCCTCGATCAGGCCTTGGCTCACCGCCTCGCGGGTCAGGCGGCCCAGATCCATGCCGCGCCCGTCATCGGCGATGGCGATCTCCGCCCTGCCACCATCGCGCTGGCTGACACTCAGGGTGACGCTGGCGCGGGCCGGCTTGCCGGCGGCCACGCGCTCCTCGGGCTTCTCGATGCCATGGTCGATGGCGTTGCGCGCCAGATGCAGCAGCGCGTCGCGCAGCTCCTCCTGCACGCGGCGGTCCAGCTCCAGCTCCTGTCCGGACAGGGTCAGCTGCACATCCTTGCCCTGGCGGCGCGCCAGGTCGGCCAGGTCCTGGGCCACCGGCTCCAAAAGCGTGGAGGCGGGCAGCATTAGCACCTGCTTGGTGCCCGACAGCAGGCTGTCCACGCCCTTGGCCAGCCCACGCGCATCCTGATCGGCATCCAGCGCCAGCCGGCTCAGCCTGTTGCCCACCCAGGCCAGGGTCTGCGCGTCGAACTCCGCCTGGCTTTCGGCATCCAGGCGCTGGCGCGTGCGCATGCGGTCGCCCAGGCCCACACCCAGCGCCCGGATCTCCTGCACCCGCTCCCCGCCCGACAGCTTGGCGGTGATCAGCTCCTCCGCCTGGTGCAGCAGGAAATCCAGCCGGTCCACGGGCACGCGCAGGGTCTGCCGCGCCGCGGGCCGCGGGGCAACCTCTTCCTCCCGCGCCGGGGGCGGCGGGGGTGGAGGCGGGGGGGCCGGCTTTGCCACTGGCGGCGGCGGTGCGACAGGGGCCGGTGGGGGAGGTGGCGGCGGGGGGACCGCAGCGGCGGGGACGGGTGCCGCCTCACCCCCGGCAACCATCGCCCCTTCCAGCCGCGCGATCAGCCCGTCCAGGCCGTCGACGGGCGGCGGGCTGTTGCCGTTCACCGCACTGGGCACCATCACCCTGAGCGCCGCATAGCCGTCGACCAGCACCGACACCACGGGCGGCGACAGCTTCAACTCCCCGCGCTTCAGCAGGGCCAGCAGCGTTTCCATGGCGTGGCACAGGGCCACCAGATGCGACAGGTTGACGGTGCGCGCCGCCCCTTTCAGCGTATGGACCTCGCGGAAGGTCTTCTCGATCAGCTCGCGCGCGCGCTGTTCGCCGACGCCCGCCTCCAGCTCGCGCATGGAGATGGCCAGCGAGCCGACATGTTCCTCCGCCTCGACCATGAACATGGCCAGCAGGCGCTGGAAAAGCTGTTCGTTGCGGCTGTTCATGGGCGGCGCTCCGGTCTTCCGGTCAGGCCTTGTACTGGCCGACCAGCGACTTCAGCTTGTGGCCCAGCGCGTTCAGGTTATGGGCCGCCGTCTCCGCCTGCTTGGTGGCGATGGTGTTCTGGCTGCTGGCCTGGCGGATGCTGTCCATGGCCAGCGCCACCTGGTCGATGCCCACCTGCTGCTGCTGGTTGGATGCCACGATCTGGGTGCTGGCCTGGGTCGCCAGGGCGATATTCTGCGCCAGCCGCTCAATGGCCTGGCCCGCCTCCTGCGCCTGTTTCACACCGGTATCCACGGCCTTGCTGCCCTGTTCGGCCGCCAGCACGGCGGTGGCCGTGGCCTTCTGGATGTCGCCCAGGATGGCGCGCACCTGTGCCGTGGCCGTCTTGGACTGTTCGGCCAGGCTCTTGACCTCGGCGGCCACCACGACGAAGCCCTTGCCCTGCTCGCCGGCCCGCGCCGCCTCGATGGCGGCATTGACGGCCAGCAGGTTGGACTGTTCGGCCAGATCATTGACCGAGGCGACGATGGTGCCGATGGCCTGGCTCTGCTCGGACAGCTTGATCACCGCCTCGGCGATGGAACCGATCTGTTCGCGCACGATGCCGATGCCGGAGATGGACTGTTCCACCGCCCGCTTGCCGGTGGCGGAGATCTGCGCCGTGGCCTGCGCCGTGTCGGATACGTGCTTGGCCTTCTCCGTCGACAGCTGCGAGGTCTTGCGCACCTCCTCCATGGTGGAGCTGGTCTCCGCCAGGGCCGTGGCCGTCTCGGCGGCCGATGCCGACACCTGGGCGGTGGTCGACACGATCTGGCTGCCGGCCGTGCCCAGCACGTTGACACCCTCCGCCAGTTCCTGGACCAGCTGGCGCAGGCCGCGCGACATCTCGCGGAAGGTGTTGGTCAGGGTACCGACCTCGTCGTCACGGGTGGAAACCGCGATCTCGGTGGTCAGGTCGCCGCGGCCGATGCGCTCGGCGGTGGCGGTGATATCGCGCAGCGGGCCGACGATGTTGGTCGACAGGAAGGCACCCGACAGCAGCACGATCAGGGCCGCCAGCACGGCACCGCCCATCACGGCCAGGTTGGCCAGCTTGGTGTTCTCTTCCTTCTCCTTGTCGCGCGCGGTCAGCAGGCGGCTTTCGATATCCTGCATCTGGCGGATGACGGCGCGGAAATCATCCATGCTCTGCTTGCCGCGATCGGTCAGAATCTGGCGCTGCGCCGGCTCGAACCCCTCCTTGCGACGGATGTCGGCGATGAAGGTCACCTCCTGCGTCTTGGCCCGCATGGCGGCTTCCAGCCGGTCCATGTTGCGCTGCTGCTCCGGGTTGTCGGACGTCAGGCTGCGAATCTCACGGGCGAGCGCGTCCAGCCGGCGCAAGCCGTCCTCGTACGGGGCCAGATAGCGGGCCTCGCCGGTGATGACGAAACCGCGCTGGCCCGTCTCCACATCCTGCATGGCGGACATCAGGTCGGTCAGGCGGTTCTGCACCGCATAGGTATGCTCGGTCCACCGCGACGCCTCGCTCAGCCGCGCGGTCGTGTCCAGCGACACCCAGCCCACGCCCAGCACCACCAGCAGCAACAGCCCCAGGCAGCCCCAGATCTTCTTGCCCACCGTGATCATCATTTCACGCCCCCCCGCGTCCCGGCCGAACCGTCCGCACCCGTGCCCGTCAGGGCACCATCCTCGAAAAACACGCCGGCATCCAGTACCAGCGCATCCTGTTCCGTCACGCCCAGATAGAAACGGCGATTGCCCTGCACCGTGCCCGGCACCGGGTCCAGCGCCGACCGCGACACGGCCCGCAGGCCGAGAATGGCGTCGGTGACCAGCCCGAGGGTCCGCCCATGGCTATGCAGGACCACCAGCGGCCCTTCCCCATCGCCTGCGGCCCCGCCGCCGGTCAGGGCCGTCAGGTCCATCACCGTCAGGATCTCGCCGCGCAGATGCACCACGCCGATGGCCCAGCTTGGCGCCTGCGGCACGCGCGTCGGTGCCATGCCGGCGCAGACCTCGCGCACGAAGCGGCTGTCCACCGCATGCGTGCGGCCGGCAATGTCGAATTCCAGGATGCGTATCTCGTCCGCCGGGGCCGCCTTGACCTCGCCGGCCCGCGCCAGCCTTGCGGCACGCTCGCGCAGGCGGCGCTCCACCTCGCCGGCATCGGGCTCGAACCCGCGCTCCAGCCCTTCCATGGCCGTCCGGATGCGGGCATGCATGCCGGCCCAGTCGATGGTGCCTTCCGGCTCCCGCATGCTCATGCCGCCACCTCCGCACTGGCCACGCGCACGATCTCCATCAGGCGCCCGACCGTCAGCCCGTCGCTCTCCGCCAGCGTGCCGGCCGGATCAAGCGTCGCCAGCAGGGTCAGGGCGTTGCGATAGCAGCGCCGCGCCTCCGCCTTCCTGCCGTCGGACACGGCCAGCCCGGCCAGCGCCACATGCGCCAGGATATAATCGGGGTCCAGGAACAGGGCGCGCTTCAGCGCATCCGCGGCGCCGCGGGCATCGCCGCATTCCTGGCGGATCATGGCCAGCAGGTAATGGCGCTCCGGCGCCAGCCGGTCCACGGCCAGCGCCCGGCGGCAGCATTCGTCGGCCAGGTCCAGCCGCCCCTCGTTGGCGTAAAGCCGCGCCAGCAGGGTCAGCGCCTTGCCGTCGGCCGCCAGGTTGGGATCGTCCAGCAGCAGGGCGATGGCCTCGGCATTGTCGCCGCGCTGGTACAGCGCCATGGCCCGGTCCAGCGGCGAAGGGGCGGGCTCCGGCTCCACCACCAGCGGCGGCGGCGGGGACGGCACCAGCGCCAGCGGCGGCAGCGGCAATTCCTCCGACTCGGGCAGGGGCGGCAGGGTGAAGGGCACCAGCGGCACCGCCGCCGCCTTGCGATAGATGGTGGCGTCGGTCAGACCGATATTGCTGAGCGGCGTGAACAGCTCCGCCGATCCCTCCACCGACGCCGCTACCAGCCAGCCGCCATCGATCAGCGAATGCTGCAGGTTCGTCACCACCTGCCGCGCCCGGTCCATGCTGAAATACATCAGCACATTGCGGCAGAAGATGATGTCCATGCCGTTGGTGTTGTTGTGCACCGACGGGTACTGGTCCTCCGCCAGGTTGTGATAGGCGAAGCTGACCATGCGGCGGATATGCGGCGCCACCTCGAACCGCGACCCGCGCGGGGTGAAATAGGTCTTCTTGATCTCCGGATCGATGCCGCGGAAGGACCAGTCGCCATAGACCCCGTCGATGGCCTTGCGCAGCGACCGCGGATTGATGTCGGTGGCCAGCAGCGTGATGTTCCACTGCCTGATGTCCGGGATCAGCCGGTCCAGCAGGATGGCCATCGTATAGGCTTCCTCTCCCGTGGAGCAGGCGGCACTCCAGATGCGCAGATAGCGGCTGTGCGCCTGGCGGCGCTGGGTGATCAATCCCGGCAGGATGCGGGTGGCGAGTGCGTCGAAACTGGCCGGCTCGCGGAAGAAATAGGTCTCGCCGATGGTCAGGTAGCTGGCCAGCGTCTCGATCTCGGCCCGGTCCACCGGGGTCGACAGGAAATGCCGCATGCAGGCATCGGCATCGGCATAGCCCAGCTCCGCCGCCATCTGGGTGACGGCGCGGTCCAGGTCGCCCCAGCGCTCGACCGGATAGTAAAGGCCCATGCGCGTGGCCAGGAAGCTGCTGAACTCCTCGATCAGGCTATGCACCAGTGTCTGGTTCACGAAGGCACCCCCCGGGCCAGGGCCTGGTCCAGCACCGCCTCCTCGTCCATCGACAGGAACCGGTCGGCGTCATGGATGAAGACCGGCCCGCCGGGCAGGGCCGTCACCGCGTCGAACCAGCCGCCCGCCGGCACCACGCTGTCGGCCGGCACCAGCCTGTCGGCCGGCAGATGGATGGTCCCCTCCACCCGGTCGATCCACAGCGCCACCGACCGGCTGGCCAGCCGCACCACCACCAGCCCATCCTCCAGCCGGGGCGGGCGCGCGGCGGAGCCCAGCCGGGCGCGCACATCCAGCACGGGCAGGAACCGCCCGCCGATATTGATCACCCCCGCCACCACCGACGGCGCCCCCGGCAGGGGGGTGAAGGCGGCGATGGACACGACCCGCTCCACCTGGCCCAGGCGCACGGCATAGGGCCGGCCGTCCAGGGTGAACAGCAGCAGGTCGACCATGGTCTCGGCGGTCGCCGCCTCGGCGGCCCGCACGGCATCCATTCCATCCTCCCAGATGGCCTTCGTTTCCCTATCTTATTGGCCGAAAACGGGGTGGCTCCGCCAGCCCCTTTCGCTGTCCATGCGCATAGTTGACGAATAATGCGCGCCGGCGTGGGCATCCCGATTTCGTAGGCACCGCCGCTTCTGCCCCCTCCACCGTCACCCCGGCGAAGGCCGGGGCCCAAGTGACAAGCGCTTCGCTCTACGACTTGGGCCCCGGCCTTCGCCGGGGTGACGGTGGATATTGCTGAAACGCTTGCAGCCCAAATTTTCGCGGGGGAAGCACGGATATGTCGGGCGATATCCAACCCCCATCCCATTGCCTTTCCCCCGCAACGGCGCGACAAGGAATCGGTTCCCGCCAAACAAGAAAGAACAATCCATGCGCCACCGCCTCACGGCCCTGCTGCTGGCCGGCCTCGCCACCTTCCCCGCCGCCGCCGAACAGCTGACCATCGACCGCGTCGTGGCCAGCCCGGCCTTGTCCGGTGCGGCCCCGCGCGGCGTGGCCTTTTCCCCCGACGGCACCCGCGTCACCTATCTGGAGCGTGCGGCCAGCGACGCCAGCCGCCGCGACCTCTGGGCCTATGATCTGAAGCAGGGCAAGCCCGTCCTGCTGCTGGACAGCGCCGAATTCGCCGCCGTCCCGGAAAGCGAGGAGGAACGGGCGCGGCGCGAGCGCCAGCGCATCCCGGAAACCGGCGTGACCGAATATGTCTGGGACAGCCTGGGCAAGGCCGTGCTGGTGCCGAAATCCGGCGATATCTGGCTGAAGCCGCTGGACGGTCCCGTCCGCCGCCTGACCCGCACGGAGGATGCCGAAACCGATCCGAAATTCAGCCCCGACGGCTCCCATGTCGCCTATGTGCGCGGCGGCAATCTCTATGTCCAGGATCTGGCCACGGGCAATGAACGCGCCCTGACGACCGACGGCGGCAAGGACGGCATCCTGAACGGCATGGCCGAATTCGTGGCGCAGGAGGAGATGGACCGCGACACCGGCTATTGGTGGTCGCGCGACGGCAAGTCCATCGCCTATGCCCGCGTCGATGAAAGCAAGGTGCCGCTGGTCAACCGTTATGATTACGGCGCCGACGGGGTGAAGGTCATCCCCCAGCGCTATCCGTTCGCCGGCGGCCCCAATGTCGCCGTCCGGCTGCTGGTCGCCCCCATCGACGGCGCGTCCCCGCCGGTATCCATCGACCTGGGCGCCGATCCCGACATCTACCTGGCCCGCGTCAACTGGAAGCCTGATGGCGGTCTGGCCGTACAGCGCATCAGCCGCGACCAGAAGCGCCTGGACCTGCTGTTCGCCGATGTGAAGACCGGCCGCACCCGTATCGCCCTGACCGACACCAAATCCACCTGGGTCGACCTGCATAACGACCTGTTCTTCCTGGCCGATGGCCGCTTCATCTGGTCGTCCGAACAGACCGGTTGGCGCCATCTCTACCTGCATGACCGGCATGGCAAGCGCCTGCACGCCATCACCCGTGGCGACTGGCCGGTGAAGGCGCTGGCCGGCGTCAATGTGAAATCCGGCCAGATCATGTTCACCGCCCTGAAGGAAGGGCCGCTGGAAACCCATGTCTATACGGCGCGCCTGGATGGCCGTGACGCCGGCTCGCCGCGCCGCCTGTCGGAAGGCAGCGGCTCCCATGGTGCCGTGCTGGCGGACGAAGGTGGCGCCTGGCTGGACAGTTTCTCCAGCCCCGCCCAGCCGCCGCAGCTGTCCCTGCGCGACCGTGACGGCAAGGTGCTGACCTGGTTGCAGCAGAACAAGGTGGAGGGTTCCCACCCCTACGCCCCCTATATGGCCAACCACATCCTGCCCACCTATGGCACGCTGAAGGCCCCGGATGGCGCCAATCTGCACTGGTCGATGCTGAAGCCGCCGGGCGTTGACGCCGGCAATCCGGCCCCGGCCATCATCTACACCTATGGCGGCCCCACCTCCCGTGTCGTCACCCGCTCCTGGGGCAGCCGCACCGGCCTGTTTCTGCAGGCCCTGGCCCAGAGCGGCTATGTCATCTTCATGCTGGATAATCGTGGCACGCCCAACCAGGGCAAGAAGTTCCTGGACGTGATCCACAATGCCTTCGGCACGGTGGAACCCGATGATCAGGCCCTTGGTGCTGCCTATCTGAAGACCTTGACCTTCATCAAGGGCGACAGGATCGGCATCTATGGCCATTCCTATGGCGGCTATAACGTGTTGATGAGCCTGCTGCGTCATGGCGATCTCTATGCCGCCGGCGTGGCCGCCGCCCCCGTCAGCGACTGGAAGCTCTATGACACGTTCTATACGGAGCGTTTCATCGGCCAGCCCGGCGCCAAGGACGGCGTCTATGACCGCGCCGACGCCACCAAACTGGCCGACAAGCTGTCCAAGCCGCTGCTGCTGATCCATGGCATGGCCGACGACAATGTCTTCCTGGATAATTCCGTGCGCATGGCGGCCGCACTTCAGCACGCCCGCAAGCCCTTCGACATGATGTTCTATCCGGGAGAGCGCCACGGCTTCTACGACGTGGACCTGGCGGCGCATTACTACCTGTCGGCCAAGGCGTTTTTCGATCGGGAGCTGAGGGGGAAGTGAGAGAATAGGTTCCAGTCCACTCCACCGTCACCCTGGCGGAGGCCTGGGCCCCGGCCTTCGCCAGGGTGACGGTAGTGAGAGCGGAACCGGTCTGCTCAATCATTTAACTTAGCGCCTATGGGCGGAAGCCGGGATGACGGATTTGAAATGGTGATGTAGGTGCTCACCAGGGAACAGCAGCACCTCCTTCCCTTCCCCCTCATTGCCTCAAATTACCCTCAACCCTTTGTTCAGTTGATTCCATCCTTTCAGGATTCATTGTTCATGGGTCGATTTACCCAATAAACCCAACCCTTTAACCCCTCTTCCTGTGCCACAGACCCCGGCTCTCTGTGCCATTTCGCCCGAGTCCTTGTGCCACTTCTTTCGGCTTCCTGTGCCACATCACCCGGATTTGCGCGCCATATCTCACGGGGTGCCCCTCAATCCTGTGCCAGATCGCACGGGCACACCCTCAAGGCTCTTTGAGAATCAAGTATTTGTGCGGCTTTCCGGCCCGTCCCTGTGCCACATCTCACGCCTGCAACACCTTCCGCCCCCATTCCGGACCTCCATCCGGCTTTCTGTGCCGGATTTCACGGCCCCCACCCTTCATTCTGTGCCAAAGCTCACGGGTCCGATTCTCCCCCGATTCTGCTCCCCATTGCGATCCTGTGCCGGATCTCACGGTTGCTCATTTCCTCAACCCGCGTCACTGTGCCGGAATGCACGGGTGGGAATCGATGATTCCGGTCCTTACTGTGCCGTCTCTTACGGCCCCGATGATTCCCGCTTGATCCTGTGCCCCTCCGGTGATGCTCTGTCACAGTGACAAGCCTTAGAGGCTGTTGGCACTGAAACAGTGCATAGCGGGGGACGGAATGGCAGCGCTGGCGAATGCGGTGAAACCGGAAACGGCCCGGCCGCGCATCACGGGCAATGTCCTGGACCTGTCCACCGACCCGACCCTGCCCAAGCCGCGATCCCAGATCGAGATCATGGAGACCGGCAACGGCCTGACCCTGGCGGATCGCAAGCTTTTCAACGTCTTGCTGGCCTATAGCTGGGACAAGCTGTCCGACGCCGATGCCCCCCTGCCGCCGTTCCGCGCCTCCACCGCCGACCTGCGCCGCGCCATCGGCGATGATACCGAAAGCAACAATGTCCGTCTGCGCCAATCCTTCGACCGGCTGATGCAGACCCTGGTCCGCTTCCCTTATTGGAGCGAGGCCGACCAGCAATTGAAGGAGGGCGGTTCCCCCCTGCTTTCCTTCCGCGCCATACCGCGCGGGGCCGGTTATGCCGAATGGGAATTCCCGCCGAAGCTGCGGCCGGTGCTGGCCAAGCCCGGTGCCTGGGCCCGCATCCATCTGGCCATCTGCGCCCAGTTCTCCTCCAAATATTCCCTCGCCCTTTATGAGCTGTTGAGCCTTAGGGTCAATTTGCGGGAACCGCGCTGGGACGTGACCCTGGATGACCTGCGCGACAGCCTGGGCTGTGCCGACAAGATGCCCAACTACGCGCATTTCCAGCGCCGTGTGCTGGACCCCGCAGTCAGCGAGATCAACGAACTGTCCGGCCTGGTCATCGCCTATCAGGAAATCCGTTCCCAGGGCCGGGGCCGCAAGGTGGAGAAGCTGCTGTTCGACGTGAAGAAGAAATCGAACAGCGAACTGGTGGCCACCGCCCGCATCACCGAATTCGCCAAGGCCCCCGTGGGCCGCGCCGCCGCCGCCAATGCCGGCCGCGATCAGGATACGCCCGACCTGGAGGATGGCCGCACGGATCGGGAGCGCGGCCCCGCCGGTACCCTGGGCCTGATCCAGCGCGTATCGCTGGCGGTGATCGAGGAACTGGTGGCCCTCTATCCCGACGTGGACATGCAGGCGGCGATCTTCAGCTGGGCCGAATGGGCCATGCGCCAGAAGGAACCGTGCCGCAACCCGTCCGCCGCCTTCCGCGCCTGGCTGGAAAAGCTGCACCCCGCCGCGTCGGCCCCCGTGCGGCTGGCTCCCGCCGGTTCCGAACCGGCCCCGCTGTCGGCCCTGGAACAGCGCGCCCTGATGTTCCTGTCGGGTGAGCCCTATGCCGTGCGCGCCAAATGGTACCGCAAGGCTCAGACCCTGGGCGCGCCCGAGATGCGCGCCGCCACGGCGCCGGAGAACATCACCCGCTGGATCGCCCTGGTGGCCGAGGATGTGGCGAAGGGGCTGCGGGGTTAGGGTGACATTCTCTTTCGGCTTTCCGGTGAAGTTTGGGCTGCCAGGGATTTCACAATATCTACCGTCACCCCGGCGGAAGCCGGGGCCCAGCGTGAGGCGCGATTAGCGCCGATATGACTCATATCGCGGCTGACGCCGCTTTACGCCTGGGTCCCGGCTTTCGCCGGGATGACGGTGTAACAGCAGGCGACGACAGTGACCTACGCTCCCCCATGATGGCAAACGCACAGCTTGTTGCCTGCCGGATCGCGCAGATAGGCCCCGTAATATTTGGCATGGTATTCCGGCCGCAGCCCCGGTTCCCCCTCGCTGCGCCCGCCATGCGCCAGCGCCACCGTATAAAACTGATCCACTGCTGCCCGTGACGGGGCCAGCAGCGCCGTCATCTGGCCATTGCCGGGGCTCGCCGGCTGGTCATCGAACGGCGAGCCAACCAGCAGCAGCGGCCGTTCCTGGTCCCCCGGCTGCCATCCGGCCCAGGGGCGCGTGCGGTCGATGAAGCGCCGCCGCCAGCCCAGCAGGGGCATCACGGCGTTGTAAAAGGCCAGGCTGCGATCGAAATCATTGGTGCCGATATGGACATGCGACAGCATGGGGCGGCCTCCCAGCCTGGTCTTTCATCGGGGTTCGGGTCCTATGACCCCGATACTATGCCAAACTTCACGCCCCCAACAACCCGTCCAACCGTGCCGCCATGGCCGTCAGCCGTGACTTCAGCGCTTCCAATCGGGCCTTTTCCTCGGGCTTCAGTTTGGCCGTACCCTTCTCCTCCACCGCCTCGATGCCGGCGGAAAGGCTTTCTTCCAGCTTTCCCAGCCCGGCGATGAACTTCTTGGCGGTCACGGGCTTGGCTGCGGCCGATCCCTTGGCGGGTTCCGGCGGGCGCTGCAGCTTTGCCCGGTATTCGCGGGCCTCGCGCGCCGTCAGCCCATCCTTCTTGACCTTGAGCCATAGGCTCAATTGGTCAATCTCCTCCATCCGCGCCAGTTCCAGCAGCACGGCCTTAGGCACATCATTGTGTGACGTCACACATTCCTTGAGGATGGTGGGCTCAAGCTTCAGCAGGGTCAGGGTGGTGTTGACCTCTGTCCGCGACCGTCCCAGCAGGTCGCCCACCGCTTCCTGGTTATATTCATGCGTCTCGATCAGGCGGCGGATGCCCTCCGCCTCTTCCACCGGCGACAGGTCGACGCGCTGCAAATTCTCGATCAGGGCGATCTGGTCGGTATTGGCGTCGGTGGGCAGGATATGGGCCATGATCTTGGTCAGGCCGGCCATGCCCGCCGCCCGCCAGCGCCGCTCGCCCGCCACCAGCAGGAAGCGCTTGGGCTCTGTCGGATGCGCCTGCACCAGGATCGGCGACAGCTGCCCCACCTCGCGCAGCGAGAAGCTGAGCGCCTGCAGCTCCTCCTCGTCGAAATGGCGGCGCGGTTGATTGGGGTTTGGCTCAACGTCGGTCAGGCGCAGCAGCACCGTGTCGCGTAGCCCGTCGGCGGTTCCGAAGATCAGGTCTGCACCCGGCCGCTCCAGGCTCTCGCCGATGGACTTCGCCACCCTGTCGGGCTGGGGGGCCGGCTGCTGCGCGGCGGGCTTGCGCCAGTTCTTAACCATTGACGATCTCCTGGGCCAGGGTGCGGTAAACCCCGATCGGGTGGCTCTTGGGCAGCATCTTCAACGGCACCGCCCCGGCATATGTCGCCTGGTCGATCTCGGTGGAGCGCGGCACGGGCGGGAAGATGCGCGCCTTGTCGCCCAGGCTCTCCTGCAGGTCGGCCAGCACCTGCTGTTCCACCGCGAAATTGCGGTTGAACATGGTGGGCAGCACGCCCAGCACCTTCAGGCTGGGATTCTGGCGGCGCTGGATCTTCGATACTGTGTCAAAAATCAAGGGTATGCCGCGCACGTCGTACCGGCTGGCCTTGGTGGGGATCAGCAGGTAGTCGGCGGCGATCAGCGCCGTGACGGTGATCAGCGCCAGTTCCGGCGGGCAGTCGATGACGATGTAATCATAATCGCGTAGCACCTCCGACAGCTTCTCGCGCAGCACATAGCGGCCGTCATCGGGGTCCAGCAGTATCTTGATCTGCGCCTCGGCCAGCGCGATGGTGCAGGGCAGCAGGTCGTAGCCGTCGCATTTGACGATGGCGTCGGCCATGCTCGTCTGGCCGAACAGTACATCCTCCAGCCCGCCCTTGCGGTCCTGCACTTCCAGCGGATCGATGCCCGAGCCCTCGGTGGCGGTGGCCTGCTGGTCGGCATCGACGATCAGCACCTTCTTGCCCAGCTCGCCCAGCGCATAGCCCAGGTTCAGGGTCGTCGTGGTCTTGCCCACCCCGCCCTTCTGGTTGGCCACGGCGATGATGGTGGCGACGCGCTGGCTGGCGGCGGCCAGGAACTCCGCCACCCGCACGGGCAGGCGTTCCGCCCCGGATTCCCAGCGGCTGATCGTGGCATTGTCGTACTTGCGGCCCAGCTTGGCATTGACCCAGATGGCGAAGGCGGCCTGGCTCTCGCCACGGGTCTCACGGAATTGGCGCAGTTCATCGGGGGTCATGGTACCAAGTCCAGGAGGGAGGATTTGAGGCTTTGAGAATTGTCTCAAATCGCGGCTCCCGTCAATGCCCGTCAGCGGCACCGCCCTGGATTTTCGTCACTGTAACGCAAAGCACGGGTGCTGTGTGACGTCACACAGGGGGCGATACTGTGCCGGGATGCACGGGTTCAACCACCACTGTGTGACGTCACACAGCTTCGGCTGCGCCACCCCTGTCAACCACCCCATTCCTGTCGTTCGCCTGCGAAACTTCAGCCGTTTCGGCTGCATCCGCCTGCCATGCTGATGGTGGATGGATTGAAAGTAGGAGATGATCATGGACGTGCGGGCCAGCATCGAAGCCGACGCGATCGCCGTTGAAAAGCGCTGGTGCGCGCAGAATTACAAGCCCCTGCCCGTGGTGATCACGCGTGCCGAGGGCGCCTGGATGTGGGACGGGGAGGGCCGCCGCTATCTGGATATGATGGCCGCCTATTCCGCAGTGAATACCGGCCATGGCCATCCGCGCATCCTGGCGGCCCTGACCGAACAGGCATCGCGTGTCGCCGTTATTTCCCGCGCTTTCCATTCCGACCGTCTGGGCCCGTTCCTGGAACGCCTGTGCCGCCTGACCGGCCTGGATGGCGCCTGCCCGATGAATACCGGGGCTGAAGCGGTGGAAACGGCGATCAAGGCCGCCCGCCGCTGGGCCTATCGCGTCAAGGGTGTGGCCAGGGACCAGGCGGAAATCCTGGTGGCGGAGGGCAACTTCCACGGCCGCACCACCGCCATTGTCGGCTTCTCATCGGAGGAGGCTTATCGCGACGGGTTCGGCCCCTTCCCCGGCGGTTTCCGCATCATCCCCTTCGGTGATGTCGACGCCATGGAAGCGGCCATCACCCCCAACACCGCCGCCATCCTGGTGGAACCGATCCAGGGAGAGGCCGGGATCATCGTGCCGCCCGACGGTTACCTGCGTCGCCTGCGCGACATCTGCGACCGCCACAATGTCCTGCTGATCCTGGACGAGATCCAGTCCGGCCTGGGCCGCACCGGCCAATGGTTCGCGCATCAGCATGAAGGAATCCGCCCCGACGGGCTGTGCCTGGGCAAGGCCCTGGGCGGCGGCGTCATGCCCGTCTCGGCCTTCGTGGCGCGGCGCGACGTGATCGACATGTTCGGCCCCGGCAGCCACGGTTCCACCTTCGGCGGCAGCCCGCTGGCCGCCGCCGTGGGTCTGGCGGCCCTGGACGTGATCGAGGATGAAGGGTTGGTGCAGCGTTCGGCCGAACTGGGTGCCCATATGATGGCGCGCTTGGCGGCGCTGAACAGCCCGGCCATCCGCGCCGTGCGGGGCAGGGGGCTTTGGCTGGGGGTGGAGATCGACCCCGCCGTGGCCACCGCCCGGCATGTCTGCGAGCGGCTGATGGAACAGGGTGTGCTGTCCAAGGAAACCCATGACACCACCATCCGCTTCGCCCC
Organism: Niveispirillum sp. KHB5.9; assembly: GCF_048066115.1. Classification (NCBI taxonomy): domain Bacteria; kingdom Pseudomonadati; phylum Pseudomonadota; class Alphaproteobacteria; order Rhodospirillales; family Azospirillaceae; genus Niveispirillum; species Niveispirillum sp. KHB5.9. Next base: position 83,574 of record NZ_JBLTYX010000015.1, on the reverse strand, counting down.
GCCGCTGGTGATCAGCCGTGAGGATCTGGACTGGGCCATCGACCGGTTCGCGGATACGCTGGCCAAGCTGACGGCCTGAACCCAGCGCCCGATAACAATAAACAAAGGGGAGGGGATATGAGCGCTTGGTACGGTTTCATCGGAGCACCCACCGATGTCGGCAATGTCGGGTGCGGGGCGGCGGAAGGACCGGCCGCCCTGCGCGCCGCCGGCATCCCCGCCCGCCTGGGTCTTATCGACCGCGGCGACGTGCGGGGCCCCGCCTATGATGGCGGCCGCGATGCCACGGGCAGCCGCTCCGTCGCCGAAACCGCCGCCTGGTGCACCGGCGTGCGCAATGCCGTTACCGGCATGCTGAACGATGGCGGCCTGCCGGTGATGGTGGGGGGTGACCATGCCATGGCCCTGGGCTCCATCGCCGCCGCCGCCGACCATGCCCGTCGCGAGGGAAAGAATTTCTTCGTGCTGTGGTTCGATGCCCATCCGGATTTCAACACGCCGGAAACCTCGCCGTCCGGCAACACCCATGGCTATCCGGCCGCCCTGGCCTGCGGCATCGGCCATCCCGCTCTGCTGCGCGTCGGCGCCTTCACCCCTCTGCTGCGGCCCGACCGTCTGGTGCAGTTCGGCGTGCGCGACATTGATGCCGGGGAGCGCGACAATCTGCGCCGCACCGGCATCGAATTCCACGAGATGGAGTATGTGCGCGAACGCGGCCTGGCCGCCCTGGTCGCCCACACCATCTCGCGCATCCATGCCGCCGGCGGCGGCCATGTCCATGTCAGCTTCGATATCGACGCGTTGGACCCGACAGTCGCACCCGGTGTCGGCACCCCTGTCCCCGGCGGCCTGATGCTGGACGAAGCCATTGAATCCCTTCATCTTCTGGGTGGCAGTGGCCTGGTCCGGTCCCTGGATATCGTCGAATACGCGGCCCCGCACGACCAGGGCAACCGCACCGCCCAGGTGGTGGAGAAGCTGCTGGCCGGCTTCATGGCGGGCCGGCAGGGGGAAGCGGCACTGGTGGCTTGATTACCCGGCTTCCACCCGCGACCGCCCATCCCCGAATTTGGAAATGGCCGTCCGCCCTGCTAGGCTGGGGTCAACTGTGACAGTCCAGACCCATCATGCGTCGCACCCTTGATCAGATCGACCTGCGCATCCTGGCCGAACTCCAGGCCGACGGGCGCATCACCAACCAGGCCCTGTCGGAACGGGTGGGCCTGTCGGCGCGCCCCTGCCTGGAACGGGTGCGCCGGCTGGAGCGGGAGGGGCTGATCGTCGGCTATCAGGCCGTGCTGGATATCCGCAAGCTGCAAAGCTGCATCACGGTGCTGACCCAGATCGCCATGGAACATCACGGCCGCAATGAACGGCTGCTGTTCGAACGCCGTCTGGCCAACACGCCGGAAGTGGTGGAATGTTTCGAGGTCAGCGGCGAGTTCGACTATATCGCCAAGCTGATCTGCCGCGATATCGACGCCTATCAGGAACTGACCCAGAGCTGGATGGACGATGCCGAACTGGGCGTCAGCCGCGTGACCAGCAACATCGTCCTGCGCCCCGCCCGCGACCAGGTCCCGCCACCCCTGTTCGGACGGGAGCCAGAGTAAAGACCAAGCGCTGATACTGAAACTCGAAATCATTTCCAGTATATTATGCTAATCAATCTCAACATGCGGCAGTAAATTCCATCCGCTACCCATATGGACCTGCCGATTACCCTGCCCTTTGGTTATGCTTGTTCAAACAAAGCCAAGAAGAGCAGGGGCAGGCGGATGGTTCGGTTTCTGATGGCGTCGCTGGCGCTCGTCCTGTGGGCGGCACCGGCCTTAGCGGATGTCGAGGGCGCGGTCGGCATCACCAGCGATTATGTCGACCGTGGCCTTTCCAACTCCCATGGCCATGCCGCGTTGCAGGGGGGCGTGACCTGGACGCATGAAAGCGGCCTGTTCGCCACGCTGGATGGCTCCATGGTCGATTTCGGCGACGGCACGGATGCGGAGCTGAATACCATCGCCGGCTATGAATGGGCGGGCGACGGCTGGGCCCTGGTGGCCGCGGCCGGTCACACCCATTATGTCGGCGCCCCGGCGCGCGCCGGTTTGGATCTGTGGGAATTCGCCCTGGCGGGAGCCCTGGATTTGGACACCCATCAATGGGAAGCCGAACTGATCTACAGCCCCGATGATGGCGGGGCCGGGGTGGCGCTGTACAAGCGTATCGGCGTCACCATTCCCTTTGCCGGGCGTTTCGCCCTGTCGCCGCATCTGGGCCATCAGGGGTACCGCCATCATGACCGGGCCGGCCCCGGCTATTGGGATTGGGGCCTGGAACTGTCCTACGATCTGGCGCCCGCCACCATCGGCATCGCCTATACCGACACCGACCTTGGCCGGGAACCCGGATGCCTGTGTGGCGGGCGTCTGGCGGCCTTCATCACCGTGGCTTTTCCCTGACAGATGCAAACAGGGCCGGTCCCGACGATGGGACCGGCCCTGTTTGCTGGGCGGGGGGAGCTTATTCCGCCTTCTCCGCCACCTGCACCACCGCCTCGTTGGTGCGTTCGGCGGCCACCAGTTCGGCCCAGCGCTTGGCATTGACGGCATCGCCGGCGGCTTCGGCGCTGACCAGATTGTCCAGCAGCGACTGCACGGCGCGGCTTTCCGGTGCGGTGACGGGGGTGACGGTCGGTTCGGCCACTTCCGGTGCGAACAGCGGGTCTTCGGAATTCCGTGCCTGGGCGGCAGTGGCGGTCAGCAGGCTGGCGGTCAAAGCCAGGGAAAACAGGAACTTGTTCATGATCGTCTCCATCCTTCGGGGTTCAAGGGCGACGCCCCGTGGCGCCGCGTTGGAGAGATAGATATCGCGATATCAGATCGTGCACGATCTAAATTCCGATGCCCCAGCCATGCAATTTTCGCGATGACGATCTTATCGTGTACGATATAAAATAGATGTGATGGTGGCGAAACTCCATCATCCCTCGCTTATTCATTCTTCATCTTCGCTCTGGCAGGATGGTGAAGGAAGCGAAGGGGAGGGGGGAATGGCGTTCCGCCTGCTGCTTGTCCTGCTGTCATTGTTGTCCCTTTGCGTGCCGGCCGGCGCCCTGTCCATTCCGCCGCCGGAGCCCTGGGGCTGCGACGGCGAAAGCGATCAGGTGCGGCCTTCCAGCTTCGATCTGGCGGCCCGCGCCGACGTGATTCTGGTGGCGGAAGCCGGGGCGGACATCACTGTGCCCTATGACCGCATGGAAGATTATCATCCGCCATCGGTGGCGATGCGCACCAGAACGGTGCTGAAGGGCTGGGCGCCTGCGGCATTCGACCTGCCCCTGGGCTTCTACACCATGAGCATGGGCCAGATGCCGGATGGCTGCGTCCCGTTTTCCCCGCGCAAGGGCCAATCCTATCTGCTGTATCTGCGGCAGGAGGGGGACCGGCTGGTCATCCTGCCCGTGGTGGGGTCGGCCACGGCCACGCCCTATCAGGGACCGGGGGATTTCGCGGCCACGCTGGCGCGGCTCTATCTGGACATGCAACGCGACCTGGCCCCGGACGCACAGTTGCAGCGGCTGGATGCCATGCTGCGCGACAGGCTGCGGCCCGATGCCGATCCGGAGGAACAATGGCAGGCGCGGCAGATCATGGACCATCTGCGCTCCATCTCGCCGCTGATGCCCACCGGCCATCTGCTGGAGTTGCACAAGCTGTTCTCCGCCGGCGGCATGCCGGAATGGGGGATGCGGCGGGGTTGGTATGCCAGCCGGTTCGATGACCAGCCCTGGGATGCGTTCCGGAGAGAGGCGATGGAAAAGCCCCAGCTCACGCCGCTGGATGGCCGGGACCAGGTGATGGTGGCCTTGTCCACCGGCCGTCATCCCGCTGCCGCTCCGCTGTTCGATGCCGGGGTGAAGGCGCAGTGGTGGAGCTACGATATCCTGATGCAGGCCGTCGGCAATGCCGTGCATGCCGGGCAGGGCCAGCGCGCCATGGACCTGGTGGCGGCCCATTATCTGAAACTGACCGCCTATGCCGCGTCGGACTTCCCGCAGATAATCTTCACCCTGGGCAAGGTGATGACGGGACAGGCGGGAATGGACCGGACATCCGCCCTGTGGCGCTCCGATCCCGTCCTGGTCGCGCAATGGCCGACCATGGCCACGCGGCTGGCCCTGCAGGCGCGCCTGCGTCCATGGGACCTGACGGACACGGCCCTGGGTACCGCCATCGCCGCCGCCCCGCTGACCCGGACTTCAGAGAACGATTTCCGCGAGATGCGCAAGATGCAGGCTGCGGCGGGTGGCAAGCCGGCCCTGGACTGGGCCATGGCGGAATTGCAGGTCTTCCAGTTGATGCGCGACAAGCGCAAGCCGGTACCGCCCATTTCCGATCCAGATCGGGCGCTGGCCTTCGGCATGCTGCTGCATCAGGAGGGGCGTGCTGCCGTGACGCGCGCCGTGGCCAGCGATCTCTACTGCGCCGGCGGTTACGAGTTCGGCCGGATGCTGGACCTGCTGGTCGAGAATGCGCAGGATTTCGACATCGCCGCATCCTTGCTGGCCTCGGATCGGCTGGACGCCCGTGAAAGGCTGCGCCTGATCGAGGCGATGCTGAGTATCCATGGTCGCGGCCCAAGGCCCACGCCGCAAACCGTTGCCTCCCCCTATGACGATCCGCCGCCGCGCAGCACAAGGCCGCTGCTGGCGGCCGCCTTTCGCGGCGAACGGGGGACGGGCAGGCCGTTTACCTGCCCGGCGGGCAGCGCGCGCATGGCTATGCCGGTGACGGCACCGGGGGGTGGGAAATGAGGGGGTTTGCGCTGTCCCTGTTGTTGCTGGTGCTGCTGTCCTGGTCGGGCCCGGCCGGGGCCTACATGAGCATGGCCATACGTCCCGGCGGCTGCGATGGCTATACCGATATGCCGCGCAGTTCCGCCTTTGACATGGTGGCAAGGGCCGACGCCATCATCGTGGCGGAGGCGGGGGCGACGGCTCCGCCGATCCCGGAATTCCAGGAGGCCGATTACCATCCGCCGCGTATCCCCTTGCGCCGCTTGCGGGTGCTGAAGGGCGAAGGGCCGGACCGGTTCGACCTGGAACTGGGTTTCTTCACCGGTGGGCCCGCCGGGGCCGACCGGGTGAATGTCTGCCAGCCGTTCCAGCCGGTGCGTGGTGGCCGCTATGTGCTGTTCCTGTCGCGCGCCGCCGACGGTACCTGGCGCATCCTGCCGGCGTCCGGCGCCGATGTGGCCGCGCCCTATGGCGGCCCTGAGAGCCGCTGGACACGCCTGATCGAGGATTATGTCACCCTGCTGGAAGCCCCACCGGAGGCGGCACAGCAGGGGCTGGAGGCGGGGTTGCGCCGCGACCTCATACCGGGTGCCGATGCCGACCGGCAATGGCGGGCACGCCATGCCCTGGACCATCTGACGGGCGCCTTCTCCTCCATGCCCACCGCGCATCTTTTGCGGCTGGTGGCGGATGCGGAACAGGGCCGGCCATCGCCCTGGGGCGGGCGCCCGGATCGCACCTCCGACTGGCCCGAGCTGGCCTGGAGCGATTTCGACAACCGGCCCTGGGTGACGCTGCTGGCCGGAACCGGGATCGAAATGGGGGCGGCGGAACCGGAGCGCCGGCGTGAACAGGCGCTGCTGGCCCTGACCACAGGGCACCATCCCGCCGCCGCCCCCTTCTTCTTGGAACGGGCGGCGCGGGAGCGCAGCATGGACAATGCAGGCTGGGCCGTCCGCTATCTGGCTCTACAGGGGCGGCGGGGAGAGGCGTTGGACCTGCTGCTGCGTGATTTCGCGGCGTTCGCCTATCCCTTTTCCGAGCGACCTGACGGCCGGGGCCAAGGGGTCGGGCTGGGCGTTTGAGTGCGCGGGGAAGAAGGCAGAGTGATGGCCCCTACCGCCGCAGCCTGATCTCCGTATCGTCCAGCCCCGACAGGACCAGCGTCCCGTCTTCTTCCACCGTATGGCGCTGGATGCTGCGCAGCGCCGACATGAGGGCCTGTTCGCGCAGCATCACCTCGCGCGGGCAGGCCATCATGGTGCTGGCTGCGCTGCGCCCGGCGATGGTCAGGCCGTTGGCGTCGGCGCGGTAGCGGGCGGTGAAGCGGTTGCAGCCGGCATGGCCGCTGACCTCCCCCTGGCCGGAAAAGCGCATGGACAGGCCGGCATCGGCCACCGGCTGGCCGTTCAGCGCCGTGACCTTCCAGTCGCCGCCATGGGCCAGCACCGCCGACGCCGACCCGCCACAGCCGGTCAGCACCTCGTCATCGGCCTCCACCACCACCTTGTCGGGAAAGGGCGCGCCGGTGCGTTCGTCCAGGCACAGGCCGGGGTTGATGGTCACCCTCAACTCCCCCTCGCCCAGGCGGGCCACATAGCGGTGGCCGTCGGCCAGCAGCTGGCGTTCGGGCACGGCGATCTGCGCCACCTGCGACGTTACTGTGCCGGATCTCACGAGGTCCAGGCGCTCCGGCCCGATGCGCAGGCTCCAGTTCGGGCTGCGGCCGCGCGCCTCGTAGATGTTGGCGGGCACGTCCTCGGCGAATTCCGACTGGGCGCAGGATGTTTCCGCCTCGCCTTGCAGGGACAGGCGGGCATTGCGCCCCTTGCTCCAGAACTCCACCGTCCGCCCGTCGGCCAGGGTGCCGTCATAGCGGGCACCGGATGCGGAGAAGCCGCGTTCCAGCCGGCGCGTCGCCCCGTCCAGGGTCAGTTCCAACCCGTCCTCGCCGGCCAGCGCCACCACCTGCCGCTCCCCGCACTGGAATACGGTGCCGGGCGGACGCAGGGCGGGTCCGGTGGACGGGGCGGTGGCGGCGGGTTCGGGTGCCGCCGCGCGGGTCAGCCACAGCATGCCCAGATTGTGCAGGGTGCGGCCGGGATCGACGACATGGGCGCTCTGGATCGACCAGAGCGGCTGGCCCTGGGCGTCCTGGATGATGGCACGCAAGGCATAGCGCACGCCGGCCTTCAGCTTGGCCGCCGCCGCCGTCAGGCGGAAGCGCAGCGGCACCTGCTGGCCCGCCAGGTCGATGGCCTGCCGTGCCAGGGCCGGGGCCGCCGGATCGCCGCCCTGTTCGGCCAGCGTCACCAGCAGCACCGCCCCCGGCGGCAGGGCCATGCGCTCGCGATAGTTCAATTCGCCGATGAGGGTGACCAGGGCGCGGGCGGCGGAACCATTTACGGCGGGGACGCCATTGCCGGCGGGAGCGGCCGACCCGCTGACCTGCGCCCGGACGGGCCCGGCGGCCAGCGCCAGCACCAGTCCCGCCGTCAGAGATGCCGTACCCCAGCCCGCCTTGCGCATGCCGCCCTTTTCCCTGGCCCCGATCCGGGCGCCGATGATGCCGCCGGATCGCCATCCGTGCCAGTTTGAAATGCGGTCGCCTGCATTTTCCGCTCCCGCGGCTGGCCGGATCGCCGCCCGTTCAGTGCGCCCCGTCACCCGCCGACGGCGCCTGCGCAGGTGAATACGTATGCGTCGCAACGCAGCAATCATCTGCATACGTATTTTCGCGCTCTTCGTTTTCAAGGTTTGTAACTAAATTCGGGATGCAACATGCCGGATCAACTGGGCCCTTTACCGGGTCCATTGCCAAAGCCACCGTTGGGTAGTCGGGTTCTGCACAGGAATGATGCACCCGTTTTACTTGCCGCCTTTGTAATCAGGGGGCGGCCACGGACGGCCAATAATACCAAGGCTGTTGCGGGTGAAGGTTTGTCGTCGCGTCCGTTTGTTATGGTTGTTGCGCGTCCTGAAAGGAACGCCAGGCAGGCCCGATGCCGGTAACGGCGGCGGGCAATGGGAGTGGCTTGGCTGTTCGCGGACGAGGGTCGCTTGCGGTCGCAAACTGCACCCCGTGAAGGGGTCAACAAGAACAATGGCGTCGATGACGCTCAAGTCGATGGGGAGTGAGAGGAATGTCCAAGGTTCATCCAATGCGTTTCGCGTTGCTGGCGACGGTTGCCGGCGCCGCCATGCTGCAGGCGGGCGCTGCAATCGCCGCTGACGACAGCATCGTCACCCAGCGTGCCGACGCCACCCAGGTGGCCCAGGCCGCGCCCGCCGCCACGGCTGGTGCCGGCGGCGATGTGCTGGAGGAGATCATCGTCTCCGGCTTCCGCCAGTCGATCCAGGCCTCGCTGGAGCAGAAGCGCAACGCCACGCAGATCGTGGAAGTGATCACGGCGGAAGATATCGGCAAGCTGCCCGACAATTCCATTGCGGAATCGATCGCCCGCCTGCCCGGTCTGGCGGCCCAGCGCGTCGATGGGCGCGCCTCGGTGATCTCGCTGCGCGGCCTGGGGCCTGACTTCACCGCCACGCTGCTGAACGGGCGCGAGCAGGTGTCGACCGGCAACAATCGCGGTGTCGAGTTCGACCAGTATCCGGCCGAAATCTCCTCGGGCGTCGCCGTCTACAAGACCTCGCAGTCCAATGTCATCGGCCAGGGCCTGGCCGGCACGGTGGACCTGAAGACCATCCGCCCGCTGGATTACAAGGACCGTGTCGTCGCGCTGTCGGCCCGGTCCGAATATGTCACCAACGGCAAGCTGAACAGCGACAGCAAGGAGATCGGCTACCGCTTCTCCGGCACCTATGTCGACCGTTTCGCCAACGACACGCTGGGCCTGTCCATCGGCGTCTCGCACCTGAACCAGCCGACGCAGATCAAGTCGGCCCGCTTCTGGGGCGACGGCAACTATCCGCGCATCAATGACAGCCAGCCGCTGAGCGACACCGCCCCCTACATCATCGGCGGCGGCGAATTCCGCGCCAATTCCCAGACGCTGAAGCGTACCGGCGTGGTCGCGACGGTGCAGTACGAGCCGACGGACAGCTTCGCCACCAGCCTCGACTTCTTCTATTCGAAGTTCGACGATGTGCAGTACCAGCGCGGCGTGGAACTGCCGCTCTGGTGGTCGGGCGCCGTCCTGGCCCCCACCGGCCGCACGGTGCAGAACGGGCTGGTCACGGCCGGCAGCTTCTCCGGCGTCAAGGGCGTGGGCCGCTCCGACATCCGCGAGACCGAGGCCGACCTCTATTCCGCGGGCTGGAACGGCAAATACACCAAGGACGCCTGGACGGTAACCGCCGACCTGGGTTACAGCTCGGCCGACCGCCAGTCCTCGCGTTTCGAGGCCTATTACGGCACGGGCCGCAACGGCACCGGCGCCACCGACACGGTGGGCTTCACCTCCACGCCGAACGATTTCGGCTGGCAGCTGACGCATAACCTGAACTATGCCGACCCCAACCTGATGCTGCTGACCGATCCGGGTGGCTGGTCGGGTGGGTCCATCGGTTCGCTGGACCAGAACGGCTACCTGAACCAGCCCTCCATCAAGGACGAGCTGTACACGGCCCGCCTGGATGTGAAGCGCGAGATCGACAGTGAGGCGTTCCGCGCCGTTACCCTGGGCGTGAACTATACCGACCGCTCGAAGAGCTATGAGCAGCCGGAATGGTACATCGTCACCACGGCCAATGTGCAGAACCCGACGGCGCAGCGTTCCATCGCCGTACCCGCGGCTTCCGTGCTGAAGCCGACGGACCTGTCCTGGGTCGGTCTGGGTGATACGCTGGCCTTCGATCCGCGCGACCTGCTGGACCAGGGCATCTATTCGCTGGTCAAGTGCCCGCGCCTGAACTGCGTCGATGACCTGGCCTATTCCATCGATGAGAAGGTGTGGACGGGCTATGCCCAGGTCGATATCGACGCGCAGCTGGGTGATACCCGCCTGACCGGCAATTTCGGCGCCCAGTATATCCGCACCGACCAGAGCTCCACCGCCCCGGCCATCAACCCGGACAAGAGCTTCAAGTCGGTCACCGACGGCATCAAGTACAACAACTTCCTGCCGAACATGAACCTGATCTTCACCCTGCCGAACGAGGATCACAAGATCCGCCTGGCCGCCGCCCGGCAGATGGCGCGCGCCCGTCCGGACCAGCTGTCGGCCCTGTTCACCTACGGCTTCGACCCGACGCCGACCAAGCTGGCCAGCACCGATATCGAGTTCTCGCCCTGGTCCGCCGATGACGAGAAGAACGGCAATCCCAAGCTGAAGCCCTGGATCGCCGACGCCATCGACGCCACCTACGAGTTCTATTTCGCCGATGCCGGTTACCTGGCCCTGAACGGCTATTACAAGTGGCTGAAGACCTACATCTACCGTGAAAAGAGCGTGTACGACTTCACGGGCCTGCCCACCAACGGCACCACGCCGCGCCTGTTCACCGGCTATTCCAAGCGTCCGGTCAACGGCAATGGCGGCGATATCTACGGTGTCGAACTGGCCCTGTCGCTGCCGTTCGAACTGATCAGCGAGGGGCTGGATGGGTTTGGCGTCACCGGCAATGTCGGCTACACCAAGACCAGCATCACCCCCGATCCGGGCCAGCCGTCGCAGCCGATCCCCGGCTATTCCAAGTACACGGCCCAGGGCACCTTCTATTACGACAAGGACGGTTTCCAGGCCCGCGTCTCGGCCAACCACCGCTCCAAGTTCCTGGCGGAGGTCACCGGTTTCGGCCAGGGTCGCGCCATGCGCATGGCCAAGGCCGAGACGGTGATGGACGCCCAGGTGTCCTACGAGTTCCAGGAAGGCTCCTCGCTCCAGGGCCTGACCATCATGCTCCAGGGCTACAACCTGACCAACGAGCCGTTCGCGGCCTATGGCAATGGCGACACCCGCCTGATCGAGCGTTACGAGGAATTCGGCAGCCGTTACCTGCTGGGTGCCTCCTACAAGTTCTGACCCCATCCTCCCTCGCCCCCGCCGGCACCATCCGGCGGGGGTTTTTCTTTGGGGGATGGGAGGGTCTTCCCCGGTGGGGTTTGGGCTGTAACGGCTCCAACCTCTTCCACCGTTACCCCGGCGAAGGCCGGGGCCCAAGTGACAAGCGCCTCGTTCTACGAACTGGGCCCCGGCCTTCGCTGGGGTGACGGTGGATATTGATGGAAGCCTGGCAGCCTTACTCGGCTGGAAGAAACCACACTACCAGCGCCATTGACGCCCCACCCCCAATCGCGCTTCGCTATCTCCCCCACCCCTCCCCGAACCGAGGCGGCAGTCCATGCATAAACCCATCCGTACCATCGTGATCGTGGGCGGCGGCACGGCCGGCTGGATGTCGGCGGCGGCCCTGGCCCGCGTGGCCGGCAAGACCCACAAGATCCATCTGGTGGAATCGGACGAGATCGGCACGGTGGGCGTAGGCGAGGCGACGATCCCGCCCATCGCCACCTTCAACCGCGTGCTGGGCATCGACGAGGATGACTTCCTGCGCGCCACCAACGGCACCATCAAGCTGGGGATCGAGTTCAAGAACTGGTACCGCCAGGGCCACCGCTACATGCATGCCTTCGGCGCGCTGGGCCGGCCCCTGGGCATGACCCAGTTCCACCATGTCTGGCGCCGCGCCAATGCGCTGGGCTTGGATCATGACTGGGAGCAATATGTCTTCAACACCGTCGCCGCCCGCGACCTGCGCTACGCCCGTCCGGGGCCGCAGCGGCGCACGCCGCTGGAACCGCTGGGCCACGCCTTCCATTTCGACGCCGCCCTCTATGCCGCCTATTTGCGCCGCTATTCCACCGACCGTGGCGTGGTGCGCACCGAAGGCAAGATCCGCCGCACCATCCTGAACGCCTTCAACGGCCATGTGGAGGCGGTGGAGCTGGAGGATGGCACGAAGATCGAGGGCGACCTGTTCCTCGACTGCTCCGGCTTCCGCGGCCTGCTGATCGAGGGGGCGCTGGGCACCGGGTTCGAGGATTGGTCGCACTGGCTGCCCTGTGACCGGGCCTGGGCCGTGCCCTGCGCCAATGGCGGGGAGTTCACCCCCTATACAAGAGCCACGGCCCATTCCGCCGGCTGGCAATGGCGCATCCCCTTGCAGCACCGCATCGGCAACGGCCATGTCTTTTCCAGCCGCTATATGGGGGAGGAACAGGCCCGCGACATCCTGATGGCGAACCTGGATGGCGAGGCCCAGGCGGAACCCCGCCTGCTGCGCTTCACCGCCGGGCGGCGGAAGAAGATGTGGAACCGCAACGTCATCGCCATCGGCCTGGCCAGCGGTTTTCTGGAGCCCCTGGAAAGCACCTCGATCCATCTGGTGCAGTCGGCGGTGTCCCGCCTGCTGATGGCCCTGCCCAATGACGGCATCGATGCGGTGGAGGTGGAGGATTTCAACGAGAAATCCCGCACCGAGTATGAGCGTATCCGCGACTTCATCATCCTGCATTACAAGGCCACGGAGCGCGACGACAGCCAATTCTGGCGCAACTGCCGGGCCATGGACATCCCCGACGAACTGGCCCGCCGCATGCGCTATTTCGCCTCCCACGGAAGGGTGTCCCGCGTCTATGACGAGCTGTTCATGGAGGTGAACTGGATACAGGTGTTCCTGGGCCAGGGCGTGATCCCCCGTACCTGGCACCCGCTGGCCGATCAGCTGAGCGAGGCGGAACTGAAGGAGTTCCTGGCCGAGGTGAAGGGCATGATCGCGCATGAGATGAAGGTCCTGCCCACCCATGCGGAGTTCATCCAGCGGAGCTGTGCGGCCAAGGCGGGGTGAGGGGCAACCCCTGCCACGCTTCCTGTGGGCACCATCGTTTCCCCCCCCTCCACCGTCACCCCGGCGAAGGCCGGGGCCCAAGTGACAAGCGCATCGCTCTACGACCTGGGCCCCGGCCTTCGCCGGGGTGACGGTGGGTGGGGGGAAGCCGTCACGGCCCGGAACTTCACCGAAACAAAAAAGCCAAACCCCAAGGAGTTGGAAACATGCCCCGTCTGCTGACGAAAGCCGCCACCCTGCTGGCCCTGGCCGCCCCCGCCTATGGGCAGACCGCCAACCCCGACCGGCCCTTCGCCGATGATGTGGTCTATTTCGTCGTCACCGACCGCATGGCCAATGGCGATCCGGCCAGCGACAAGGGCGGTCTTACCGGCGGGCCGGAACAGACCGGTTACGACCCCACCGATATCGGCATGTTCCATGGCGGCGATTTCCAGGGGCTGACGGCCAAGCTGGACTATATCCAGGGCCTTGGCGTCACGGCGATCTGGGTCACCCCGCCGGTCACCAACAAGGTGGTGCACAAGTATGATGGCGGCCTGTCGGCCGGGTATCACGGCTATTGGGGCGTGGATTTCCTCAATGTCGACCCGCATCTGGGCGGCAACGCGGCGTTCAAGGCTTTCGTGGAGGCCGCCCATGCCCGCGGCATGAAGGTGATCATGGATATCGTCGTCAACCATACCGGCGATGTCATCCAGTACCGCGAATGCGATGGCACCAGCATGGCCAAGCCCTGCCCCTACCGTTCCAAGGGCGACTATCCCACCACCCGCAATGGGCTCAATCCAGGTTTCCAGGGCGACCGTCCGGCGGCGCAGACCAATCCCAACTATGCCACCCTGACCGACATCAACTACGCCTACACGCCCTACGTCCCCGCCGGCCAAGAGCAGGCCAAGAACCCCGCCTGGATGAACGACCCGCGCCATTATCATAATCGCGGCGACAGCACCTTCAGCGGGGAGGACAGCATTTTCGGCGATTTCGCCCGCCTGGACGATCTCTATACCGAACAGCCCGCCGTGGTGGACGGCCTGATCGACATCTACAAGCATTGGGTCCGCGAATACCGTATCGACGGCTTCCGCCTGGACACCGCCAAGCATGTGAACCCGGAATTCTGGCACCGTTTCGTGCCGGAGGTGACGGCGTTCGCCAAGGCCCAGGGCATCCCCAACTTCATCATTTTCGGGGAGGTGGCCAATGACGATGTCTCCGACCTGGCCGCCTATACCGGCATCCTGGGCCTGCCCTCGGTCCTGGATTTCGCCCTGTCGGCGGCGACCCTGGATACGCTGGGCAAGGGCAAGGACCTGGATGAATGGGACCGGCTGTTCCGCGGCGACCGTCTCTATCCCGGCGGGCCGGATGCCGCCCGCGATCTGGCCACCTTCATCTCCAACCATGACCAGGGGCGTCTCGCCTTCAAGCTGCGCAAGGCCAATCCCAAGATGACGGCCGATGAGCTGCAGGCCCGCGTGGCGCTGGGCCATGCCCTGATGTTCTTCTCCCGCGGCGTGCCGGTGCTCTATTATGGCGACGAGCAGGGTTTCGTCGGCCTGGGTGACGACAAGGCCTCGCGCCAGCCGATGTTCGCCAGCGCGTCGAAACAGTTCAATACCGAGGAACGGCTGGGCACCATCGGCCCCCGCACGGGCGACGCCTACCAGCCGAACCACGCCCTCTATCGCGCCTTCACCGAAATGGCCGCCATCCGCCAGGCCCATCCCGGTTTGCGCCAGGGCAAGACGGTCGTGCGCTATTTCGAACGCAAGGGCCCTGGCCTGCTGGCCTTCTCCCGCGTGGATGAGGGGCGCGGCGAACAGTTCCTGGTGGTGGCCAACACTGACACCAAGCCGCGTTCGGTCAGCATCGACGTGGATGGCCCGGGTACGCAATGGTCGGCCCTGCGCGGGGCCTGCGGGGCGGGGCAGGGGCAGAGCTATACCGTGACGGTGCCAGCGCTGGATTATGTGGTGTGCCGGCGTGGGTGAGGGGTTCCCCCCTCTCCCACCGTCATCTTTAGAAAGCGCGTTTTCTTTGGGTTCGCCATAAAATGTAGAGAAACCGGCCGATGAACCCAGTCATGATCATGCCGCAGCTGATCATGAATCCAACGAAACTAGTGTTTTCTTTGAAATAATAAAACGGGATCAAGGGTATGAATATAAAAAGAAATACGGCGCTGCCCTTGAATGAATAGACAAGGTGCCGTCTTTTTATTTCTCCCAGGGCCTCCCGCAATCTCATTTTTTTCTCCACCGCAGCGACAACAGCATGATTGCTGGAAGGTGGCGGGTGGGCAAGTCCAATTGCAGCACTTCCCACCTCGCCTTCACACCACCTCCACCTCCGACACCGGTCCATGCCGCATCAGGGCCGCCAGCTTTTCCAGCGCATGGGCCAGCGCCGGCTGGTCCGGGGCGGCCCCCAGCGCCACGCGCACATATTTCTCCGGCGGTTCCGCCGCCATGGCGAAGTTGGACCCCGGCACCACCGTGGCCCCGGCCTTCTTGGCGGCGAGCGCGAAGGCGCGGTCGGTCCAGTAGGGTGGCAGGGTCAGCCAGACATGGTGGCCCTGGGGATGGGCCGCCATCGCCCCCATCGGCAGCAGGCGCCGGGCGATCGCCTGACGCTCCACCGCCTCCTGCCGGATGGCGGCCAGGATTTCGCTCGCCGTGCCATCCTCGATCCAGCCGGTGATGGCGGCCACCGACAGGGGCATGGCCATCTGTGATGTGGCGCGCAATGCCGCACGGATCGGGTTGGTGTCCGTCCCCTGCGGTGCCACCAGATAGGCGACGCGCAGGCCCGGCGACAGGCATTTGGACAGGGTGGCGATATGCCAGACCCGTTCCGGCGCCAAGGCGGCCAGCGGCGGCAGGCCGGGTTCGGCCAGCATGCCGTAGGCATCATCCTCGATGATGATCAGGTTCTGCGCCCGCGCCACCGCCGCGATCTCCAGCCGCCGTTCCAGCGGCATGGTGAGGGTGGTGGGGTTGTGGATGGTCGGCGTCAGATAGACCAGCCGCGCCCGCGTGTCGCGCGCCACCAGGGCCAGCGACGGCGCCACCATGCCCAGCGCATCCGTCTGCACCGGCGTCACATGCAGCCCGCGCATCTGCGCCGCCAGCCGGAACCCGGTATAGGCATAGGGATCGCTCAGGATATCGCCGGCCCAGCATGTCTCCAGCGTCAGCAGCGCCGTCAGGCACGATTGCGCCCCGCCGGTGACCAGCACCCGCGCCGGGTCCAGGTCGGGGATGCGGCTGCCCAGCCATTTGGCCCCGGCCTTGCGGTCGGCCTCGCTGCCGCCATTGGGCTGGTAATTCAGCAGGCGCGACAGGTCGGGCCGGCGCGTCAGCCCCGCCATGGTCCGCGCCAGCCGTGCCGCCAGGTTGGCGCTGGGCGGCTGCGGTGGCAGGTTCATCGACAGGTCCAGCTCCACCGGCGGCGGCGGGGGCTGGCGGGCGGCATCGGCGACGAAGGTGCCGCGCCCCACCGACGCCTCCACCAGCCCGCGCTGCCTTGCGTCGGCATAGGCGCGGGTGATGGTGGTCAGGTCCACCCCCACCGCATCGGCCAGCGCCCGGTGCGTGGGCAGCCGTGTGCCGGGCTTCAGCGCACCCGACGCGATGTCGGCCGCCATGGCATCGGCGATGGCGCGATAGAGCGGCACACCGGGCGGCAGGGCAGGGGGCGTCCAGTCACTCATTCATCCCCGCCCTCGTCCAGCCGGCCCTGCTCGGCCTTGTTCATATACTGGGCACAGACCAGCCAGCCCTTCAACGGCCGCAACAGCGCCAGCACCGACAGCACCGTCACCGGAAGTGTGGTGAACAGATGCACCCAATAGGGCGCCTGGAACACCATCTCCTGCCATACCGCGAACCCGGTCAGCGGGAAGCTGACGATCGACATGGTGAAGAACGCCGGCCCGTCCGCCGGATCGGCAAACGACATGTCCAGCCCGCAGTTCGGACAGTTCTTCGCCAGCTTCAGATACCCGTCGAAGATCGATCCCTGCCGGCAATGCGGGCACAGGCCCTTGATGCCCAGACCGAAGGGGGTGGTGGCGAAATCGATCTTCTGCTTGCCGGCCATGGCGGCTCTCCATTGTATGGGCCATACAGGATGAATTGTATGGTATTTGTATGATCCATACACCTGATGCGCCGATACGTCCTGGTCCAGCTTGTCGCAGCCCCCGCTTGCACCCCCATGCCACCCATGTTGATCTGTCATGGATCGGGTGTGGAGGATGGATGATGCGGGTTGTGGGATCGCTGCTGCTGGCCATGCTGCTGGTGGGAACCGCGCAGGCCAAGACCCTGGTCCATTGCGCCGAAGCCGCCCCCGACAGTCTCAATCCGCAATATTCCACCTCGGGCAATGCCTACGATATCGCCCAGCAACTCTATGAAAAGCTTGTGAATGTGAAGCGCGGTTCGCTGGAGCTGGAACCGCAGATGGCCACCGGCTGGGAGTTGGCGGATGGCGGGCGGACCATCATCTTCACCCTGCGCCAGGGGGTGAAATGGCACCGGTCGAAGCTGTTCACGCCTACGCGCGATTTCAATGCCGACGACGTGGTCTTCACCTTCGCAAGGCAGATGGACAAGACCCATCCCTATCACGCCGTGGCCGGCGGCAAGGTCTATCCGGCCTTTCATAACCTGGGCCTGTCCACCAACCTGCTGGCCGTGGAAAAAGTCAGCGATTACAAGGTACTGTTCCGTCTGAAGGAACCGGATGCCGGCATCTTCTACGCCCTTGCCAGCCACGCCATGTCCATCCAGTCGGCCGAATATGGTGCTTCCATGCTGAAGGCCGGCACCCCGGAAAAGGTCGATCTGGACCCGATCGGCACCGGCCCGTTCCAGCTGATCCGCCACCTGCTGGATACCGAGGTGCGGATGCGCGCCAACAAGGATTACTGGCGCGGCGTGGCCCCGCTGGACCAGCTGGTCTTCGTCATCGCGCCGGATGCGACCGTGCGCTATGCCAAGCTGAAGGCCGGCGAATGCCACACCATGACCTATCCCAACCCCGCCGACCTGGACCGAATGCGTCAGGACAAGGATGTGCGGCTGGTCGGGGTGGACGCGATGTCCGTGGGCTATGTGGCTATGAACATGGACAAAAAGCCCTTCGACGATGCCCGCGTGCGCCTGGCGGTCAATCTGGCTGTCGATAAGAAGGCGATCCTGGATCAGGCCTATATGGGCACCGCCAAACCCGCCATCACGCCCATTCCCCCGGGCCATTGGGCCCATGATGACAGTATCCAGGACCTGCCGTACGACCCCGCCAAGGCCAAGGCTCTGCTGGCAGAGGCCGGGCTGAAGGACGGATTCGCGACAGAGCTGTGGACCATGCCCGTCGTCCGCCCCTACAACCCCGCCCCCCGCCGCATCGCGGAGATGATCCAGGCCGATCTGGCCAAGGTGGGGATCAAGGCCAAGATCGTCACCTATGAATGGGGCGAGTATGTCCGCCGCGTGCGCTTCGGGGAGGCGGCGATGGCCCAATATGGCTGGTCGAATGACGAGGTTGACCGGTTCTGGTCCGATCTGCTGTCGTGCGAGGCGGCCAAGCCCGGCAATGGCAATCTGGCCCGCTGGTGCGATTCGGAGATGGACCGGCTGATCACCGCCGCCCGGCGCACGGGCGATCAGGCGGCGCGCAAGGATTATTATTTCAAGGCCCAGGCCCTGTTCCACCAGAACCTGCCCTGGATCCCCATCGCCCATCCGCAGGTCTTCACCGGCGTGCGGCCGGAAGTGGTGGATTTCCGCGCCTCGCCCTCCACCCGGCTGGATTTCTACGGCGTGGATGTGAAATAGGGCGGCAGGCCCAGCACCCCGATCGGGGTTTCGCGCCCGCGCAGCGTGACCGGGCCCAGCTTTGTGGGTTCCATCCCGGCCAGGGGCGTGCAACGTTCCAGCGCCGCGTCAGTCAGGATGATGTCGCGGCCCAGATCCTTGGCCACCCCATCCAAACGGGCGAGAGAATTGATCGTGTCACCGAAATAGGTGATTTCCTTCCGCTCGTCCCCCACCTGGGCGACGATGACGGGGCCGGCATGGATGGCGATGCGGAAGCCCAGCCCCACCGCCATCTCCCGGTCCAGTCCGGTCAACGCCCGGCGTATGGCCAGCGCGCAGGACAGGGCCGGAGCCTGAGGCTGCTTGGGCGTCAGGCGCCAGGAAATGATGGCCTGGTCGCCGACATATTTGTCGATCACCCCGCCATGGCAGCGCACCGGCTCCCCCAGCGCATAAAGGAAGCGGCCGACCACCCGCATCGCTTCCCGGTCGCCCAGGCGGGCTGCAAGGGCGGTGGAATTGGCCATGTCCACCTGCAGGAACAGCCGCTGTTCCTCCACCGGCCGTGAATAACGCCCGGTGATCAGGGCGAAGAACACGGGATTGCCGATCAGGCTGCGCGTCTGGTCCAGCAGCAGCAGCAACACAACCGATGCCGCGGAATAGGAGAAGACCTGGAAGAAATCGATATTGGGGGAACCGTCATCGACATCCAGGCCGGTGGTGGCATTGATGATATGGGCCAGCGCGATGCCCACGATGATCAGCCCGCAATGGGTCAGATAGAATGCCGGCAGCCCGACGCCGCGCGGCAGCCGGCTGATGCGGGTGCGCAGGCCCGACAGCAGCAGCCGGTGCTTGAAGGCCAGGCACAGGCCGCCGATACACGATCCGAACACGATGGAGATGGGCAGCGACACCCCGGCCCAATGCGCTATGGGAAAGCCCAGCGTACCGCCGATCAGCAGCACCATCACCCAGCGGCGCAGGGTCCGCGTCCGCTCACGCCAGGAAGGGGCGGATCTGTCCTGAACGGCGTCGATGGGGACCATGGGCAGCCTTCTCACGCTGGCATTGCGCCGGGCACGCTATCATGGGTGACGGTGGATGCAATGACGGCGCACACAGGGGGGGAGCTTCAGAGGATCATCACCTCCGCCCCCTCCTTCACTCGATCCAGTGCGATCAGGCTGCGGAAGCTGACCACGGCGTCGTTTTCCGCGAACAGGCGCCGTGTGATCGCCTCGTAACTGGCCATGTCCGGCGACAGGATCACCAGGACGAAGCTGATGCCGCCGGTCACGTAGTAACATTGCTGCACTTCTGGCGCTTCACGGAACAGGGCCTTGGCCTTGTCGACGGTCGCCGCCCGTTCATCGGTCAACTGCACCTCGACGATGGCGGTGATGGCCATATGAACGGCGCTCGTATCGACGATGGCGGCGTTCTGGCGGATGATTCCGGCCTTTTCCATGCCCGCGACCCGGCGCTGCACGGCGGCGGCGGACAGGTTCACCGCCTCTGCGATCTCCCGCTGCGGCGTTTTGTTGTCGCGTTGGATGATACGCAGGATGGCGCGGTCGAAACCGTCAAGGATGCGGAGCGGGTTCTTCATGGGGTGAGTATTTGTTGCATTTGAGGGGCCGATCAAGAGCGCAACGCTCGCTCGGGCGATGATAATGATCACCGAAGGCTCAGCGAGAGGCTTCGAGAGTGGACATCGCCCTTACCCGCCCGTCCGGCGATAACAGGACAAGTCTGGGGATCGCCTGCGGCATCGGTGCCGGTGCCCTGTGGGGTCTGGTGTTCCTGGCCCCGGAACTGGTGCGGGACTTCACGCCCCTGCAACTGGCCATCGGCCGTTACCTGGCCTATGGCGTCCTATCCGCCCTGCTGATCGCACCGCGGTGGCGGGCGTTGCGCGCGGCCGTCACGCGGCGGGAATGGCGGTCCCTGGCCTGGCTGGCCCTGGCCGGCAACACGCTCTATTACATCCTGCTGTCCACAGCGGTGCAGACCGGCGGCATCGCCATGACCTCCCTTGTCATCGGCTTCCTGCCGGTGGCGGTGACCATCATCGGCAGCCGCGACCAGGGGGCGGTGCCGCTGGGCCGATTGCTGCCGTCGCTGCTGCTCTGTGCCGGTGGGGCGCTGTGCATCGGCTGGCAGGCGCTGGCAGCACCGGCGGAGGCGTCGCTGCTGGGCTTGGCGTGCGCCGTCGGCGCCCTTGCTTCCTGGACGGGGTTCGCGGTGGGCAACAGCCGCTGTCTTGCCCGGCTGCCGCATGTGTCCGTGCATGACTGGAACCTGCTGCTGGGCATCATGACCGGGGCGCAGGCCGTGCTGCTGATCCCGGTGACGATGGTGGTCGAGCCGGTGCAGCACGCCGCCGATGCCTGGGCGCGGCTGGCCGGCATTTCCATTGGCGTGGCCCTTCTGGCCTCCATGCTGGGCAATGCGTTGTGGAACCGGATGAGCCGGCTGCTGCCGCTGACCCTGGTGGGCCAGATGATCCTGTTCGAGACCCTGTTCGCCCTGCTTTACGGCTTCCTGTGGGAACAGCGCCTGCCCACGGGGCTGGAGGTGGCGGCCTTTGTCCTGGTCGTGGGCAGCGTGCTGTCCTGCATCGGGGCGCATCAGCGGCATGCACCATCACGGGCAGACGCCTGACCCCTGGGCAAAAGCCGCTTTCAGGCGCATATTGTGCGCCTGCGAAATCATCCTTCTTCAATAAAGCACCCCCATGGATAATCTGCTCCCGGAACCGTCCATCCCGATGGAACCGGACCTCGTCTTCGCCGTCGCCCGGCATCATCCGGAAATCACCACCATCGGACGCCTCGGCCTGGACCGGATCGAGCAGGCGACCGCCTATGGCATGGTGCCGCTGGGCCTGCCTTTGCCGCAGGGGCGGCGCGATCTGGTGGTGCTGGCCGAACGCCGCGATGCCGTGGTGCTGGAGATCGAGGGGCTGGTGGCCCGCATGGTCCGCCGGTCGGAACTGCTGGAACAGGGGCGCCGCGCGCTGGAGGGGACCCATGTCGCCCTGCTGGCGGCGGAGGCGAAAAGCCGGGTGCGGGCGCGGGCCCATGATGAGCTGTCCTTCCCCGACATGTCCGGCCCCATCCGGCTGGAGGTTTCCCGCAGCTTCGATATCGATGAGTTGACGGGCCTGGACGACGCCACCCTGCGCCAGCATCTGGTGGAGGACCCGCAACTGGCCCAGGCGATGGAACAGGCGCTTGCCGATGTATCGGGCCGGCTGTGGCAGCTGCGTGCGGCGGTGGGAGAGGCTGACGACAGCTGGACCTTCGAGAATCTGGCCCAGCGCCTTTACCGCATCGCCCGCACCAACCACCAGCCCAATGACATCCTGCGCCGGTGGGAGGAGACGGCCGACACCTGGCTGCGTGAACGCGCCGTGGCGCGCGGCCGCACCTTCGTGAATACCGAATTCGACTTCGCCAAGTTCGAACGGCTGTTCCCCACGGCCCGATCCATGGGACGCAAGCTGGTGGCGGTCGTCGGCCCCACCAATTCCGGCAAGACCCACCGCGCCATGTCGGCGCTGCATGAGGCTGAGCAGGGCGTCTATCTGGCGCCGCTGCGCCTGCTGGCGTTGGAGGTGATGGACCGGCTGAACCGCGAGGGCACGCCCACCACCCTGCTGACGGGGGAGGAGGAGATCCGCGTGCCCGGTGCGCGGCATCTGGCCTCGACCATCGAGATGCTGGATCCCGAGCAGGTGGTGGATGTCGCCGTCATCGACGAAATCCAGATGTTGGCCGACAAGGATCGCGGCTGGGCCTGGACGGCGGCGCTGATGGGCGTGGCGGCCAGGACGGTCTATCTGCTGGGCGCGCCGGAGGCGCTGCCGCTGATCGAGCGGGTGGCGGGATATCTGGGCGAACCGCTGGAGGTGGTGCGGCTGGAGCGCAAGCAGCCACTGCACATGCTGGAACAGCGGCTGGAGTACGAGGATGTGCGCAAGGGCGATGCCCTGATCGCCTTTTCCCGTCGCAACGTCCACATGGTCCGCGACATCGTGCAGGCCAAGGGCATGACCGCCGCCGTGATCTATGGCGCCCTGGCGCCGGAGGTGCGGCGGCGCGAGGCGGAGCGCTTCACCAATGGCGAGGCGGATGTGGTGGTGGCCACCGACGCCATCGGCATGGGCCTGAACCTGCCCATCCGCCGCGTGCTGTTCACCACCCTGGAAAAGTTCGACGGCACCGAACAGCGCGAGCTGTCCCCGGCCGAGCTGAAACAGATCGCCGGCCGCGCCGGCCGCTATGGGCATCATGAGGAGGGCGAGTTCGGGGTGGTCGGTAAAGGCACGCCGCAGCAGCTGCGCACCATCTGGACCCGCCCCGACCCGTCCTTCGGTCCCCGCCGGGCGCTGACGGTGCGGCCCACCCGCGCCATGGTCGACCGGCTGGCCAGCCGTATCGGCCGCGACAGCATGATGCTGCTGGTCGATTGCTTCGCGGCGGCCCGCACAACGGGCAGCCCCTATCGCGTGGCCGACCTGTCGGCCCTGCGCCGCCTGGCCCAGGCCCTGGACGAGCGCGGCATCGGGTTCGAGGAGAAGCTGAGCCTGCTGTTCATGCCCGCCGACCTGGAGAAGGAGGTGGATGCCCGCTTCTTCAACCAGATGCTTCGTGCGGTGGAGAAGGACGAGCCGGTGCCGCTGGGCCTGGTCGTGCCGCTGCGCATGGAGCGGCTGGACGATTACGGGTTGGAGGAGCTGTCGCGCTCCTGTGACCTTTACTACTGGGCCAGCCGCAAATTCGCCCGGCTGTTTCCCGACCGCAAGGCGGTGGAGGAAAGACGGGCGGAGGTGGCGGGGCGCCTGTCGGAACTGCTGGCCAGCACCGCACGGCGGCAGAGAATGGGCAAGCCCGGCGGTGGCGGTGGCCGACCGGGCGGTGGGGGCAAGCCCAAGCCGCCCCAGGGTTTCCGGGGTGCGCCCAAGAAGCGGTACGGGCCGCGTAAGGGGTAGAGCAATCTCTCTCCCTCCCACCCGCTGACACGGGCGGCCCCTCTTTCGTGGGCGAGGGCGTAACTTCCTCCCTCTCCCGATTGCGGGAGAGGGAGGGACCCGTTGACGCGAGCCAATGGGAGGGAGAAGGCACTGCGACGACGCCTTCACGCAAACGACATCAAACCGAGAAAATCCTGTCGTCGATCCGTCGGATAGTGCCGCGCGGTTTCCATACCGCAACGGGGCTGATCCCATGTCGCCTGACCGTCCGTTCAACGTGCTGTTCGTCTGCCGCCGCAACGCCTCGCGCAGCCTGATGGCCGAAGGGCTGTTGCGCAAATGGGGGATGGGGCGGTTCGAGACCTTCTCCGCCGGTCCGGAACCGCGCGAGACGGCCGATCCGATCACGCTCGACCTGCTGGGCAAGGTCTCCATCGATACGGAAAACCTGCGCCCCAAGCAGTGGGACCTGTTCACCGGCCCCGACGCGCCGGACCTGGATTTCGTCTTCCATGTCTGCGAACAGTCCGCCGTCCTGCCGCAGCCGGCCTGGACGGGCAATCCGATGATCGTCACCTGGCGCTTTCCCGACCCGCTGGCCCTGGAAGGGTCGGAGACGGAGCGCCGGGCGCTGCTGAACCTGGTGTTCGGCATGGTGGAACGTCGGGTCAAGCTGCTCTGCGCCCTGCCCGACCACCGCTTGGCCCGCCTGACCGTATCGGACGTGTCCGACATCGCCATGGCAGGGTAAAAGATCACTCCGCTTCCGGCCAGAAATCCGCACCCGCAATCTGGGTGAAGCTCCAGGGGCAGTTGGCGGGGAAGGTTGCCTGCGGCAGACCGGTTTCGATGGCGGCCTGTCGGGTGGCGTAGCGGTAGGCCGATACCACGGCTTCGTCCAACTTGTGCTTCAGGCTGGGATTGTCATCTAGGTGATCGGCCAGCTGGTCGCGGGCATTGGCGATGGACAGGCGCCAGCTTTGCCCGCGCAAGCTGGGCTGGAACTGCCATTTCAGCAGATGCAGCAGCAGGATTGTCAGACGGCTGACCAGCTCGCGCTTCTCACTGCGCCCCATGCTTTCGATCTCCTCGGCGATAAGGGCGATGTCGGCGGCGTCCAGCTTGCCGGCGCGCAGCAGTGCCGCCTGCTGGTTGGCCCAGGCGTAGAAATCCTTCTCATAGAGCGACATGGCCGTTTCCCTCGCGATGGCGGCATCGGCTGTATGGTACAATATGGACCAATTTGCCCCGGCATTTCCATCCCCCCATTCCCTCCCGCCCCCATCCGCGCTAAACCATCCGCCGGTTTCCAGCGGTTGGTGGCGGGGATGAGCAAGGCCTGGGTGAACGAGAATGCCCGCGACGCGGCGGGGGACGATGATGACGGCCCCGACGATCCCAGCCCCTTGCCGCCCGGCCAGAAGAACCACATCACCCCGGCGGGGTTCGAACGCATGCGGGGTGAATTGCAGAATCTGCTGCGCGTGGAGCGGCCCAAGGTGGTGGAGATTGTGCATTGGGCGGCCGGCAATGGCGACCGGTCGGAGAATGGCGATTACATCTATGGCAAGAAGCGGCTGCGCGAGATCGACCGGCGCATGCGATTCCTTTCGAAACGTCTGGAAATCGCCAATGTCGTGGACGCGTCACAGCAGAAGCACCGCGACCAGGTGTTCTTCGGCGCCACCGTGACCTATGCCCGCGAGGATGGGACGGAAAACACCGTCACCATCGTCGGGGTGGACGAGACGGATATGGGCCCCAACCGTATCAGCTGGGTATCGCCGGTGGCGCGTGCCCTGCTGAAGGCGCGCGAGGGCGATCTGGTCGCCCTGCGCACGCCCGCCGGTTTGGAGGAGCTGGAAGTGGTTTCGATCGTCTATCCGACGTCGGATGAGGACGGATCGTTAACCTAACCTTCTGCGCCTACCACACCGGTTGGCGATTTGTTACTTAATGCCCAACCATATGAGGTGCGATGGGCAGCGGCGTCCATCGCCGGAGGGGCGATGGTTTTCGCGTCCAAAAAGCTGCTGCTGGTCCTGGCATCCACGCTGATCCTGATCTGGGCCGGCACCGGCAGCCTGCTTTGGCTGGAGCGGGAGCGCGCGCTGGATCAGGCGCGGCGCGATGTGGCCAACCTGGCGCTGGCGTTCGAGGAACAATCCTTCTGGATCCTGTCCACCGTGGAGCAGACGCTGCGCACGGCCAGGGCGGAGTACGAGGCGGCCCCCGCAACCTTCAGCCTGCCCGAATTCATGCACCAGCATACGATGCCGCAAGGCTTCACCGTCCAGCTGTCCCTGGTCGGGGCCGACGGCTATCTGATGGACAGCACGCTGGGCATGGGGCCGGAAGCGCGCATCACCAACTATCTGGACCGTGCCCATATCGCCGTCCATGTGCATCAGGACACCGGCACCATCTTCGTGGGACCACCCATCGTGGGGCGGCTGTCGGGGAAATGGTCGCTGCCGATCAGCCTGCGGTTGAACCAGCCGGATGGCAGCTTCGGCGGCGTCATCGTCATGGCCGTCGACCCCTTCTACCTCTCCAACTATTTCCACAAGCTGGATCTGGGCCAGGAGGGGGTGGTCAATATCCTGGGCATGGACGGCATCGTGCGGGCCCGGTCCGGCCGTGCCGACAATGCGGACAATGTCACCGGCCTGGGCCAGTCCATGGCCGACAGCGGCGTGATGGGCATGGCCCGGCAGGTGCCGGACGGGGTGGTGGAGAATGCCAGCAGCATCGACGGCGTCCGCCGTCTGCTGGCTTTCCGGCATATCCGCGCCTATCCGCTGGTTGCCATCGTCGGGCGGGGGCTGGAGGAGATCCTGTCCCCCTGGTGGTCCCTGGCCTGGCGGGCGCTGATCGCGGCGCTGGTCGCCAGCCTGGGCCTGGGTTTGATGATGCGGGCGCTGGAACATGAATCGCGCCGCCGCCGGGCCCAGGCCCGTGACCTGGCGGAAGCCAACCGCCTGCTGCGCCTGGGCGAACAGCTGGCCATGGTCGGCCATTGGCGGTTCGAGCTGTCGACCCGGCGCCTGACCTGGTCGGATGAGGTCTATCGCATCCACGGGCTGCGCAAGGACAAGTTCCAGCCCACCATGGAGGCGACGCTGGCCGCCCACCATCCGGACGACCAGGGACGGCTGCGTGAGCTGGTGCGGGCGGCGATGAGCACGGGCAGTTCCTATGAGATGGGGCTGCGGATCGTCCGGCCGGGTGGAGAGGTTCGGCATGTGGTGACGCGCGGGGTGGTGGAGTTCGGGGCCGATGGCAAGCCCTTCGCCCTGTTCGGCGCCGTCAGCGACGTCACCGACCGCACGGCGCAGGAGGAGGCGCTGCTGGTGGCACGGCGGGAAGCGGAGGCGGCGGCACGGGCCAAGACCGACTTCCTGGCCACGGTCAGCCATGAACTGCGCACGCCCCTGAACGCGGTGATCGGCTTCGCCGACCTGCTGCTGACCGCCGACCTGCCGGAAACCGAGCGGCGGCGCTATATCCGCCTGCAGGCCGAGGCGGGACGCACGCTGCTGGCCGTCATCAACGACGTGCTGGATTTCTCCAAGGTCGATGCCGGGCATTTGCAGCTGGAGGAGATGCCGACCGACACGGTGGGCATGCTGCAGACCTGTGCCGAACTGGTACGGCCCATGGCACAGGAGAAGGGGCTGAACCTGAAGGTCGACCTGCCGCCCTATCTGCCGCCCTGGCTGATGCTGGACCCGACACGGGTGCGCCAGGTGGTGCTGAACCTCTTGAACAATGCCGTGAAATTCACCCAGGCCGGCAGCGTGACCCTGTCGGTCAGCGCCGTGGGTGACGGCGAGGGGGAGGGCGAGTGGCAATGGCTGCGCATCGCCGTTGCCGATACCGGCATCGGCATCGCGCCCGAGCGCCAGAAACAGCTGTTCGAGCCCTTCCACCAAGCCGATGCCTCCACCGCGCGGCGCTATGGCGGCACGGGCCTGGGGCTGGCCATCTGCAAGCAGCTGGTGACGCTGATGGGCGGCCGGGTCGGCCTGTCCAGCGAGGCCGGGCGCGGCAGCCTGTTCTGGATCGAGATCCCGCTGCGCCCCACCGATCCGCCGTCCCATGGTCCGGCCCTGCCCACCCCCGGTGCCGGGGAGGACGGGCCGCCCGTCCGGCCCCTGCATGTGCTGGTGGCGGAGGATCTGCCCGTCAACCAGCTGCTGGTCCGCGCCATCCTGGAACGGGCGGGCCACAAGGTCGATATCGCCATGGACGGCATCGCCGCCGTGGAGGCGGTGCAGCGCCAACCCTATGACCTGGTGCTGATGGACGTGCAGATGCCGGGCATGGACGGGCTGGAGGCGACGCGGGTCATCCGTGCCCTGCCATCGGCCGCCGGGCGTATCCCCATCGTGGCCCTGACCGCCAATGCCCTGCCGTCGGAGGTGGAGCGTTGCCGCAAGGCCGGCATGGACGATCATATCGCCAAGCCGATCGAAGCCAGCCACCTGATCGCCGCGCTGGCCCGCTGGTCGCAGCGCATCGGTCCCGCACCGATGTCGGTGCCGGTGGCGGGCTCGCCCGAGCCACCGGAGGCGGAGGTGATGTCGGGCGCCATGCAGTCGCAGCTGGAAATGCTGATGGGGGCGGGGGCCTTGCTGGCCATGCTGCAGGAGGTGGTGACCGCGCTGCGTCAGCGGGTTTGCATCGCCGCCGATCCGGCCACGCCGCTCGACATGTTGCGCGGCCATGCCCATTCCATGGTGTCGCTGGCCGGCAATTTCGGGCTGATGGAAATGTCGCGGGCGGCGCGCGACCTGGAACAGGCCATCGACAATGGCGCCGACCGCGACGGGGTGGCCACGCCGCTGGCGCATCTGTTGACGGCCCATGGGCGGGCGCAGGTGGCCCTGGCCGACCGCATCCCGGAACTGTCGCGCGCCGCCACGGCAGAGGATGCCCCTGAAAAGGTTGGCTGATCGGCGAAATCGCCCCCTTGCCATCCGTGCCGGGAAGCGCCATGAAGTATTCCATCGTTCCGTGCTGGAAAGTATGACCCTCGATGCTCACCCAGCGGGCCAAGTACGCCCTTCGCGCCTGTATCCATCTGGCTGATCATTACGAAGACGCAACGACAGTCCAGATCGCGGAGATCGCGGCGGCGGAGAATATTCCGGCCAAGTTCCTGGAAGCCATCCTGCTGGACATGCGCAAGGCCGGACTGCTGCAAAGCCAGCGTGGCCGCCATGGCGGCTATCGTCTGGCGCGGGCACCGGAGAACCTGTCGGTGGGTGACATCATCCGCGTCATCGACGGCACGCTGGCCCCCATCCGGTGCGCCAGCCGGCTGAAGTTCGAGCCGTGCGAGGATTGCGAGGATGCCGCCACCTGCGTCATCCGCTGGGCCATGCTGAAGGCCCGTGACGCCATGGCCACCGTGCTGGATCGTTGTACCCTGGCCGAGGCTTCCCGCCGCCGCCGGTCGTTGAGCCATCCGCTGGACTTCGTAATCTGACGGGTCATGCTTGTCCCCGGTGATCGGACCGATCACCGGGCCTCAAATCGCCGGCGCCGTCATCCGACGGCTTGGCTACGCCGCACGGGCGGCGCGGCGGCAGTCGCCGCCGTACCAGTTCCCGACGAGCCGGGAACTGGTGCCCTTCATTTAATCATCACAGGCATTCGGCTTGACTCCGGCCCGGCGTTATTCCCTATTCTTAACGTAGGATAACGCCGCCAGCCACGGAGACACGCCCGCATGACTGACCGCGCCCGACGTCCCACCATCGCCGTGATTGGTGCCGGTTTCAGTGGTTCGCTGGTGGCCCTGCATCTGTTGGCGGCCGGTGCCGCCGCCCCCCGCATCCTGCTGGTGGAGCGGGCCCGCGGCTTCGGCAAGGGTGTGGCCTACAGCACGCGCCATGGTGCGCATCTGCTGAATGTCCGCGCTGGCAACATGAGCGCCTTTCCCGACCGGTCCGGACATTTCCTGGATTGGTTGCGAAACCGGAATGAAGTCGCCGACCCGGCGGGTTTCGTGGCCCGCGCCACCTATGGCCAGTATCTGCAGGAGATGCTGTCGCAGGCGGCCATGGGGTCGGACGCGGTGGGGCGGCTGGTGCTGGTCGCCGATGATGCCGTATCGCTGACCCGCGTGCCCGACGGCGGCTTCCGCCTGACCACGGATGTCGGCCGGTCCTATGCGGTGGACGGGGCCGTGCTGGCCATGGGCAATTTCCCGCCCGACCCGCCGCCGGGAGTGGACAAGGAGCTGCTGGGATCATTCCGGTTCCAGACCGATCCATGGGCACCCAAAGCCCTGAGCCGGATCGGCAAGACCGAGCCCGTGCTGCTGCTGGGCACCAGCCTGACCATGGTGGACGTGGCCCTGTCGCTGACCGATCAGGGGCATGAGGGGCCGATCCTGGCTTTGTCGCGGCGCGGGCTGCTGCCCCGCCGGCACGGGCCGGCCGCTCCGCCCACGGTGCCGCAGGTGCCGCCGCCCATCGGGCCGTCGCTGGCGGCATCGCTGCGCAGCGTGCGCGCCGCCGTGCGGGCGGCAGGGGAGGAGGACCGGTCCTGGCATTTCGTCATCGACAGTTTGCGGGGCGGGACGGCCGCTTTCTGGCACGCGCTGCCCGTCGCGGTACGGGCGCGGTTCCTGCGCCATCTGCGGCCCTGGTGGGACGTGCATCGTCATCGGCTGGCCCCGCCGGTGGATGAAAGGCTGCGCGCCATGATGGCGGCCGGGCGGCTGCGGGTGGTGGCCGGGCGGCTGGAGCGGCTGTCGGAAGGCAAGGCGGACGATCTCTGCCTGCGGCTGCGGCCGCGGGGGCAGGACCATGCGGAGGAATTGTCGGTCCGCCACGCCATCAATTGCGTCGGTCCGGGCGGCGACATTGCCGGCACGCGGGACCCGTTGCTGCGCGGCTTGCTGGATGCGGGGCTGGTGCGGCCCGACCCGCTGCGCCTGGGACTGGATACCGATGCCGGGGCGCGGCTGGTGGACCGGGAGGGGATTGCCGTGCCGGGCCTTTATGCCATGGGGCCGATCATGCGCGGCGCGCAGTGGGAGATCACCGCCGTGCCCGATATCCGCGTGCAGGCGCAGAAACTGGCCGGTGCCATCATGGGAGAGACGATGGCGGGTGCGGGGATATAGGGTTGCCGGGTTTCAGCCGCAGTTCAGGTCGAGATGCGATGCCGCGCCTCGTTATCCGCCGTGGAAACGCTCCCAGACGCCGCGCACCTGTCCGGCCAGCCCCATCGGCTCGAACGGCTTGGCGATGACATCGACCACGCCCAGGGCATGGAAGGCCTCCACCTCGCGCGGCTGGACCTTGGCGGTGATGAAAATGACAGGGATGGAAGCCGTTTCCGGGTCGTCCTGCAATGCGCGCAGGGTCGCCGGGCCGTCCATGCCGGGCATCATCACGTCCAGCATGATCATGTCGGGCCTGAACCGTTTCGCGGCCTCCACGGCCTTGGTGCCGCTGTCGCACAGCTCGACGGTGAATTTGCCGATGCGGGTCAGCGCCAGGTTGGTGACCGTGCGCAGCATTTCCTCATCGTCAACATAGAGGATGCGCTCCAGCACAGGGATCATGGCGGGGACTCCACAAAAGGCGGCGGTGCGGGGGTTTCCAAATTGGGTGCCATCCTATGTATCAGGCGGCGGATGGTGTCCACCAGTTCCTCGTTACGGGCACGCGACTTGACCAGGGTGGCGGCCACCTGGCGCAAATCCACGGGACCCGCGTCCGCGCCGGTGAAGACGACGATGGGCACGGGCTCCCCATGCCGGTCGCGCAGGAACTGGATGACATCCAGGCCGCAGCCGTCGGGCATGTCGATATCGATGATCCCGACATCGAATGTCTGGCTGGCCGCCAGCTCCCGCGCCTCGGCCAGGGTGGCGGCGGCACGGATTTCCGCCTGATCGGACAGAAGCCGTTCCACGATGGCGCGGATGTCGGCGTCATCCTCCACATGCAGCAGGCGGGGCCGGTCGCCGGCCGTGTCGCGGACGGCGCGATGCAGGGCGGCGATCAGCCGATCCTCGTCGATGGGCTTGGACAGCCAGTCGATGATGCCAACCGCCTCGCCCTCGATCGCCTCGCGGTCGCCGTCACCGGTGGCGGTGACGACGATGACCGGCAGGTCGCGGGTTTCCGGTTGGGCGCGGATGGCACGGAACAGGCTGATGCCCGGCAGGTCGGGCAGCATCAGGTCCAGGGTCATGGCCTGGAACCGGTGCCGCGACAGCAGCGTCATGGCCTCCCCCGCATTGGCGGCGATGACGGGGGCGAAGCCGGCCCGGGCCAGCATCATGGACAGCAGGCGGGCGATATGGGGATCGTCCTCGCAGATCAGGATGCCGGCGCCCTGACCGCCATTTTCCAGGTCCGGCGGCATGGCGGCCGTCGGCGGGGGAAGTGATGGGGCGGCATGGACGGGCAGGTCGATATGGAAGCGCGTGCCCTCGCCCGGCCGGCTGTCGAAGCTGATGCGGCCGCCCTGGCGTTCCACGATCTCCCGCGTGATGGCCAGGCCCAGGCCCGTGCCGCCCTTGGCCCGGCTGTCGGACCCGTCGGCCTGGGCGAAGCGCTGGAAGACACGCGGGTGGAAGGTCTCGTCGATGCCGATGCCCTGGTCCGCCACGGTGGTGCGCACCCAGCCATCCTCTAGGATCCGGGCGGAAAGGGTGACCGTGCTGCCGCCGGGGGAGAATTTGATGGCATTGCTGATCAGGTTGGCGAAGGCCTGGGCCAGCCGGTCCGGATCGACCAGCACGGTGGCGGCAGGGCCGGGGCCGGCCGCCAGCCGCACGTCCGAACGTTCCGCCAGGGGCGCACTGTCGCGGATCGCATCCTCCAGCAGGCCGGCCAGCGGGCGGGGTACCAGATCGAAACGCATCTTGCCTGAAGCGATCTTCTCCACATCCAGCAGGTCGTTGATCAGGCGGATCAGGCGCTCCGTGCTTTGCTGGGCGATGTCGGTCAGCTGGCGCGCCTCGTCCGGCAGGGTGCCGAACATGTCGGAATTGACCATGCCCAGCGACGCGCGGATGGCGGTCAGCGGCGTGCGCAATTCATGGCTGACCGTGGAGATGAATTCCGATTTCAGCCGGTCCATCTCCTTCAGGTGGGAGATGTCGTTGGCCACACCCAGGAAACCCTGGATCTGGTCCGCGCCGTCGCGGATGGCGGTCACCGACAGCAGCACGGGCACGCGCCGGCCATCGCGGGCGATATAGGTCCATTCCCGCTGGTCGCGTTTGCCGCGGCGGGCGCGGTGGACGAACACCTCGAAAGGATCTGCCGGCGTCTGGCCCTGGCTGGCCGTCAGCTTGGCCAGGGCGGCATCCATCTCCGCCTGGTCATGGAACAGCTTGGGCGTGGCCTTGCCCACCAGTTCGCCCGCCTGATAGCCCAGCATGCGCTCGGCCCCGCGGTTGAAGGAGCGGATGGTGCCGTCGGGGTCGGTGACGATGATGGCGTTGGCGGCGCTGTCGACGATGGCCTGCAGCTCCGTCGCCAGGCGGCGCATCTCGTCCTCCGCCTGCTTGCGGGCGGTCACCACCTCGGTGAACATGACGATGCCGCCCACGTTGCCGTCGATATCGTGCCAGGGATGGATCGCCCACCGGACCCAGATGACGGACCCGTCGGTGCGGGTGAACCGGTCCTCGTCGGCGCTGGCATGCTCGCCCAGCAGGCAGCGCCCGTGGATGTCGCGCCAGCGCTCGTCGATCTCCGGGAATATCTCGTAATGGCTGCGGCCGACCAGGTCGCGGTCGCCCAGCGCATAGTCCGACAGCCAGCGCCGGCTGACGGCGACATAGCGCATCTGGGTGTCCAGCATGGCTATGGCGGCCGGCGTGTGGCGGATGAACAGGTCCAGCAGATGCTCGCGCCTGCGCAATGCTTCGGCCAGATTCTGGCTGGCCAGATGGACGGCGCGGAAGGCGGTGGCGGCACGGGCCAGATCGCCCACCTCGTCCGGGCGGTTGACGTCGGGCATGGCCACATCCGTCTTTCCCCGGGCGATCTGTTCGAACAGATCGGTCAATGAGGCCAGCGGCCGCAGCACGCGCCATTGCACCAGCAAAAGGGCCGAGGCGCCGATGGCCAGCGTGGCGACGCAGAGCAGCACACCCCTGATCAGGCTCAACAACGCATCACGCGACAGTTCGCGGGCCCGCATATCCGTGACGGCGCGTGACGCCGTCTGCACATCCTGGATGGCATCGATGCCCAGCGTGGCGATGGAGAACCAGTCATCGGCCATCGCCGGATCGACGATGCCCCGGCGCGCGGCGTCCAGGGCGGCCCGATGGAACGGGTCCACACGATTGGCCATCAGGCTGTCGGCCGATGTCACGGCGATACGCACCGGGTCCATGCCCGCATCCCCGCGTGCGGCCAGCTGGCGCACATTCTCCCAGGCGAGGGCGAAGCGGGTATCGGCTTCGGCCAGGGTTTCGGTCGTGGCCGGGCCGTTGCCGCGCAGCAGGGCGACCGACAGCAGCGCGCGGTTGCGCCCCGCCTGTTCGGCGGCGATCCAGGCCGATTGGCGCAGCTGGGCATGGGCCGCGATCAGCGGATCGACGACGGGCGACCGGTCGGCCAGCGCCTGGTGCGCGGTGCGGGCCTGGTCGATGAGCGCGGTCAGGGTGCCGAACCAGCGTTCGGCCAGGGATGTCGGGCGCGATGCCCCAGGCCGGACAAGCGCATGGTCCAGCTCCTCGCGCAGGTCGGCCAGGGCGCGGCGGGTCTGCGACAGGCCTACCGCCATCTCCTCGCCGCCGCCCGGGGCACGGTCGGGCGAGGTCAGCAGGACCAGCAGCGCGTCCAGCTCCGCGTCGGCACGCCGGCGCACATCATGCAGATGGAGCAGCCTCGCCTCGGCCGCGGGCTCCGGGCGGGCCAGCAGCACATAGGCGCTGCCCCTTTCCAGGGCCCAGTTGCCGGCCAGTTCCACAAGGCCACCGCGTGCCTGGTCGGCGGCCAGGAACCGGTCGGCGGCACTCTTGTCCGCCCAGTCGCGGGGCAGCCCCATAAGGGCCAGGGCCACCAGCGAGGTGGCCATGACCAGGATCAGCAGGGGAATAAGCAGGCGCAAGCGCATGGGAGGCCGGTCCGGGCGGCTGTTCCTGTCCGGGGACGGGAACCACCGCCCGCACAGCGCGACCGTGCGACGATGACGCAATCAGGCCGGGCAGGCCAGCATCACGGCACCACCCTATCCCAAAGCATAGAAATGGAGAGGATATTTACTCCAGGTACCCGTCCACTTCGGCGGCCGCCCGTTCCAGGGGCCAGTTCAGGCGTTCGATGATCTCGTCGATGGCGTCTTCGGGCGACAGGGCGCCGCGGCCCAGACGTTCCAGGATGGCGTCGAGGACCGACTCCTCCTTGGGGCTGGGGCGGCCATAGGGCTTCAGGATATCGAGGATGCTGCTCATGATGCGCGCGATGTTCCTTTGGCGCCGGCATCGGGAAAGGCCGGCCGATGGGTCAGCTTAACACAGGACCCCGGCCGGTTGGCTAGGGCGCGTTGCCGGTTCAGCCACGTCCGAAATCCATCAGATCGGGAGCGGCGCTGGCCAGATGCCGGGCCATTTCCTCCACCCGGACCAGCAGGGCGGGGTCGAGCCCCGACACCGTCTCCTCCTCCTCCCGCAGTTCGCCCAGCTGTTTGACCCAGCGTTCCAGGACAAAGCGCGTGCCGATGGGCATGTGGCCGATATTGGCCACCATCCGTTCCAGCCGGGGGGCCACGGCCGACAGGTGCAGCTGCCACAACGCCACGGTCAACTGACGCAGCTGTCCTTCCACCTGCTCCCGCCGTTCGGCGTCCAGGGAGATGGTGTTGGAGCGCAGGACGGAGGTGAAGGCGGCCACCGCCTCGAACGCGGGGCCCAGTTCCTTGAACTGCCGCAGTGCGATGGTGACGTCGGGCGGGGCGGCCAGTCCGGCGCACCGGGTCTGGAGCCGGACCAGGTCTTCCTGCAACAGGGCAAGCTGCAACTGTATAGTCCGATCGGCGGTCTTGGTCTGCATCCGGTTACACCTCCAACGAAAGGTATAAACCGAATCGCCGGGAACGGCAGCGGGGAAATGAAAGAGGCCCGATGCGTCTGTCTCTGTTGTCCCAAAACTGTAATTGAAGGGCCGTTTCATTTTCCGCGGGGGGCGTTGCGGTGCTGCACCATCACCATTCAGCATTACGACGCATGTGATAGATGCACATCCGAAATGGTCGGGCCGGATCGGCCGTTTTTCGGAGGCTTTCTATTAACTGATTGATATTAAACAAATATTCCCGTCAGTTCGGCCAACGGCCTGTGTCGCCGCAGCAGAGGAAACCCGCAATACATCCTTGAAGTGTGCGGTCATGATGGTATTTTGGGCGTGCCTTCCCGCAAGAAGCCTCTCGCAACGCGAAAAAGAAGTGGTATAAGGCACATCAGTCCAACCTCTGGGGAATTTACCAATGAAAAAGGAACTCCTGGCTCTGACGCTTGCCCTCGCCCTGGGTGCTGCTCCGGGTGTTGCCAATGCGCAGAACTCCACCAGCAACCAGCCGGCGGCGACCCCGACCGCGACCGGTTCGGCGGCGGGTTCTGGCGCTTCCGGCGTCGCCCTGGGTTCCCTGGGCACTGTTGCCGTTGTTGGCGCCGTTGCCGTTGCCGGCATCGTGGCGGCCGCTTCCGGCGGTGGTGACGAAGAGCAGCCGGGCCCCGGTCCGGGCCCCGGCCCGGGCACGCAGACCACGCCCCCGGCGACCAGCACGGCGACGTCGTCGGCGCGCTAACCCGTTCAGGGTTCGCACCAGCAGGCTGTGGACTTGGGGTAATGAGCTGGACCTCCGGAGAGATCCGGAGGTCCTTTTCGCTTGTCCGCCCGGTGGGTGATTCGCCATCCGCGCTGCAGAGCGGCCGGAACCGCATCCTGCGGGATGACATCCCGCAGGTGGCCCAAACCTCCGGCTCAGCCGGCCGGTTTGGTGATCTCTATATTCACCGCATCCGTGCGGTCGTGGATGTGCTGGCGCGATTTCCAGCAGAAACCCGTCTGGTCGATCCAATAATCATTGGTGAAGGGCTTCATGCCACGCATCGTCACCTCTTCCCGGATACGGGTCAGGGTGACGGGGCGTTCCAGGATGGTGACGGTTTCCGTGCCCACCAGGGTGAAGCGTCCCCGCACCTCGACATCGTACAGGCCGCCGGCCTGGATATCGACCTGACGGACGAATTCACCCCCGACCAGTTCGCGCAGGTCGGGTACCTTGTCGGCAGGAAAGCGGGTATGGGACAGGTCGCCGGGCAGGCCCACGGTCTGCACTAGGAACGGGCCGCGCGTCACCAGCACCTGACGGGTCTGGCTGTAATAATAGAGCGCCCCATTTTGGCCAACCTCGCCCAGCACCATGAAGGCTTGGCTGCTATCCTCCAGCCAGGCCAGGATCGAGGCATAGGGAAGGGCGTCGGCCTGCGCGCGGGTCACGGGTGCCTTGCCGCCGATGCCGCCGACCGCCGCCACAGTTGCCCAGTACGGAGATTCAGTGTTACCCAGGTCACCACAGGCTGCCAGGACGCCGGCCGGTATGATGGCGGCAACAAGACCCAGGCACTTGCGGCGACTGATCCGTGCCGTTGGGCTACCGGAAACGCTTTTGGGAAGAGTCATGGAGAACTCGATGCGTCGTGTGTTCAGGGGCGCCGTCGGCGGACGGCACTTGCGGTTCGGTCTAGCATGTGCCGCCCTGCTTGTCAGTGCCGTGATGCCCGCCCCGGCCCAGACCGTCGAGTTATCAGAGGGTTCGCTGGACCTCCAGCGCTTGCAGAACCAGTATGGCCAGCGCGGCGACGGGCAATTGTCGGCCCCCAGCAACCTGGACCGGGCCCGTGCCGGCAATGGTGTGGATGGCTGGCTGAGCACGCCGCGGGGCCAGTCGCAGTTCGACGTGCGCGATCCCCGCGACCCCGCCTTCGGGCAGGATGATGCGCGTTACCGCAAGCCGTCGGTGCTGGAACAGCAATATGGCCAGCGGGGCGGTAAGAAGCTGGAACAGTTCGGCTATGATCTGCGTGCCGACCGCCGCCTGACGGCCACCAGCCTGCTGAACGGTGCCGTGCCCGACGATTACGTCCTGGGTATCGGTGACGAGCTGGTGGTGACCCTGCGCGGCCAGGTCAACAGCACCACGTCGGTGCGCGTGGACCGCGAGGGCCGGGTGGTGCTGCCCAACATGGCGCCGGTGGCTGCCGCCGGCCGGCCCTTCGGTGAATTCCGCGATGACCTGACCGCCCAGGCCAATGCCGCCTTCCTGCAGACCAGTGTCTTCGTCTCCGTCGGTTCCGTCCGCTCCATCGGCGTGCTGGTGACCGGTGAGGTGAAGGCGCCCGGCCGCTACACGCTGACCAGCTTCTCCAGCCTGATCGACGCGTTGAGCCAGGCCGACGGCATCCAGAAGACCGGTTCCCTTCGCAACTTGCGCATCCTGCGTGGCGGCAAGTCCATCCCGGTCGATCTGTACGAGGTGCTGCTGGGCAGCCGCACCGTCAACGATCTGCGCTTGGCCGATGGCGACCAGATCGTGGTGCCGGCCATCGGCGACACGGTGGCCGTGCAGGGTGACGTGGTCCGCCCCGGCATCTATGAATTGAAGTCCGGCCAGCCGGCCCTGTCCGATGTGGTGGAACTGGCCGGCGGGGCGCAGCGCGCGCGCGGCAACCGCATCGACATCCTGCGGCTGGACAAATCCGGCCGCAACCAGACCCTCCGCGACGCCGGTGCCAAGACCAAGGTGCTGGCCGGCGACATCCTGACGGTGGAACTGCCGCGCGACGCCTTTGCCCTGGAAGGGGCGGCGGAACGGCCTGGCGGGCGCGGCCTGGGCCAGGGCAAGACCCTGCGCGACGTGCTGAACGAGCCTTATGTGCTGTCCTCCAACCCGTACCTGCCGCTGGCGGTCATCGATACCGAGGATCCGGTCACGCGTCAGCGCCGCTATGTGCCGGTCGACCTGCAGCGCGTCATGGACGGGTCGATGAATGTCACCCTGCGCGAGCGCGACCGGGTGATCGTGCTGTCCCAGGCCGATATCCGTTATCTGGGGTCGGCCGATGTGCAGGCCGTGCTGCGCGGTGAACAGCCGCCCAGCGTGAAGCTGGCCGTCGATCGCACCGTCACCAACGAGAAGCTGGCCATGGCCGGTGCTTCCGTCAACCTGTTGGGCGAAGAGGCGGAGCAGCGGTCACAGGCCCAGGCCGGCTCCGACCGCACCCGTGCCAATGCCGGATTGGATGGTTACCAGAATCGCGACCGTTTCACGGCCCAGGCAAGCCGGGATGATATACCGGAAGGCCGCGAGGGTGATGACCAGACCGCCCGTCCGCGTCGCCTGATCGGCACCTATTTCGACCCGCAGAGCCCCTCGGGCGTGCGGCTGGTGGAATCGGACGTCGAGTGTGGCGGCCTGCAGACCCTGGCGGCACTGGCGTCGGAAGGGTTGCAGCAGCGCTATGCCGTGGCCCTGCGCACCGGCGCGCGCCGGTCGTCGGATACGCCGGTGATCGATATCCGGTCCTGCCCCAAGGTCTTCCACCGCCACCCCGACCTGCTGCCCTTCCTATTGGAATATGCCATTTCCATCGAGGGCGAGGTGCGGTTCCCCGGCGTCTATCCCGTGGTGCCCGGTGCCAAGGCCGACAGCGTCATGCGCGCCGTGGGCGGCGTGACACTGGATGCCGACGGCGACGCCGTGGAGATGACCAATGTGTCGGGCGAGCGCAATAGCGGCATGAACCTGCGCCAGTTGACCCAGTCCACCCTTAACCCCGGCGACGTGGTGCGCGTCAGCGCCCGCATCGCCCGGCGCGAAGTGGGCGTGGTCAAGGTGGCGGGCGAGGTGGTGCGTCCCGGCCGTTACGACATCAAGCGCGGGGAGCGCCTGTCGGAACTGCTGCGCCGTGTCGACGGCCTGACGCCGGAGGCCTTCCCCTATGGCGCCGTCTTCACCCGTGTCCGGGTGCGCGAGGCGGAGGAGGCGGGCTTCCGCCGGGCGGCACTGGAGCTGGAACAGTCCATCCCCAGCGTCATGGCCGGTGCCTCGGGCCAGGAGGCCGAACAGGCCCGTCAGGCGCTGCCTTTCCTGCAGGGCCTGATCACCAGCCTGAAAAGCACGCGCGCCGTGGGCCGCGTGGTGGTGGAGGTCGACCCGACCGTCCTGGCCGCGCGTCCGGAGCTGGATTTCGTGCTGGAACCGGGCGACGAGTTGATCATCCCCAAGCGCCCCTCCCACGTCACGGTCTCCGGCGAGGTGCTGAACCCCAGCTCCGTCATGTTCAAGAGCGGCAAGACGGCCCGCGATTATATCACCCTGGCCGGTGGCGAGACGGCTGCGGCGGAACTGTCGGACGCCTTCGTCATCTACCCGAACGGCGAGAGCGAGCCGCTGAGCCTGGGCCGGTTCAGCGACGGCAGCGTGCCGATCCCGCCGGGATCGACCATCGTCGTGCCGCGTGATCCGCAGCCCTTCAGCTTCCTCAGCGTGACCCGTACGGTGGTCGGCCTGGTCAGTGACCTGGCGCTGGCCGCGGCCTCCCTGGCCGTCATCTCCCGGAACTGAGGCGGACATCTTATCGTGAAGAAGCTCCGCTTCGCCCGTACGGCCGGTGCCGCTGTCGCCCTCATGGCGATGGCGGCCCCGGCCGGGGCCCAGGACAGCAACAATCCCTTCCTGCCCTGGCGGCCGCCGGAATCGGTGAATGATTTCGGTGGCACGGGTCTGTTCCAGACCCCGACCGCGCGTGCGGCGGAGGATGGCCAGGCCTATGCGGGCTTCACCTATGTCTGGCCCTATTCACGCTATTTCATCACGGTCCAGGGCTTGCCCTGGCTTGAGGCGACACTGCGCTATACCAGTGTGGCCAACCGCTATTACGGTCCGGAGGATTTCTCCGGTTTGCAGTCCTTCAAGGATCGCGGCATCGACGTGAAGGTGCGGCTGGTCGAAGGCGATGCCGACTGGCCCAGCATTGCCGTGGGCCTGCGCGACATTGCCGGCACCGGTCTTTTCGGTGCCGAATATATCGTGGCCGACCGCAGCTTCGGCGATTTCGACGTGTCGCTGGGCATGGGCTGGGGCAACATGGGCACCCGGAGCCATTTCGGCAATCCGCTGGGTTTCATCTCAAAGAAGTTCAAGCGGCGCGGCGAGGGGTTCACGGCCGGTGGCGGTGCCTTGTCCACCGATTTCTTCCGTGGCGACGTGGCCATGTTCGGCGGCGTTTCCTGGCAGACGCCGCTGGAAGGGTTGCGCCTGAAGCTGGAATACGACCCCAACGATTACCAGCAGGAACCGCTGGACAATAACCTGAAACAGTCCGTACCGGTGAATGTCGGCTTCGATTACAAGCCCTGGGACTGGCTGCAGGTGGGGGCGGCGTTCGAGCGGGGCGAGCGGCTGATGCTGCGCTTCGCCACCACCACGAATTTCCACAAGGCCAAGGGGCCCGGCAAGATCGACGCCCCGCCGCCGCCGCTGGTCCCCAGCGCCACGGTGGCCCCGGCAATGGTGTCCGCACCGGTCGCCGCCGTCGGCCCCGCCCCCGGCCCGACGGACGATGTCCGCACCGGTCTGGGCCGGCAGGCGGCGCTGGATGGTGTGGCGCTGCAGCATTTCACCCGCATGGCCGGTGAGATCCATATCACCGTGTCCGGTACGCCGCTGCGCGACGGTACCGCCGTGGCCTATGATCTGGCCCGCAGGGCCGCGGAACTGGCGCCCGACTTCAAGGGTCGGATCGAAGTGACGCGGGTGGAATACAATCTGCCCTGGATGGTCACCAGCTTCGAGGCGGAAAGCCTGCGGTCCGGCACGGGCCTGCGCGCCGCCGCCGCACCGGCGGCTCAGGTGGCGCCCGCCGCGGCCGCCATCACCGGCCAGCCGCCGGCGGAGGAGGTGCGCAAGGAACTGGCCAGCCAGTTGCAGAAGCAGGGCTTCTTCCTGACGGCTGTCGATTACAAATCGCCCAAGGCCACCCTGTTCCTGACCAATGGCCGGTACCGCCAGGTGCCCAAGGCCATCGGACGTGCGGCGCGCACCGCCGCTGCCGTGCTGCCGCCGGAATATCAGGAGCTTGAGATCATCTTCATGGATAATGGCATGGAGATGCTGTCGGCCACGCTTTACCGGGCGGACCTGGAACGGGCCCTGTCGCCCTATGGCGGCTCCATCGAGGAGGCCTGGCTGCGCACCCGGATCGAACGGCCGGAAGCCAAGGCTGAGGATGCCAGCAATCCCGAGAAGGCCGATTATCCCGGCTTCGGCTGGAATATCCGCCCGGCGCTGCGCCAGACGCTGGGCCGGCCGGAAAGCTTCATCCTCTACCAGGCCTGGGTGCGGCTGAACGGCACCATGGTGATTACGCCGGGCCTGAACGTGGCTGGCGGCCTGGGCATCAACGTGTCGAACAATTTCGACAAGATGCGCATCCCGTCGGACAGCCTGCTGCCGCATGTGCGTTCCGATATCAAGAACTACCTGCAGGAGGGCACGACCGCGATGACCTACCTGCAGGCCGACTATACCAAGCAGGTGGCCACCGACACCTATGCACGCCTCTATGGCGGGTATCTGGAGGAGATGTTCGGCGGTGTCGGCGGCGAGGTGCTGTACAAGCCGTTCGGTAAGGAATGGGCCATCGGCCTGGATGTCGCCTGGGCCAAGCAGCGCGACTATGACCAGTGGTTCAAGTTCCGCCCCTATGACGTGGTGACCGGCCACCTGACCGGTTACTATCATTACGAGCCGATGGGCGTGGATGCGCGCCTGAAGGTCGGCCGTTACCTTGCCGGCGACAAGGGTGCGACGTTCGAGCTGTCCCGCACCTTCGACAGCGGCATCACGGTTGGGGCCTTCGCCACCTTCACCGATGTTTCCGCAAAGCAGTTCGGCGAAGGAAGATTCGACAAGGGTATTTATTTCGTCTTCCCGCTGGACAATCTCTATGTGAAATCCACGCGCGGCAGCCT
The DNA here is from genome assembly GCF_048066115.1 of Niveispirillum sp. KHB5.9. Lineage (NCBI taxonomy): Bacteria > Pseudomonadati > Pseudomonadota > Alphaproteobacteria > Rhodospirillales > Azospirillaceae > Niveispirillum > Niveispirillum sp. KHB5.9. The sequence goes on along the minus strand of NZ_JBLTYX010000015.1, from coordinate 41,127 downwards.
GGGCTGGCTGTGGCGTCCGCTGACGCGTGACGGGGGCCAGACGCTGAACAACCGCCGCCCGCTGATCGGGCAGGTGGGGACGGCGGACGGCTCGGCCCTGCGCCGCGACTGGAACCTGTTGATGGATTGATGGGCGCTCCCGGCGCCCTTGTTCGAAGTTGAAAGCGTTGTCGATGATCTTTGACGAACCCTGGCCGGAGAATGAGCTGGAGACGCTGGGCGCCTGCCCCGTCTGCGGCTCGACCGAACGTGCCGTGCTCCTGGATGGATTGCACGACATGGCCTTCCGCGTGGCGCCGGGCCGCTGGACGCTGTGGCGCTGCGGCGGCTGCACGGCGGCCTATCTGGACCCGCGGCCGGCCGCCGCCTTCATCGTCAAGGCCTATGAACGCTATTACACGCATGGCGGGGCGGAATCCTTCCGGCTGGACCCGCCCGGTCCGCTGGACCTGCGCACCCGTTTCATCACCGGTATCCGCAACGCCTGGCTGAACCATCGCTATGGCGTGAAGCTGCCCTGGGCGCTGCCGCTGGGCTGGCTGCTGGCGGGTTTCTTTCCGGATCGGCAGCGGCGGGTGGAACAGCTGATCCGCCACCTGCCGCCGGCCAAGGGGCAACGGCGGGTGCTGCTGGATGCAGGCTGCGGCAGCGGCGATTTCCTGCGCATGGCGGGCCAGCTGGGTTACCAGGCCATGGGCCTGGATTTCGATCATGAGGCGGTGGCCCGCGGCAAGGCCGCCGGGCTGGATATCCGTCAGGGTTCCCTGCCCGGCACCGGCTTGGCGCCGGAAAGCATCGACTACATCACCATCAGCCATGTGCTGGAGCATGTCCACGACCCCGTGGGCACGCTGGAGGAGCTGTTCGGCCTGCTGAAGCCGGGCGGTTGCCTGTGGATCACCCAGCCCAACCTGTCGGCCCTGGGGCTGAAGGAGTTCGGGCCGGCCTGGCGCGGGCTGGAACCGCCCCGTCACCTGACCCTGTTCGAGCCGGCGGGGCTGATGACCCTGCTGGACCAACTGGGGTTCGAGCGGGTGGAACTGCATGATGCCGTGCCGCAGGCCGGCTTCTATTACAGCCAGAGCCGCGCACAGCAGGTGGGGGCCGATCCCTACGGGCCAGGCGAACCGGCGGGCTGGTCGCCCGACTGGGAGGCCAAGGCCGCCGCCGCCGATGCGGCCGCCGCACAGGATTCCCGCCTGTCCGAAGCGCTGACCATCACGGCCTGGAAGCCGGTCTGAGATTGTGCCGGCGCTTGTCCGCGCCGGTTGGAGTGCGCCGTTTTGACCGACCCTGGTCTGAAGAAGAATTTCGCCTATACCGTCATCGGCATGGCCACACCCGTCATCGTGGCCCTGGCGACCATCCCCATCTATATCCACCATATCGGGGAGGAACGGTACGGGGTGTTGTCGATCGTCTGGCTGCTGCTGGGCTATTTCGGCTTCCTGGACATGGGCCTGTCCCGGGCCTCGGCCAATGCGCTGGCCAAGCTGCGCGACGCACCGGACGCGGAGCGTTCGCGCGTCTTCTCCTCCTCGCTCTATCTGAACCTGGGCCTGGGCATCGTCGGCGGCGCGCTGATCTATTTCGCCGGCGGCTATCTGTTCCGCACGCAGTTCAACCTGTCCCCCGATCTATGGGCCGAACTGGCCGGCGGCATGCCCTGGGTGGCCGCTATGCTGCCCTTGGCACTGGCATCCGGTGTCGGGTTCGGGGCGCTGGAATCGCGGGAGCGTTTCCTGGCCGTCAACCTTCTGCAGATGACCGGGGCGGCGGCGGGGCAGGTGGTGCCGGCCTTTTGCGCCGTGTTCGTCTCCCCCTCGCTGGAATGGGTGATCCCGGCGGCGTTCCTGATCCGGCTGCTGACCACGGTGCAGGTGTTCTGGCATCTGAGCCGTGTCGATCGGCTGCGGCTGACCCGGTACGACCGGGGGCAGGGACAGTCCCTGTTCAAGTACGGCGCCTGGGTTTCCGTCACGAATATCGTCGGCCCCATCCTGACCTCGCTGGACCAGTTCATCATCGGGTCGAAGCTGGGGCCGGCCGCCGTCTCGCATTATTCGGTGCCGATGAACCTGACGACGCGGGTGCAGATCATCGCCGCCGCCCTGTCGCGCGCCGCCTTCCCACGCCTGTCGCGTTACGGCAAGGAGGAGGCGGTGGATCTGGCCGAGCGGTCGATCCGCGGTCTGGCCTACCTGTTCGGGGCGGCCTGCGTGGGCGCGCTTTTCCTGGTAGAACCGTTCCTGGCGCTGTGGATCTCGCCGGAATTCGGGCAGGTGGCCACGCCCGTGGCCCATATCCTGCTGGCGGGCGCCTGGATCAACGGTCTGGCCTTCGTGGCCCTGTCGCTGCTGCAGGGGCAGGGGCGGCCCGATCTGGCGGCCAAGATGCATGTGCTGGAACTGGTGCCCTTCATCGGGGTGCTCTGGCTGCTGATCGACCGGTTCGGCCTGCCCGGTGCCGCGGCGGCCTGGACGCTGCGCGTGGCGGTTGACGCGCTGCTGATGTTCCATCTGTCGGGCCTGCGCTGGCGCCGGCTATGGACCCTGCTGCCGGCGGGGATGCTGGTGCTGGGCGCGCAGGTCATCGTCACCTGCTGGTCCCTGGCCCTGCTGCCCGCCCTTGCGGCCGGCACGGCGGCTGGTATGGCGGTGATCCTGGTGGGGCTGGCGGTTGACAGGGCGATGCGCGAGGCCATCCTGGCGCTGTGGCGGCGCATGCGTCGCCGGGGGGAATGAGGATCATGGCGCCCAGCATCGACATATTGCTGGCCACCTATAACGGTGCCCGCTACCTGCCGGAGATGCTGGCCTCGCTGGAGGCGCAGCAGGGGGCGGATTTCCGGGTGCTGGTGCGCGACGATGGCTCGACCGATGGTACCCGAACCATCCTGGCGGACTGGGCGGCCCGCCGGCCGGGCCAGGTCACCCTGCTGCCGTCCGATCAGCCCACGGGCAGTGCCGCGGGCAATTTCGCACGGCTGATGGCGGCCTCCAGCGCCGACTACGTCCTGTTCGCCGATCAGGACGACCTTTGGCGACCTGCCAAGGTGGCCGCCACCGTCGCGGCCCTACGCGCGGGTGAGGCGGAGTCCGGGGGGACGGACCGGCCGGTCATGGCCTTCTGCGATCTGGCGCTGGTGGATGGGGGCGGCAAGCCGCTGTATCCCAGCTTCCGGGCGTTCCAGGGGCTGGACGCGGTGGCCGGGGCGCGGTTCGACCGGCTGCTGATGAACAATGTCGTCACCGGCTGCGCCATGGGTGTGAACCGCGCGGCACTGGATATCTGCGGGACCGTGCCGGCCGAGGCGGAGATGCATGATTGGTGGCTGGCGCTGATCTGTGCCGGGATGGGGCTGGTCAAGGTCATGCCCGAGTGCCTGATCGACTATCGCCAGCATGGTGGCAACGTTGTCGGCGCACGCCATGACACGGTGCTGGACGCGCTGCCGGGTCTGCGCCGGCTCTCCACCATCATGGCCAATATCAAGGCTTACAGGGCCTGGCTGGACCGGCTCTATGTCCAGGCCGCCGCTTTCGAGACTCGCCACGGCGCGCAGCTGCCGGCCGATCGCCGCGCCGTGCTTTCCGCCTTCGCCGGACTGCGCCGGCAGGGTCCGATCGGACGTCGCTGGACGGTGATCCGGCATGGATTCCACCTGGAGTCCCGGGTCCAGACGCTGGCTTTTCTGCTTCGTATGTGAAATGGCCGGTAGGGGAGAATCAGGGTTAAGCCCCCTCGTCGGGGAATCGATCTCCGATTTTGCCGCGTCGCGGTGATTTTCATCCGCAGTCACCGATAGCGGTGCCACCATCGGTCATAAATCCGACCCCGGATGTGTTCACCAACACTTCTACATGCTCTGTGGCAGAAATGCACCACTCGAAGGCATGCGCATTTTATCTAGTATTTTCAGTTATCTACGTGGATTTCTTCAAGCGCCGTCGTCTATCAGCGACCTCATGTTAAAGAGTTACTATACAAAACCTCATTCCTGGCGGTTTCGCAGTGCATTTGCCGCTTGCATCAAGAATGTACCTCGCATAAAGAACCTAACGACGCATAACGTGTGAGGAGCGTTTTTGGAGCATGGTGTGGCCGAGCAAAATGTCTTCTGTCAGCTTTTTGCGAGTGCGTGCCGCCCAGTTCACGGCGGATGCCAACGTTTTATCCTATCTTTTGCCGGCGGTTACCCGTCTGCAAATAGGCCCTTTGGCTCGCCGCACGCCATTTTCCAATAACGGTCCCAGCAACGGTTAAGCGCGACCAAGCCTACTTCACGGAGATACTTAGATGGCTAGTCCCTCCATTGTGGTGTTCAACGAAGCCTACTATCTGGCTCAGAACCCGGATGTTGCCGCCGCTGTCGCCGCCGGCGCTTACCAGAACGGTCTGGCTCATTGGCAGGCTTACGGCCAGTCCGAGGGCCGTCTTTCGTCTGCTTTCTTCGACCTGCAGACCTACAAGGACAACAATCCGGACCTGAACGAAGAGGCCGGGTTCACGACCGATGCGGACTATGTCCGTCACTTCACGACCTATGGTCACAACGAGCCGCGCGTGTTCCTGAGCGCCGCCGTGTTCAACGCCGACATCTATGCGGCGCAGAACCCGGATTTGGCTGCTGCCGGGATCACCGATCGTCAGGCCCTGGAAGCCCACTTCCTGCGTAGCGGCGTCTATGAAGGCCGTATCGCCAAGGCCGACTTCGACCCCGTCGCCTACATCAATGCCAACGCCGACCTGAAGGCGCTGCTGGATGCCGGTGGCAACATCAACGGCTATACTTCGGCCAACATCGCCAAGGCCGGCTGGTTCCACTACTACAATTTCGGCATCAGCGAAGGCCGCACCGTTCCGGTGGCGACCCCGACCGTGACCGCGTTCGCCGCCGGCGGCGCCACCGTCACCGAGGGCAATGCCGCGACCTTCACGGTCACCCTGTCGATCCCGCTGTCCCATGACGTCACCTACACGTTCAACGTGACGGGCGACACCAAGGGCGGCGCGCTGAACGCCGCTTCGGCCACCGATTTCGGTTCCGTTACCGGCACCGTGACCATCCCGGCCGGCTCCACCTCCGCCACCTTCACCGTCACCCCGACGGCTGATGGCGTGTCGGAAGGTCTGGAAGGCTTCAAGGTCACCCTGTTCGACGGCTCGCTGAACGTCGTCAAGACCTCCGACGTTGTCGGTATCGTCGACGCCGCCGCTCCGGTGACCCCGAAGACGATCACCCTTTCCACCGGCGCCGACGCCGGCACGGGCTTCGTCGGCGACACGGCCAACGACACCTTCATCGGTGCGTTCAACCTGACCACCGGTGGTACCGATACGACCACGACGACGCTGACCGCTGGTGACAGCCTGGTCGGTGGCGCCGGTACGGACACGCTGTCCCTCTCCGTTGCCGGCAGCGGCACGGGCACGGGCACCGTCACCCCGACCCTGGTCGGCATCGAGCACATCACCATTGCCAGCTCTCTGAACGGCACCGGTACGGCGACCTTCGATCTGGCTCTGACCGACAGCTCGCTGAGCAACCTGAGCGTGACCTCCTCGGTCAACGCCGGCTCGAACGTTGCCTTCACCAACGTTTCCAAGATCGTTGCGGTCGACGCCAAGGGCGTGGGCAACCTGTCGGTCGGCTTCGCTTCCGGCGTCGTTTCCGGCACGGGCGACGCTCTGTCCCTGACGCTGGGCGGCTTCGGCACCGGTGTCAACGGCGGCACCAACAGCGGCACCAGCTTCGATGTCAATGGCATCGAGACGCTGAACATCGCCTCCAACGGCGCCGCCAATGCGGTTCGTCTGGGCACTGGCGCGATCGCCGGCACGACGACGGTCAACGCTTCGGGCTCCACGGCGCTGACCCTGGATCTGGTCGCCGGCGCCGTCCGGACGGTCAACGCCTCCGGTCTGGCTTCTGGTCTGACGCTGCTCAACGCCACTGCCGGCAACGTCACCGTGACTGGCGGCGCTGGTAATGACAGCTTCGATTTCGGCACGGGCTTCGATGCCACGATCCAGAATTCCGGTACTGGCTCTCAGCTGGATGTGGTCGCTGGCGGCTCCGGCACCGATACGCTGAAGATTCAGATCGACAACAACGTCGTCGCTGACGCCGTGTTCGGCAATGTCACGTCGGTCGAGGCGCTGACGATCGACATGTCCAGTGCGGGCAGCACCGGCACCATCACCCTGGACAGCAAGGCGGCTGCCGCCGGCATCGTCACGGTCAACGAGACGGGCTCGGGCAATATCGACCTGACCCTTGGCACCGGCTACACCGGCACGCTGACGGTCAACCTGCGCGCTGACAGCAACACCGATTCCGCCATCTCCGTGACGGCCAGCGGCTCTGCCAATCTGGTCGTCAATGCGGCGGTCTCGACGGTTAACACCGGGCTGGAAATCACCGGCTCCACGGGTACCGGCACGACCGACACCCTGGTCCTGACGGCTGCGTCCGGCGCGAGCTCCGGTGTGTTCGGCGCTGGCGTCACCAGCCTGGACAAGATCACCATCCTGGCGGCTACCGGTGCGACCTCCGCGATCCTGACCACGGCTGAAGCCACGGTTGCTTCCGGCAAGACGCTGGTCATCGATGCTTCGGCCCTGGGCACCGGCACGGCGTTCACCCTGAGTGGCGCCGCTGAAACCGACGGCGGCAAGTTCAGCGTCACCGGTGGTGCGGGTAACGACTACCTGATCGTTGGTTCCGCTGCTGACACCGTCTTCGGCGGCGCTGGCAACGACACGATCGACGCTTCGGCTGGTGGCAACGACGTCCTGTCGGGTGGCGCTGGTAACGACACGTTCATCCTGTCGGGCGCTCTGACCTCCGGCGACGTGATCGATGGCGGTGACGGCGTCGATACGCTGGTCCTGTCCAGCGGCACCGTGACCTCGGCCATGCTGACCGGCGTGACGAATGTCGAGAACCTGGTGTTCTCCGGCGACGCCACCCTGTCCGCCCCGATCCAGTTCAGCAGCTTCGACCTGAGCCTGGCTTCCACGGCCGGCACGCTGACCCTGGCTTCCGGCTACACCGGCGCCACCACCGTGACGCTCGGTTCCGGTGACAGCGTCGTGAACACCGGCGCCAACGTTGCCCTGTCCGTCCATGTCACCGACGTCGCCTATGGCTCCGGCACCGGTCAGCTGATCTATGGCGGCACCGGCACCGATACGCTGTACCTGACGGGCGGCGCCACCGGCGCTTCCGGTGGCTCCCCCACCATCGTCACGCTGCATTCCGGCAGCAACGTCGAAGTCATCAACATCGTTGATGCCGGCGACGGCACCGGCACCGGTTCGACCGGCGCTGGCAAGGACGTGTCCCTGGTTCTGGCCACCGGCTACACCAAGTCGGTCACCGTCGACGCTTCCTCGCTGGATAGCGGTTCGTCGGGCCTGGACGAGACCTTCAAGTTCGACGCCTCCGCTTCGTCGGGCACCGTGACGGTGACCGGTGGTGCGGCCAACGACAGCATCACCGGTTCCGCCGGTAATGACGTGCTGATCGGTGGCGCTGGCGCTGACAGCCTGACGGCCGGTTCCGGCTTCGACAACGTCTCCGGCGGCGACGGCAACGACACCCTGGTGTTCAGCACGTTCTTCGACGGCAACGACACGGTCGCTGGCGGTTCGGGCACCGATACGCTGTCGGTCGAGCAGGGCACGGGTGGCATTGGCGACCTGGCGTTCCTGAACGTCACCAGCATCGAGACCCTGTCCCTGGGCTCCGGCACGGGTGCCGTGGTTCTGGACACCCGCGCTCAGGCCGCCGGTATCGTCACCGTCGCTCTGTCCGCGAGTGCCAACAATGTTGTCAACGCCGGTGGCTACAGCAGCGGCATCGCCTTCGTGGTCAATGCGACCACGGGTGATGTTGCCCTGACCGGTGGCGCTGGCAATGACAGCTTCACCTTCAGCGGCGCCAGCAGCCTGAACAGCAGCGACTCGCTGATCGGCGGCTCCGGCACCGACACGATCATCCTGACCAACGGCACCAACAGCGGCACGGGCATCGCCTTCTCCGGCACCCTGGGCAACGGCGTCTCCGGTATCGAGCAGATCACCATCTCCGACACCGCGACGGGCACCGGTTCCACCGGTTCCTTCACCCTGACCCTGGCCAGCGGCTTCAACAGCGGCGCGGCGATCAGCATCGACGCTTCGGCGCTGGGTGGCACGGGTGAGACCCTGACCCTGACGGGTGCTTCGGGCTACAATGGCGCCATCTCGGCGACCGGTGGTGCGGCTGCCGACCTGCTGGTCAGCTCCGGTACCGGTGCCGACCGCCTGTTCGGTGGTGCTGGCAATGACAGCATCGACGCTGGCGCCGGCAACGACGTCGTCGACGGTGGTGCGGGTGACGATCTGCTGTACGGCAATGCCGGTGCGGACACGATCACGGGCGGCGCTGGCAACGACGTGTTCGCCATCACCTCCGGTTCGTCCACCAGCACGGGCGCCGACACCATCACCGACTTCTCGTCGGGCGATGTGGTCCGTCTGTATCTGAGCGGTTCGGGCGCGATCTCGATCGACAACAGCTACAAGGGTTCGGCTTCCTCCTACGCCAACGCCCTGTCGCTGCTGACCGGTCAGTCGGGCACCAACGCCGGCCAGTATGTCTATGTCTCCGACCTGAACCAGCTGGTCATCGACGTGGACGGCAACGGCCTGCTCCAGGGTAACGATCTGTACATCACCCTGTCGGGCACGACCGGCATCGCCACCAACACCGTGGCGCTGGACTACACCGTGAACACCGGCAGCGGCACCTTCATCGGTGGTGCGGCCAGCGACCGGGTGTCCCAGTCCGGTGTGGGCGCGCTGACCCTGTCGGGCATCGAGGCCTACTCGGGTGACAGCGCCACGGGTACCGTCACCCTGTCCGGCACGACGGCGATCACGATCACCGACACGAACGGTCTGAACGTGACCGGCGCTGCCGGTGTCGACACGATCACCGTGTCGAGCGCTGCGACGGGTCATGTCTATGACCTGGCTAGCGGTGCCGACGTACTGACCTTCTCCGGCGTGGTTGCCTCCGCGACGGTGACGGGCGGTGCGGGTAACGACGTGGTCACGTTCGCTGCCAGCGGCGCCAACACGGCCACGCTGAACAGCGTCGAGACGGTGAATGGTTCGTCGGGTGCCGACGTGTTCACCCTGGGCACCTCTGGCGACAGCATTACCGTTGTCGACGCTGGTGGCGGTGTCACGTTCAATGGTAACACCGGCAACTTCGCTGCCACGATCACGATCGGTACCGGCAACGCCAGCACGGTCACGGTTGTCTCCTCGGCGACCGCAACCGGTGCGATCACCGTGAACGGCACGACGGGTGCTGATACCGTCCACTTCACCTCGACCGCGTCCGGTTCGGGCGTTCTGAGCCTGGGTTCGGGCAACGACGCGGTGACGCTGTCGGGTACCACTGGTACCACCACGATCACCGATACCGATGGTACGGCTGACACGCTGACCTTCGTTGGCAGCGGCCTGACCGCCGTCATCAGCGGCATCGAGTCGGTCACTGGTGGTGGCGGTGTCGATACCGTGACCCTGAGCAACACCGGTTCGGACACGATCCTGCTGGGTGCTGCTACGGGTACCGGTGTGACCTTCAGCAGCTGGGGTACCGGTGCTGACGTGATCAACCTGACCACCACCGGTGGTGCGGATACGATCGTGTTCGGTACGGGCTTCTCCGCTTCCGGCATCACCGGCCTGGTGTTCAACAACTTCGACGCTGGTGCTTCCAGCGACGTGTTGGACTTCTCGGCGATCGTGGCTGGTACGACCATCGCGACCACCGGTGCCGCCTATGACCTGGGCGCCACCACCGCGGCCGACCTCGTGGTTGGTACCAACGGTGTGGTTCTCACCTACGGTTCGCTCACGCTGAGCAACACCGACTTCACGGTGACGGCTTCCCAGTCGAACACGGACATCTACGTTGGCAACAACGATCCGTTCATCGTGTTCGCTACGGCCAGCACCAGCTCCACCGCTGTCAACGTCTATCTGGTTGACCGTGACCTGGACAGCAACGCCGCGGACGTCTCCGCCAACGACATCCGTCTGATCGGCACGATCAACCTGGTGACGGGTGACAGCATCAACACCTTCGCGAACGGCAACTTCATCCTCTAAGGCTGAAGCGTTCACAAAGGTTGAAGTACCAGACCTCCGCCGCCCCAACCGGGGCGGCGGATTTTTTTTGAGAGATACTCTCCTCCGGTCCGAATTCAGTAGGTTGAGATGCACGCGTTCCTGGTTGCGGAAGATTTCACACTGAACACCACCCGCTTCGTTCGGCTTTATCGCGGCGGGAAGTTGGAAGGTGAGGTTCCGCTGGACCGGCTGGTCATCGATATCGGCGGGGAAGCCGACATGGTCCGCAAGGCCATGGAGGCTGATCACAAGAAAAAGCATGAGAAGGACGAGGTCCTGAACCTCGACACTTCCGGTACAGGCAGCGGTGCGGAACAGCCGTCAGGTACGGGCAGTGGTGACGGTTCCGGTGCCGACGCCCCCAAAACCGACATGCCGCAGTTCATCACGACGGTGAATGAAGGCGCGCTGCTGAGCTGGGACGGCACGCCGCCGCGCCTGGGCCGCGTTTCGGCCCGCTTCAACGGTCCGGGGCTTTTCCGGCATCCCGATGAGGGTGATGTGCTGGGCGCACAGCTGGAGTCGCTGAAGGCCAGGCATCCGGGGCGCAAGCATTTCCGTCTGGCCGTGGTCAATGCCTTCGGCAGCAACCTGGGCGACTGCATGCTGGGCATGACGGCACTGCGCCATGTCGCCAAGTATCTGAAGCGGTATCTGGGCAGCTTCACCATCGACCTGCTGCTGGGTGCCAATTCCGGTATCACCAATTTTGACATTGCCGGTCATGACGACTGGGTGGGCGACCAGTTCCTGATCGGGCCGACCCTGCAGGAATTCAGCCGGTATGATGCCTATTTCGACTTCTCCGGCCTGATCGCCCTGCCGCGCATCACGGAAATCGCGATTTCCGACTGGTACCTGTGGTGGTGCGGCCTGGATCCGGAAACGGTGCCGGCGGCCGACAAGCGCAATGTCATGTCGCACCAATGGCCGGTCTGGCAGGATGTCACCCGCACCCTGCAAGGCATCAAGGGCAAGAAGATCTTCTTCAATCCCAAGGCCAGCGTGCCGCTGCGCACCTTCGCCGACGCGCATGTGCCGAAATTCCTGAAAAAGCTGCTGAAGATCGCGCCGGACGTCACGATCGTGGTCGATCGGGAGATCAAGCTGGATCATCCGCGCCTGATCGACCTGTCGAAGGCGATCAACTCCGCCGGCAAGTTCGCGGCCCTGGTGGCGCAGATGGATGGGGTGATCAGCGTCGACAGCTTCGCTCTGCATGCGGCGGACAGCGGCAACGTGCCGGCGGTGGGGCTGTTCGCCTCCATCGATCCCTATGCCTATCCCTATTATCCCCATCACAAGGGCATCCTGATCCCGGACGGGGAGAAGCTGTCCTTCTACAAGAAGTTCAAGACCAACACCGACGAGGAATGGGACGGCATCAAGGACGCCTATGGCGAGGCCTGGGGCCGGCTGGATCCCGAGAAGGTCTATGAATTGCTGCAGGCGCAGATCGCGGCCAAAGGCAATGTGCCCCACCATATGGGCACCCGCATGATCCATGGGCCCCATACCAAGCAGCGCTACCGCCAGACGGCGCAGGGCAGGGAACTGCCGTATGAGAACCCGCCGGAAATATGGACCCGGGCGCAGCGCCGCCTTCAGGAGATCGGCCGGACGCTGATCCGCCCGCGTACGCAAATGATCATGGTCACCCCCGGCCAGAGCGAGCTGCCCGTCGCCATCGCCCAGCTGCTGGAACATGAAGGCCGGATGCATGTCTTCGAGCCGCGGGACGCCCGGCGCCAACTGATCGGCATGGACATCCTGGACCGGGCGGCGCACGGTCTGACGGTGACCCATTACGACACGTTCCCCGGCAAGGTCGAACAGGCCAGCTTCGGACTGGAGGATGCGCTCAGCGAGACCAACCCCGCGAATTGGGGCGGTTTGCGGGACAAGAAGACTGTCAGGCCGAAGAGCATCGACGAGATGAAACTGGATACGCTGTCCAGTATCGTCATGTCGGCGCCGGCGCCGTGGAAACTGGTGCTGGAATCGGCGCTGGAGACGCTGGAGCGGACCAAGGCCGCCGTGCTGATCGGTCCGCTGGCGTCGTTCCAGGATGTGCGCGAGATCGCCACCCTGCTGCTGCCCATCAAGTACCAGTGCTGGGTGGAACAGCTGGAGCCCGGCAAGAACGAGAGCAGCATTCTGCTGGCCGTCAGCGACCAGGTGAAGGTCCAGGGCCTGAAGCGCGTTCAATTCAACTGACCGGCACGGCCGGCGGCACGATCTACGGAGTGGACCCCATGTCCAAGAGCTGGACCGACATCCCCCTGCTTCCCGTCGCCTGGGGAGAAGTCTTCGACAAATGGACCATCCTTGTCATCAAGGAGGCCCGCATCGGCGACCCGGACAAGGTGCGCAACGTCGCCCGCGAACGGGTGGAGATCGAGAAGGTGGTTGGCGACCGCGCGCGGTTCCCCGCCGGGCTGGATGCGCTGGTCGACGCGCTGCACGGCATCAATTCCCAGCTCTGGGACATTGAGGACGGCAAGCGGCGGTGCGAGCGGGAGAAGACCTTCGATGACGGCTTCATTCAGCTGGCCCGCCATGTCTATATGAAGAATGACGAGCGGGCCCGCATCAAGAAGGATATCAACCTGCTGCTGGGCAGCGCCATCGTCGAGGAGAAATCCTACAAGCCGTATTGAGCGCGGTCCCGGGGCCGGGTTTCAACCGGGCGGGCCGCGATGAGGCGTCCCGTCCCGGAGATCATGCTGTACGCCCCTGCGGAGGTCGGTTTTGTCAGGTAATGCCGCGATCTTCTTCCATCCGGAAGGGTTCGACACGAAAAGTCCCAAACTGATGGGCCGCCACGCTGCCGGCGAGGGCTTCCTGCGGGGATGGGCGCGGCATGGCGGATTCGACACGCTGCATGCCCAGGTCGGCGACCTGCGCCATGCAAGGATGTTCGCCCAGGAGGCCGCCAGTCACGGTTGGCAGGGCAAGGTGCATGTGCACCGGCTGGAACAGCCGGAAACGCTGTCCGCGGTCGGCGGTGTCATTCTGCCGGGTCCGATGCTGGCCCCCCCGGCCTGGCTTCGCCGGTCGCGCGGTCTGTCGCCTGGCAATCATTCCATCATCGGCCTGACCCACACGACCGCCTCGGCCTCGGCCCTGGACAATATCGGGGAGCTGCTGACGGCGCCGCTGGAGGAATGGGACGCGCTGATCTGCACCTCGCAGGCCGTGAAATCCATGGTGGTCCGCACGCTGAGCGACCAGGCGGGATATCTCGGCCAGCGTTTCGCCATGCCGTCCGGTGTGCCGCTGCGGCTGCCGCAGCTGCCGGTCATTCCGCTGGGCGTGGAATGCGACCGGTATGCGGAACGGCCGGAGCTGCGCCGGGAGTGGCGCGAAAGGCTGGCCATCGGCCCGCTTGATGTCGTGGTGCTGTTCATGGGGCGCCTCAGCTTCCATGCCAAGGCCCATCCCATGGCCATGTACATGGCCTTGCAGGAGGCGCGCGACGCCTTGCCCGACGGTGCGCGGCTGCACTTGATCGAGGCCGGCTGGTTCGCCAGCGACCATATCCGGCGGGCGTTCGAGGAAGCGGCCGGCATGCTGTGCCCCGATGTGGTACGCCATGTGCTGGACGGGCGCGAGCAGGCGGTGCGCGACGGCATCTGGCAGGCGGCCGACATCTTCTGTTCCCTGTCCGATAATATCCAGGAAACGTTCGGCCTGACCCCGATCGAGGCGATGGCGGCCGGACTGCCCTGTGTCGTGTCGGATTGGAATGGGTACAAGGAGACGGTGCGCGACGGCATCGACGGGTTCCGTGTTCCGACCTGGATGCCACCGCCCCCGATCGGGCGCGAGATGGCGGAGCGCCACGCCATCGGCGTGGACAGCTATGACCATTACTGTGGCGCCACCTGCCAGTTCGTCAGCGTCGATGTGGAACGGACAGCACAGGCCTTCCGCGCCCTGGTTGCCGATGCGGGCCTGCGCCGCCGCATGGGGGAGGCCGCGCGCCGCCATGCACGCGAACGGTTCGACTGGCGTGTGGTTGTCGGTGCCTACAAGGAACTGATGGTCGAGCTGGCTGCCCGCCGGGCCGCGGCCAAGCCCCCGCCCGTATCCGGGCCGGTGGTCTGGCCCCTGCGACCGGACCCGTTCCGGTCCTTCGCCCATTATCCCACACATCTGTTGGCACTGGACACACGGGTGGAGGTCACGGGCGCACCGCCCGACCGGCTGGCCGCCATCCATGCCAGTGGCATGGTCAATTACGCGCATGCCGCGGTGCCGGGCTTCGACCGGCTGACGGCCGTGCTGGACCTGCTGCCCGCGCAGGGGGCGGTGTCCATCGCCGGCCTGGCAGCGGCCGGCGGCCCCTCCATCGCTCCCATCCTGGCGCCGGCCCTGGCTTTCCTGGCCAAGTACGGCTTTGTTCGACTCTCGCCTCCTGGCGACACCCAAGGAGACGTGGGATGAAGATCCTGTTCGTCCATCAGAATTTCCCCGGACAGTTCAAGCATCTGGCCGCCGCCCTGGCGCGGGCCGGGCACCAGGTGCGCAGCCTTGCCATCAAGGGGGTGGCGCTACCGGGGGTCGACCTGATCAACTATCCGGTGACCCGCACCTCCTCCCAAGGGATCCATCCCTGGGCCATCGATTTCGAGACCAAGCTGATCCGCGGCGAATCCTGTGCGCAGGCGGCCCTGGCAATGAAGCGGGAAGGCTATCAGCCCGATCTGGTGCTGGGCCATCCGGGCTGGGGGGAGATGCTGTTCCTGAGGGAGATATGGCCGCGGGTGCCGCAGCTGCATTTCCTGGAATTCTACTATAGTCCCGACGGCGCCGATGTCGGGTTCGACGAGGAGTTCTGGGACCAGGACTGGCGCAGCCCCGCGCGGGTGCGCGCCAAGAACAGCAACGGGTTGCTGAACCTGGAAAGCATGGATGCGGCCTACAGCCCCACCTATTGGCAGCGTTCCAGCTATCCGGCGATCTATCAGCCGCGGATCGAGGTCATCCATGACGGGGTCGACACCGATGTGCTGGTGCCGGGCCCGGCGAAGGCGAGCCAGGTCGGGCCCGACAAGCTGATGCTGCATCAGGGGATGGAGATCGTCACCTTCGTCAACCGCAACCTGGAACCCTATCGTGGTTACCATGTTTTCATGCGGACCCTGCCGCGGCTGCAGAAGCTGCGTCCCAACGCCATCTTCCTGGTGGTGGGCGGCGATGGTGTCTCCTATGGTGCGGCGCCGCCGCAGGGGCAGAGCTGGAAGAACATCTTCCTGGAAGAGGTCAAGGACCAGATCGACCTGTCGCGGGTCATCTTCCTTGGCAACCTCTCATACGCCCATTTCATCAATATCCTGCGCCTCAGCGCCGCCCATATTTATCTGACCTACCCGTTCGTGCTGAGCTGGTCGATGCTGGAGGCGATGAGCCTGGGCGCCCTGGTGGTGGGCAGCCGCACCCAGCCGGTCGAGGAAGTGATCGAGGACCAGAAGAACGGCCTGCTGGTCGATTTCTTCGACCGCGAGGGGCTGGCGGACCGCGTGGCCGACGCGCTGGCCAATCCGCAGCGTTATCTGGGCATGCGCCAGGCCGCCCGGCAGACCATCATCGACCGTTACGACCTGAAGCGCCATTGCCTGCCCCGGCAGATGGAACTGGTCGAGCGGGTGGCTGCCGGCAAGGCGTAAGGGGATACCGGCATGAGCCTGCGCGCAACCGCCATCGATGTCCGCTTCATCCAGCAGGAGGACAGGCTGGGCCTGACCCTGCGGTCCGATGATGACAGCGTGGATATGCTGGTGACCCGCCGGATGACACGGGGTCTTGTGGCCGGGATGATCGAATTGCTGATGCGCAGCAGCCGGGAGGTGGCGGCCGCACCCGGCGAAAGCCGCAACGACGTGCTGTTGTTCGAACATATGGAGGCTGCGGCGGGCTGGCAGCGCATCGAAGGTCCGGTGCCGGCGGCCGACCCGTCCGGTGCCGCCGCCGGAGATGGGGTGCGGCAAACTGATGCCCCCGCCGCATTGTTGGTCAAGACGGATATCACCATCCGCCAGGGTATCATGCAGCTGCTGTTCCACGATGCCGACGGAGCGCGGGCGGAGATCGATCTAGGACGCGACAAGGCCCATCACCTTCTGTCGATCCTGCGGGAAAAATCCGTTTATGCCCAATGGGATATCAGCGAAATGTCCTGGTTGGACCGCCGCACGCATTTCGTGATCCCGGAGGGGTTGCGGCTCAGCTGAACCGGACGGAAGCCGGTGGGCCGGCTGCGGCCCGCACCGGTCACCATTGTGACATCAGCAACTTACTGATATTGCCCTGCAGTACATGCGCGGATACAATGCCGGCGCGATTGAGTGGGTGGCCTCGTGCAGGCACCCCTTATATAAGGCAGCCAAGTCTATGAAGATCATACCGAACCGCCCCGCAGGCGCTCATTCTCCGCTGCGGCAGGCGCTACAGAAGTCCGCGCGAGCCTTCGGGTTCGTTGGGGTTTTCAGCTTCTTCGTCAATCTGTTGATGCTGGCTTCGCCCATCTACATGCTGCAGGTCTATGACCGTGTGCTGACGGCACGCAGCGAATCCACCCTGCTGTATCTCAGCCTGGTCATCGCGGCCATGATGATGGTCATGGCCATGCTGGAGGTCATCCGCTCCCGCGTGCTGGTGCGCGTCAGCGGCAAGATGGAGAAGGAATTGGGCGCGCGCGTCTTCGACGCGATCTTCGCGCTGAACCTGCGCATGCCCGCGGCCAACCGCAGCCAGTCGCTGCGCGACCTGGACAATGTGCGCCAGTTCATCACCTCGCAGGGGCCGTTCGCCTTCTTCGATGCGCCCTGGGCGCCGATCTTCATCGGCATCGTCTGCCTGATGCACCCGCTGCTGGGTGTCGTGGCGCTGGGCGGCGCCATCCTGCTGTTCGCGCTTGCTTATGCGACGGAAGTGGTGACGAAGAAGCCGCTGTCGGAGGCCAATGGCCACGCGCTGCGCGCCACCTCCTTCGCCGAGGCCAGCCTGAAGAACAGCGAGGTTCTGGCGGCCATGGGCATGCTTCCCGGCATCCGCCGCCGCTGGCGCGCCAGCCAGGACCGGGCCATGCTGTTGCAGGCCGTGGCCAGCGACAATGCCGGTTTCATCAGCGCCATGACCAAGTTCACCCGCTTGGCCGTGCAGTCGGCCATCCTGGGTATGGGTGCCTATCTGGCGCTGGAGAACGAGATCACCCCGGGTATCATGATCGCGTCGTCCATCATCATGGGCCGCGGTCTGGCCCCGGTGGAACAGGCCATCGGTTCCTGGAAGATGTTCATCGGCGCGCGCGGTTCCTACGCCCGCCTGAACGAGCTGCTGCGCGCCTTCGACGGTGGCCAGGAGACCATGGAGCTGCCGCCGCCGCAGGGCAACCTGTCGGTGGAGCGCGTCGTGGCCGTGCCGCCGGGCGGCAATACCCCCACCATCAAGGGCGTCAGCTTCGCCCTGGGCGCGGGCGAGTCGCTGGCCATCGTCGGCCCCAGTGCCGCCGGCAAGTCCACGCTGGCCCGTCTGCTGGTCGGCGTCTGGTCGGCGCATAGCGGTTCCGTCCGCCTGGACGGCGCCGATGTCTATGCCTGGAACCATGAAAGCCTGGGGCCGCATATCGGTTACCTGCCCCAGGATGTTGAAATCTTCGACGGCTCCATCAAGGACAACATCGCCCGTTTCGGCGAGGTCGATCCGGCCAAGGTGGTGGAAGCGGCCCAGCTGGCCGGGGTGCATGAGATGATCCTGCGCCTGCCCAACGGGTATGACACGGTGATCGGTCCGGGCGGCATCGCCCTGTCCGGTGGCCAGCGCCAGCGGCTGGGCCTGGCCCGTGCCGTCTATGGCGATCCGCGCTTCCTGGTGCTGGACGAGCCGAATTCCAACCTTGACAGCGAAGGCGAGGCCGCCCTGGTCCAGGGGCTGGCCAAGCTGAAGGAACGCAAGGCGACCGTCATCCTCATCTCCCACCGCCCCAGCGTCATGAACCATGTCGACAAGATCCTGGTTCTGCGTGACGGGCTGGTGGAGATGTTCGGTCCCAAGCAGGAAGTGCTGGCCCGCCTGACCCGCCCCGTTGCGCAGCCGCAGCAGGTGCAGCAGCAGCAGCCGGCCCCGGGCCAGATCGCCTCTTCCGCCGGTGCGGGCGCCTGATCGCGCGTCCCCGGTCGACCCTCGTTGGAAAGTGTCGGAAATGATGAAGCTCCTGACCACCCAGAAGATGCCGGCCCTGGCGCCGGATGCGGATGTACCCGCGGTTCCTACCGATGAGATGCCGGTCGTCCGCGCCGGTCTGGCGCTGATCGTCTTTGCCTTCGGCGGCATCCTGCTCTGGTCCTTCCTGGCCCCCATCGCCAAGGGCATCGTCGCCCCCGGCCTGGTGGCCGTGGACAGCAACCGCAAGACCATCCAGCACCTGGAAGGCGGCATCGTGTCGGAGATCCTGGTGCGTGATGGCGCCACGGTGAAGGCCGGTGACGTACTGCTGCGTCTGGACGAGGTGACGCCCCAGGCCCAGCGCGACGTGCTGTATGGCCAGTTCCTGACCTCCAAGGCCCAGGAGGCCCGCTTCATCACCGAACGCGACGGGGCGAAGGACATCGCCTTCCCGGCCGAGCTGCAGGGTGCCGGCGATAACAACCGCAACGCTTCCATCCGCGGGTCGGAGCAGGAAGTGTTCAAGTCCCGTCGCGACGCCCTGAACGGCCAGCTCTCCATCTACGAAGCGCGCATCAAGCAGTTGGAGGAGCAGAGCAAGGGCCTGCAGGCCCAGGTCGATGCCAACACCAAACAGATCACTCTGATCGATAGTGAGCTGGAGGGCCTTCAGCAGCTGTTCGAGAAGGGCTATGCCTCCAAGACCCGTCTGCTGGAACTCCAGCGCCGCCGGGCGGAGCTGGACGGCGACCGCGGCAATTACGCGGCCGAGATGGCCCGCAACCGGGTGGCGATCGGCGAGGCCCGCCTGCAGATCATCCAGGTCCGCAAGACCTTCGAGGAGGATGTGGCCAAGGGCCTGTCCGAGGCGCAGGCCCGCGTGTTCGATCTTCAGGACCGCCTGACCAGCGCCATCGACGTGTTGAAGCGTCGCGAGGTGAAGGCCACGACGGACGGCACCATCGTCAATTCCCGCGTCCATACCGTGGGTGGTGTCGTCCGTGCCGGCGACCCGCTGATGGAACTGGTGCCCAGCAATGACGATCTGATCATCGAGGCCATGGTGTCCCCGATGGATGTCGATGTCGCCATGCCGGGCATGGAGGCGGAAGTGCGCTTCTCCTCCCTGTCCACCCGCCATATCCCCATCCTGACGGGCACGGTGGAGACGGTGGCGGCGGATGCCACCACCGACCAGCATGGCAACCGCTATTACATCTCGCGCGTGCGGGTGCCGAAGGAGCAGCTGAAGCATCTGGATGGCCAGAAGCTGGTCCCCGGCATGCCGGCGGAGACGCTGATCAAGGCTGGTGAGCGGACGATCCTGGAATATCTGTTCCGGCCGCTGACCGACAGTTTCTTCCGCGCGTTCAAGGAAAGCTGAGGAGAGGAGACGGAGCATGATCCCGGCACAGGGCGGCTCCGGTCTCATCTGGCGCATCCAGGCGGCCCCGCGGGACCTGTCGCGGGGCATCGCCGCCTGCGACCTGCCCGCAAATTGCCTGGTGGTGCCGGATGCGACCTGGAGCGGCATGGTGCCCGATGCGGCCTATGTCGAATGCCCCACCTTTTTCCTGGAGGACAGGGCGGGCTTTGTGGCCCTGCTGGCCTTCTTCGTGGTCAATTCCCTGCGGTTCCGGCTTTATGCCCGTGCGCCGGCGGGGGAGGCGGACGGGCTGTTGATGGCCTATCCGCGGCTGGACGATGCGACGATGCAGATGCTGCGGCATTTCGATCCGCGCTCGGCCCAGCAGATCAGCGTGCTGTGGCAGCGGCTGGAGGCCTTCCTGGGCCAGATCGCCCTGCCCAAGCCGCCGGAACAGGGGATGTTGTAACCGCGCGCCCTCGACCTGACCTGCGTCACACAATATGAATGGGGCGGCCTGACCAGGGCCGCTCTTTTCATTTCACCACAATCCGCGGCAGCCGGTCGATCGGCTCCAGGCTGATGCGGCGGAAGAAGGTCTCCGCCCCTTCCGATTGGAACTGGATATGGCCGCTGGTCAGGGGCGTGCGCTTGCCGTCGGGCCCCAGCACGGACAGGTTGCGCAGTTCCATGACCGGCACGCCATTGACCACATGGATGGCGCGATCATCCAGGACATAGAGGTCCAGCACGTTCCATTGCCCCACGGGCCGTTCGGCATCGATGGCGGCCTCCACGTTCCAGGCCGGCGCCTCCACCGTCACGGCACGGCCGCCCGCCATGTAGCGACGCTGGGGATCGATCAGGGACCGGTCGCGGGCGGCGTCGGTCACCGGTTTCACCATGGTGCCCACGGGCACGACCATGCCGGTGGACCCGCGCATGATCTCGAACTCCACCGCCGGCATCCAGGTGCCATAGACACCGCCGGCGGGCCCGAAGGAATGGTAGAGCAGGCCATTATTCTCCGGCAGATCCAGGCGCGGGACATGGCGCTTGCCGCTCCATTTGAATTCCAGCCGCAGGTGATAATTGCCGAAGGTGCCGCGATGGACGATGGAGCCCCAGGTGGCGCCATCGACGCGCATCGTTGGCTCACCCTCCAGTGTCACCATGGTGAACATCGGATCGCCGCCGGGCCGGGCGCCGTACGGTTTCTCCGTCTTGTTGGTATAGGTGATGGACGGGTCGGCATAGCCCAGCCAGATGTCCCAGTCCGACAGGTCCTTGCCATTCAGCAGGCTGACCGCCGGGCCGGTGGGTGACGGGATGTCGGTAAGGGTCAGGCGCTGGGCCTTGTAGACCGGATCACCGGCCAGAATGGCCTCCAGCTTCCGATCAACCTCCACCGCTCCCGCCCCGATGCCGGTACCCGCCAACAGCAACAGGGCCGCCAGCCCCAGGCCGATCCACCGCATGCCTTGATCCTCCCATGATTATTGATAGCGCTGTCAATTTTGACCGCACTATGCCGCAGAAGCAGGGGCGATCACAGATGTTTCTCCATGAAGATGCTGGCCCCGCCCCCGCAGGAGTATTCGCCGAAGGCCCCGCAATCGGTGAAGCCCAGCCGCCGGTACAGGCCCACGGCTTCGCGCTGCAGATCGCCGGTTTCCAGCTTCAGCAGGGGGATGCCCTCGGCCCGTGCCAGTTCCTCCAGCTGTGCCATGATGGCACCGGCGATGCCGCGCCCGCGATGCACGGGATCGACATACATGCGCTTCACCTCCGCATAGCCTGCTGCCGGGTCCAGGCGCAGCGCGCCGCAGCCCACGGCCCGTCCGTCGCGCCGGGCCAGCAGAAAGCGCATGTCGGGCGCCCTCAGCTGTTCGGGGTCCAGCAGGTGATTATCCTCCGGCTGGTAAAGCTGCCCCAGATACAGGTCCAGGGCCGCGATCAGGGCGCGGGCATCGGGCTGTGTCGGGTCGGCAAGTGTGACATGGATGCTGTTCATTGGACCTCCTTCAGCAGAAATTCGACCAGGGAAGGCACCGTCTGGGTGGCGGGACCATAGAGCCCGCCATCGAACCGGCCGCCCGTTTCCTCCATATTGATTTCCAGGGTGATGGCGCCGTTGGAACGTGCCTCCGCCGTGAAGCCGGCGGCCGGATAGACGGTGCCCGAGGTGCCGATGGACAGGAACAGGCCGGCACCGGACAGGGCCTCGCCGATCTCCTCCATGAACAGGGGCATCTCCCCGAACCAGACGATATGCGGGCGAAGCGTGCCCCGCGCGCCGCAATCGGGACAGATTGCATCGGTCGCCAGATCACCGTCGAACCGATCGATCCGCGTGCAAGCCGCACAGCAGATCTTCAGCAATTCCCCATGCATGTGCAGCAGCTTTTGCGAGCCGGCGCGGTCATGCAGGTCATCGACATTCTGGGTGACCAGCAGGAAGGGCCCGCGCCATTCCCGTTCCAGCCGGACCAGGGCGTCATGGGCGGCATTCGGCTGCACCGCCGGGTCCAGCACGGCACGGCGGCGGGCATTGTAGAAACCCTGGACGCGGGTCGGGTCACGGGCGAAGGCCTGCGGTGTCGCCACCTCCTCCAGCCGCACTTGTGCCCAGATGCCATCGGCGTCGCGGAACGTGTGCAGGCCCGATTCCCGGCTGATCCCGGCCCCGGTCAGCACCACCAGCCCCGCATCGGGGCGCAATCCCTGCAACAGGCGCTTCAGGCTGGGGTCGATCATTGGGGGCCGCCGGCATGGATGGAAAAGCCGGGCGCAGGGTGGCATGGGTGCCGCCTGCGGGACAAGTCCATGTCGTCAGGGTTGTGTTCGCCTGTTATGAATTCATCCGCGATCCGGCAACTTCCTCAGCGGTCAACCCATGCGCTCCGTCCTGTTCGTCTGCACCGGCAATATCTGTCGCTCCCCCACCGCCGACGGGGTGTTCCGCAAGCTGGTGGCCGATGCTGGGCTGGATGTGCTGGTCGACAGTGCCGGCACCCATGGCTATCACATCGGGGAGGGGCCCGACCCGCGTACCGTGCGCGCCGCCCGTGCCCGCGGCTATGACCTGTCGCCGCTGCGTGCGCGCAAGCTGGTGACCGATGATTACAGCCGCTTCGACCTGATGCTGGCCATGGACCGGGGGCATATGGACATCATGCGTCGCCTGGCCCCGGCCGGGTCGGCGGCACAGCTGGCGCTGTTCACCGATTTCGCCCCCGCCCCCTGGCGGGGCCGCGACGTGCCCGACCCCTATTATGGCGGGGCGGAGGGTTTTACCGAGGTGCTGGACATGGTGGAAGCCGGCGCCCGGGCGCTGCTGGAACGCGTTACGCGCGCCTGAGCATCTCCAGCGCGTCGGGGAAGCGCCGTGACAAGGGCGCGGTGCTGCCGTCCGCCAGGGTCAGGGCATAGTCGCCCGACCCTTCCGGTTCCAGCCCCCTGACATGGGCCCCGTTCACCAGCCAGGACCGGTGGGTGCGCAGCATGCCATGGGGTGACAGTTCGTCGGCAACCTGGGTCAGGGTGGCGCGCATCAGGGGGCGCCTGCCATCGGCCAGCAGGAATTCCACATAATTACCGGCCGACCGCACGGCCATGATCTCCGCCACCGCCACGCGCAGCAGCCGGGCCCCGTCGCGTATGTCGAACAGGACCGGGGCGGTGGGCGGTGGAGCCGCATCTGGCGGCATCGCGGCGGGGATGGGCTTGGCTGCCGGCCTGCCATGGCCGAACAGCAGGAAGACGCCGCAGATGACCAGATAGGTCATCATGTCCTTGCGCCCCTCATAGATCAGGACTGGGGCCGTGACATGGAAATGATAATTCAGGTCCAGCAGGGCCGAGGTGCTGTTGCGCACCAGCGCCATACCCAGCGTATGCAGCGCGCTGAAACCCACGGCCGTGACGGCATGTATCAGCGCCACCCGGCCCCAGGGCCGCGTCAGCGGTGCCTTGGCCAGTGCCAGGGCCGGCAGCCAGCACAGGCAGAGGATGACGATGGCACTGCTGAACTCCGTCAGCACCGGCAGCCAGGTGGGCCAGTTGCGATCTTCCCAGGCGGACGTGATGTTGACGATGTTCGACCCCAGCATCAGCGGCACCAGCCCCAGATAGGGCCGCCAGCCGCCCAGGCCGCTCGTCACACGCACAGCACCGTTCGTCCCGGCCGCGTCAGGGCGGGTTCCGTCCGTCACCGCCGTCTTGCCGGCCCGCCGGGTCCAGGGCCAGAAGCGGGGGCCGGCACCCGTTTCCCCCGTCCCCTGGCCCCGTTCTTCTTGGGAAGTTGATGATGACGATGACAAACCCTGTCCCATCCGTTCCGCCTGCCAGCAGCCAGCGCCTGGCCTTCCTGGACTGGGTCCGGGTCGGCGCCTTCGGCCTTCTGATCCTTTATCATGTCGGCATGTTCTATGTGAGTTGGGACTGGCATGTGAAGAGCCAGCATGCAGGGTTCGCGATAGAGCCGCTGATGCTGCTGACCAATCCCTGGCGCCTCTCGCTGCTGTTCCTGATCTCCGGTGTGGCCACCCGCTTCATGGCCGACCGCATGGGGCCGGGCCGGCTGGCCGGATCACGCCTGCCGCGTCTGGGCATCCCGCTGCTGTTCGTCATGGCCGTGCTGGTCGTGCCACAGCCCTATTACGAGGTGGTGGAGAAGATCGATTATGCCGACGGCTATTGGGCCTTCTGGGGTCGCTACCTGTCCTTCGACCAGAGCTTCTGCCGCGGCGATGACTGCCTGACCCTGCCCACCTGGAACCATATGTGGTTCGTGGCCTATCTGCTGGTCTACACGCTGATCATGGCCTTGGCGCTGAAGCTGGGGGCCGGGCGCTGGCTGGTCCGGCTGGGGGAAGGGGGGTGGACGCGCGGCTGGGCCGTGCTGGTCCTGCCCATCCTGGTGCTGACCCTGCTGCGTATCTTCATGCTCGACCCGTTCCCCATCACCCATAACCTGGCCTGGGACTGGTACAACCATGCGGTCAGTTTCGGCATGTTCCTGCTGGGCTTCGGCTTCGCCCGCAACGAGGCGCTGTTCGACTGGCTGGCGGCGCGGCGCTGGCTGCTGCTGGGCGTCGGGCTGGGGGCCTGGGCCTTCTATGCCTGGTATGGCTGGACCTACTGGCAGGACGGGTCGCCCACGCCGCCCGATGCGTTGCGCATGACCGCTCGCACCGCCTATGCGGTGGAGCAATGGGCGATGATCCTGGCGATGCTGGGCCTGGCGCGGCGGTACCTGAACCGGTCGACGCCGCTGCTGCGTTACCTGTCGGTGGGGGTGTTCCCCTTCTATATCATCCACCAGACCCTGATCGTGGTGATCGGGCACAATCTGACGCCGTTGGCCCTTCCCGTCGGGATCGAGTCGGTGCTGCTGATCGCCCTGACGGTGGCGGGATGCTTCGTCACCTACGAATTGGCGCGGCGGATCAAGCTGTTGGGGCCTTTGCTGGGGGTGCGGTGAAATAAACATGCGCCATGCCGCGATCAATCTGTCCCGGCCTAAGCCTTTGTTTACCCCTGTGGCGTAGGCTTCGTCCGGTCGGCACTTTGCCGGCACGGGTTCGGGGTGCGATGTGAGCGGCGTTGCCAACATGCAGGAAGCGGCCACGGCCGAGGCAGACGCGGTTTGCGATCCGCGTTTGCGCGGGTTGGTGGATTACTGGGCGGCAAGGCGGGGGCCCGATCGCCCGGCCCCCGCCCGGCATGAGCTGGATCCTGCCGATATGCAGCCGCTTCTGCCCTGGATCATGCTGCTGGACGTGCTGGATGATGATTACCGCTACCGGCTGGTCGGTACGGGTCTGGACGGGCTGTTCGGCCGGGCCCTGACGGGGACGACCCTGCGCCAGTCCTGGCCCGCCCATATGGGCGGCCATTGGCGCCACTGGATGGATCGCGCCAGCCGCGAGGCGCTGCCCGTGGCCACCGGCGCTATCTTGAACACCAGGCGCGGGCGCCTGCGCCTGGACGGGGTGATCCTGCCGCTCTCCAACCATCCCGGCCGCATCGACATGCTGTTGTGCGGGGTGATGGGGTCGTCCATGCGCCGCCCGCCATCCCCCCTGCTGCGCCCCACGGACGAGGTGGTGGAGGATGAGTTGCTGGGGTTCCAGGCAATGCCCCTGACGCTTTAAAAAGTGCCGGAAAGACTTTAGGGTGCCCCATCCTTCCGGCAGCCCCATGATCGATCCGTGACCGACAACAGCTCTCCCGTCTCTCCCATGATGGCGCAGTATCTGGAGATCAAGCGCCAGCACCCCGGATCGCTGCTGTTCTATCGGATGGGGGATTTCTACGAGCTGTTCTTCGATGATGCGGTCCAGGCCGCCGCATCGCTGGACATCACCCTGACCAAGCGCGGCCAGCACCAGGGGGAGGATATCCCCATGTGCGGCGTGCCGGTCCATTCCCACGAGCAATATCTCTCCCGCCTGATCCGCGCCGGCTTCCGCGTCGCCATCTGCGAACAGACCGAGGACCCGGCGGAAGCCAAGAAGCGCGGCAGCAAATCCGTCGTTCGCCGCGACGTGGTCCGCGTCGTCACGCCCGGCACCATTACCGAGGATGGGCTGCTGGATGCCCGGTCCAACAATTACCTGGCGGCCCTGGCCGAGGCTGGGGGCGAGGGCGGGCTTGCCTGGCTGGACCTGTCCACGGGGGAACTGACCCTGTCGCCGGTGGAGCGGGTCAACCTGCCCTCGCTACTGGCCCGCCTGTCGCCGGGCGAATTGTTATTGCCGGAGCGGCTGTCGCAGACCGATGAACTGTCCCCCCTCTGGGATGAATGGCGCGCGCGCCTGACCGTGCAGCCCAATGCAAGGTTCGACAGCGAGAATGGGCGCAAGCGCCTGCTGTCGCTTTACAATGTCGGCACGCTGGACGCGTTCGGCGCCTTTGGCCGGGCGGAGGTGGCGGCGGCCGGTGCCCTGGTCGATTATGTGGAACTGACCCAGAAGGGCCGTCTGCCGCGCTTCGATACTCCCCGCCGTCTGGCCGCCGGTCAGGTGATGGAGATCGACCCCGCCACCCGCCGCAATCTGGAACTGACCCGGACATTGACCGGCGAACGCCGGGGCAGCCTGCTGGCGGCCATCGACCGTACCGTCACCGGGGCCGGTGCCCGCCTGCTGGCTGGCCGCCTGTCGGCACCGCTGACCGATCCGGCGCGGATCGAGCGGCGGCTGGACATGGTGGCCTATCTGGCCGGCGAGACGGCGCTGCGCATCGATATCCGCGAGGAACTGCGCCGCACGCCGGACATGGAACGGTCGCTGACCCGCCTGACCCTGGATCGGGGCAGCCCGCGCGATCTGGCCGCCGTGCGCGATGCGCTGGACCGCGCCGTTTCCCTGCGCGGGCGGCTGGCCTATGGCGCTGGTGGCATCGCTCCGCCCCTGCCGGCGGGCCTGTCGCGGATCGTCGAGGGGCTGGGGGGTGGCCAGGGGACCGATCATGAGGCGCTGATCGGGCTATTGTCGCGAGCGCTGGGCCCGGAACTGCCGCTGCTGGCGCGCGATGGCGGCTTCGTCGCCGCCGGCTATGCCCCGGCGCTGGATGAATTGCGGGCGCTGCGTGATGACAGCCGCCGGCATATCGCCAATCTCCAGGCGCAATATGTCGATGCCACGGGCATCGCGTCGCTGAAGATCCGGCACAACAATGTGCTGGGCTATTATATCGAGGTCACGGCGGTACATGCCGACAAGCTGATGTCGGAGAAGCACCGGGCCGACTTCATCCATCGCCAGACCATGGCGGGTGCGGTGCGCTTCACCACCGTTGCCCTGTCGGAACTGGAGCGCAAGGTGGCGGAGGCCGGCGACCGGTCGCTGGCCCTGGAGCTGGAGATTTTCGCCCAGCTGGTGCGGGCGGTGATCGATCTGGCCGACCCGATCGCCACCACGGCCCGGGCGCTGGCCACGCTGGACGTCACCGCCGCGCTGGCCGATCTGGCTGTCGATGGCGGCTGGTGCCGGCCGGAAATGGCCAACGATCTGTCGTTCGACGTGGCGGGCGGGCGACATCCGGTGGTGGAACAGGCGCTGGCGGAAAATGGCGGCGGCACCTTCGTCGCCAATGATTGCGACCTGTCGCCGGGCCAGCGCCTGTGGCTGCTGACCGGTCCCAACATGGCGGGTAAATCCACCTTCCTGCGCCAGAACGCCCTGATCGCCGTGCTGGCGCAGATGGGCAGCTACGTGCCCGCGGCCAAGGCCCGCATCGGCACGGTGGACAAGCTGTTCAGCCGCGTGGGGGCGGCCGACGATCTGGCCCGTGGCCGGTCGACCTTCATGGTGGAGATGGTGGAGACGGCCACCATCCTGAACCAGGCTACCCGCCAGTCCCTGGTCATCCTGGACGAGATCGGTCGCGGCACGGCTACCTTCGACGGCCTGTCCATCGCCTGGGCCTGCGTGGAACATCTGCATGAGATGGCCCGCTGCCGCGGCCTGTTCGCCACGCATTATCATGAACTGACGGCGCTGTCGGCCAAGCTGACCGACCTGTCCTGCCATACGATGCGCATCAAGGAATGGAAGGGCGACGTCATCTTCCTGCATGAGGTGGCGGCGGGAGCGGCCGACCGGTCCTACGGCATCCATGTTGCCCGCCTGGCCGGGCTGCCGCCGGCCGTCATTTCGCGAGCGGAACAGGTGTTGCAGATCCTGGAGAAAGGCGACCAGGCCAGTGCCGCCAGCCGCTTGGCCGACGACCTGCCGCTGTTCGCCGCCATGGCGCAGAAGCCGGCGCCCAGACAGATTGTTGCGGAACCGGAACCATCACTGGTGGAAGCGGAGTTGCGGGACATTAACCCTGACGAACTGACGCCGCGCGAAGCGCTGGACGCGCTTTACAAGCTGCGGGGATTGCTGGGGTAATTTAACCCGTCAGGAAACTGACGATCAGCACATCCTCCACCACCGGCTGGCCGATGATGTTGTTGGCCAGATCGCGCACATGGCTTTTCACGGCCTTCAACTGGTCCGGTCCGGCGGTGCGGGTCAGGCTGGTATCCACGGGCAGCTGTTCGGTCAGCAGTCCCACGATGCGTGGCATGTAGCTGTTGACCAGGGCCGATTCCACCGGCAGCTGCTCGGTCCGGCGTACCACGAGCTGCATGGCGATGCGGATGAAGGCATAGCGTTCCCGCCCCGGCAGCAACAGGGGGGGCACATTCACGAAGCGCAGCTTGGGATCATCCAGGTTGGCTTCTGCCGCGAAGGCCGGAAATGGCAATGCGCAGGCAGCCAGTGCACCCGCACCCAGCCGAAGGAATGCCCGCCTGTCGAAATTCGCCCCTGTCATCGTTCGCCCCGTGATGCCCGGTCACGGGTTTGAATAGAACGACAAACCGTTGCCCATCGCAAGCACCGGCTTATGACCATGCGGTCAGGGCATGACAGCCTCTGAGAATAGTAAACTATCAAGTCTATTAATCCGCTTGACCGCCAGACGGTCAGAGCGCACCTTCATGGAAAAACTGGACCATCCAGTTCCGTATTTGCCGACCAGGATCAAGACCCATGAACAGGAAGATCGCCCTGACCCTCGCCGTGCCGCTGCTGCTTGCCGGGACCTATGGCGCCTGGCACTGGTGGTCCGTCGCGCGGTTTGAAGAGAGCACCGACAACGCCTATGTCGAAGCCGACATCACCATGATCAGCCCACGTGTCGAGGGTCACCTTGCCGCGGTGGAGGTTGTGGAGAACCAGATGGTACGGGCGGGTGAGGTGCTGGCCCGGCTGGATGATCGCGACCTGCGCGCCAAGGCCGACCAGGCCCGGGCTCGGCGCGATGCGGCGGCGGCTTCCATCGCCAATATCGACAGCCGCCTGACGCTGGAAGGTGCCTTGATCCGGCAAGCGGAAGCCAACGTCGCCTCGGCCCAGGCCGAACAGCGCCGCGCCGGGGCCGACGCCCAGCGTTATACGGCCCTGGCCGGCCGCGAATTCGCCAGCCAGCAGAAGCTGGCCACCACCCAGGCCGACGCGCAGAAGGCCGGCGCTGCTCTGGCCAAGGCACAGGCGGCCCTGGTGGCCGAACGCGACCAGTTGTCGGTCCTGTCCACCGAACGGTCCAAGGCGGAGGCCGCCTTGCAGGAGGCCAAGGCCGCCCTGGACCTGGCGGAGAACGACCTGGACAAGAGCACCATCCGCGCGCCCATCGACGGCGTGGTCGGCAGTTCCGGGGCCCGTGTCGGTCAGTTCGTGAAGGCCGGTGCGCAGATGATGTCGCTGGTCCCCGTCCAGGACGCCTATATCACCGCCAATTTCAAGGAAACCCAGATCGGCCGGCTGCGCGTGGGCCAGCCGGTGGAGCTGACCATCGATGCCTATCCGGGCCTGGTGGTCACCGGCAAGATCGACAGCCTGTCCCCGGCGTCTGGCGCACAGTTCAGCCTGCTGCCGCCAGAAAACGCCACGGGCAACTTCACCAAGATCGTGCAGCGCGTGCCCGTGCGCATCGCCCTGCCAAAGGACGGGCCGCTGGCCGGCCGCCTGCGCCCCGGCCTGTCGGTGGAGGCCCATGTCGATACCCGCCAGCAGGGCCGTGACCTGATCGGCATCGCCAAGGCCGACATCACCATTCCCCAGCAGGTGGCGGTGCGGCCATGAGCAGCAGCGCCACCCTGGACGGGGAGGTGCTGCCGGCCGTCCCGGCCGCTTCGCCACCACCCGTCACCGCCGGCATTTCCAAACGCACCCTGATCGGGTTCGTGGCCATGGTGTTCGGTATGTTCATGGCCATCCTGGACATCCAGATCGTGGCCAGCAGCCTGCGCCAGATCCAGGCCGGGGTGGCGGCCAGCGCCGATGAGATCGTCTGGGTCCAGACCAGCTATCTCATCGCCGAAGTGGTGATGATCCCGCTCTCGGGTTACCTGACGCGGCTTCTGTCCACGCGGGTCCTGTTCACGGTGGCGGCGCTTGGGTTCACGCTGACCAGCATGCTCTGCGCCCAATCCTCCTCGCTCGATGAACTGGTGGTGTGGCGCACGTTACAGGGCTT
Organism: Niveispirillum sp. KHB5.9; assembly: GCF_048066115.1. Classification (NCBI taxonomy): domain Bacteria; kingdom Pseudomonadati; phylum Pseudomonadota; class Alphaproteobacteria; order Rhodospirillales; family Azospirillaceae; genus Niveispirillum; species Niveispirillum sp. KHB5.9. The sequence continues at coordinate 10,361 of NZ_JBLTYX010000015.1, read as the reverse complement.
CATCGGCGGCGGCATGATCCCCACCGTCTTCGCCACCAGCTTCACCGCCTTTTCCCCGGCACGGCGCGCCCCGGTGACCGTGGTCATCGGCCTGGTGGCCACGCTGGGCCCCACCATCGGGCCGACGCTGGGCGGGTTCCTGACGGAGCAATTCTCCTGGCACTGGCTGTTCATGATCAATCTGATCCCGGGTCTGGCCGTGGCCGCCATCGTCTGGAACTGCATCGATATCGACAAGCCCAACCCGTCGCTGCTGAAGGGCATCGACCTGACCGGCATCGCTCTGATGGCGATTTTCCTGGCCAGCCTGGATTACGTGATCGAGGAAGGGGCGCGCGAACAATGGTTCCAGGATGAGACGATCCGCGACTTCGCCATCGTCGCGGTATTGGCCGGCATCGGCTTCTTCTGGCGCATGTTCACCTATGACAAGCCGATCGTTGATCTGCGCAGCTTGCGCAACGTCAATTTCGCCATGGGCTCGATCTATGGCTTCATCATCGGCATCGGGCTCTATGGCTCGGTCTATATGCTGCCCCTCTATCTGGGGCAGGTGCGCGGGCTGAATGCCCAGCAGATCGGCGCCACCATGGTGGTGACGGGCATTTGCCAGTTCCTGTCCTCGCCCATTGCCGGCACGCTGTCATCCAAGATCGATGTGCGCAAGGTGCTGGGGATCGGCTTCACCCTGCTGGCCGTCAGCTTCTATATCTCCGTGCCCGTCACCGCCGACTGGCAGTTCGACCAGCTGCTGGTGCCGCAGATGATCCGCGGGGCGGGCCTGATGTTCTGCATCATCCCAATCACGTCGCTGGCCATGGGCACATTGCCGCCGCAGCAGGTGCCCAACGCGTCGGGCCTGTTCAACCTCATGCGCAATCTGGGCGGTGCCTTCGGGCTGGCTGGGATCAATACCCTGATCACGGAGCGTATGGCCCAGCATGGCCGTGTGCTTTATGACTGGATCGACCCGACGCGGCCGGAGGTGCAGAATTTCCTGGCCGCTGTGGGGGGCCGCGTGGCGGAAGCCACGGGTGCCGACCCGTCCACGGCCGGCCTGCACGTGCTGGCAGCATCCATCCAGAAACAGGCGACGGTGATGACCTTCTCCGATCTGTTCCTGGCCATGGGGGTGGTGTTCACGCTGGCGCTGCTGACGCTGCCGTTTGTGAAGCGGCCGGTGCTGCGCGGGGCGCCGGAAGGGGCGCACTAACAAGAAAGTGGAGGCAGGAGTGAGTGCGATGGTGATGGAACAGCCCGATGCGAAGGCGCCGCGCCGCGCCGGCCGTCCCCTGGACATGGCCAAGCGCGACGCCATCCTGGACGCTGCCGAGGATGCCTTCATCCAGGATGGCTATGGCGCCAGCATGGACAAGGTGGCGGAGATGGCCGGCGTCTCCAAACAGACCATCTACAAGCATTTCACCGCCAAGGACCGGCTGTTCGACGCCATGGTCGTACGCCGGTCGGAACGGATGACCGAACCGGTGACCATGGCCGATCCCGACCGGCCGGTGGCCGAGGTGCTGACCAATCTGGGCCACCGTTTCCTGAACCTGATCATGGGTGGGCAGATGATCTGCCTGCTGCGCGTCATCCTGTCGGCCGGGTCGGATACGGAGCTGGGCGAGCATTTCTATCAGACCGGCCCCTCCGTCTCCCTCTCCCGCATCGCCGCCTATGTCAGACGCCTGCATGGCGAGGGACGGCTGAACGCGCCGGACCCGTTGCAGGCGGCCGAACATTTCATCGGCCTGGTCAATGGCAATATGCAGCTGCGCGGCCTGCTGGGCGTGTTGCAGCCGATGACAGAGGCGGAACGTGCGGCCCGCGTCGCAGCGGCGGTGAGGGTGTTCCTGGCGGCCTATGGCAAGTAAAACAGCGCTCATAGAAGACCGCTGCAGGCCGGCGACCGCCGGCCCGCGCCCACGTGGGCGCGTAAGCCCAAGCCCACGGATGCGGGCACCCGGCGCCTGAGGGAACGAGAAAACCTTACGCCGTGCGGCGTAAGGTGGGGCGGTGATGGGGCTGGATCAGCTCCGACAGCTGCGTCGCCAGTTCACGCCCCTTGTCGGTCAGGGTGATGATCTTGCGGCGGCGCTCGCGCGGGTCTTCTTCAGCCTGCACCAGATCATGGCCGGCCTTGCCGAAGCTGTGCCACTTCGACAAGGCCGCCACATTGCGCGAGGCCGAGGATTGGGCGATGCCCAGCCGCTCCGACAGATCGCGGATCGACAGGCCCTCATTCTGCGCGATCGTCAGGAACGACAGCGCATATTGGATGGGCAGGTCGGGATCCAATGTCCGGAGCGCTTCCAGGACGCGGACCAGCGGGTCCAGCGTTTCAGGATGCCAGGCGGCGGTCCCTGGATTGGTAGGCATCATGGTGACGGCCATCGTTTGTGGGTCCCCTGGCCACCGGGCGCCAGCGGCCCGGCGTATAAATCACATGCAGCCGGCCGAACCAGATCAGGGTCTCGCCATTCTCGCGCCGGACTTCATAGCCGCGCGTGCGTGGGGCGTCCCGATGGGGCCGGTCGGTCAGTTCAAAGAAGAATTTCGGGCCCTTGCCCAGCGACATGAAGAAGCTCATCACTGCCCTCGATTGTTCGGAAGATCGTTTGTTGGTTGAGGGGGATTTGTCGGGCGGTCATCAGATAGCCGGTACCGCACGGGGATACCCCGCGCTTGGTACCGGTACGGTTAAACAGATTATCCATGGAAAATTTCTCCTCTTGGCTGGGTGGTGGCAGGGAAGGGTTCAAAAGGATTTATCGCCGAAGGACGGGAAGGTTGCAAGGAACAATCTGTCCCTATATTCCGTCAGTTCCGATATCGGATGAATTCGGAACGAAAAAGGCCGGCGATGCCGCCGCGCCGTGTCCTCCAGCGCGCGCCGCGTGGCGGGATCAAGGTCGCGAAGGATGACATCCGGCAGGTCGGGATGGGGGGGCACTATCCGGGCCAGCCGGCCCAGCAGGGTAAGAAAACGCATGATTGGGGTCCTTTGATCGGATGGAGGTGAAATCATCCGATATCGGATATTATCCGTCAACATGCAGAATTTGCGAGGGCGGCCCGGCATTATGGCGCAAACGCGGTATTATGGCGCAAACGCCACCACGGTAGCCATGTCGTATCGGGCTGATTCCGGTACGATTATTCCATGGCAACATCCCTTGTTCTCCTTGGTCTGATCCGCCGCCGTGCCGAGCTTGCCGGCGAGATGGCCAAGCTGCGCCGCCGCATCGGCGCCCTCCAGATTGACCTTCGTGCGCTGGATCACTGCCTGATCATGTGGGGCTGCACATCGCCCGAGACGATCAAGCCAATCGAGAAGCGCGGCCCGCGCCGCAGCATCAACGTTACGGCGTTCATTCTGGATACCCTGCGCGATTCTGAGACGCCACTTCCTTCTGCGGAGCTGGCCACGATGCTGATGCGCCACCTTGGCATTCCAGGTCGTGACGATGTCACGGTCAGGCGCCATGTGTTGGTGGTGCTAGGCGGCCTGCGGTCACTGAGGAAGCGGGGTTTAGTGATGGATAGTGCAGATGGATGGATGATTTCGGATGAGTAACCAACTGACAAAATGCTCCACCTTCTGGCACCGCAATCAAATGCGGCCTTGCATAACACCGTCAAAAAAGGGTAGAAAAATGGTGCGCCCGGCCAGACTCGAACTGGCAACCGGGAACTTAGTAGGGACCTGCTCTATCCGTTTGAGCTACGGGCGCACATGAGGGGGTTCTTCATGTCTTCATGCATCACCTACCATTCTCCAGGTTGGGTTTGGTGTTGATGTTTTGGTCTTCCTAGCGTTGGCGCGCCGTGGATGACCGATGAAAAAGGTGGAGCTGAGGGGACTTGCACCCCCAGGGAGTTGGATGGAAAGCCGTTCCCTGCACTGTGCCAGCCCCGATGATCAATCAAGTACGCCCTCGGCCCATTCGGTTCGGGGGCGTATCTGTATTTCAGCGGAAATAGCGATAAAACGGTTGCAGGATTCCATACCCAACCGGAAGAGTCGAGTCCTTTCGAGACAACATTTGGTGTGAGCGGCTTCTGCTGATCGCAAGCCCATGTGTCAAATCTGACACTGCTCCTGACCCGTCATCTGACAATTACGGCAATTCCCAATTGCCTCAATGACTGGATATCATAATCCTCCCATGCCATAGTGCTGTCACCGTTTGAGGGCTTGGCCGCTCGACGACGGTACGCAGTCCGCGTTCACACAGGGTTTCCCGCTTTGTCGGGCGGCCCACCGAATACAATACCCTTATCCCGGACGCCCGGTTATCCCGGCGTGTCCAGGGGAATAGGTGGGGCATGTCTCCCTGTGTGCATGCGGCCAACCGCCCGGCGCCAGCCGGTCGCCGGGCTCGCACGGGGGACTCCCATATGAATTTAAGATCCTGCGTACGCCTCTTATGCATCGGCTTGGTCGCCGGCCTTGTTGGAGCAGGCTGTAAAACAACAGCTCCGGATGCAATTGGCCTGGACAGCGGCTTCGCTGCCAAGAAGATCGTCGGCAGTGTCGATGAGAAATGGCGTGGTCCTGTCGAAGCCACTGTGTCGTCGGGGATGATTGACCAGGCCAGTGTGCAATATCGATACGATTTCACTTCCATCGACCCTTCCGGCAACTTCGCCGTCTGCGGTGCTTTCAACGCCAAGAACCGGATGGGCGGCTATGTCGGTATGACTCGCTTCGCGGTCATCTTCGTGAATGAGGCGCCCTATCAACTATCGATACAAGGCGATGACAAGGGGGCGGTCTGGAACAAGTATCCGTGGGCAGAATGGTGCGGTCCCGTGCATCCCGACGATTGGACACGATCAGTCGCCGATCCGAATTTTCGGCCTGTGAAACGAGCCGATTCGTAACGTTGGATGCGGGGGATATTCATCATGAAGGCATTTCGATATCTATTCGTCGCGGTCGCGATTGCCGCGCTTCCGTTCAGCGCGTCAGCGCAGGTACAGCCGACCACCCAAATGACCAGCGACCAGATCGTGGCGCCGCTGCCAATGGAGACAGCACGCCAACTTGTCAACTATGTGCGATTGAACGGTTACACCTGCAATAGGCCGGACTTGGTCAGGCAATGCCTGCTTTCCAGGTGTTTTGAGGTTCGTTGCGATGTCAGGTGGACCTATGAACTCACCCAGAACGCCAGAGGCGGCATCGACATCGCCGTGAAGTGATCAAGCCGCCTTGCGCTGCCACCGGCCGGTGAAGTCCACGGACATCGCGGACTGACCGACCAGCGCACCGACGCGGTTGAACAGCGTGCCATTGGGCTGGCGGCGGTGATCCTCCCGCCAGCCCATCTCGGCAGCGTAGCGGTTCAGGTAGGCGTCGCTGATGCAATGGTGCTGGCCCCACTCGGCGCGGCGCAGCCGAGAGAAGAAGCTTTCCGCCAGGTTCGTGCAGGCGTCGTCATGGCTGTAGGCGACGCTGTGGTTGACCTGGCGCATCTTGAACCGGGCCCGCAGGCTATCCCAGGTCGTGGCCTCATCGGTATGCACCACGGTGCCCTTGGCGACGCGGGCCTTGATGAAGTCGGTGGAGGCATCCTCGCTGGGGAACACGGCGGTGACGGTGCGGCCACCACGCTCACGGATGGCCACCACAACCTTGCGCTTGCCGTTCTGGTTGGCGGCCAGACGGCGGTCGATCCGGTCCTCCTTGTGGTTCGCAGGCCGGATATGGCCGCCCGTATACATGCCGTCCACCTCAACGGTCTTGCCGGCGCCACCGACACTGGCGCCCTTCATCTCCAGCGTCATGGCCTCGCGCAGCTTGTGGCACAGCACCCAGGCGGCCTTGAACGAAATGTCCAAATCCCGGCCGAGCTGCAAGGCGCTGATGCCCTTCACTGCGTTCACGAACAGCACGATGGCCGCCAGATAGTCGCGGATCGACAGCTTGTGATAGGCGAACAGCGTCCCGCTGGTCGGGCTGAAGTCCTTGCGGCAGGCAGAGCAACGGAAGCGCGGAGTCGCGCCGCGGGTGACGTCGTAGCAACGATCATAACCACACTTCGCACACACCGGCATGCCATCCGTCGCCGGCCAGCGGATGCGCTGGAACAGCTTCCACGCATCCGCGTCCGTCAGGGACAGAACAGCCCGAAGGCTGATCGTCCGTGCGGCAGAGGAAAGGAGGAAGTGTTGAGACATTGAGGTAGCATTTCCGACGTGTTGTTGTCAGATATGCTATCTTATCCACAATCCTTGTCAACGCGAAAGATGTCGAATATGCTAACTATCAGTCAGAAACGACATGGTGCGAGCATGGCAACGGATGCGCAGTGGGCGGAGATCGCCAAGGGGATCGTGAAAGCGGAGCTGAAGCGTCGGAATGTGACCTATGAAGAACTGGCGCAGCGCCTGACGGATCAGGGCATCCCTGAGACGAAAGCATCGATCGCCAGCAAACTCAGCCGTGGTGGCTTCACGGCGGCATTCATGTTGGCCGCGATGAAGAACATAGGCTGCGACACAATTAGGGTTGACATGATCTAATTGTGACCATTGCACATTGATATTATTTTCCCACATTCCAAATTAATTCTATCAATCAAATCCGATGACTCTACATACTCAACCCATTCAATTGCGTTCATCCCTCCCTCTTTTTCATATTCCTTGCTCGATCTGTATTGAAGCGCCACTATGGAGGCAGTTGCTTTTTTTGAAAGTTCCCTAAGTTTATCTGAACCAACTACATCAAGCGCGTTTAGCAGATGTATATCCATATTTGTGTCAGAAATATCCGACCATTTAGAGTCTGGATCGGTTGACCTATAGAATATTGTCATGAAATGACTGCGAATCATCATGGCATGTTTCGAGACACTCTCAGAATACCTGATGTCTCTCTCCAATGATGAGAGCTTTAATTGGGTGCTTTGATATTTTGCCCTCTCGTCTTTCCATGCAAAATAAGGAGAAGAAATAACCCCAACAACTGATCTTATTATAATAAAATATATAACAAACTGCAGTGCCATGCTGGCATAAGTCTCAAGCATAGTTGCCTCCGCTCCGAGAGGCTTGGCCATCAGAATCGCAGACGCTACCCCACCCGAGACGTCCAGCCTGGATAGAATTGGGGAAACAGAATGGCGAATGCAAAGCCACATAAATTCGCGGATCATGATTTGAGCATGATGCGACATCGTCTCGACAATGAGAATATGTCATCTCACGCCTCGCTCGGGTTCGCGAGGGTTGGTGGCGAGCATGTGACGTCAGGGTGATCCGCTTCCAGAGGCTCATGTCAGGCCTCCGGTGGCGTTTGCGCCATAATACCGCGCAAACGCGGTATTATGGCGCAAACGCCACCAGTGAAACGTGGACAGGCACATTTGGCGCATGATCATACAAGGCCGTCATTTACGGGTGTCCGCCGCATGCCCATAATTGCAGCCGCGGCGACCCCAGATCAGCCCAGAACCCGCCGGGAGCGAGGCCATGAGCGCAAACGACACCTATCTCGCGGTTTTCACCAGCAACAAGTCCAGCCCGCGCTGGCAGGCCTGGTACGCGATGACGCCGGAGGAACGGCGGGCCACGGACGAGATCGGGCTGGCCGCGCTGAAGGCCTGGGATGAGGCGCACAAGGATGTGATCGTCTATGCGGGCGGGCCGCTGGGTCCGACCAAGCGCACGTCGCCCGATGGCGTGGCGGATGTGGTCAATGAGCTGACGGTCTTCGTCGTCGTGCGCGCCCCGTCGCATGACGCGGCGGCCAGACTGTTCGAGGGTCATCCGCATTTCACCATCTTCCCCTGCGACAGTGTCGACGTGATGCCGCTGCTTGGCCCCAAGCCCAAGGACGCCGTATGACCGGACATCGCATCTTCTCCGCGAGCTTTGCCAGCGTCTATCCGCACTATATCGCCAAGGCGGAAAAGAAGGGGCGCACCAAGGAAGAGGTGGATGAGATCACCCGCTGGCTGACGGGATATAGCCAGGGGGCGCTGGATGGTGCGTTGGCGCAGAAAACCAGTGTGGAGGATTTCTTCGGTCAGGCGCCGCAGATGAACCCATCGCGACACCTGATCACGGGTGTGGTCTGTGGCGTCCGGGTGGAAAGCGTCGAAGACCCGCTGATGAAGGAAATCCGTTTTCTCGACAAGCTGATCGACGAGCTTGCCAAGGGCAAGGCGATGGCCAAGATCCTGCGCATGTGAGGCGGGCGGCCCCTGCCTTCAGATCAGATCGCCGATATCCAGCGCGCCGGTATAGCCGGTGATGTTGACGATGAAATCGTCGGCGCCGAATACCTGACCGGTGACCATGCCGCTGACCACCAGATACTTGTCCTCGCCATAGATGAATATGCCGGCCGTGCCGTTCTTGGCGAGCGGGCCACTGGCGGCGAACAGGCGGTTCACGGCGGCGGCCAGCGTCGTGCCGGTCATCGCCGTCTCCCCGCCTTCCACGATGGTGCGCACGGTGAAGGGCAGGTCGATGCGGTCCGCCCAGTCGCCACCATCGCCGCCCAGATCCAGGTCGCGGATCAGGTCGATGCCGGTACGGGTGACGGTACCGGTGGCGCGGCCTTCGATCACCGTGGTGAACTGGAACAGGTCCTGGCCTTCACCGCCCGTCATCTCGTCGATGCCGGAACTGCCGACCAGGGTGTCGTTACCGGCCCCGCCCAGAAGCGTGTCATTGCCGTTGCCGCCGTTCAGCCGGTCATTGCCGGCCCCGCCGGTGAGGATGTTGTTGAGCGCGTTGCCCGTGCCGGTAAAGCCCTCGGTGCCGGTATAAGCGAGGTTCTCCACCTCCGCGCCCAGCGAATAGCGCAGCAGGCTGGTCCGCACCGTGTCGGTGCCGCCCTTGACCAGTTCGGTGATGATATCGCCGCTGGCATCGACGACATAGGTATCGTCACCGGCCCCGCCGATCATTGTGTCGTTGCCGGCCGCGCCATCCAGCGTGTCGTTGCCGGCCCCGCCCGTCAGCTTGTTGTTGAGCGCGTTGCCCAGGCCGGCGAAGGTGTCGCGACCCTGGTAGGTCAGCAATTCCAGGTTGGCGCCCAGCGTGTAGCTGGCCAGCGTGGTCCGCACCTCGTCCGTGCCGGCGGCCAGCCCCTCGATTATCGTGTCGGCAAGGTCATCGACGACATAGATGTCGTTGCCGGTGCCACCCACCATCACGTCGGCACCGGTGCCGCCATTCAGCAGGTCGTTTCCCACCCCGCCTTCCAGCGTGTCGCTGCCGGTCCCGCCATTCAGCGTGTCATTGCCGTTATAGCCCAGGATGATGTTGTCCAGCCCGTTGCCCGTGGCGACCAGGCTGGCGACCGATACGATCACCAGGTTCTCGACATTGTCGGGCAGGGTATAGCTGTTGGTGATGAAGACGCTGTCGACGCCTTCGCCTTCATTCTCCACCACCTTGTCGCCGGAAACATCGACCTCGTAATTGTCGGAACCCGCCCCACCGGCCATGCTGTCCACGCCGCTGCCGCCGCGCAGGAAATCCGACCCGCCGCCTCCGGTCAGCGTGTCGTTGCCCAGCCCGCCGATCAGAATGTCGGCATAGTCGCTGCCGGTCAGATTGTCATTGCCCGATCCGCCATCCAGCAGCGATCCGGCGCTGCCGGAAGCGGCGGCCATGATGTCGGCGGCGGCAGTGCCGGTGCGCGCATCGAATTCCGAGCGCAGGCGATAGACCAGCAGTTCGTTGGGAATCGCGGCGGTGAAATCGGCGGCGCTGATCACGGTTTCGGCCACGGCACCATTGCGGCCCGTCGTGTCCAGGCGGCTGATGGCACCCGTGGTCGGGTTCACGCCCGAGACGATGAAGGCATGGGCGCGCTGGGCCTCATTGGCGGATGGCGTCCAGTTCAGCCGCACCTGGTCCCCGGCGCGGGCACTGGCCTGCCAGTCCGAAACCTCGGTTCCGGCATAGGCCCCGGCCAGCAACCAATTGTCGGCGATGGCGCGGGGATTGATCAATTCATAACGGACGGCGGCCAGCACGTTGCTGCGCGAATCACCTTCGCCGACATAGAAGGAATTGTTGGGGCCTTCGGCGATGGTGTTGACCTCGCGAACGAAGTCCAGCGAGGCGGTATCACCCACCACCAGGCCCAGATTGGCACGGGCAATCGCCACGATTTCCGCAGCGCTGACACGGGCGGCCAGTGCGCCCGTCTTCACCATGCTCGACTGCCAACTTGCCATTCCGACCTCCGGACCGGTCCTTGCCGGCCGGTCGTTTCCATCAGGGCAGTTTAAGGGGGAATTGTTTAAAATACGAGAGACAGAACCATGCCCATCGGGATTGATGGTGAGTTTCCCGTAAGGTCCGAAATGAAAAAGCCCCCGCCCGGT
>NZ_JBLTYX010000014.1:0-183400 GCF_048066115.1 Niveispirillum sp. KHB5.9 | reverse complement strand
GTAAATTCATCAATTTTGTCAAGATTAAACTAACTTTGAGTGGTAATCACTATTGGATGTGATGGTTGATTGACACTATTTGTCCTGGACAGAGCGCATTGATGGAAACGATTTGGCGCGTATTTATAAACTTCCGAAATCTCTCTATGCCCGGCGATATCCTTCATGTGGATAGGCCATAAGCTGCGACAAGAGGAATGTCAGGGATTTACGGGAATAGATCATCCACGGCCGACTGCGACATGGCGGCCCCGGTGCTGCCTTCATCCTCATCCACGACCTTCGCGGCTGGCTTGGGCGGCGGCGGCGGGGGCGGCGGTGACACCGGAGCGGCGGCCACCGGCTGCGCAGCCAGCGGATCGCTATCGGCACCGGCCGCGCGAACGGCAGCGGCGCCGGACAGCAGCATATCGACCGCGTCCTGGTTGATCGCACCCTTCAGCGGCGGGCCGTTCATCAGGCCCGCGTCGGGGCGCGTGTCCTTGGGCTCGTTGACGAGCGCGGCCTGCATCTCCGCCTCGTCCAAATTCTCCAGGCCCCAGATCTGGATCATGGCGTGCACGCGCCGCTCAATATAGCGCAGCGTGTTCACCACCTTGGTCATGCGCTGGCCCGTGATGTCCTGGAAGGAACAGGCCGTCATGATCTCCGTCACCTCGTTGTCCAGCATCTGGGCGAGGTCGGGGCGGTCCTTGCGGAGCTTGTCGGCAACCGACTGGATGCGTTCCGAGCCGTTCAGGATCTCGGTCGTCGCATGCTCGGTCGATTGCAGGATGGCGTCCAACTCCTCCGTCGCACGCATGATGCGGTCGGCGGACGGATCGTCGGGCTTCAACGCGGCAATTTCGCGCCGCGTTTCGGAAATATGCGAAGACAGGTCCTGCAGCTCGCGCCGCAGAACCTTGATATGGGCCTTCGGATCGACTTCCGGATGTTCGCGATGTTCACGGATCAGGCGGCGGACATCGTCCACCGCCACCACCCGGTTCCGCCGGTCGCGGGCGCGCAAAAAGGCGCGGCCGCGCGGACTGGACATCAACGCGTCCTCGATCTCGTCATAGTCCTGGTCGGATAGATCGAAGATCGGTTCGGACACGGCGGATCAGCCCAACGCGCCCAGGACGCTTTCGATCTTCTTCTTCAGCGTATCGGCGTTGAAGGGCTTGACGATGTAGTTGTTCACGCCGGCTTCCTTCGCCGCGATGACGTTTTCCGTCTTCGATTCGGCGGTCACCATGATGAACGGCGTGGCCTTCAGACGAACGTCGGCGCGCACTTCCTTCAGAAGCTGCAGGCCGGTCATCGGCTCCATGTTCCAGTCGGAAATCACCAGACCGAAGGCCGCGGAACGCAGCTTGGACAGCGCCTCGGCCCCGTCGGCAGCCTCATCGATCTTCGTGAACCCGATCTGGGTGAGCAGGTTCCTGATGATACGCCGCATCGTCGCGTAATCGTCGACAACCAGCACCTGAATGTTCAAGGACACTGCGGAACCCCCACCTGAACGTGTTGCACCAAGGGAAATAAGCCAAATATTCGATAGGGCGGTCGCTCTTGCCCGCCCACTACCCTTTCAGGTTACCCGATCCGGCCGTGCAAGCCAATCAAGTTCCCCGCTTCGGGCTCAGGGCCGCACTTTGGTAGGCAGTCCTTGGCTTGTCAAGCCATGAGCCCAGGCAATCTATGCTTAAGAACCACGGACCAGTGAAAGGAGCCCGCTGGTGATGGGATATCGGCGGTCGCGGCCGAAGCTGCGCGACGTGATCTTCACGCCCGGCGGCGCCTGCCGGCGCTTATATTCCGCCCGGTCCAGCATGCGCCAGACCCGGTTCACCGTTTGGGCGTCATGGCCGCGGGCCACGATGTCGTGCAACGAAAGGTCGCGTTCGACCAGGCATTCCAGGATGTCGTCCAGCTCCGCATAGTCGGGCAGCGTGTCCTGGTCCTTCTGGTCGGGTTTCAGTTCCGCTGTGGGGGCCTTGGTGATGATCCGCTCGGGAATCACCCTTCCCTCGGGGCCGAGCGCGCCATCGGGCCGGCTCTGGTTGCGCCAGTGTGTCAGCTTGTAGACGGTGGTCTTGTAGACATCCTTCAATACGGAATAGCCGCCGCACATGTCGCCATAGAGCGTGGCATAGCCCACCGACATTTCCGACTTGTTGCCGGTGGACAGGACCATGCTGCCGAACTTGTTGGACAGCGCCATCAGCGTGACGCCACGCGACCGGCTCTGCAGGTTCTCCTCCGTGATGTCGGGCTGCTTGCCCGCAAAGGACGGGGCCAGCATGCCGGCGAACGCTTCCATGGCCGGGCCAATGGAGATCGTGTCGATGCGGCAGCCCAGCAGGGCGGAACATTCGGCGGCATCGTCCAGGCTGTCCTGGCTGGTATAGGGGCTGGGCATCATCACGCAATGCACCTTGTCCGCGCCCAGCGCATCGACCGCTACGGCAGCGGAAATGGCCGAATCGATGCCGCCCGACATGCCCAGCAGCACGCCGGGGAAGCGGTTCTTGGCCACATAATCGCGCAGGCCCAGCACCATGGCGCCGTAGATGGCACCCAGGGCGTCGGGCGGCGCCACCATCTCGTTGGACGACCCGGTCCAGCCGTCGGCACCGCGCGTCCAGCGCGTGATGGCCAGCCGGCTGTCGAAGGCTGGCAACTGTGCCACCAGCGACCGGTCGGCGTTCAGCGCGAAGGACGCACCGTCGAACACCAATTCATCCTGCCCGCCCACCTGATTCAGATAGATCAGGGGCAACCCCGTCTCCACCACCCGCGCCACGGCCAGCTCCAGGCGGCGGTCGATCTTGTCGATTTCGAACGGGGAACCATTGGGCACGACCAAGATTTCCGCCCCGGTCTCCGCCAGCGTCTCCGTCACGTCGGGCGTCCACATATCCTCGCAGACCAGCACGCCCAGGCGCACGCCGCGGAAATTGACCGGGCCGGGCAGGGGGCCGGGCACGAACACCCGCTTCTCATCGAACGGGCCGTAATTGGGCAGGTCGTATTTCAGGCGGATGGAAGCGATGGCACCGCCATCCAGCAGCAGGGCGGCGTTATGGCGCTTGCCATCGACGCGCCAGGGGGCACCGACCAGCAGGGCGGGGCCACCATCGGCGGTCTCCGCCGCCAGCGCCTTGACCGTGTCCTCCACCTTGTCCAGGAAGAACGGCTTCAGCACCAGATCCTCGGGCGGATAGCCGCAGACCGACAGTTCCGGATAGACCACAAGGTCCGCACCCTGGGCCGCCGCTTCGGCGCGGGCCGCGCGGATCAGGCCGGCATTATGGTCCAGCGCCCCCACGGTGGGGTTGATCTGCGCCAGCGCGATGGTCAAGTGATCTGTCATGGTGCCTTGTCCTGCCGGTGCGGGTACCTGGGTTCCGCCCACCCGTCCCCTTCTTTTGCTCTTGTTGAGTATAAGGGGTCAAGCCGGGTGCGGCGGCATGGCCGCCCTGCTTCAGGCATCTTGCGGGCTGGTGATGGCCCTCGTAACCTGCCGGCGATTGAACCGGGAGCCTCCCATGGTCCGAACCTTTCCCGCCCTGATGCTGGGCCTGTCGCTGATGGCGGCGTTGCCGGCCCGGGCCGACAAGCTGCCGGCCCCCGCCGCCTCCTTCTCCGCCGGGCAGAACCTGACGGTGGAAGGGGCCGTGCTGTCGGCCCGCATCTTCCATGACAAGGGGCTGGAACGCCGCGAAAGCCGGGTGGATGGCCTGAACAACCTGCTGATCATCCGTCCCGACCGGCAGGAAGCGCTGGTGATCCAGCCGGAAAGCAAGGTCGGCATGAAGCTGGGCCTGACCGATCCGGAGGTCGGGCTGGTGGCCACCAACCTGTCGCTGCTGTCCGGCACGGCGGAGGGGACGGAAAAGATCGCCGGGGAAAGTGTCACCCGCTACCGGGTGCAGGATATGACCCCCGACGGCAGCGGATTCGACGGCCGCGTCTGGGCCACGAAGGACGGCGTCTATGTGAAGATGGAAGGCCGCATGGGTGGGGAGGGGGCGGCGAATGTCGCCATGGCCCTGACCGACATCCGCCGTGGCCCGCAGGACCCGGCCTTGTTTGAGGCACCGGCCGGCCTGTCGATCATGACGCTGGACCCGCTGGAGGGCCGTGTGCCGCCCGCCTTCCAGGCTGACAAGGAGAAGCCGGTGAAATGAGACGCCGCGACCTGATGCTGGCGGCTTGTCTGGCCGCCCTGCTGCCCGCCGCCACCGCCCATGCCCAGGCGCTGACCCCGGCCGAACAGGCCTTCCTTGCCAAGCTTGGCCCCGACTGGTGCAGCGTGCCCAATGGTCCCACCCGCTATCGCATCGTGAAATCCGGTCCCGCGACCGGGCCGCAGCCGGCGCTGAACGTCAATGCCACCCTGCATTACCAGGGGCGGCTGGAGAACGGAAAGGTGTTCGAGGATACGCGCGATGCCGGCAAGCCCGCGACCTTGATGCTGACCCGCACCATTCCCGGCTGGAAGCAGGTGCTGCCCCTGATGCGGCCGGGCGATGTCTGGGAACTGGCCGTGCCCGCCGCGTCCGGCTATGGCGCCACCGGATCGGCCAGCGGCAAGGTGCCGCCCCATGCCAACCTGTTCTTCACCATCGAATTGCTGTCCTTCGTGAAGCCCAAGCTCAGCAGCGGCTTTTAGTACCAAGTCGCGTGACCGGCGCGTCGATCCATGCTAACCCGCTGTCACGAATTTCAAGCATCGTTGCGGAGCGTTGACATGACCGGCCGTCACCTGACCGTCGTTCCCCTGGCAGCTTTGGCCCTGGCCCTGGCGATCCCCGTCCTGGCGCAGCAGGCCCAGCCGGCGCCGCAACTCCCGGGCAGTGTCAATGACGTGCTGTCCATGCCGCGCCTGGACCCGCAGATGCAGTATCTGGTGGAAAACCAGAAGAAGCCGGGCTGGCAGGTGACGCCGTCGGGTCTGCAATATCGCGTCACGCGGCGTGTGGCCGGCAATGCCCCGCGCCCGCTGCTGTCGGAGGAAGTGACCGTGCATTACCGGGGCATCCTGATCGACGGCAAGGAATTCGACAGTTCCTATGGCCGCGGCCGTCCCGCCACCTTCCCCCTGGGCAAGGTGGTGCGCGGCTGGCAGGAGGCGTTGCAGATGATGCGCGTGGGTGAACAGTGGGAACTGGCCATCCCCGGCAACCTGGGCTACGGCCTGCGCGGTCAGCCCGATGGCGGTATCCCGCCCAATGCCACGCTGCTGTTCACGGTGGAACTGTTGGGCATCCGCAAGCCGGATACCACCAACCTGCTGGCCCGGCCCGGCACCGTCCGGTAACCCCAACCCACGTTTACGAAAATTGCGTGCCCCACCGGGCATGCGATTTGTGGTATGGATGCGCCCGGGCGTTGGATCGCCTGGGACAAGGTGTGCGACGCGGAACCCGATGACCGACCAGCTCGTGTTGAAAGAGAAGCTCGCGGCTCTGAAAACAGAGCATCGCGACATGGACGACGTCATCCAGCGGCTGACGGAGCAGTTCCCTGTGGATCAGCTGCAGATTCAGCGTCTGAAGAAGCGCAAGCTGCTGCTGAAGGACATGATCGCCCGGCTGGAAAGCCAGCTGGTGCCCGACATCATCGCCTGATTTATCGGACGCCCTCAGGCGCCGGGCGCCGCTATCCGGCGGCTTGGCTTACGCGACCACGCGGTCGCGGGCCGACAGTCGTCGGCCTCAATAGCATGTAGAAACTCATGCCGTTGGCACGACATCATCAAATCATGGGACAGGCTCCCGTCCCTTTGACACACTCTTCCATGCCGCCCAATTCCGGGCCGGCCAACAGGGAGAGCGTCAATGTCCGGTCAACCGGTTCCCCCTTCCGGCAGTTTCGTCTGGCATGAATTGAACAGCCCCGACCCCGCCAGGGCCGAGGCGTTTTTCGGCGCGCTGCTGGGCTGGACCTTCACCCACAAGGATATGGGGGAGTTGGGCAGCTATACCGTCTGCTCCCAGGGCGGGCTGGAGATTGCCGGCATGATGAAGATGGAAGGCCCGATGTGGGACGGCATTCCGCCGCATTGGATGAATTACATCGCCGTCGCCGATATCGAGGCCAGCGTGGCCAAGGTCGCGGAACTGGGCGGGGAGGTCTGCGTGCCGCCCTTCGACGTTCCCGATGTCGGCCGCATGACGGTGATCAAGGACCCCACGGGTGCTGCCATCAGTTTGATCCAACTGGCGCCCCAGGGCTGAAAACAAAAAGGCCGCGCGCAGGTGCCTGCGCGCGGCCTTCTGGAGAAGCGGCTGACTATCCTTATTCCACCTGGTCGGGATGGTGGGCATCGGGTTGGACCGGGTGGTCGTCGCTGCCGGCATGTTCATGGGGCAGTGTAGGCTGCTGGTACCGGTTGGAATGGCTGCGCTGGATGCTGGGCGCCAGATCCTGCAATTCCAGGAAATTGTCGGCCTGGCGGCGTAACTCGTCGGCCACCATCGGCGGGGTGGAGCGCACGGTGCTGATCACTGTCACGCGCACGCCCTTGCGCTGCACCGCCTCCACCAGCCGGCGGAAGTCGCCATCGCCGGAGAACAGCAGGATATGATCGACATTCTCCGCCATCTCCATCACGTCGATGGCGAGCTCGATGTCCATATTGCCTTTGATCTTGCGCCGGCCGGACGCGTCGGTGAATTCCTTGGTCGGCTTTGTGACCATGGTGTAGCCGTTATAGTCCAGCCAGTCGACCAGCGGACGTATCGGCGAATATTCCTGATCCTCGACCAGTGCCGTATAATAGAAGGCGCGGATCAGACGGCCCTCAGCGGCGAAAAGTTCAAGAAGACGCTTGTAATCAATGTCGAAACCAAGGGAGCGGGCAGCGGCATAGAGGTTCGCGCCGTCGATGAACATGGCCAGCCGTTCTTGCTGGTAGAATATCTTTCTCGCCATTTCTTTCCTCTAAAGAAGATGTGTAAAATGTCTGTCCCGGATTATTCCACCACCGATCATCCCGCCGGGACGGGGAGCTCGGGCGCCGCAAAAGCCATGCACCGGGCATTGGTGCCAGGATCTAGCGGCAGGTGACGAATGATTTCCGGCACGGTATGCCATCGCATGATTGGCAGCAAGCGCCGTGACGCCCTATCCCCGGAGATAGGCGCTCGCGCTTGTGATTTCCAGGAAAACATTCGTGATTTTGATCGCTGTCGGCTCCAATCTCCCTGTCCCCGGCTTGGGCACGCCCGCAGAAATCTGCGCCCGCGCGCTGGCCCGGCTCGACTCCATGGGAATCAGGATTGCCGCCATCTCCCGCTTTTATGAAACGGCCCCTGTCCCCGTCTCCGATCAGCCCTGGTACGTGAATGGCGTGGCCGCCGTCGCCACCGGCCTGGATGCGGCGGAACTGCTGGCCAAACTGCATGAGGTGGAGCAGGAGTTCGGCCGCGTGCGGCGGGAACGGAACGAGGCAAGGGTGCTGGACCTGGATTTGATCGATTACGATGGTGTGATTGATGCCGGCCCGCCCATCCTGCCGCATCCACGCATGGCGGAACGGGCCTTCGTCCTTCTACCGCTGCGCGATGTCGCCCCCGGCTGGCGCCATCCGCGGACGGGGCAGGGGGTCGACGCGTTGATCGCGGCCCTGCCGCCGGAACAGGTCATCCGGCTGCTGCCGGGGATGGTGTCGGGGCTGGAATGACATCCGCGAGGGGCGGGCATCCTTGCAATGGCCGTTTGGGGCTTCTATAAATCAAGGCTTATCCGTCGCTGGAGAGTATCTGGATATGGCCCGCGTTACCGTTGAAGATTGCGTCCTGAAGATCCCGAACCGGTTCGAACTGGTGATGATGGCTGCCCAGCGCGCCCGTGACATCGCTTCGGGCTCGCCCCTGTCGATCGACCGGGACAATGACAAGAACCCCGTCGTGGCCCTGCGCGAGATCGCGGACGAGACGGTGGTTCTGGAGCATCTGAAGAACAGCCTGATCAAGGGCCACCAGCGCGTGCCGGAGCAGGACGAGCCGGAAGAAGAGATCGTCGAGCTGATGGCCGGCGAGACCGCCTGGGGTTCCGACGCCGCGCGCGCCGAGGCCGAGGACGAGCTGGGTGGCGAGATGGACTTCACCGAGGGTGATGTCGGCGCGGCCGATCTGGCCGACGAGGATCTCTAAGCCGACGAGGCCGGGAAGATGGAAGGCCCGTGTTGGCGCGATAAGACCCGGAAAGGCGGTGTAGCATGAGCCGCCAGACCAAGATCATCCGCCAGTACGAACTGGTTGAGCGCGTGATGGGGTACGACCCCAACGCCGACGAGGACGCGCTCAACCGCGCTTACGTCTTCACGATGAAGGCGCATGGCTCGCAAACGCGGGCCAGCGGCGATCCGTATTATGTCCACCCGATATGGGTGGCCTGGCTGTTGACCGAGCTGAAGCTCGACGCCAACAGCATCATTACGGCGCTGCTGCACGACACGGTCGAGGATACGCTGACGACGCTGGAGGAAATCCAGCGTCTATTCGGCCCCGAGGTGGCGCGTCTGGTCGATGGCGTGACCAAGCTGTCGCGCATTGAGCTGCAGAATATCGGTGAGCAGAGCGAAAGCACCAAGCAGGCGGAAAACTTCCGCAAGCTGGTGCTGGCCATGTCGGAGGATATCCGCGTCCTCCTGGTCAAGCTGGCCGACCGCCTGCACAATATGGGCACGATCGAGTATCTGAAGCCCGAGAAGCGCCGCCGCATCGCGCGCGAGACGCTGGAAATCTATGTCCCCCTGGCCGAGCGTATCGGTATCCAGCGCTGGAAGGACCAGCTGGAGGACATGGCGTTCAGGGAACTGAACACCGAAGCCTATGAAAGTATCAAGATCCGCCTGGATGATCTGCAGGCCACCGGCAAGGCCCGCGTGGACCGGATTATCGAGGAATTGGACAAGACCATTCGTTTCGGCAACGAATCGGCCGTGTCGAATGCGGAGATCTATGGGCGGCTGAAATCGCCCTATTCGATCTGGCGCAAGATGCACGCCAAGAATGTGGCGTTCGAACAGCTGTCCGACGTGATGGCCTTCCGCATCGTCGTTGACACGTTGGGCGAATGCTACCAGGCGCTGGGCATCATCCATGCCCGCTATCCGGTCGTGCCGGGCCGGTTCAAGGATTACATCTCCACGCCCAAGCCCAACGGCTACCAATCGATCCACACGACCGTGATCGGGCCGGAGAAGCAGCGCATCGAGGTGCAGATCCGCACCCGCAACATGCATGACGTGGCCGATATGGGCGTGGCCGCCCACTGGTCCTACAAGCAGGGTGCGCCGGTCGAGCAGCCCAAGACGGAAGGCCGCCAATATCGCTGGCTGCGCGAGCTGCTGGATATCCTGGAGCATGCGACGCGGCCGGAAGAGTTCCTGGAGCACACCAAGCTGGAGCTGTTCCAGGACCAGGTGTTCTGCTTCACGCCCAAGGGCGACCTGATCGCCTTGCCGCGCGGCGCCACGCCCGTGGATTTCGCCTATGCTGTCCACAGCCAGGTGGGCGACACCTGCGTGGGCGCCAAGATCAATGGCCGCATGCAGCCGCTGCGCAGCCATTTGCAGAATGGCGACCAGGTGGAGGTGCTGACCTCGAAGAATTCCTCGCCCTCGCCGGACTGGGAAAACTTCGTCATCACCGGCAAGGCGCGGGCCCGCATCCGCCGTTTCATCCGCACCCAGCAACGGGGCGAGCATATCAAGCTGGGCCGCGGCCTGATAGAGCGGGTGTTCAAGCAGGAAGGCTACGAATATTCGGAAAAGGCCTTCGAAGGTGTGCTGAAGATCTATCAGCAGCCCAGCGTGGATGATCTGCTGGCCGCCATCGGCGCCGGTACCACGGGCGTGCGGGATGTCTTCAACTCCATCTTCCCCGGCCACCGCAACGTCAACCCCGTCGTCGCGGACGAGAAGGTGGTGGCGCTGGGCACCAAGCCCAAGCCGGTGGTCAAGGGCAAGGGTACGGCTCCGCTGGCCATCCGCGGCCTGATCCCCGGCATGGCGGTGCATTATGCCCGCTGCTGCCACCCGATCGTGGGCGACCGCATCGTCGGCATCGTCACCACGGGCAAGGGGGTGACGATCCACACGATCGACTGCGAGACGCTGGAAAGCTTCCATGACAGTCCGGAACGCTGGATCGACGTCTCCTGGGACCCGGATGCCGACACGCCCAACGATCTGGTGGGCCGCCTGTCGGTGGTCGTGGCGAACGAGACGGGGGCGCTGGGCACGCTGTCCACGGTCATCGGCAAGAATGCCGGCAACATCACCAATCTGAAGATCACCAACCGCACCAACGACTATTTCGAGATGCTGATCGATGTGGACGTGAAGGACGTCAAGCATCTGACCAACATCATGGCGGCGCTGCGCGCGACACCGGTGATCCATTCGGTAGAGCGTGGACGCTAGAGCATGTTTGCGTGAACGCGAACATGCTCCGGCGGCGACTGCCGCCGTGCCGCACGTGCGGCGTAGCCAAGCGACCGAAGGGCGCGCCGGCGATTGAGTAACAGGGTTCCCGCCTGGTAAGGCGGGGACCACATAAGGAACTTGGCACATCATGTTCAGGCGGCGTGTACCGTTGACCCCGGCCCGGCGTCTCGCCCGACTGCTCTGGCCCTCCATGGGGCTGGTGCGGTCGGGGCGCTATGTCGCCTATCGGGTGGCGCGCATCCAGGGTTCACCCCATTCCATCGCCCTGGGCATCGCCTGGGGCGTGGCCGTGGCCATGACGCCGCTGCTGGGCCTGCATTTCCCGATCGCTTTCGTCCTGGCCTGGGCCAGCCGCGCCAGCATCATGGGCGCCATGGTGGGCACCGTCACAGCCAACCCCTGGACCTTCCCGGCAATCTGGTATTCCAGCTACCGGCTGGGCTGCACCCTGCTGGGCATGGCGCCGGGGCATGATGATCAGGCACGCCTGACCCTGGCCTTCCTGCTTGACCATCCCTGGCAGGTGTTCCTGCCGATGCTGGCCGGCGGGGCGCTGCTGGGGCTGGGGGCGGGGGTCATCGCCTATGCGGTTGCCAAGCCCGTGATCCAGTTCTATCAGGAGAAGCGGCGGGAGCGGCGGCGGGCCGTCATCCTGTTGCGGGGGAAGGAAGTATGATGGGTGCCAAGCCTTTGCGTCTGGGCGTGAACATCGACCATGTGGCCACGGTGCGCAACGCGCGCGGCGGCGACAATCCCTGTCCCGTCCGTGCCGCCTTGCTGGCCGTGGCCGCCGGTGCCGACGGCATCACCGCCCATCTGCGTGAGGATCGCCGCCATATCAGGGACGAGGATATCGACCGGCTGATGGCGGAACTGCACAAGCCTCTGAATCTGGAGATGGCGGCGACGGAGGAGATGCTGGCGATCGCGCTGCGCCACCGTCCCCATGCCGTCTGCCTGGTTCCGGAAAAGCGGGAGGAGCGGACGACGGAGGGTGGGCTGGATGTCATCGGCAAGAGCAATGAACTGGGGCCCTATGTGGGCCGTCTGACCGATGCCGGCATCCGCGTCTCCATCTTCATCGGCGCCGATCCGGCCCAACTCGACATGGCCCGCGCCCTGGGCGCTCCCGTCGTGGAACTGCATACCGGTGCCTATGCCGATGCGCCCACGGGGCCGGCGCGCGATGCTGAACTGGCCAAGCTGGTCGCTGCCGCTGCGCATGCCGAGGCGATCGGCCTGGAATGCCATGCCGGTCACGGCCTGACCTTCGCCAATGTCGGCCCCGTGGCCGCCATCCAGTCCGTGGTGGAGTTGAATATCGGCCATTTCATGATGGGGGAGGCGATCTTCATCGGCCTGCCCGCCACCATCGCCGAGATGCGGTCGCGCATGGATGCCGGCCGCCGTTCGGGGGCCGCATGATCCTGGGCATCGGCAGCGATCTGGTCGATATCCGCCGCATCCAGGCAAGCCTGGACCGGTTCGGCGACCGTTTCGCCGCCCGCGTCTTCACCGATGCCGAACGGGCTCGCGCCGACGCGTCGGGTAGCGCCACCGTGCGCGCCGCGACATATGCCAAGCGCTTCGCCGCCAAGGAGGCGGCGACCAAGGCGTTGGGCACCGGCTATGCGGCCGGCGTGCATTTCAAGGATATCGAGGTCCTGTCCGACGGCAAGGCCAAGCCCGTCCTGCGCCTGACCGGCGGGGCGCTGGAACGGCTGAACCTGCTGGTGCCGTCCGGCATGGCGCCGCGCATCGACCTGTCGATGACGGACGAGTTGCCCTATGCCCAGGCCTTCGTCGTCATTTCCGCCCAGGCGCCGGTGTGATCCATGGAACAGCCGCAGCGCCGCCAGCCGCCGCTTGAGCCGGAGACCCTGCCGCCCCTGGTGGAGACCCGTCCCCACCATGTGGGCGGCGGCTGGGGGGAGACGCTGCGCATCATCCTAGCCACCATCGCCGTGGTCATCGGTGTGCGCACATTGACGTTCGAGGCGTTCAACATCCCCAGCGGATCGATGGTGCCCACCCTGCTGGTCGGCGATTATCTGTTCGTGAACAAGGCGGCCTATGGCTACAGCCGCTATTCGCTGCCGGGCTTCCTGCGCTTCGGGGATGCAGCGCCGCCGGTCACCAAGGATTGCAAGGCAGCCCCCGGCCGCCTGTTCGGCAGCCTGCCGGAACGCGGCGACGTGGCGGTGTTCAAGCTGCCCAAGGATACCGGCGTCGATTATATCAAGCGCATCGTCGGCCTGCCCTGCGACCGTTTGCAGATGATCGGCGGTGCGCTTTATGTGAACGGGGAGATGGCGGCACGGGTCCGCGCCCCCGACTTCGTCCTGCATGAAGGGTTCGGCGGCGCCTTCACCGCCCCGCAATATATCGAGACCTTGCCCGGTGGCCGTACCCATCCGGTGATCGAGATGTCGGGTGACCAGGGGCTGCTGGATGACACGCCGGTCTTCACCGTGCCGCCCGGTTACGTGTTCGGCATGGGCGACAGCCGCGACAATTCGCAGGACAGCCGCGTGCCGGAGGTGGTGGGCTTCGTGCCCGTGGAGAACCTGGTCGGCCGCGCCACCTATATCTTCCTGTCGGTGAAGGAGGAGGAAAGCCTGTGGCGCTTCTGGCGCTGGGGCCGGTCCATCCGCACCGAACGGTTCTGGGAAAGGGTCGAGTGATGGAACTGGATGCGTTGCAGGAAATCCTGGGCCATCGTTTCAAGGATACAGCCCGCCTGACCGAGGCGCTGACCCACCCGTCGGTGGGCGGGGTCAGCCGCAAGGCCGTGGGCAAGGGCTATGAGCGGCTGGAATTCTTAGGCGATCGCGTCCTGGGTCTGGTGGTGGCCGAATGGCTGCTGGAACGGTTTCCCAAGGAACAGGAAGGGGCCTTGGCCCGCCGCCTGACCGCCCTGGTGCGGGCCGAAGCGCTGGTGGTGGTGGCCGGCCGTATCGGGCTGGGCCAGTATCTGCGTCTGGCACCGGGTGAGCAGGCGGGTGAGGTGAAGCCCGCCATCCTGGCCGATGCGTGCGAGGCGGTGATCGGTGCCCTCTATCTCGATGGCGGGCTAGACGCGGCCAGGGGCTTTATCCGCAAGCACTGGGATGCGGCTTTGGAGGGGGCCAAGGCGGCACCCCCGCAGGACCCGAAGACCGGCCTCCAGGAATGGGCGCTGGCGCGCGGACAGAAACTGCCGCTTTATACGGATATCGGCCGCACCGGGCCGGACCATGCCCCCGTCTTCCAGGTCAGCGTGACCGTGGAGGGGCATGAGCCGTCGGTGGCAACCGGCCCCTCCAAGCGCGTGGCGGAGAAGACCGCCGCCGAAGCCCTGCTTTCCCGGATTCGCAATACATGACCGACAGCGACGATATCGTTTCCCGTTTTCTTTCCGGCCAGGATGCCAGCGGTGACACGCCGGCCCGTCCGGCCCCCACCCATCCGCGCTGCGGCTTCGTGGCGCTGGTGGGCGCCCCCAACGCGGGCAAGTCGACGCTGTTGAACGCGCTTGTCGGTACCAAGGTCTCCATCGTCAGCCCCAAGGTCCAGACCACGCGGAGCCGCGTGCTGGGCATCGGCATGGTCGATGACAGCCAGATCCTCTATGTCGACACGCCGGGCATCTTCACGCCCAAGAAGCGGCTGGAACGCGCCATGGTCGCCGCCGCCTGGCAGGGTGCCACGGATGCCGATCAGGTGGCCGTGCTGTTCGATGCCAGCCAACGCCGCATCGATGAAGACACCAAGGGCATCGTCGAGAAGCTGAAGGAAGCCGGGCGCAAGGCCGTGCTGATCCTGAACAAGATTGACCTTATCAAGCGCGAGCGCCTGCTGGCCCTGGCGTCGGAATTCGCCGAGTTCGATATCTTCACCGACACGTTCATGGTCTCGGCCCTGACCGGTGACGGGCTGGAAGGGCTGTTGAAGTTCTTTGCCGGTGCCGTGCCGGAAGGCCCCTGGCTCTATCCGCCCGACCAGCTTTCCGACATGCCGGAACGCCTGCTGGCGGCGGAAATCACGCGTGAGAAGCTGTTCCTCCAGCTTCACCAGGAAGTGCCGTATGCCACCAGCGTGGAAACGGAAACCTGGGAGGAGTTCGAAAACGGCTCCGTCCGCATCGGCCAGGTCATCTATGTCCAGCGCGACACGCAGAAGGCCATCATCCTGGGCAAGGGCGGTGCGCGCATCAAGCAGATCAGTACCGCTGCGCGTGTGGAAATGACCGAATTCCTGGGGCGTCCCGTGCACCTGATGCTGTTCGTGAAGCTGCGCGAGAACTGGGCCGACGAACGCGACCAGTACGAGCCCTGGGGGCTGGATTACAACGCGTGAATTACAACTCGTGAATTACAACGCGTGAGGTGCCTACGGGAGCCCCTTACCGCGGCGTGCCCACCACCGCCGGTGCCGGCTGTACCGTCGGTCGTGGTGCGGCCGCCGGCGGGGCGGAACTGCCGGCACCCGGCGGCGCGATGGAGCCGCTATGGGTAGCGCCGGCATTGTTGCCCCGGCCGGCGCCGGGCGCTGCCCCGCTCAGCAGGTTGTCGCGCAGCAGCACGATGGAGATGCGGCGGTTGCGGGGTGAATTCGGCTCATCCTTGAACAGATGGTCGCGGTCCGCACGGCCCACCACCGTCTCGAACCGGCTGTCGGGCACGCCGGTGGCTTCCAGCGCGCGGCGCGTGGCGTTGGCGCGGTCGGTGGACAATTCCCAGTTGGTGTAGGATGTGCTGGCCCCGAACGGGATGCTGTCCGTATGGCCGCTGACCGACAGCTTGTTGGGCAGCTTGCCCACCGCCTGCGCCACCTGTGACATCAACTGCGCCGTCTGCGGCAACATCTTGGAACTGCCCGACGGGAACATGGAATAGCCTTCCTGGTCGACAAGCTGGATGCGCAGGCCCTCCGGCGTCTTGTCGATGATCAGGTTCTGTGCCAGGTCGCGCAGTTCGGGGACCTGCTGTATGGCCTGGCGCAGTTCCGCTTCGGCCTGCGCGAACTGCGCATCCTCGTGCTTGGCCAGCGCTTCCTTCAACTCCTGCTCGTCCACCTGGCCGTCCTTGTTCTTGTCGGCGGCTTCCTTCTCGCCGGCGCGTTCCAGCACGGCCAGACCATTCACCACGTCGCCGCGGGTCCAGCCGCCTTCCTTCTCCCCCGCACCCTTGCCGGTCGTTTCCTTCTGCGTGGGGCTGCCGGCGGAACTGTCCTGGCTGTCGTCCGTCTGTTCCTGCGAATTGGCGGCGGCGGGCATGGTTGGGGTGGGGACGGTGACGCCGGGCGGGCTGCTGGCATTGACCATGGCGCCATCCACCCGGATGGTCTGGCCACCCAGGACGCCGCCGGAGCCGCTGGTCTGTTTCGATGCGCTGGCCGGGCTGAAATAATCGGCGATGCCCATCTTCTGTTCGGCTGTGGTCACGTTCAGCAGCCACAGCAGCAGGAAGAAGGCCATCATCGCGGTCACGAAGTCGGCATAGGCCACCTTCCAGGCGCCGCCATGGTGCCCTTCGCCGCCCTTGTTGATCTTCTTGATGATGATGGGGGCTTTTTCTTCGACGCCGGCCACTATCCGTTCCACTGCGATGATGATCGGTGGGCAGTGTAGCAAGCGGCGGCGCGCCGGTCACGGGGCTTGCGGCTTGCACACCAACCCCAAGCCGGGTTAACCCGTAGAAGCACAGAGGATGGGGAGCCTGCACGGCATGAGTTTCGACCAGCGCGCCTTCCGTGACACACTGGGATGCTTCGCCACCGGGGTCTGCATCGCGTCCGCCACCGGGCCGGATGGGCAGCCCGTGGGCCTGACGGTGAATTCCTTCACCTCCGTCTCACTGGACCCGCCGCTGGTTTTGTTCTGCCTGGATAACCGGTCGGAAAGCCTGTCGGCCTTCCTGGACGCGCCGGGTTTTGCGCTGTCCATCCTGGCCGATGACCAGCGTCCGCTCTCTTCCACCTTCGCCCGGGCGCCGCAGGCCGTGCGGTGGGATGGGGTGCCGGCCGTGCGGGGGCAGGGGGGCGCACCGCTGATCCAGGGTGCCCTGGCTGTGCTGGATTGCGCACGCCACGCCGTGCATGAGGGTGGGGATCATACGATCCTGGTCGGCCGCGTGCTGGGTTTCGCCAACCGGCCGGGGGCACCGCTGCTCTATTACCGGGGCACATACGCCGCGCTGGCATCATGAACGATGTTGAAACATGATTCATGTTTCAGTAATTTGCAATACCGTTTCCCGCCGGAGTGTCCTGTCCCATGTCCAGCTTTGTCGATAAATCCTGCCAGGGCCTGTCGGCGACCGGGTTCCATCGCATCGCCTATCGCGAATGGGGGACGGGTCCGCGCGCCATCGTCTGCGTGCATGGGCTGACGCGCAATGGCCGGGATTTCGACGTGCTGGCTGCCGATCTGGCCGACAGCCTGAATGCGCGCATCATCTGCCCCGATGTGGTGGGGCGGGGCCGGTCGGGCCGGCTGGCCAATCCCGACAATTACAGCTATGCGCAATATCTGGCCGATATGGCGGTACTGCTGGCCCGGCTGGATGTGGAACAGGTGGATTGGGTCGGTACCTCCATGGGCGGGCTGATCGGCATGATGCTGGCGGCCCAGCCAAACAGCCCCATCCGCCGGCTGGTCATCAATGATGTCGGCCCCTTCATCCCGCAGCGCGCGCTGGAACGGATCGGCGATTATGTCGGCCTGGACCCGGTCTTCGCCGATGTGCCGGCGGTGGAAACCTATCTGCGCAAGCGGTATGAGGGGTTTGGCGCCCTGACCGACCCGCAATGGCGGCGGATGGCAGAGGCCAGCAGCGATGCGCAGCCCGATGGTTCCTATCGTCTGGCGTTCGATCCCGGTATTTCCCGCATCTTCCGCACCAGCGCCATCACCGACCTGGATCTCTGGCCGCTCTGGTCGATGATCCGGCAGCCCGTGCTGGTGGTACGTGGTGCCCGGTCAGATCTGCTGCTGGCCGAAACGGCGGAACGGATGACGCGGGAAGGGCCGCGCGCCAGCCTGTATCTGGTGCCCGATGCCGGCCATGCCCCCGCCCTGATGGCCGCGGACCAGATCGCCGCCGTGCGCGGCTTCCTGACCGATAATGGCTGAACAGGGAGCTTTCCCGCCCTTCCGTCCGCGCTTTCCCTGGTGGGGGCGGCATCTGCAGACCGTGCGCAACACGGTGGCCAAGCCCGCCCATTCGCTGCCACCGGGGCGGGAGATGCGCTTTGCCATGCCGGATGGCAGCGGTGACGTGTTGCTGGGTCGTCTCAACTTTCCCGGTGATGCGCCGGAGTCCGAAAAACCTCTGGCTGTATTGCTGCATGGTTTGACGGGTAGCGAGGACAGTTTCTATGTCCGCGCCACCACGCGCCTGCTGCTGGGCCGGGGCCATCCCGTCCTGCGCCTGAACTTGCGCGGGGCGGGGTCATCGGCGTCACTCTGCTCCCGCCGCTACCATGCCGGGCGCACCGGCGATGTGCGGGCGGTGCTGGCCGGGCTGTCTCCTGACCTCACTGCCAACGGCGTCATCCTTGTCGGCTGGTCGTTGGGCGGCAATTGCACGCTGAAATTCCTGGGCGAGGGGGATTTCCCCGTGCCCGTGCTGGCGGGTGCCGCCATCTCCGCCCCCATCGATCTGGCGGCCAGCAGCCGCCTGTTCGGCGCGCGTCCCAACCGGCTCTACCATAACCGCCTGCTGGGCCAGATGAAGGCCGACATGCAGGCCAACCGCGCCCTGGTCGGCGACCGCTGGGCCGATGCGGCCCTGTCGGCGATCGACCTGTGGGATTTCGACGACAAGGTGGTGGCCCCCTGGAACGGCTGGGCCGACGCGCCGGAATATTACCGGGTCAATTCGGCCCTCGCCTTCCTACTGCGCATCCAGGTGCCCACCCTGGTGGTCCATGCCCTGGACGATCCCTGGATACCGCCCGCCGCCTATCGCGACTTCCCCTGGTCCGCCAACCCCCGGCTGCACCCGGCCATCAGCCGCTGCGGCGGGCATGTCGGGTTCCACGGGGCGGATGGCATCTGGTCCGACCGCTGCCTCGACCTGTTCCTGTCCCGCCTGTAACAGGATTGTCATGTGACGCGGCTACCCTGTCCCCTTGATCGGGCGGAGGGTTTGATGCGGGTTCTGCTGTTGCTGACATGCCTTTCCCTGGCCCTTCCAGTCCATGCCCAGGACAAACCCGTCGATCCCGCTTTAACCGGATGGCTGTCCAACACGCCCGTCACCCTGCTGGATTGGGGCATGCTGCGCCTGGACCGGGAGGTACGGCAGGCGGCCACCGCCCTGGGCCTGAAGGATGGGCGCGACGGGGCGGTGAAGGTGGGCACGCTCTACCGCCCCTTCGACCGGCGGGTCCTGGCCTATCTATCCCTGCCCATGAATGCACGCGAACGCAGCCTGGCCCGCTGCCGGGACCTCTACACCTTGCTCCGCGATCACCTGCTGGCAGGCGCTCCCGCCGGCATGTCGGGTGCGGGCTGGTACCTGCAGCGCGTCTTCGGCTCCGACACGCGCGGCCCCGGCGGCAACCGCCCGGAACCGTTCGCGGAGATGCTGACCAACATGGTGCTGCTGGAGGTGACCCTGCGTGTGCCCGAAGCCGATGCTTTCGGCAACGGCCCGCCCAAGATCACCTGCGCCGGCCGCCTGGACCAGGAGGAAGCGGCCGAGGTGCCGCCCTGGCGCCCACCGAGTTAACTACGCTCGCGCAGCAGCTTCGCCGCATCGACCGCGCCATAGGTCAGCACGGCGTCGGTGCCTGCCCGTTTGAAGCCCAGCAGGGTTTCCAGCAACGCGGCGTCGTAATTCAGCCAGCCATTGGCGCTGGCGGCGCGCAGCATCGCGTATTCGCCGCTGACATGATAGGCGAAGGTGGGGACGCGGAATTCGTCCTTCACGCGGCGGATGATGTCCAGATAGGGCATGCCCGGCTTCACCATCACCATGTCCGCGCCCTCGGCGATGTCCAGCGCCACCTCGCGCAGGGCCTCGTCGCTGTTGGCGGCATCCATCTGGTAGGTCTTCTTGTCCCCCTTCAGCAGGCCGCCGGTCTGCACCGCCTCGCGGAACGGACCGTAAAAGGCGGATGCGTATTTGGCAGCATAGGCGCAGATGCAGGTCAGGCTGTGCCCGCCGCCCTCCAGCGCGTCGCGGATGGCGCCGATGCGGCCATCCATCATATCCGACGGGGCGACGATATCGCAGCCGGCCTCGGCCTGGACCAGGGCCTGGCGCACCAGCGCCTCCACCGTCTCTTCGTTCAGGACATATCCGTCCTTCACGATGCCGTCATGGCCATGGCTGGTATAGGGGTCCAGCGCCACATCGCCCAGGATGCCGATATCCGGCACCTCGCGCTTGATGGCACGGATGGCCCGGCACATCAGATTGTCCGGATTGCCGGCCTCGCGCCCCTCCGGGTCCTTCCTGTCCAGCGGCAGGACGGGAAACAGGGCGACGCAGGGGATGCCCAGATCGCGGGCCTGGGCCACGGCCGGTACCAGCAGATCCAGCGACAGACGTTCCACGCCCGGCATGCTGGCGATGGGTTGGCGCTGGTTCTCGCCATCCACGGCGAAGACCGGCCAGATCAGGTCGTCCACCGACAACCGGTTCTCCGCCATCAGCCGGCGGGTCCAGCCATCCACGCGGTTGCGACGCGGGCGGGTGCGGGGAAAGCTCTGGGTGGAGGTCGGCATGGAACAGCCCTGCTGGATGACGAAAGCTGGCCGGATGCTACGCCCGCCTTACCCCGTCCCGCAACAACGCTGCCTGCGGCCATTGCGCCGTAGGTCAGGCCGAGCCGAAGGCGAGCCCTGATAGAAACGGATTGAAAGCAACGCTGTCACGGCTCGCCTTCGGCTCGACCTGACCTACGCGATCAAAGCCCCAGGAATTCATGCACGGCATAGATCATCACCTTGAAGGTGACGACGATGAAGCCGAAGGCCACGATGGTGCTGGCCACGGCGGCGATGTAACCAGCGATGACCGCGACGCCGTCGCGCTCCATCACCGCCAGCGCGATCAGCGCCACGGCGATGGAGGGAAACATGTTGCCCATGAAGATCGGCAGGATCAGGACGCCGGCCAGGAACAGCACGACCAGCCCCGCGAACCGTTCCATCCAGCCTTCGACCATATAGGTGAGGCGCGGCCGGGTGATCCGTTCCACCTTGCGCAGCCAGGGGGCACACTTGTTCAGGACGGCCAGCAGGTCGGCCCGTGCCACGCTACGCCGGCGCAGGAAAGCGGGCAGCCAGGGATGCGGATGGCCGATCACCATCTGCAATGCGAAGAACAGCATGGGCGTGCCCGTCACCGCCGACATGCCGGGCGGGGCGGGGATGATGGTGGGTAGGGCCAGCAGCATGAACAGGATGCCATAGGCCCGCTCGCCCAGCCCGTCGATCAACTGGCCGATGCTGATCCGTTCGCCCTCCACCTTCGCGATCGTGTCGAACAGCACGTCGGTGGTCCGCTTGGGCGCCGTCCTTCCGGCTCCTTCGTTCCTGGCGGTGCTGGCCTCTGGCGACAGCCCATCGGCATCAGGCGGTAATTGCGTGTCCAAGATCAACCTTCAATCCCGACGGAACCGCATTCCGTCGGTACCCTATACGCCATCCGGGTTACCGGATCGTGATAGGGCACCTGCGGCGCGATGCCCCATCATAGCAAACGCGGGATATGGGGGTCTTCATCCCAGATTGAAACGGGTGATGGCCGCTGCAATGTCATCGCCGAATGTCGCGCCCAGCCGGATGACCCCGGCATCGGCCGGAACGCCCTTCAACTGGTCGGCTCCCATGCTGGTCATCAGGGCGGCGGGAACGTGGCTGGTCACCGACATGGCGCGCAGACCGCGGATCAGGTCGATGCCGCCCAGACCGTCCATGACGGCCGATGCGATCACCATGTCCGGCGGCATGCGCACGGCGATGGAAATGGCCTCGATCGGGTCGGGGACGATGTTGACGCGGAAGCCGCAGGCCGCCAGCTCCGCCGCCGCCTTGCGGGCCACCAGCTTGTTCGGCGTCACCAGCATGATTTCCACATCGCGCACCTCGACATCGGTGATGTCGAATTCAAAGCGCGTGGGCAGGCGGCGGATGATCTGGTTGGTGGCGGCGATGTCGGGCTGTTCGGCCAGTTCCGCCATCTCGGCGATGCGGTCGGCGAAAATCTGGACATCGGCGACCTGCTTGTCATCCAGGTCCTTCAGGTCGGAGCAATAGGTCTCCAGACGCTGCGCGATCAGGGACACGATGGGATAGCCGAAGGTGGACCCGGCACCCTTCAGCGAATGGATTTCCCGGCGCAGTTCGCGCAGCGCGTCGCCACCCTTGACGGTACCGGCCTTCATCTGGTCCAGCGTGCCATAGATGGAGGACAGCCGGTCGCTGATATAATCGCCGAACTCGGACTTCAGCTGTTCAAGCAGTTCGTCCATATCGACTTCGGCCATTTTTATCTCTCCCATCGGTAGCACATATCCCTGTACCCCGGCGGTGGGGCCGGCATCAAGCCTACAGGGGTAACCCTTGGGTTACAGCCGCCATGCTGAAAAGCCGAGGGCCCGGAAGCGGCTGCCTCCGGGCCCTCGTAGAGGTTCAAAGGCGACCTGTAATCAGGCGGCGCGCTTCAGTTCCAGGTTCTTCCACACCGACAGCAGGGCATCGACCAGATGGTCCATCTTGCGGTCATCATGGAAGGGGGTGGGGGTCAGGCGCAGCCGCTCCGTCCCACGCGGAACGGTGGGATAATTGATCGGCTGCACATAGATGTCGTGATAGCGCAGAAGGTCGTCGCTGGCCTGCTTGCACAGATGCGCGTCACCCACCAGCAGCGGCACGATATGGCTGACCGACGGCATGACCGGCAATCCCGCCTGGGCCAGACGACGCTTCAGGGTGGCGGCGCGCTCCTGATGACGGATGCGGATCTCGTTATGCTCCTTCAGGAACATCACCGAGGCCAGCGCACCGGCGGCCAGCACCGGGGCCAGCGAGGTGGTGAAGATGAAGGACGGTGCGAAGCTGCGCACGCAATCGACCAGGGCGGCGGAGCCGGTGATGTACCCGCCCATCACGCCGAACGCCTTGCCCAGCGTGCCTTCGATGACCGTCAGCCGGTCCATCACGCCCTCGCGCTCGGCCACGCCGGCGCCACGAACGCCATACATGCCAACGGCATGGACTTCGTCCAGATAGGTCATGGCGCCATGCTTTTCCGCCACGTCGCAGATATCCGCGATGGGGGCGATGTCGCCATCCATGGAATAAACGCTTTCGAACGCCACCAGTTTGGGCTGGTTCTTCGGATAGCGCGACAGCAGCGCATCCAGATGCGCCACGTCGTTGTGGCGGAAGATGTGCTTTTCAGCACCCGAGTGGCGGATGCCCTCGATCATCGAATTATGATTCAGCGCGTCGGAGAAGACGACGCAGTTCGGCAGGATGCGGGGCAGGGTGGAAAGCGTCGCCTCGTTGCTGATATAGCCCGAGGTGAACAGCAGCGCCTCTTCCTTGCCGTGCAGGTCGGCCAGCTCACGCTCCAGCATCACATGATAGTGATTGGTGCCGGAGATGTTGCGCGTACCCCCGGCGCCGGCACCGCACTTGTGCAGGCTGTCGACCATGGAGCCGATGACGACGGGATGCTGGCCCATGCCCAGATAATCGTTGGAGCACCAGACGGTGACATCCTTGGGCGGCCCATCCTCACCGTGGAAGGTGGCGGTGGGGAACTCCCCGACGCGGCGTTCAAGATCGGCGAAAATGCGATAACGCCCTTCGCGCTTCAGACCGTCGATCTGGCTCTTGAAAAAGCTCTCGTAATCCATGGGCCGTTGTCCCGTATACGCCACTTTGAGGAGTGTCACGCCGGCTATGCCGTTTGTCCACCCCCTGTTTATTATACCATGGGATGAGCGGGCAAAAGCCTGCGCGACGGCTTGTCGCGCCGTCCCCCGACATTGCCGACGGGCGACTGACCCGAACCATGACGGCAAACCGTGAACACCGCGTTGATTTCGGTCAATTCATCGTTCTGTCCAAGAGGCTTTTCACGCATGGCTACGGTGCGGACAGACATTGTCGGGTGTGTTTTGGCCTGCAGATATTGCGATCGTCGGCAGGCAAGGTTGGAAAACCCTCACCCCACCAGTTCATCGCGTGCCAGATCCAGCATCGGCAGGAAAGCCGTATGTTCCTGCGCCCCGGCCAGGGCATAGCGCCGGTCGAAGATGTAGCAGGGCACGGCCTGCACTCCCAGCTGGCGGGCCTGGGCGTCGCTGCCGCGTACGGCCGCCATGTCGGCCTGGCCCTCCAGATGGTCCAGCACCGCGGCCGGGTCCAGCCCCTGTTCGGCGGCGATCCGGGCCAGGATGGGGATGTCGCCGATATCGCGGCCCTGTTGGAAATAGGCCCGGAACAGGGCCATGGCCATGTCGGTGGCCTTGCCCCAGCGTTCGGCGAAACGGACCAGCCGGTGTGCCTGTAGCGTGCTGGGGATGCGGCGGATCAGGTCCAGGCGCAGGAACAGCCCCTCGCGCGATGCCGCCTGTTCCACCACGGCATTCATCTGCCGCACCCGTTCCGGCCCGCCGAACTTGGCGGTGAAATACAAGTCGCGATCCATGCCCTCGGCCGGTAGGTCGGGGTTCAGCTGGAACGGCATCCAGCGGATATCGACCCGCACGCCCGGCCGTTCGGCCAGCGCCCGGTCCAGTCGGACCTTGCCCAGGAAGCACCAGGGACAGATCAGGTCGGAATAGATCTCGATCAGCATGCCCATCCCCGATGCCCCGGCGCCACACCACACCATATAACCCCATTTGGTTACCGGGGCGAGGGGGCGGCACCGCGTATGATCCATTGCAAGGACAACCGTACGGGATCATGATGTGAAAAATTTGTGAAGGTCGGGCGGTTTGGGAACCCCATAATGACCAATATCCTGACGGGTGCGCAGCTCGCCGCCGCCTTCGTCGGCCATGCCACCCTGCTGCTGGCCGTCAACCTGACCCATGACCTCGACCCGGTTCTGGCGGGCTTCCTGCCGGCCGAGGTGCCGGCGGCGGACGAGTTGCTGGATGATCAGGTGCTGATCGGCCAGGTGATCCGCGCCCCGCGTGGCGATACAAGGCTGGAGCGGACGCTGGCCTGGCTGGAGCAGGTCTGGTTCACCATGCCGGATCGTTCGGCGGTGTTGCCCCTGGTAAGCCAGGAACTGGACATGCGCCGGCACACGCCGGTGATCTTCGATCTGGATGATGGTTTGATCCGGGCCGCCAACACGCTGGACATGCTGGTCCGGCAATGCGCGGGCCTGATGGATACGGCCCCCCTGGCCGGCATCCTGTCCCTGCTGCGGCAATGGCAGACCGACCGGCGGCGGGAGACGCTGCTGGAACTGGAACGGCGCTGCCTGCCCCTGTTGGGGATGGAGGATGGCACGCCGGCCGCCGAACAGGTGCGCCGCATCCGCTTCCTGGCCCTGGAAGGGGCCCTGCCGGCGGACGAGTACCTGACCCTGCATTTCGATCCGCAGGCGCTGGGCGATTGGGACATGGCCGAACTGACCCGCCTGATCCGCACCCGTTACCCGCTGCTGCGTCGGCAGGATGTGGAGCAGATGGTAGCCGCCAACGCAGCACCGGTCCGGGCGGCGGTCGCTTAGATCAACCCAGTTGGCGCGTTGAGCGCCCGCGCACTTGTGTGCAGGTAAGCCAAGCCGCCGGAGGCGACCCCCGGCGCCTGTATTAAGGCGTGTTCAGCGCGCCGGCCAGCGACTGTGCTTCGGGCCGGTAGAAATGCCGGTCGACCAGGATGGCGCGCGGCTGGGTCTTCTGGCCGTAGAACTTGTCGTTGAACTCGCTGCGCGGCGCGATGACCGAACCTTCCACGGCCATGCCACCGAACAGGCCGCTGGTCTTGGCATAGACATAGATATCCGCCGACAGGCCGACGCCGTAGGAGGCGCCGACGCCGGTGCCCAACTCGCCCAGCGCGACATTGGCGTCGGCACCCAGCTTCACCTTGCGATCGATGACGGCGTCCAGGCCCTTCTGGGTCATGATCACCATCATCATCTCCGACGCCTGGCCGCCGAACTGCAGGCCGAAGCTGGCCTCGGCCAGGGTATAGAAGGCGGGGCCGCTCCAGGCGCCGTCATCGCCGCGGGCCACCATGACGCCGGTGCCGCCGCCGCCGCCCACGAAGAAGCCGGCCTGGATGACGTTGGGCAGGATCAGCACGGCGCGCGCACGGCCGACCAGGGTCTTGAGATCCTTGTATTGCGGATCGGTCAGCAGGGTCAGCGCCGTGACCCGTGCCCGTTCCACCATCAGTTCGGGTTCCGTCAGGGCCTGGGCCGGACGCACCAGGGCGGACACCGCCAGGGTCAGGCCGAACAGTGCCATCACGAACCGCTTCATCTCTTTGCTCCCTTATTTGGCGAACATTATTCTCAATGCCCGCATTGCCTAGCCAACGCAAGCGGCCCTAACAGGGCGGAATATTGGCGCCCATAAGGCGCCACTGCCCCGAACCATCATCAAGACGCAGATGATCCAGCCGGAACAGGTGCCAGTGATCGACGGCCACGGACAGTACCCCCGCCGGGGCCAAACCCAGCGCCAAAGCCAGTGCGGCGCGGATGGGACCGGCATGGCCGATCATTACGATGTCGCGCCCCGCATGCGCATCCGTCTCGCGATGGATGGCCGCGTGTATCCGATCACAGAGAGCGGCAAAGCTTTCTCCGCCCGGCGGAATGTTGCTGGCCGGGTCCCGCCAGAAGCGCTCGGCCACTTCCCGCTCACTGTCCCAGATCTCGCCATGGGTCCGCCCCTGCCACTGGCCGAAATCCTGTTCGGTCAGATCGGGCACGCAGATGGTTGGCTGGTCGGGTGCCAGTGCCGCCGCCGACCGGCCCGTACGCGACAGGGATGTGGTCAGCCAGATGGCATCCAGGGGCAGCCGCTTGCGGGCCCCATATATCATTCCAGTATCGCAAAGATCGACATCCGTATCCAGCCGCCCGGTGATGGTGCCTGCGGGCTGGATCAGCGGCGCATGCCGTACCCACCACCAGCGTGTGACAGCCGCACCACTATTCATGTCGAAGCCGGAACGACTGCTGCCAGGGCCAGGAGGAAGCCGATCTCCCCCATCTGCTGCCCGGCGCCCAGCACGTCGCCCGTAACCCCGCCGATCTGTCGTTTGGCGAGCTGTGCCACCGCCCAGACGGCGGCGGCCGACACGGCCATGACGGCCAGGCTGACCGTGCCGCCATCCAGATGCAGCTTGTTCAGTGTCGTTGCGGCCAGGGTGAAGCCGATCAGCAGGGCTACCAGGGCACGGGCACTGTCCGGCCGCCCCTGGTCCGCCGACACACCCTTCAGCCGGGCATCGGGCAGGGCCAGCTTCACCAGCGGCAGCATCCCGCGCGAAAAGGCGTGGGCACCGATCAGAGCCAGGGCCACGATGCGCGGATCGGCCAGCGTGGCCAGCACGCCGACGCGCGCCAGCACCACCAGGATCAGCGCCATCGACCCATAGGTGCCGACGCGGCTGTCCTTCATGATGGCAAGCTTGGCATCCTTGTCACGCCCGCCGCCGAACCCGTCGGCGACATCGGCCAGCCCATCCTCATGCAGCGCACCGGTCAGCCAGGTCAGGGCTGCCACCGTCACCACGCCGGCCAGCAGCGGTGCCAGACCCGCATAGGTCAGCGCCCAATAGAGCGCGCCGCCCGCCACCCCGATCAGGCAACCGACGATGGGGAACCAGGGCAGGGCGCGGCGATCCAGGTCGGCCGGCCATTCCCCCTTCCAACGCAGGGGCAGGCGGGTCAGGAAGATGGTGGCCGCCATGAATTCCGCGAGCGGATGGGGCCTGTGCTGCTTTGTTGCATCGCTCATGACATCGGTATAGGCCAGTGTGGCCTCTGCCGCCAGCGCCGTTCCGGCCCTGTCACAGGGGGCCAGACGCTAACCATATTCCCGCTGCTTCAGGAAAATCCCCATGTCCGGCCATCACGACCATCCCCATCATCACCATGATGAAGAGGGCCTGCCCTCGCTGGAGGAAATCCGCCGTGTGCTGCCCGATCTGCCGGGCCCGGACCTGGAGGCGGCGACGGCGGCCTTGCAGCGTGAACAGACCCTGCTGAAGCCCTCCGGCGCCCTGGGCCGGCTGGAGGAACTGGTGCAATGGCTGGCCACCTGGCAGGGCAAGGCCCCGCCGGAACTGACCCATCCGCGCATCGTCCTGTTCGCCGGCGCCCATGGCATCGCCGGGCGCGGCGTGTCCGCATATCCGCCCAGCGTGACGGGGCAGATGGTGCAGGCCTTCATCAATGGCCAGGCCGCCATCAACCAGCTGGCCGAACTGCATGACGCCGATCTGCGCGTGCATGAAATGGACCTGGACCATCCTACCGCCGACTTCACCCAAGGAGCGGCGATGAGCGAGGAGGTCTGCGCGCGCGCCGCCGCCTATGGCATGATGGCGGTGGAGCCGGGCCTGCACCTGCTGTGCCTGGGCGAAATGGGCATCGGCAACACCACGTCGGCCGCCGCCCTCTGTGCCGCCCTGTTCGGTGGCCCGGCATCGGATTGGGTCGGTCCCGGCACGGGCGTGGATGCCGAGGGCATCAAGCGCAAGATCGCGGTGGTGGAGGCAGGCCTTGCCGCCAACCCGTTCGCGCTGACCGATCCGTTCGAGGCGCTGCGCTGCCTGGGCGGGCAGGAACTGGCGGCCATCATGGGGGCGATCATCGCCTGCCGTCTGGCGCGGGTGCCCGTGGTGCTGGACGGTTTCGCCTGCACCGCCGCCGCCGCCGTGCTGTACAAGGCCGATCCCAAGGCGCTGGACCATTGCATCGTCGCCCATCGCAGTGCCGAGCCTGGCCATGCCCGCCTGCTGGCCGCTATCAACAAGCGCCCGCTGTTTGAATTCGACATGCGCCTGGGCGAAGGGTCAGGGGCGGCCCTGACCATCCCGGTGCTGAAATCGGCCCTGGCCTGCCACCTGAACATGGCCACCTTCGCGGAGGCCGGCGTGTCGGGCAAAGGCGACAAGCCGGCGGGTTCGGTGCATTGAGGTTCCGAGCATGAAGACCATCATCCTCGACCGTGCGCTGCGCGCCCTGTGCCGCACCTTCCTGCACGGGCATGGTCCGATCAGCCCACGCGACTGGATGATCCGGCTGCTGTCGATGCCGGAAATCGATCTGCCGGGCGACGAGTACAATGCTGGCCCAACCATCGACGCCTTGCAGGAACAGGTGGCGGGTCTGTTGGGCAAGCCATCGGCTTCGTTCTTCCACAAGGCGGTGGTGGGGCAGCAGGCGGTTTTGTTCGCGCATCGGGAACGTACGGGCCGGCGGCTGGTGGCCGTGCATCCGAAAAGCCATATCGCCATTGACGAATCCGACGCCGTGGAACGGCTCAGCGATATCAGGTTGGTCCGTATCGGGCTGGATGATGCACCCTTCACGCTTGACGATCTGAAGGCGGTGCAGGAACCTTTGGCGGCCGTGGTTCTGGAACTGCCGCTGCGCAATGCCGGGTTCCGCGCACCTTCCTGGGAAGAACTGGTGGCGATCTCCACCTGGTGCCGGGAACAGGGTATCGCCTTCCACCTGGATGGCGCCCGGCTGTGGGAGACCCAGCCATTCTATGGACGGTCGCTGGCGGAGATATCCGCCCTGGCCGACAGTGTCTATGTCAGCCTCTACAAGGGGTTGGGAGCACCCGGCGGGGCGTTGATCGCGGGTGATCCGGCGTTTCTGAAGGCGCTGAAACCCTGGCGGTCGCGCATGGGCGGCAACCTCTATACGGCCTTTCCGTTCGTGCTGGGTGGTCTCTATGGCTTGCGCCATTTCCTCCCGCGCATGGGGGACTATCATGCCCGCGCCGTGCTCCTGGCGGAGGCGCTTAGCCACCGCAACGGGCCGTATGCCGCTGATCGGGTGATGTGCAATTCCTTCCGGCTGGTCTGGCCCGTTGCCGCGCCGGCGCTGGCCTTCGTGCTGGAGCGCATGGCACGGGAGGAGGGGGTATGGTGTTTCGGCCGGGTGGTGCCGCTACCGGTGCGTGACCATTGCTTCACCGAGATGGTGGTGGGTGAGGCGACGATGACCCACGATGCCGACGCGCTGGCCGATCGGTTCGCCGCATGGCTGGCGGCCGCACGGGGCTGAACAGCGCATTGGCGCCATCCCGCACCGCCGGGTGACCCGCCGCCCCGCCCATGCTAAGAACCCGCCGCCGAACGGCAGCAGCAGGGGAAGGGTGCCATGAAGATTCTGGTCGTGGGTTCCGGCGGTCGCGAACATGCGCTGTGCTGGGCCATCAAGCGCTCGCCCCTGTGCAGCAAGCTCTATTGCGTGCCCGGCAATGCCGGTATCAAGGACGTGGCCGAGATCGTGCCGCTGTCCGGTAATGACGTGGCCGGCATCACCGCGTTCGCCCGTGACAAGGGCATCGATTTCGCGGTTGTCGGGCCGGAGGAACCGCTGGTGCTGGGCTTGGCCGATGCATTGCGCGCTATCGGCATCCCGACCTTCGGCCCATCGCAGGAAGCCGCTGCCCTGGAAGGGTCCAAGGGCTTCATGAAGGATGCGGTGGCCCGCTTCGGCGTGCCCACCGCGGCCTATGGTCGATTCACCGATATCGATGCCGCCAAGACCTTCGTGGCCCGCCAGGGCGCGCCCATCGTGGTGAAAACCGATGGGCTGGCCGCCGGCAAGGGCGTGACCATCTGCCAGAGCGTGGATGAAGCCTATGCCGCCATCGAGGAAGCCATGGTCGGTCGCAGGTTCGGCGATGCCGGGGCCGAACTGGTGATCGAGGAATTCCTGGATGGGGAGGAGGCCAGCTTCTTCGCCATCTGCGACGGCACCAACGCCGTGGCCCTGGCCGGTGCCCAGGATCATAAGCGCGCCTATGATGGCGACCAGGGCCCCAATACCGGCGGCATGGGCACCTACAGCCCGGCACCCGTCCTGACCCCGGCCATGGAAGCCAGGATCATGGAAGAGATGATCGGGCCCACCGTGCGCGGCATGGCGGCGGAGGGCAAGCCCTTCATCGGCGTACTGTTCGCCGGCATCATGGTGGTGGACGGTCCCGACGGGCAGCCCGTGCCCAAGCTGCTGGAATATAATGTCCGCTTTGGTGACCCGGAATGCCAGGTGCTGATGCGCCGGCTGAAATCCGATCTGGTGCCGCTGCTGCTGTCCGCGGCCAAGGGCGATGTCAGCGGCCAGGTGCCGCAATGGCATGACGAGGCGGCACTCTGCGTCGTCATGGCCGCCGAAGGCTATCCCGGCGACTATGTGAAGGGCACGCGCATCGACAATCTGGAGCAGGCGGCCCAGGTGGACGGGGTGGAGATCTTCCATGCCGGCACCAGAGAGGGGGCGGACGGTGCCATCCTGGCCAATGGCGGCCGCGTCCTGGGCGTCACCGCCATCGCACCCCGCGTGGCCGATGCCCGTGCCCAGGCGTACGAGGCGGTGGACCGCATCGACTGGAAGGAAGGCTTCTGCCGCCGCGACATCGCCTGGCGCGCCATGGCGCGGGGGCTGTGAACACTTGGGGAAACGAACGGTCGTTCAGGGGCGAATCGGAAACCCCATCCCTTATCAAAGGGATGGGGTTTCCCGGCGCTCCGTTGGGGTTGTTTCCAATGAGAACCTTTCGAAATCCTATGGCCGCCGGTCGAGCATGCCCATGGCATAGGCCGTGTGCAGGGCCAGCGGAGCCATCCAGGCAACAAGCGGATAGAAGAACCAGACATTGTCCGGCGTGGTGATGAAATTCACCGGCACGATGACCACGGCGAAAATGAAGAATGCCAGCAGGTGGTTCAGCAGCTGGCTGCGCCGACGCTTCACGGCCGGGTGGTTGTCGGACAGGGACATGGGGCGGGTGCTCCGGGGACGATGACAGGCGGGCAGCATAGCGCGATGCCCGCGCAACGCCAGCACCGAACCTGTTGATCGCACCCGCCCCGCCGGTTCACAATGTCCCATATCCCCTTGATCCAAAAGCAGCCGCCATGGACCTCAACCGCACCTTCGCCCAGGCCGTCACCCACCAGAACGAGGGCCGTTGGGCCGAGGCGGAGACGCTCTACCGCAAGGTTGACAAGGCACGGCCCGGCACGGCACCTGTCAGCTGGAACCTGGGTGTGGTGCTGAAAGCGCAGGAGAAGTGGGAACAGGCGCTGGCCGCGTTCGAGCGCGCGGGCAAGGCCGATCCCGGCTTCCGCGGCCTGAATTTCAATATCGGCCTCTGCCTGCAGAAGCTGGACCGCAAGGAGGAGGCGGTGGCCGCCTTCGAGAAATCGGTGGCGGTGGAGCCACAGGACCCCGTGGGCCGCTTCAACCTCGCCGCCGCCTATCGCGACCAGGAGAAACTGGAAGCCGCCCTGGCGCAGGTGGACGCCGCCCTGGCCCTGCAGCCCGAATTCGTGGAGGCGCAGCTGCTCCAGTCCAAGCTGCGCACGAACATGCTGCCGCTGTGGCACGTGCCCATGGTCAATGACGCGCCCCGCAATGAT
This sequence comes from Niveispirillum sp. KHB5.9, assembly GCF_048066115.1. NCBI lineage: Bacteria > Pseudomonadati > Pseudomonadota > Alphaproteobacteria > Rhodospirillales > Azospirillaceae > Niveispirillum > Niveispirillum sp. KHB5.9. Next base: position 151,358 of record NZ_JBLTYX010000014.1, on the reverse strand, counting down.
GCCTATGCGGCGGCCATCCGGACGCAAGTGAAGCCGGGGGATCTTGTTCTGGAGATTGGCACGGGTTCCGGATTGCTGGCCATGATGGCGGCGAAGGCCGGGGCGCAGGTGGTGACATGCGAAGCCGTGCCCTGGATCGCGGAGACGGCGCGCAAGGTCATCGCGGCCAACGGCCTGTCAGACCGCATCACCGTGGTCAATACCCTGTCCACGGCACTGGAGGTGGGCGGCGTGCTGCCGCGCCGGGCCGATGTGCTGCTGTCGGAGATCGTGGCCAGCGACTTCCTGTCCGAGCGTATCATCCCGGCCGTGGCCGATGCGCGCACCCGCCTGCTGACGCCCGATGCCCGCATCCTGCCGGCGCGCGGCGGCGTGCGCTGTGCCCTGGCGGCCGGGGAGTTGCTTGAGAAGCACCTGTTCACCGGCCCGACCAATGGCTTCGACCTGTCGGCCTTCAACAAGCTCTATCCGCGTTCCGTGCGCTATGACGCGCGGCTGGTACAGCCCCATGCCTTGTCGGCGTCGGTCGATCCGTTCAGCTTCGATTTCACCGGAGGGGCGATTGCGGACAGCGAGCATGTGCGTTTCTCCCTGCCGGCCAGTGCCGACGGCCGCTGCGTCGCCCTGGCGCAATGGGTCTGGCTGGATTTCGGCGGGGGCGTGATGTTCGAGAACAGCCCCTTCATCGACAGCCCGGCCAGCGGCTGGCAGCCGGGCTTCTATCTGCCTGATCATCCGCTTGAGGTGAAGCGCGGGCAGTCGTTGGCCTTCGACGCCCATCATGACGGCTTCAATGTCTGGCTCAGCTTCCGGCAGTGAGTTCAAACAAAAGGGCCCCGGCGAACATCGTCGCCGGGGCCTTTGCCGGGGCCTTTGACTGAATGCGAAATTATTCGCTCTCAGGTTCGCCGGTGTAATCGCGGATATCGGCCGGATCCCAGACGGCGCCGCGGCGGCGGCGACCGCCTGCCGCGGCTGCGGCAGGGGTGGCTGCCTTGGGCTGGCGCTTGCTGCCCGGGACGGGACCGCGACGGCGCGGTGCCTCGATCACTTCGGCAGGCTCGGTACCGGCGACGGGCGTGCTGTACTGGCGGTTGGCAGCCGCAGCGGCGGCGGCCTCCTCGTCATAGCCGGCATTGGGGGAAATGGCGCGCAGCAGCGAGCCGACGGCATCCGCGATCTCATCCGGTGCGGACTTCCAGGCCCGCAGCAGGTCCAGTTCACGACGGGACAGGATGGGGGAGGAACCTTCGGCCGTGGCGGCGAAGCTTTCCGGCGGACGGCGCATGTCCGGCACATCCAAGCCATCGAAGAAGAATGTCAGCGGAACATCCAGAATATCTGCGAGGCGATAGAGTTTTCCGACAGAAACGCGATTGGATCCGCGCTCGTACTTCTGAACCTGCTGGAAAGTAATTCCCAGCGCCTTGGCCAAATCTGACTGGCTCATGCCCAGAAGGCCACGACGAAGTCTGATACGGCCAGCCACGTGGTTTTCAATTACGGTCTCAAGGGCAGCGACAGCTGCATTTTTGCTCCGTCTCGGCATCGAACTCTATTGCCCCCTATTCCGCGTTCCTATGGCAACGCCGGCCACTACACAATGTTCCGTGGTCCGGGAATGCCGCTGTTCTCATGATCCCGGCGCAGCGTTGCGTCAGGATAGCACTCAGGCTTTCGCCGGCATATTAACCATAGAGCCGATACTGACAAGTATGCAGCTCAACGTTCCGTCATGCTATGGTATGGTAATATCTGCTATTCCGACCCAACTGTCCATAACTTGTATCTCTTTGGGCCGGATTACCCATCGCGGTGAAGGCTCCACACCAAGAAATCGAGAAAGAACGGTCAATTCTGCTGGTGCAGCCTCCTTCGGTTGTTTTCGACTGCCAAGTCAGCAACTATCCGCCGCAATAAGGTAAAATTCGATCTTTCTGATCGTGGGTGCTTCTGCCCATGCGGGTATTGCATGACAATTATACTACCACATCCGTTGGTCTTGTCGACAAACCACGGATTCGGGGGCCGACACTATACCCCTCAGACGACCATGACCCGGTTTCCGTTCCGAATTTTCACGATGAAATTCCGGAATCCTATCATCACGTCAAGCGGCATTTTCAATTTTTGTCACAAGCAGGGTCGCGGCCAGGCCATAAACCTGTCTTTCCGCGCGAAGAACGCCCAACCACTCGCGCAGGCTCTCCTGCACGAACGGGTCCTTGGCACTCTCGATTTCGACCTCTGTTTCGGCGATCAGCCGGTCGAGCAGGCGGGCATGGACGATCGCGGCCTCGCGGATATGCTGTGCGATGGGTTGGGCCGACATTCAGGGGCGCTCCGGGCGGGGAGTAGTGGCAATGTTGTGACCATAATCGCCCGAGAACGCCCATTTTGCGCGCGGAAATAGGAGGTAGCTCCTTCGTAATCAGCCGTTGGTGGCGGCGCCGCGGCCCAGATCAAGCGTCATCCGCAGCGACGGCTGGCCCAGGCGGGCGCGGTAGAGATGGACATTCTCCAGCACACGCTGGACATAGTTGCGGGTTTCATAGATCGGCATGGTCTCGATCCAGTCGATGATGTCAACTCCATTGCCCCTGGGGTCGCCATAGTCGCGCACCCAGCCCGCCACGCGGCCCGGCCCGGCATTGTAGGATGCGATGGCCAGTACATAGGACCCGCCGAACCGGTCCACCAGGTCGGCCAGATATGTCGACCCCGTTTCCACATTATAACGGGGATCGGTGGTCAGACGGTTGGCCGTGGCATTGGTATTTGACTTGGCCGGCTGCTTGGCCGGAGGCTTCTTCTGCTTGGTGTCCTGCTTCTTGTTCTTGGATGTCGCGGCGGGTTTGGCGGCGGGCTTTGCCGGTACCTTGTTCACGCCGGCGGCGGTGGTCGGCATCACCTGCATCAGGCCGCGGGCTCCGGCGGAACTGACGGCATCGGCGACGAAATTGCTTTCCTGGCGAATGATGCCATGGATCAGGGCGGCTTCCGGCCGGCCGGGGGCCTTCATGTCCAGCAGCGGGAAGCCCGCCTGACGCAGCACGAATCCATCCTGCCAGGCGGCGCGCGAGGTGGTGACGGCCAAGTCCTTGCGCTTCAGCGACAGGGCCAGTTCACCCACCAACTGGTATTCCTCGCCTGTCTTGGCATCGGTGGCCAGTTTACGCAGGAACAGGGTGGTGCGGTCGCCGTCGGCCCCCTCGATCCGGGCCAGCAGCTGGACGGCCCGCACCATCTCGCGCTTCTTGAATGTCTTTTGCTGTTCCTCGGTCGGTTCGGGTTCCACCGGCATGGCGCTGCCGGGCGGGCGGCCCAGATGGTCGGCGGCCAGCAGGCCATAGAAGGTACCGCCATAGGTGGTGGCCGTGTCGAACCATGTAGCGGCCCGTTCCTTGTCACCCATCGCGTCCAGGGCGCGGCCGGCCCAATAGGCACCGCGCGACCGGCTGACGGGAGAGGTGGTGCCGCGGAACAGCGTCTCGAAATGCTTCAGCGCCTCATCCGGCTTGTTCAGCTTGCGCAGCGCCAGCCAGCCGGCCAGGAATTCCGCCTGGGCGAAGGCCAGGCCATCCTTGGCGCCATGGTCCGACACCAGCGCATAGGCGCGGGCATATTGTTCCTTTTCCATCAGCCGGCGGGCCAGGATATGGCGTTCCACCCACCAGTCGGCGCCATGCGCCTCCTCCTGGGCCGGCTTGGTGGCGAATGCCTCCATGGCGCCCGCATCCATGTCCTTGCGGCGGCGCCAGCGCGTGCGGTCGTACAGCAGGCCGGGATCGTTCTGCAGGTCGGCCGGCACGCGGCGGAGCGCGCCGTCCACGCCGGGCGACTGGGCCGCCAGCGCGATGCGCGCCTCGGCCACGGCCTGGCGGCCGGTATCGACCAGTGGCATCACGCGGCGCGCCTCGTCCACCCTCTCCGCCCACAGCAACTGGTCCAGGCGGGCGGCATGGTCGGCGGGACGCAGCAGCCCGACATAGCGCTGGCGAAAATCCCGCTCCTCCTGCACCCCGAAGCCGCCATTGATATAGCGGTCGCGGATCAGGGTGATGGCCTTGTCCGAGGAACCCGTTTCCATCAGCGCATCTGTGTACCGGCCCAGGCCCACCAGCGTCAGCGGCGGGTTCTTCTCGAACCATTCCCGCACCTGTGCGTATGGCATGTCCGACGGCATCTTCGCCTCGGCATTGCGGCGCAGTGCTGTCTGGTTGGGCCAGTCGGGATGGCGCTTCATGAAGCCGGAAATGGCCTCCCAGCTGGCATCCGCACCCGTCTGGGTCAACTGCACCCACAGCAGCAGCTGCGAGGCCAGTTCGTCCGGGGCGCGGCGGACCAGGCGCTGGGCCTCCTCCATCTTGCCCTGGTCGGCGGCGCGCAGCGCCTGTTTGTAGGTGGCGATGTCACTGGTGCCTGCGGCACCCCCGGCGGCCCGTGCCAGTCCGGGCAGGCCGAGCCCCATTCCCAGGCAGACCAGCATCGCCGCCAGGGCACGGCCTGCCGCCTTGTTTCGGATCATGGGGCTGTTTAAGGTTCGCGCCTTCATTCGTTCTGACCGGAGTAACTTGCCATGTTCAAGGGTTCCATCGTCGCACTGATCACGCCGTTCCGTGACGGGAAGGTGGATGAGGTCGCGTTCCAGGACTTCGTGGACTGGCAGATCAAACAGGGGACGCACGGCGTGGTTCCCGTCGGTACGACCGGCGAATCGCCGACGCTGAGCCATGAGGAGCATCGTCTGGTCATCTCCCAGGCTGTTGAGGTGGCGAAGGGCCGCGTTCCCGTGATCGCCGGCACCGGTTCCAACTCGACGGAAGAGGCCATCCAGCTGACCCGTCACGCCAAGCAGATCGGCGCCGACGCTGCGCTTGTGGTGACACCTTATTACAACAAGCCGTCGCAGGAAGGTCTTTATCAGCATTACAAGGCCATCCATGACGCCGTCGATCTACCCATCATCATCTACAACATCCCCGGCCGCAGCGTCATTGACATGTCTGTCGCAACAATGGCCCGTCTGGCCAAGCTGCCCAACATCGTCGGCGTGAAGGACGCCACGGCCGATCTGGTCCGCCCCCTGCGCACCCGCGTGGAGATCGGTCCCGACTTCTGCCAGCTTTCCGGTGAGGATGCCACCGCCACGGCATTCCTGGCCCAGGGCGGGGTGGGTTGCATCTCCGTCACGGCCAATGTGGCCCCGGCTTTGTGCGCCCGGATGCAGAATGCCTGGGCCGCCGGCGATCTGGTGGAGATGGCCCGCATCCGCGACATCCTGATGCCGCTGCATCACGCGATGTTCGTGGAGACCAGCCCGGCGCCGGTGAAATACGCCGCCAGCCTGCTGGGCAAGTCCAGCCCTGAGGTGCGCCTGCCGCTGGTGCCCTGCAGCGCCGAAGGCCGCGCCATCGTCGAGGACGCGATGCGCAAGGCCGGCTTGATCGGCTGACGCCAAGGGGTGACGAGCTTGTCTCGTTACTCTTTGGCTGGCGCGTTGAGCGCCCGCGCCCCCATGGGCGCGTAAGCCAAGGGCGCGGATGCGCCCGCCCGGCGCTTGAGGGCGTCTGCTATGACTTCATTGAAGTCTGCGAAACGTCCCCCCATAACAGGGGGGACGTTTTTCATTTCTGGATCGGATTGCCTGAGCGATGGCTAACAACGCGCCCGAGCGCAAATTTGCGGCACAGAACCGCCGGGCCCGCTTCGATTACTTCATCGAGGACACGGTGGAGGCCGGCATCATGCTGACCGGCACGGAGGTAAAGTCGCTGCGCGGCGGCAAGGCCTCCATCCTGGAAAGCTATGCCGGCGAGGTCGGCGGGGAACTGTTCCTGATCAATTCCTATATTCCCGAATATGGCCAGGCCGGCGCCTGGCTGCAGCACGATCCCAAGCGCCCGCGCAAATTGCTGGTCCGCAAGCGCGAACTGGTGAAGATGCTGAATGCCATCGCGCGCCAGGGCATGACCCTGGTGCCCATGTCGGTCTATTTCAACGATCGCGGCATGGCCAAGGTCGAGGTCGGCATCGCCAAGGGCAAGAACAAGGGCGACAAGCGCGATACGGAGAAGGAACGCGACTGGCAGCGCGACAAGGCGCGGCTGATGCGGGCGCGGGGGTGACACGAAGGGCGCGTCCGCTTGCATCGGATGGCCCCTGCGCCTATTCCGTCACACAACTGCAATTTTAACTATAATTTAGCGACCTTGCCTTCCCAAGCCCCCCGGATGGGATATCGTTCCCGGACGGCTTGATCGTTCCGGGGCGGAACGATGACCGAGTGAAGTCGGAGGGAAGTACATGGGTAAGCAGTGGCTTAAGGTTGGTACGGCACTGACCGGTTTCCTGGTGTTGACCGGTGGGGCGCAGGCGCAGACCGCCGACGTCGAGGAAATCGTTGTTACCGGCACGCGCCGCGCCGACCGGACCCTGGCGGAATCGCCGGTGCCGGTGGACGTAATTTCGGCCGGTGAGTTGGAGCGGTCGGGCCTGGGTGAGGTCAACAAGGTCCTGAACGCCCTTGTGCCCTCCTTCAACTTCCCGCAGCCGACCATCACCGACGGTACCGACCATATCCGCCCGGCCACCCTGCGCGGCCTGTCGCCCGACCACACGCTGGTGCTGATCAATGGCAAGCGGCGTCATAACACGGCGCTGCTGAACCTGAACGGTTCCGTGGGGCGCGGTTCCACGGGCGCCGACCTGAATTCCATTCCTGCCTCGGCCATCCGCCGGGTCGAGGTGCTGCGCGATGGGGCCGCGGCACAGTATGGTTCCGATGCCATCGCGGGCGTGATCAACATCATCCTGAAGGATAATAATTCCGGTGGGTCGGCCTTCGGTTCCTATGGCCAGACCTATGAAGGCGATGGCGACGTCTATCACTTTGCCTCCAATGCCGGGGTGACCATCGGCAATGGCGGCTATCTGAACCTGACGGCCGAATATCGTGACCGCGCCCACACCAACCGTCAGGCCGCCGATATCCGCCAGCAATATAACAACCTTGCCGGTGGTGCCGCCGACCCGCGTGAGGCGACGATCAACCGCACCGACAATTTCTGGTACGGCGACAGCGACGTCACCGACTATAATGTCGTCTATAATCTGGGCCTGCCGCTGGGTGGGGCCGAGCTCTACTCCTTCGGCAATTACAACAAGCGCGAGGGCAAGGCGGGCGCTACCTGGCGCCGGCCGCGCGATCCCAATAATGTCCGCTCCATCTATCCCGATGGTTTCCTGCCGTTCATCACGTCCGACATTGACGACATGTCGGTGGCGGTCGGCGTGAAGGGCGATGCGGGGGAGACGCGGTATGACATTTCCGGCACCTATGGCCGCAACGACTTCCCCTTTAGCGTGGAAAACACCCTGAACGCCACCTATGGCGCCAACAGCCGCCGCAGCTTCTATGCCGGCGATCTGCTCTATACCCAGGGCGTGATCAATGCCGACGCCTCGCGCGATGTGGAACTCGGCCTACCGTCCAGCGTCAGCGTCTCCGCCGGCCTGGAATACCGTACCGAAGGCTATGAGCTGGGGGCCGGCGACGAGGACAGCTGGAAGGATGGCGGCGTCAAGGTGCTGGATGGCGGCTCGACCAGCGCCGTCGGCAGCCAGCCGGCGCCGGGTGCCCAAGGCTTCCCCGGTTTCCGTCCCAGCGACGAGGTCGATGTTGATCGCCACAGCTATGCCGCCTATCTCGACCTGGAAACCAAGCTGTCCGACGCGCTGCTGGTCAGTGTCGCCGGCCGCGTCGAACATTATTCCGATTTCGGCTGGACCGGATCAGGCAAGTTCGCCTTCAAGTATGATGTGACCGATGCGTTCGGCCTGCGCGGTGCGGTCTCCAACGGCTTCCGCGCGCCGTCGCTGCAGCAGAGCTATTTCTCCTCCACCGCCACCAACTTCATCGGTGGCGTACCGTTCGAAATCCGCACCTTCCGCGTCAACGACCCCGCCGCCCAGGCGTTGGGTGCCGAAGACCTGAAGCCGGAAAAGTCGATCAATTACAGCCTGGGCTTCACCTCGACGCCCTTTGAGGGCGCCAGCCTGACGGTCGATGCCTATCAGATCCGCATCGATGACCGTATCGTCCTGTCGGAGAACCTGACGGGCACGGCGGTGCAGAATTTCCTGACGGCGCGCGGCTTTGCCGGCGTCACCGGCGGGCGCTTCTTCACCAACGCCATCGATACCCGCACGCGCGGCGTCGATATCGTCGGTACCTACCGCGCCGATCTGGATACGGCCGGCACCCTGAACCTGACCGCCGGCATCAATTTCAACGATACCAAGACGTTGAACGTGAAGCCCAATCCGTCCACGCTCAGCACGGTCGGCCTGCAGCTGACCCGCTTCTCCCGCGTGGAGGAAGGGCGGTTCGAGGAAGCCCAGCCGGAGAACAAGGTCAACCTGTCCGCCAGCTGGCAGTACGAGGACTTCAACCTGACCGTCCGTGGCACGCGTTATGGCAAGTTCACCTCGCGCAATGCCAGTGCCGCGCTGGATCAGACCTTCGGGGCTGAATGGGTGGCCGATATCGATGTCGGGTACGACCTGACGGAGAACCTGTCGATCTCCGCCGGGGTGAACAACCTGTTCGACAATTACACCGACCTGGTCATTCCGGGCGCCAACCCGAACGGCTTTGCCCAGTATTCCAACTTCTCGCCGTTCGGTTTCAACGGGGGCTTCTACTATGCCAAGGTCAAGGTGACCTGGTGATCTCGGCGGCCCCGGCGGCGCTTCCCGCCGCCGGGGCCGTTTTCACCGTTCGAACAGCCAGTTCATCCTGCTGTTCCCGAACGCTTTGTATCCAGCCTCGCGGAACCGGCCCAGCAGATCGCCAGCCCAGCTCTGCTCCGACCGTTCGATGATGATCACCCGCGGCCACAGGCTCTCGGGTGCTTGGTCGAAGAAGGGCAGCAGGGCCTTGTCCTCCGCCCCCTCGATATCGATCTTCAGCACATCGATGCGGGTGATCCCCGCCTCTTCCAGCACGTCGATCAGCGGACGGACGCGTACCGGCGTGCTGGTGCCGCCATGGTCGCGCACCAGGGAGGAGCCGCCCAGGTTGCTGGCATCGAGATACAGCCCCATCACCCCTTCCTCGGCCCCGATGGCGCAATCGGCGTGGGTGATGGCGGCGTCCGTGCGGTTGAGTGCCAGGTTGAAGCGCAGGCGCCGTGCCGCCTCCGGCCCTGGTTCCACCGCCAGGATGCGCCCGCCCGGCCCCATCAGGCGGGCGGCGTTCAGGGTGTAGAGCCCGACATTGGCGCCGATATCGACGAAGGTGCCGTCGCGCGGCAGCCGTTCGGCCAGCAGGCCCATCTCTTCGGGATCGAAGAATTGCGGCATGAACAGGAACTTGCGTTCGCCGACATTGTCGCCGGGATGGAGACGCAGATGGATGCCGCGCACGGCCACGTCGAACACCGGTCCCTGGATGACCATCGCCACCTTGCGCAACCACAGCGCCAGCCGCCGCCCCACCGGCGTGACCGGCAGCCCCTGGCACAGATCGGTCAGCAGGCGGGGCAGGGTACCCGGCGCATGCGTGCCGAAAGCGGGCTCTTGTGCGTTGCGCAAAACCTGTACTCCGGTGGCATCGTTCGGGTGGGAAAGGCATGCTTATGCCATATGGGATGGGATGCCGCATCCCCTTATGCCGCAACGCAAATCCATCGTCATTGACAAGGGCCGGGCGCCTATGTGGAATGCCTGCCGTCCAGGGTGCGCGCGGGCAGCGGCATCCATCATCCAGGGGCGATCCCGTGGGAACGGGCGTCCGATCTGATTGGGGGTCCTTGATGAAGATGAAGCACGTGATCGGCGCCGTCGGCATGGTCGCCGCCATCGCCCTTGGCCATACGGCCATGGCCCAGGAAAAGAAGGTCAACGTCTATAACTGGGCCGACTATATCGGCGAGACCACGCTGGACGACTTCACCAAGGCCACCGGCATCAAGACGCAGTATGACGTCTTCACCGATCTGGAAACCCTGGAATCGAAGCTGCTGGTGGGCAATTCCGGCTATGACGTGGCCGTGCCCTCGGCCGAGCCGACGATGCGCAAGCTGATCCAGGCCAAGGCCATCCAGAAGCTGGACAAGTCCAAGATCCCCAACCTGAAGAACCTGGACCCGTCGCTGACCAAGCTGGTCGAATCGACCGATCCCGGCAACGAATATGGCGTCATCTACCAGTGGGGCACGATCGGCATCGGCTATAATGTCGAGAAGGTGAAGGCCATCCTCCCCAACGCCCCCACCGACAGCTGGGAACTGGTCTTCAACCCGGAGAACGCCAAGAAGCTGGCCGCCTGCGGCATCGTCTTCCTGGACAGCCAGACCGACATCCTGCCGTCGGTGTTCAAGTCGCAGGGCCTGGACCCCAATTCCGAAAGCCCGGATGACACCAAGAAGGCCGAAGCCGCGATGCTGGCCATCCGCCCGCACATCAAGACCTTCGTGCCGTCGGTGATCGACCCGCTGGCCACGGGTGACGCCTGCGTCGCCGTGGGATATTCGGGCGACGTGTTCCAGGCCGCCGCCCGCGCGGAAGAGGCCAAGGCCAAGTATTCCATCGCCTATTCCATCCCCAAGGAAGGGGCGCAGGTCTGGTTCGACATGGCCACCATCCCGGCCGGTGCTAACGTCGCCACCGCCAGCGCCTTCATCAACTATCTGCTGGAGCCCAAGGTGATGGCCGGCATCAGCGATTTCGTCGCCTATGCCAACGCCGTTCCCGCCTCCTGGCCGCTGATGGATCAGGAAATCGCCAAGAATCCGGCCATCTTCCCGACCAAGGAGACGATGGCCAAGATGTTCACCGTCAAGCAAATCAGCCAGAAGGCGGAGCGCGAGCGCACCCGCAGCTGGACCAAGATCAAGACGGGCCGTTGATCGGCTTCTGATTACCTAGCCAGTGCTGAAGGCCGGGAACCCCACGTTCCCGGCCTTTTCTTTACGCGCTGCGACTTTGCCGATAACGGTTGGGCGCCATCCCGACCCTGTTGCGGAAATGGTAGCGTAAGGCCGCCGCCGTGGGAAAACCGCAGGATGTCGCCACATCCTCCACGCTGGCGCCGGTCTCCGCCAGCAACTGTTCCGCCCGCGCCACGCGCTCCCGCAGCAGCCATTCGCCGGGCGACAGGCCGGTCAGTTCCTGGAACCGGCGGATGAAGGTGCGCAGGCTCATGCCCACACTGTCGGCCAGGTCACGCAGCGCATGTTCGCGATCCAGTTCCTGGCGCAGCCGGTCCAGCAGGGGCGACAGGCGCCGCCCCTCATGCTCCGTGGGTACGGGCCGTTCCAGTACCTGTTTCTGTGCCCCGTCGCGATGGGATGACAGGACCAGCCTTTGCGCCACTTGGTTGGCGATGGCGGCCCCGAAATCCTTGCGCACGATATGCAGGCACAGGTCCAGGCCGGCGGCAGACCCGGCGGAGGTCAACACGTCGCCATGGTCGACATAGAGCAGGCCGGGACGATAGCGGATGTCGGGATGGCGTTCGGCCAGGATGGCTTCGTACCGCCAATGGGTGGTGGCATCACGGCCCGACAGCAGACCCGCCGCCGCCAGCACGAAGGCACCGGAGCAGATCGACACCAGGCGCGCGCTGCGTTCGTGTGCCGTGCGCAGGGCCAGGCACAATTCTTCGGGTACCGCCGCACCCGCCGCGCGCCAGCCCGGCACGATGATGGTGCCGGCATCCGCCAGCAGCGACAGGTCGCCATCGGCCGCCACCGTGATGCCGCCTGTGGCCGATAATGGCCCCGGTTCCACCGCCACCACCTTGGCCCGGTACCAGTCCGGCCCCATTTCCGGCCGGGGCAGGCCGAACACCTCCACCGCGATGCCGAATTCGAAGGTGCACAACCCGTCATAGGCCAGGATGGCGACGGTGCGGTTGGCGGTGGAGGGAAGGGAGGATCGCTTTGGCATGATTTCGACATTTTATGGCAGGGCTTGTGTTTTGCGAAGGGGGCTTCGTCGCCATCCTGGGGGCATCAGCCAAACAGGAGATGATGCCATGTCCAACGAAGTCACCCGCGTTGCCGCTGCCCCGTCCGCTGAAATGGTCGCGCATGTCGAACGGCGCCTGTCGCTGGAAACCGACTGTGCAGACGTCTTCGCCGCCTTCACGTCCGGTACGCCCGGATTCGTGCTGCTGGATGTGCGCGGTCGCAAGGCCTTCGCCACCGCCCATGTACCGGGCGCCATCAACATCCCGGTTCTGGACCTGACGGAGAAACGTCTGGTGGAATATCCGGCCGACACTTTGTTCGTCACCTATTGCGCCGGCCCGCATTGCAATGGCGCCGACAAGGGCGCCCTGCGTCTGGCCCAGTTGGGCCGGCCGGTGAAGCTGATGATCGGCGGCATGACCGGCTGGGCGGATGAAGGCTATAGTTTCGATGGGGCAAACTGATCCGCAACGGGAGAGCGTTTAACCAACATCGCTGAAAATTGTCCGTCCCATCAATGCTCCCCCTATCCGTCCGGCTATCGACACGTGTAGAATTGTGCGGTGCGTGAAACGCCACGCCACCTACCGATATTGCCAACCGGACAGGGACAGATACGGACATGGCCAATGCGCAGCCCTCGCGGACCCAGACCAAGCTGGAACCTTGGCGGGACCCGAATGAGAAGCCCTATGTCCGTATCGAGAAGGTGACCAAGAAATTCGGTGATTTCACCGCCGTCGACGATGTTTCCCTGTCCATCTATCGCGGAGAATTCTTCTCGCTGCTGGGCGGGTCGGGGTCGGGCAAGACGACGCTGCTGCGCATGCTGGCGGGGTTCGAGCGGCCGACCGAGGGCAAGATCTTCATCGACGGTGTCGACATGTCCAATGTCCCGCCCTATGAGCGGCCCGTGAACATGATGTTCCAGTCCTACGCCCTGTTTCCGCATATGAGCGTGGAGGCCAATATCGCCTTCGGACTGCACCAGGACAAGGTGGGCAAGGCGGAGATCCAGGAGCGCGTCGCCGAAGCCCTGAACCTCGTGCAACTGGGCCAGTTCGGCAAGCGCAAGCCGCACCAGTTGTCGGGCGGCCAGCGCCAGCGTGTGGCCCTGGCCCGCGCCCTGGTGAAGAAGCCCAAGCTGCTGCTGTTGGATGAGCCGCTGGGCGCGCTCGACAAGAAGCTGCGCGAACAGACGCAGTTCGAGCTGGTGAATATCCAGGAGAAGGTGGGCATCACTTTCGTGGTCGTGACCCATGACCAGGAGGAGGCGATGACCATGTCGTCGCGCATCGCCGTCATGAACCGCGGCTATATCGCCCAGGTCGGCACGCCGACCGAGATCTATGAATATCCCAACAGCCGGATGACGGCGGAATTCATCGGGTCGGTCAACATGTTCCATGGCCGCATCGTGGAGAGCGAGCCCGACCATTCCCTGATCCGGTCGGACGAGGCGGATTGCGACCTCTATGTCTCCCATCCCGGCCATCTGGCGCCGGGCACCGAATGCTGGGTGGCGGTGCGCCCGGAGAAGGTCAGCATCTCCAAGGATGCGCCGGCCAATGGCGATGGTCGCAACCGGGCCTCGGGCATCGTCAAGGAGATCGCCTATCTGGGCGATGTCTCGATCTATGAAATCCTGCTGGATACCGGCAAGCGGGTGCGGGTAACGGCGCCGATGGTGACGCGGCGCACGGAAATGCCCATCACCTGGGAAGACCGCGTCCATCTCTCCTGGCGGCCGTTCGCCGGCAGCGTCCTGACCAACTGACGGGAAGGGGGCTGACCCATGGCCGAGACGGTAAATAGCGAGATGCGCCATACGGGCTTTCTGGGTCTGTTGCAGCGCATCGGATTGTCGGGCAGGGCGCTGGTCATCGCGGTGCCCTATGCCTGGCTGCTGCTGTTCTTCCTGATCCCGTTCCTGATCGTGCTGAAGATCGCGCTGGCCGAAAGCCAGATGGCGATCCCGCCCTTCACCGCGCTGATCGAGAATGTGGAGGATCTGAAATATCAGATCACCGTCACCTTCTATAATTTCCATTACATGGTGACCGACGATCTCTACATCGTCGCCTATCTGAACAGCGTGAAGATCGCCTTCATCTCCACCATCTGCTGTCTGCTGCTGGGCTATCCGGTGGCCTATGCCATCGCCAAGGCCGATCCGAAGTGGCGGGCACCGCTGCTGATGCTGATCATCCTGCCCTTCTGGACCAGCTTCCTGATCCGCGTCTATGCCTGGATCGGCATCCTGTCCAACAATGGCGTGCTGAACAATGTGCTGATGTGGCTGGGCATCATCAATGAGCCTTTGCAGATACTTTATACGCCGGTGGCCACCTATATCGGCATCACCTATTCCTACCTGCCCTTCATGATCCTGCCGCTCTATTCGACCCTGGAGAAGCTGGACAACACGTTGCTGGAAGCGGCGGCCGATCTGGGTTGCCCGCCCTGGAAGGCGTTCCTGGCCATCACCCTGCCGCTGTCGATCCCTGGCATGGTCGCAGGCGCCTTGCTGGTGTTCATCCCGGCCATGGGCGAGTTCGTGATCCCGGAACTGCTGGGTGGCCCCGACACGCTGATGATCGGGCGCACGCTGTGGACGGAATTCTTCAATAACCGCGACTGGCCGCTGGCATCCGCCGTGGCGGTGGCGCTGCTGCTGTTCCTGGTCGTGCCGATCATGCTGTTCCAGAACGTGCAGGGCAAACAGGGGGGGCACCCGTAATGCCGAAATCCTGGTTCCTGCGCCTGGGCCTCGTCACCGGCCTGTTCTTCCTCTACATCCCCATCGTCCTGCTGATCGTGCTGTCCTTCAACGACAACCGGTCGGTTTCGGTGTGGAGCGAATTCTCATTCCGCTGGTATGGCGAACTGATGCGCGATGACCAGCTGCTGTCGGCGGCCTGGCTGTCGGTGCGCGTCGCCTTCATCTCCGCCAGCTTCGCCGTGGTGCTGGGCACGCTGGCCGGGCTGATGCTGGCGCGGTTCGGTGCGTTCAAGGGACGCGCCCTGTTCTCCGGCATGGTGTCGGCGCCGCTGGTCATGCCGGAGGTGATCCTGGGCCTGTCGCTGCTGCTGCTGTTCGTCAGCCTGGAGCAGATGTTCGGCTGGCCGGAAGGGCGCGGCATGCTGACCATCATCCTGGCCCATATCACCTTCACCATGTCCTTCGTGACGGTGGTGGTGCAGTCGCGGCTGGTCTCCATGGATGCCAGCCTGGAGGAGGCGGCGATGGATCTGGGGGCGCGGCCGGCCAAGGTGTTCTTCGTGATCACCCTGCCGCTGATCGCACCCGCCATCGTGTCGGGCTGGCTGTTGGCCTTCACGCTGTCGCTGGATGATCTGGTGATCACCAGCTTCGTGTCGGGCCCCGGTTCCACCACCCTACCGCAGATCGTGTTCTCGTCGGTGCGCCTGGGGCTCAGCCCGAAGGTCAATGCGTTGGCCACCATCGTGGTGACCATCGTTGCCATCGGCATCATCTGCGCCGGCATCTACAATGCCCGCCAGGAAAAGGCGCGGCAGCGGGACGAACAGATGGCGCAGCAGGGGTAAATAGAGTGTTTCCGGTTAGCCGGAAACACTCTGGCGGCGGCCGCCCCGCGCGGTACATGCCGCGTAAGCCCAGCCGCCGGATGGTGGCGCCCGGCGCCTGAGGGAGCAAAAAATTCCCCGCTTTTTCACGTCTGAACCGCGCCTTTTCTGTGACCTTGATGGAACTGTTTCCTGTCCCGGGGGTTATCTACACGTAACCTCCACGACAGGAAGGAAGCCCATCATGGCCACCAGCAATGTTGCCCTCAACGAGACCACGACCTGCATCAGCGCCGACAAGGTGAACGGCACCGATGTCTACAGCACCGCTGGCGAGAAGATCGGTCACGTCGAGGACGTGATGCTGAACAAGCGTACCGGCAACGTCGCCTATGCCATCATGGCCTTTGGCGGCTTCCTGGGGATCGGCGAGCGTTATCACCCGCTGCCCTGGTCGGTGCTGAAATATGACACGGCCAAGGAAGGCTATGTCGTGCCGCTGGACAAGTCCCGTCTGGAAAATGCGCCCTCATATTCCGAACAGGAACTGGGTGCGGATGACCGCCGGTGGCGCGAGCCGGTATCGACCTACTACAACGTCCCGCCTTACTGGATGTGACGTTCATCTCCGCCCGTATCCGAAACGATAGGCAAGGTGGCTTCGGCCACCAGGAGGAAACGATGCCACAGCAGAGCAAGCAACCACCCGCATCCAAGGCCAGTCCGCCCCAGCCGACCGAACATGAGCTGGACCGGGACCTGGAAGACAGCTTCCCCGCCAGCGACCCGGTCGCATCCGAACAGCGTGTGGCGGCGAAGTCGCCGACACGCAAGGATCCCGGCATCCTGACCGCCCCCACGGACAAGCAGAAGTCCGAGGCCCGGCGGAAGGAAGGGGAAACGCAGCACTGACCCGTGCGTCTCCCATTCTGACTGACTTCATCTCCCTGTTCTGAGTGCCCCGCGTTCAACCTGGGTCCAATGACCAACCCCCGGCGGAATCACTTCCGCCGGGGGTTTTCTTCATGTGTAGCACAGATTAGCGTAGCGTAATCCGCGGGCCATGGTTTCCCTGTGTTCCCGCGGGTTACGGCTACGCCTAATCTGAGCTACGAAGCCGGCTTCAGTCCTTAAAACCGCGTGCTGACCTGGGCACCGAAGGTGCGGGGCTTGGCCACCTGATAGGCCACGCGGGCGCGGAAGCCGCGTTCGCGGTCCAGCGACAGCTTGGCATTCTCGTCGAACAGGTTGTTGACGTAGGTGGCGATCTCCCATTCGTCCTTCTTCACACCGGCCCGCAGGTTGACGGTGCTGTAGGAGGGCAGCCTGGGGTCGAAGCTGTACGTGGTCCCCGGCTGCGACCCGATCGGGATGCGGGTGAAGGTGCCCACCGACGCCGGGTCCTGGTCCACCGCCTGGGTATAGCGCGATCCCACGAACTGATAGGTGGCGACGGCAAAGCCACGCAGATCGGCGCTGATATCATCTTCCCACTTGGTCTGGGCGCTGAACTGGAAGCGCGGCACGGTGGGCAGGCGATTGCCCTTCTTGATGCCGCCCACCACCACGGCACCACCCGTGGCGCCCTGCGAGGTCACGGTCTCGGTGAACTCGCTGTCATTGAACGAGCCGGACAGAGACAGATTCACCGCGTCGCTCAGCTGATAGCTGAACTCCGCCTCCGTACCCCGCGTGCGAGCATCGGCGTTGAACACGATGCGCGAGGAACAGGTGCCGGCATCCAGCGTGACCTGGAGGTTGGAGATGTCGGTGTAATAGCCGGCGATGTTGAAGGCGCCACGACCATCGGCGAAGCTGATCTTCGCCCCCATCTCATAGTTCCAGACCTGTTCATTGCCGAAATCGTTGCGCCCGCCGAAGGTGGTGCGGTCGGCGGCGGAGCAGAGCGGCAGGTTCAACGGATCATTGATGCCGCCCAGACGGAAGCCCTTCGATACCTGCGCATTGATCGTCACGTCTTCCGTGGCGTCATAGGACAGGATGGCGCGGGGGGAGAAGCCATTGCTGCTGGTCTCGCCCTTCACGCCCTGGGCGCGGTCGGCGAAGATGCCGTCGAAATTCAGCGTGCGCTTTTCCTTGAAGTCGAAATAGCGCAGGCCCAGCGTGGCCGACAGCTGTTCGGTCAGGTCGTAGGAACCTTCGCCGAACAGGGCTACCTGCTTGAAATCATAGGGAATGCGCGACCAGTACAGCTCATCCAACCCATTCTGGGCGGTCGGGCCGTTGCTGTCGATGCCGGTGATGCTCTCAAACCCGTCGACATTCAGGGTCTGGGCATATTTGCGGTCGATCTTCGAGTAGAAGGCGCCGGCCACCCACTGGAACGGCCCGTCATCGTTCGATGCCAGACGGGCTTCCTGCGTGAACACCTTCACGGCGGTGGTGTCCGACAGCGGCGCGTCCAGCGTATAGACCTGCCGCGACAGGCCGGTGGGCGACAGCACGCCCGGCTGACCGGTGATGGAGCCCGTCAGCTGCGTGGCGTCGCGATAGACCAGCAGGTCGCGGTCGGTGACCGACGTGACGGAGGTGGCAGTGACAGCGCCCAGGTCGGCCTCGATCGTGAGGTCGGCCAGCATGAACTTGTCCTTGAACTGCTCCTCCAGCTGGGTGAATTGCTGGCGCTTGTCGAACTGGAACAGGCGGTTGCCCGTGGTCACCAGCTCGTTGGCGATGATGTTGAAATCATCCTCGCGGTTGAAGCCGTCGGCCTCGATCTCCTGATAGATCAGGCGCGGGGTGATGGTGACATTCTCCGTCGGCTGCCAGCCCAGCGACAGGCGCAGGCCGGTGCGGAACCCGTCATTGACGTCCTTCTTGATGCTGCCATTGGGCTGCACCGCGTCGATGAAGCCGGCATAGCGGGTGCCATAGCCGACGGCGCGCAGGGCCAGCGTATCGGTCAGGGGTACATTGACCATGGCCTTGGCGCTATAGCCTGTGCTGCCGCCATCGATCTGCTCGATCGACAGTTCGGTGGTGCCCTCCTGGGTATTCTGGTCCGGTTTGTTGGTGATGTAGCGGATGGTGCCCGACAGCGAGCCGGAACCGTACAGCGTACCCTGCGGCCCGCGCAGCACTTCCACGCGGTTCAGGTCGTACAGGTCCAGGTCGGGGGTGAACAGCGACAGGGAGATCACCGACTCGTCCAGATAGACGCCGACCTGTTCCTTCACGCCCGGCTGATCGCGGACGATCTGGCCGGCGGAGATGCCGCGGATGGCCACCTGGCTCTGGCCGGGACCCAGATTCTGGATCGACAGGCCGACGATGTTGCGCGACACGTCCTCGATATTCTCCGCCCCGGCCGCGCGCATGCTGTCGGCACTCATGGCGTTGATGGAGAAGGGGACGTCCTTCAGCGTTTCGTCACGCTTGCGGGCGGTGACGATGATCTCCTCCAGCATGCCGGGGGATGCAGGCTGCTGCGCCAGGGCGGGCAGGGCCACCGCGGCGGCCCCGCACATCAGCAGGGACAAGACAAAGGGGTGGCGGCCGGGCAAATTGCGCCCGTTGGTATTGCTGAACATCAGGTAACTCCTCCCACGCGTTCTTCTTATCGGGGCGCAGCTTTGTCGTTGCGCTTTGACCCTATCCTGACGCTGTCATAACCCGTTAACGTCGGCAATATGCCTCAAATGCAGGCGCGTGAATAAAAAAGACCCACGGCATCTGCCGATACCGTGGGCAAAGGAAAACTGCGGGTTTCTAAATTTAAGCACGCGTGAATTTGCGACGAAATCGCCTCAGTCAAGCAGTTCCTCTTCATGGGAACCGAAGAATTCATAGCGAATCCGGTCGGCGGGTACCCCGGCGGTACGCAAGCCCTTGATCATGCTGGCCATGAAGCCCGTGGGACCACAGACCATGTAATGCGCGCCGGCAGCGTGGGGCAGGGTGACCAGGGAAGCCGGATCGATGCGGCCGACTTGGTCATGGTGCACACCCACCTGATCGCTTGCATCCGCCTGCTCATAAAAGATGCTGACGGACAGGTTGGCATGGCGGGCGGCCAGGGTACGCAGGGCGGGGCCAAAGGCGTGGTGCGACCGGTCGCGGACGGCATGGAACAGATGCAGCGGGCGGGTGGACCCGGCGGCCAGTTCCGTCTCCGCGACGGAGATCATCGGGGTGATGCCCACACCACCGGCCAGCAGGAACAGCGGGGCGTTGCCGTCGGGTGCGGTGAAACTGCCGGCCGGTGGTGCGACATCCACCACATCGCCCACCGACAGGTGCCGGTGCAGGAAGGTGGACCCCAGCCCGTCCGGCAAACCGGCCAGCGGTGCCGCCTCCCGCTTCACGGAGATGCGGTAGGAGGTGCCGTTGGGCGCACCCGACAGGCTGTAATGGCGCAGCAGCGGCCCGTGGCCGGGGACGGGCAGGCGCAGGGTCAGATACTGGCCCGCCCGGAAGGACAGGATGGCGCCGCCATCCTCGGGCTCCAGATACAGGCTGCGGATGACGCTGCTCTCATTCTCGGCGCGGGCCACCTTGAACCGGCGCCAGCCGTACCAGCCGCCGGGCGCGCCCTGATTGTCCTTGTACTTGGCCTGTTCCACGCCCACGAAAATATCGCGCAGCTCCATCCAGGCCTCCGTCCAGGCATGGATGATGGCCGGGGTGGCGGCATTGCCCAGTACATCGGCGACGGAGCCCAGCAGGTTGGTTCCGACGATATCGTAATGATAGGGCTGCACCTGCAACGACACGTGCCGCTCGGCGATACGTTCCACTGCCGGGCCCAGCACCGCCAGATTGTCGATATTGGCGGCATAGGCGGCAACCGCCCCCGCCAGGGCCTTGGCCTGCGTGCCGTTGCGCTGGTGGGTCGGGTCGAAGATCGACCGGATGGCCGGGTCGCGCAGCAGCTTGGCATACATGTGTTTTGTGATGGTCTCGCCATGCTCCTGCATGACGGGGGCGGTGGCCTTCACGGTGGCGATGGTTTGGGGGGACAGCATCGGACCTTGCTCGCTCTCTCGATGGATGGGGAACTTAAAGAAGCATTTAAAATACACCTTATTGCGCAACCGAATGAAAAGCAATATCTTGAATGTATCTTTTGTTTCAGGCGCCTTCATGCCTGCCCGCACCCTGCATCGCTTGCTCGCCAGGGGCCGGGATGGCATGGGAAGGGATTGATCTTGCGAAGGAAGAGACGATGCGGTTGACCCGCTATACCGACTACGGCCTGCGCGTGCTGCTCTATCTGGGCATGAAGCGCGAGGGGCTGGCCACGGTGCCGGAGATCGCGGCGCGGTACGGCATCTCGGAAAACCACCTGACCAAGATCGTCAACGAGCTGGGCCGGCTAGGCCATATCCGCACCCTGCGCGGCCGCAATGGCGGCCTGGCGCTGGGGCGGGAGCCGGCGGAGATCAACCTGGGCGCGCTGGTCCGGCAGCTGGAGGCCGACATGTCCCTGGTGGAATGTTTCGAGACGGGCAATACCTGTCCCATCACCAGCGATTGCCGCCTGCAGAAGGTGCTGGGCAAGGCGCTGTTGGCCTTTCTGGCGGTGCTGGACGAGGTGACCCTGGCGGACCTGCTGGTGCGGCCGGCGGGGATGATGCGGGTGCTGGGGCTGGAGGAGGCTCTGGTGCCCTGATTATCCCCGGCCTTCCATCAGGTCCCTGATCCGCGACAAATGCTGGCAGGCCCGGCCCACGCCCAGCAGCAGCACACCCAGCAGCAGCCCGATCAGCGCCGGGCCATAGCTTTCCGGTGTCGGCGCCACCAGCATGAAGGCCGACACGAGCATGGCGGCACCGCCGAAGAAATAGAGCACCAGGGCGGTGATGCTGCGCCGCTTGTCCATGACTCAGCCCTCCGCCACGGCGCAGACGCCCGGCGTGCGCGGCACGGCGTCATCGCCGAACACGTCATCGAACGCCGCCTGCATGGCCATGTCCACCTCCGGCATAGAGACGATATGGCCCAGGTCGGCCAGCGACGTCACCCCATGCTCGCGGATGCCGCAGGGCACGATACCACCGAAATGCGTCAGATCAGGTTCCACGTTCAGCGACACGCCATGGAAGCTCACCCCACGCCGCACCCGCACGCCGATGGCGGCGATCTTGTTCTCCACGCCCGGCTGCCCGTAGGGCGACATGTCCACCCAGACACCGACGCGGCCGCACCTGCGTTCGCCCTTCACCGCGAACTGCGCCAGGGTGCGGATCAGCCATTCCTCCAGCCGCCAGACGAAATCATGTAGATCGCCGCCGCGCGCCTGCACGTCCAGCATCGTATAGCCGATGCGCTGCCCCGGCCCATGATAAGTATATTGCCCGCCGCGCCCCGCCTGGAACACCGGGAACCGCATCGGCACCAGCAGGTCCGTCTCTCGGGCCGAGGTTCCTGCCGTGTAGAGCGGGGGATGCTCCAGCAGCCATACCGTCTCCGGTGCCGTGCCGGCCCGGATGTCGGCCACGCGAGCCTCCATGAAGGCAAGCGCGTCGGGGTACTCGACATTCCGGTCGCTGATCCGCCACTCGATCATCATCAAACCTGAAAGCTTCGGGGGTAGGGGGCTCTCGCATGCCTATTTAGGGTAAAAATGGCCTGTGACCAATGGTATGCGACCAAGGGGCAGTTGCCCCATGCGCGCATGACCATTGATCCGCCGGCCCCGATGCGCCACATTCGGCAACGACATTGCTATCCGGCCCTGGATTATGAACGAAACGAACCGCGTCTATCTTTACGACACCACGCTGCGCGATGGCGCGCAGACCTCCGGCGTTGATTTCACCGTGGCCGACAAGATCGCCATCGCGCAGGAGCTGGACGCGCTGGGCATTGATTATGTCGAGGGTGGCTGGCCCGGTGCCAACCCCACCGACGACGCGTTTTTCGCCGATCCGCCGAAGCTGCCCAAGGCCATCTTCACCGCCTTCGGCATGACCCGCCGGCCGGGTCGCAGCGCGTCGAACGATCCGGGCCTGTCGGCCCTGCTGGACAGCCCGGCCAAGGCCGTCTGCATCGTGGGCAAGACCTGGGATTTCCATGTCGATGTGGCGCTTTCGATCCCGCGTGAGGAAAACCTGTCGCTGATCGCCGACAGCATCCGGGAGATCAAGGCGCGCGGGCGTGAGCCGCTGTTCGATGCAGAACATTTCTTCGATGGGTACAAGGCCAATCCCGAATACGCGCTCTCCTGCGTGCAGGCGGCGTATGAGGCCGGGGCCCGGTGGGTGGTTCTGTGCGACACCAATGGCGGCACCCTGCCGCATGAGGTCGAGGCCATTGTCGGTGTGGTGGCCAAGCGCATCCCCGGCGACCATCTGGGCATTCACACCCATAACGATACGGAAAACGCCGTCTCCAACTCCATTGCCGCCGTGCGTGCCGGCGTGCGGCTGGTGCAGGGCACGTTGAATGGGCTGGGGGAGCGCTGCGGCAATGCCAACCTGCTGTCGCTGATCCCGACCCTGTCGGTGAAGATGGGCTTCGATGTCGGCATCAGCCGGGAGGGCATGGGGCGGCTGGTCCATATCAGCCGCATGCTGGATGAGCGGTTGAACCGCACCTCCAACCGCCACGCGGCCTATGTCGGTGAAAGCGCCTTTGCCCATAAGGGCGGGCTGCATGTCTCCGCCGTGGAGAAGGACCCGACGTCTTATGAGCATGTCGACCCGTCGCTGGTCGGCAACCGCCGCCATGTGCTGGTCTCCGATCAGGCCGGCCGGTCCAACATCCTGGCCCGCCTGCGCGAGGTCGGGGTGACAGTGGATGCCAAGGATGACCGCATCGGCCTGCTGGTCGATATCGTCAAGCAGAAGGAATTCGAAGGTTTCGCCTTCGACGGGGCGGAAGCCAGCTTCGAGCTGCTGGCGCGGCGCGCGCTGGGCGAGGTGCCGGATTATTTCCGTCTGGCCGCGTTCCGCGTCCTGGACGAACGCCGCTGGAACGCCAAGGGCGAGTTGGTCACCCTGTCGGAGGCCACCACCAAGGTGGAGGTGCCGGGCCCCGGCAACGCCGAAACGGTGATGACGGTGGCCGAAGGCAACGGCCCGGTCAACGCCCTGGACCAGGCCCTGCGCAAGGCCCTTATCCCCGTCTATCCGGCGCTGGAAGGCATGCGGCTGGTCGATTACAAGGTCCGCATCCTGAATGCCCAGGATGGGACCAAGGCCGTGACCCGCGTCATGATCGAAACCGCCGACCGCCATGGCAACCGCTGGGCCACCGTCGGCGTGTCGGCCAATGTCATCGATGCCAGCTTCAATGCCCTGTCCGACAGCATCACCTATTGCCTCTACCGGTCGGGCGCCGCTATCGACAGCACCCGGGCGGCCTGATATCCAGGCCGTTTCGGGTTCCAAGAAGATTCAGGCAACGATGTCGAGCGGGACGAACAAGCGCGAACTGGCCAAGATGCAGGCGGACGGGGATGGCCCCGCCGTCATCCTGATCCAACCCCAGATGGGGGAGAATATCGGCGCCTGCGCGCGGGCCATGCTGAATTGCGGCCTGACCGACCTGCGCATCGTTTCTCCCCGCGATGGCTGGCCCAATGAGAAGGCGGTATCGGCCTCGGCAGGCGCCACCTTGGTGCTGGACCGCGTGCGCGTCTTCGACAGTACCGAAGCCGCCATCGCCGACCTGCACAAGGTGTTCTCCACCGCCGCCCGCGTGCGTGATCTGGTGAAGCCCGTTGTCACCCCGCGTGAGGCCGCGAACGAGATGCGGGGCCATTGGTCGGCCGGGCGCAAGGTCGGGCTGATGTTCGGGCCGGAGCGCACGGGCTTGGTCAATGACGATATCACCCTGTCCGACACGCTGATCTCCGTGCCGCTGAACCCCGGTTTCTCGTCGCTGAACCTGGGCCAGGCCGTGCTGCTGATCGCGTATGAATGGTGGATGACGGGAGTGGAGGCGGAAGACCGCTATCTGCATACCGGCGCATCGGAGCCGGCGACCAAGTCGGAATTGCAGAACCTGTTCGATCATCTGGAAGGCGAACTGGAACAGTCCGGCTTCTACACCCATCCGGACAAGCGCCCCTCCATGATCCGCAACGTCCGCAACACGCTTCAGCGCTGCGGCATGACGGAACAGGAGGTCCGCACCTTCCATGGCGTCATCGCGGCGCTGACGGGACGGAAGAAGCAGCGCAATAAAGAGGAAGGGTGAGGGGGGAAGGACCCCCTCACGCTACAGCCTCGGCCTTCACTCCCCAGGACCGGAACACCTGTCCCCGGCTGTCCTGGCGGCGGCCGACATGGCGCACTTCGTTCTCGCGGCGGCGCGCGGCCTTTTCCACGGCGGCGACGCTGTTATAATGCCGTCCGTCCAGTGCCGTGAACAGCGGATGGGCGGAGAAGAAGCGGAAGCCCTGGCCATCGGCCACGGCGATGCCGGCGGCATGCCGGCTGGTTTCAATGCTGAATGCCTGGGTGGTCATGTTAAATCGCTCCCGTCGCGGCGAATGACGTCGCCGCGCTGTACAATGATCGTCTGAAACGTGGTCGAAGCGGAAAAGCCCGCGTCAACAGCGCCGCGTCAAGCCGCTATGGGGAGTGGTCCGTTGTTTTGCCGAGAGGGTATGGATGCCCATTTCGCCCTTCCTTCACAATGGTTTGAACCAAACCACGAAGGGACTTCGTGGCGCTTTAGCGTTTGATGACGCGGCGCAAGCTGCTGTTCGTCAAATTCCCGCGGACCCGGCGGTGGGTCAGTCCGGACCATGTGGCCTGTGATCAGATTTGGTGATCCGGACGCCACTGTCAAGTGACAATCTGCGTGAATTGAATTCCGATCAATTCCGCATATCACGCATGTTTTGTGTTGTTTCATGAAATCCACAATTCCGATTGACGAAAATCTCGGGATGTAAAACCCTGCATCCGACGGCAGACATGCCGAACCAACGCCCCGAAGGAGGCCGCCCACCATGTCGCTTAAGCGTTTCGCCACCCGCCTTGCCGCCGCGACCGTACTAACGGGCCTGGCCTTCGCAGGTTCCGCCCAGGCCGCCGATCCGGTGGTGGTGCGTGCCGCCTATATCCCCGTGCTGGGTGCGGCGCAGGCCTTCGTCATCGACAATCAGGGCTGGGACCTCCAGAACGGCTTCGACCTGCAGCTGAAGCAGTTCGACAGCGGCCCCAACGCCATCCAGGCCGTCGCGTCCGGCACGATCGACGCCTATATCGCCGGCGTGGCCCCCGTCGTGGTGGCGCGCGGCAAGGGTGTGGGCATCAAGGTCGTGGCCTCCACCGCGATTGAGGAACTGGTGGTCGCCGCCGGCACCGATCTGGCCAAGACCCCAGGCAAGCCGGCCGAAGCCATCGAGGCCCTGTCCAAGAAGCTGGGCCGCCCGCTGAAGCTGGCCACGCAGCCGGCCGGCTCCGTCCCCAACACCTTCCTGCAATACTGGCTGTGGGAAGTGGCCAAGGTGGACAAGCAGTATGTGGAACTGGTGCCGCAGGGCATTGATGCCACGCAGCAGGCTCTGCTGGCCGGTGCCGTCGACGGTGCCATCATTCGCGAGCCGGCCCTGACCATCATCACCGGCCGCAACAAGGATGTGAAGGTGCTGGCCTATGGCCAGGACATCCTGAAGAACCAGCCGGGCAACGTCATCGCGCTCACCGACGACTTCACGTCCAAGCATCCCGATATCGCCCAGAAGCTGGTCGAGCTGACCGCCAAGGCGACCGAGGTGCTGAAGAAGGACAAGAAGGTGGCTGTGGCCGCCATCGAATCGGCCATCGGCAAGGGCCTGGTGCCCGCCGCCATCATCGAGCAGGCCCTGTCCTCCCCCGCCGTGAAGTTCAACACCGATCCGGCCACCATCCTGAAGGAAACCGCTCTGGTCCAGGATTATCAGGTGAAGCTGGGCACGGTGAAGGAAGCGGTGCCGGTGGAGCAGATCTTCGACCTGTCCTACTACCAGAAGATCAAGAAGTAGGTCAGGGCTCGGGGCTTCGCCCCTCGACCTGACCTGCGGCTTCAAGTCCCCGTAACGGACGGCACGGTTGCGGAAATCAACCTTGCCGTCCGTTCGCATTTTGTGTGGAATCCATTTCCGCGCCGTCCGGCGCATCCGTGCAAATCACCGGTCAATCCCATGGCGCGTTCCCGTACATTCCGCCTGTCCCTGTCATTGGCCGGCGTCATCCTGTTCTTTGCGATCTGGGAGGCGCTGCCGCGTCTGGGCATCGTCAAGCCCATGCTGCTGCCGGCCCCCAGCGACATCCCCGTCAGCTTCTGGCAGGAGCTGAAATCCGGCGCCTGGGGCGAGGCGGTGCTGCAAAGCCTGCGGCATTACGTGTCGGGTCTGGTGCTGGGTTCTGCGCTCGGCGTGGCCTTGGGCGTGGCGACGGGCATGTCGCGGACGCTGGAGGATCTGACCAACTGGATCGTGCGCCTGCTGCGCCCCATTCCGGGGCTGGCCTGGGTACCGTTCGCCATCATCTGGTTCGGCGTGTCGCCGACGGCGGCGAATTTCATCATCATCGTCGGCGTGTTCTGGATCAATTACTTCACGGCGTTGAGCGCGGTGCAGGCCGTGGACCGCGACATGATCGAACTGGCCGAGGCCTTCGGCCACCGCTCGCCGTTTGCCAAGCTGGTCAAAGTGATCCTGCCGGCTTCGGTGCAACCGATCATGGCCGGCCTGCGCACCGGCCTGGGGCAGGCCTGGATGGCGGTGGTGGCCGCCGAACTGTTCGGCGTGGCCGGGCTGGGCCAGCGCATGATGCAGGCATCGTCGCTGCTGGCCACCGATATCGTCGTCGTCTACATGATCACCATGGCCGTGCTCTATGGCGTGGTGGACGCGGCCTTCGTGGCCCTGCGTGACCGTTTGCTGGCGTGGAAAGCATGATCTCGATCAAGGACCTGACGCTCTCCTTCGACAGCGACCGTGGCCGCACCATCGTCCTGAAGGATTTCCATCTCGACATCGCCGACGGGGAATTCGTGGCCGTCGTCGGCGCGTCCGGCGTGGGCAAGTCCACCCTGCTGCGCGTCATCGCCGGGCTGGTCAAGCCCACCTCCGGCACCGTGACCCGCGACAATCCCGAAACGCCGGGCCGCCGCCCCTATGCCCTGGTGTTCCAGGATGCGCGCCTGCTGCCCTGGCGCCGGGTGGTGAAGAATGTCGAATTCGGGCTGGAGGGGCTGGGCCTGTCCAAATCCGACAAGCGCCGCCGCGCACTGGAGGCGCTGGACCTTGTGGGTCTGGCCGACAAGGCCGACCGCTGGCCGCACCAGCTGTCGGGCGGGCAGCGTCAGCGCGTGGCCATCGCCCGCGCCCTGGCCGTCGATCCCGACCTGCTGATGATGGATGAACCGTTCGGCGCCCTGGATGCCATCACCCGCCAGGGTTTGCAGGATGAGTTGGTGGACCTCTGGCAGCGCACGGGCAAGACCATCCTGTTCGTCACCCACGACATCGACGAGGCCGTCTATCTGGCCGACCGCGTCATCCTGCTGGCCGGCAGCCCGGCCGGCGTGCGCTCCACCGACTGTATCGAGGCACCCCGTCCGCGTTTGCGTGACGACGTCTCGGCCCGGACCACCGCCAATGCCATCCGCGACCGGTTGTCCGGCGTCGTGGAGGCGGGTGAGGGTATTTAAGAACCACGCGACAGCAAGTCGCTTAACATCCCGTGGAAGAGGGTGACGCGGCCCATTCGGCATCGTCTCCATCTCTTCCACGGAGGTTCCCATGGCGTTCCGACCCGCCCCAGTCGGCAGCACCGCTCCTTCCACCACCGCCCGTCAGCAGCAGCATGGCCCCGGCACGGTCCAGACCGTTGCGCTCAGCCATATCGGCCTGCACCAGCCCCTGGCGGAGGGTATCGACCGCCTCAACCTGCTTGATCTGCTGGCCGATCAGGCATCGGGCGACGCGACGGACGGGGACAGCCCCGCCGACCGCCCCGCCATCACCGACAGCGAAACGGTACGCACCGATACCGGCAGCACCACGACCATCGGCTTCGATGACGGTTCCAGCCTGGTGGTGGAGCGGGTGCGGGGGGAGGACAGCCAGACCACGACCACCACCCGCACCGCCGCCGACGGCACGGTCTCCGTGGTGACCACCGAAGTGACGCACCTGTCGGACACCAGCGTCCAGACCGTGGTGAGCAGCGCCAAGGGTACCACGACGACGATTATCGACCTCGACACCGGTACGCGCACCGTGGACAAGGTGGAAGCCGATGGCGACCATTCCACCTTCGTGCAGACGCGGGGTGAGGATGGGTTGACCGGTCAGTTCACCCTGATCCAGGCCGATGGCGACACCGGCACCCTGGATTATTCGCTGATCCGCGACGGCGATACCCAGACCCTGACGGTAGAGGGCACGACGGCCGACGGCGTGGCCGTGGACAGCGTGGTGGTGATCGACGTGGATACGCGCGTGGTGACCATCACCGACTTCCAGGGCGATGTGGCGACCTACAGCTTGCAGAATTTCCACGACCAGGTGCTGGATCATGGGTTGATCGGCCTGATCGCCGATGTGGATACGGGGTATTTCGGGTGAGATGAGGAGGGGGCCAAGCCCCCTCAAACCCGATGATACGGATGCCCCGCCAATATCTGCTGGGCGCGATACACCTGCTCGGCCAGCATGCCGCGCACCATCATGTGCGGCCAGGTCATGGGGCTGAAGGCCAGCACCAAAGCCGCCTTCTGCCGCACCGACGCGTCCAGCCCGTCGGCACCGCCGATGACAAAAGCGATGTCGCCCACGGCGGCGTCGCGCCACTGGCCCATGCGGGCGGCGAATTCCTCCGACCCCATCATACGGCCACGCTCATCCAGCGCCACGATGGTGGCGCCGCTGGGGATGGCGGCCAGCAGCAGCTCGGCCTCCGCCCGCTTCAGCTCATCGCCTTCCAGCCGCTTCTTGGTTTCCACCTCGCGCAGCTGGAACGGCCAGCTGAGGCGGTCCCTGTATTCCTCGAACAGGTCGCGGGCCGGGCCCGGCTTGGCCTTGCCGACGGCGGCCAGCCAGATGCGCATTACTGCGCCGGCCCGCCGTCGAAATCGGCCGTCAGCGACTTCAGCGACGCCGGCGGTTCCACGCCCCACATCTTCTCTATGCAGTAGAACGCGCGCACTTCCGGGCGGAACAGGTGGACGATGACGTCGCCCGAATCCACCAGCACCCAATCGCACTGCGGATAGCCTTCGGGATTGCCGGCATGGATACCCAAATCGCGCAGGCGGCGGGTCAGGTGGTCGGCCATGGCGCCCACCTGGCGGGCCGACTTGCCCGTGGTGATGACCAGATAATCGGCCATGCTGGTCTTGCCGCGCAGGTCGATCTTGACCGTGTCCTCGGCCAGATCCTCTTCCAGCACGGACAGGATCAGTTCAAGGGTGCGCTCCGGCATATCCTCCACGGCGACGGTGCCGGGGGCCGGTTGGTTGGACTGCTCTGCGCTCACGATCTGGTTCACCGACTTCATTCCTCAAGGACCTGTGGCACCCAGCCCCTGCCGGATCGCCGTCGCCGAAGCGGGGTGCAGGGGGACGTCCAGGAAGATCCAGGCCGGCGGCTTCAGGTCGGCCAAGCCGCCCGCTTGCCGCGTATCTACACGCGCAATGGCAAAACGCCGGGAAGCCTTGCCGCCCAGCGCAAACGTAGAATAGGGATGTCTGGGGAAGATCGCAACCGGCACGCTGTCGAAAATCCGGGTCCAGTCGCGCCAGCGCGGCACCTGGACCAGGTTGTCCGCCCCCATCAGCCAGACGAATTTCGTAGCCGGAAAACGCCCCTTCAATGCGGTCAGCGTGTCCACCGTATAGCGGGTGCGCAGCCTGGTTTCGATATCGCTGACCACGATGCGCGGATGGTTGGCCACGGCCCTGGCACCGGCCAGCCTGTCCGCCAGTTTTCCCATCCCGTCCAAGGGCTTGAGCGGGTTCTGCGGGCTGACCAGCCACCAGACCTGATCAAGGTTCAACGCCCGCAGCGCCATCTCCGACATGTGCCGGTGGCCCGCATGCGCCGGGTTGAACGACCCGCCCAGAAGGCCCACGCGCAGGCCCCGCCACAGGGTCCCGGCCCCGGGTTTCGGCGGGGTGGGACAGCGGCCGTCATGCGCGGCGGGCAGGGCAGGGGGGCGGTCAGGGCCGCGTATGCCCATCGCCCCGCACCACATATTTATAGCTTGTCAGCTGTTCGGCCCCCACCGGACCGCGCGCATGCAGCTTGCCAGTGGAAATCCCGATCTCCGCCCCGAATCCGAATTCCCCGCCATCGGCGAACTGGGTTGAGGCATTGTGCAGGACGATACCGCTATCCACCCGCGCCAGGAACCGCTCGGCCGCAATCGCATCCTCGGTGACGATGCTGTCGGTATGGTGGCTGCCATGGCGGCCGATATGGTCGATGGCCTCATCGACATCGCCCACCACCTTCACCGACAGGATGGCGTCCAGATATTCGGTATCCCAATCCTCATCGGTGGCCGGCTTCACCCGCGCATCCAGTGCCTGCACGGTGGCATCACCCCTGATCTCGCACCCGCCCTGGATCAGATCGTCCAGGATGGCCGGCAACTGGCTGGCCACGATATCCTTGTGAACCAGCAGCGTCTCCGCCGCCCCGCAGATGCCCGTGCGCCGCATCTTGGCGTTCAGCACCACCTTGCGGCCCTTGGCGGCGTCGGCCGCCTTGTCCAGATAGACATGGCAGATGCCGTCCAGATGATAGATCACCGGCACCCGGCTCTCCGCCGCCACCCGGCCGGTCAGCGACTTGCCGCCGCGCGGGATGACCACATCCACCCAGCGCGTCATGGTCAGCAATTCACCCACGGCGGCGCGGTCGGTGGTGGGCGGCATCAAGATGGCGTCGCGCGGCAGCCCCGCCGCGTCCAGCCCTTCATGCAGGGCCGCCAGGATACAACGGGCAGAATGGAAACTCTCCGACCCGCCGCGCAGGATGGCGGCATTGCCGGATTTCAGGCACAGGCCCCCGGCATCGGCCGTCACATTGGGCCGGCTTTCGAAGATGATGGCGATGACGCCCAGCGGCACCCGCACCTTGGTGAACTGCAACCCGTTGGGCCGTTCCCAGCGTTCCAGCACGGCGCCCAGCGGGTCGGCCCGGTCCGCGATTTCCTCCAGCCCCTTGGCCATCGCCTCCACCCGCCCCGGGTTCAGCGTCAGCCGGTCCAGCATCGACGGCGACAGGCCCTTCTGCGTGGCCGCATCCATGTCCACGGCATTGGCGGCCAGCAGGTCGGCCATCCGCGCCCGCAATGTGGCTGCCGCCACGCGCAGCGCCTTGTCGCGCGCCTCGGCTGGCGCCATCGCCACGATCGCGGACGCGGCGCGGGCACGGCGGCCCAGCGCGTCCATGATGTCGGCGATGCTCTGGCGGTCGATGCTGTCCATGGCGGAGGTTCCGTTTAAGAAGGCGGATGAAGCCTACATCGTTGGGTCAGGGGTTTCATCCCTGACGGAACGATGCCGGCCATGCTATAGCGGTGTCTATGTCGATCAGCGCCATCCCCAGCACCCCGCCCGACCTGACCCGCGCCGGCCTTGAAGGCTTCACGGATGCACAGGCAGCACTTGAGGTCGCCGCCGCCGTCGTGGCCAGCGGCAATGCCGACCCCGCCGTGATCCTGGACGTGAAACAGGCGGAAGTGGCGGCCACCATCAGCGCGTCGGTGATGAAAGCCGACCAGCAGAATTTCCAGCGGCTGCTGGATATCCTGGCTTAACCGTCCAACCATCCATTCCGTCATCCCGGCGCAAGCCGGGACCCAGGGGCCAAGTGCCCAACCGTTCCGCTGCCTACAGCAAGGCAGGTGGAGGCGTTCGACCTGTGGCCCCTGGGTCCCGGCTTGCGCCGGGATGACGGGGGTAGGGTTCCTACTTCAAACTACCGCAGAACCGCTGGATGCGCGTGCAGGCTTCCTCCAGCACGTCATTGCTGGTGGCGTAGGAGATGCGGAAGAACGGTGACAGGCCGAAGGCCGCGCCATGCACCACCGCTACGCCCTCGGCTTCCAGCAGCTCCGACGCGAAATCCTCGTCCGTCTCGATGACCTTGCCGGTCGGTGCCGTCTTGCCGATCGTGCCCGCGCAGGACGGATAAACGTAGAAGGCGCCTTCCGGGTTCGGGCAATGCAGGCCGGCGGCCTGGTTCAGCATGGAGACCACCAGGTCGCGGCGACCCTGGAACACGGCGGCACGTTCCTTGATGAAACCCTGCGGACCGTTCAGCGCCTCCACGGCGGCGGCCTGGCTGACGCTGGTCGGGTTGCTGGTCGACTGGCTCTGGATGATGCCCATGGCCTTGATCAGTGCCTTGGGGCCTGCCGCGTAACCGATGCGCCAGCCGGTCATCGAATAGGACTTGGACACGCCATTGACCGTCAGGGTGCGGTCATACAGCTCCGGCACGACCTGGGCGATGGTGGTGAACTTGAAATCATCGAAGACGAGATGTTCATACATGTCGTCGGTCATGATGTAGACCTGGGGATGGCGCAGCAGCACCGCGCCCAGGGCCCGCAGTTCCTCACCCGTATAGGCGGCACCCGTCGGGTTGGACGGGCTGTTCAGGATCAGCCACTTGGTCTTCGGCGTGATGGCGGCTTCCAGGTCGGCGGGCAGCAGCTTGAAGCCGTTTTCCGCCGGGCAGGGAACGGAAACCGGCGTACCCTCGGCCAGTTGCACCATGTCGGGATAGGACACCCAGTATGGGGCGGGGATGATCACCTCGTCACCCGCGTTCAGGGTGGCCATCAGGGCATTGTACAGCACCTGCTTGCCGCCCACGCCCACGCTCACCTGGTCCGGGGCATAGGTCAGGTCGTTCTCGCGCGCGAACTTGGCGCAGATCGCCTTCTTCAGTTCGGGCGTGCCGTCCACGTCGGTATAGCGGGTCTGGCCGGTTTCGATGGCGCGGATGCCGGCGGCGCGGATATTCTCCGGCGTGTCGAAATCGGGTTCACCAGCGCCCAGACCGATCACATCGCGGCCGGCGGCTTTCAGCGCGCGGGCCTTGCTCGTCACCGCGATGGTGGGCGAGGGCTTGATGCGGGACAGGCGGTCGGCAAGGAACGACATTTATTCACCCATGGTTGGGACGGCCCGAAATGGGACACATTATGACCGGGGAGGGACCTTAAAGCGGTCGATCATTGTCGCCAAGTTCGGGATTGTTATAGGACAACCGCGTTTTGGGCAGGGGTGGCGGCAGCCTTGCGGGTGCAATCACAGCCTGCGCACGGGTGACATCCCGGCCATATTGGGTTATTCCCCATCCATGCTGACGGAACTTGCCACATGGCTGGGGGTCGCGGTCGTCGACCTGATCACCTTTGCGGCGATCACCCTTGTGGTGATCACGCTGGTGATCACCTTCGCGCTTTCGGTGAAGCCCAAGCGCCTGAAGGCCCCCACCCTGAAACAATATAACGCCGAGCTCTTCAAACGCCGGATCGAGCTTGAAGAGCTGTCCTACCCGATGCTGAACGACATCAAGATGGGTGGCGGCAAGGCCGGGACCATCCGCATCGACCATGTGATGCGCCTGCCGGCCAGTATCCTGCTGATCAATTCCGCCCCGCCCGACGTGGCGGGCCAGGTGCGTTGCAACCAGAATGCCGGGCAGTGGAAATATGTGAAGTCCGACCATACGGTCGGCACCTTCATCAACCCGGTTCTCCAGCTCCATCCGCTGATCAGTGCGGTGCGCAGCCGGTTCCCGCTGATCCGCGTGCGCGTGCTGTGCGTGTTTCCGCGTCAGGCGGATTTCGGCGGCCGCGCGGTGAAAACCGCCTGCCTGCCCGAAGATCTGGTGAAGATGATCCGCGAAATGGCGGCGGAGGACGGCACCCCGCAGCAGGCCATGGACGCCGCCTGGGACAGCCTTTCCGTGGCGCTGCGCCAGGGCAGCGGGGCGTCGGAGAGTAACAGCAACGAAGGCAAGCGCCGGGCGGGGTGACGCCCACCGGTGCTGCCAACCAACTCTTCTCGCGCGAGAACGATAGCTATCTCAACAACTTGCTCAACCGTCATCTTCGCGAAAGCGGGGATCCAGCAAGAGCGGCGTCTGCCGCGATATGAGTCATATCGGCGCTGACCGCGCCTGACGCTGGATTCCCACTTGCGTGGGAATGACGGTGGATGCAGGGGAAGCGTCTACCGTTCCTCACTCCGTCTCGCCGCCATCCTGGGCGATGTCGTCGGCCAGTTCGCCGGCCATTTCCGCGAACAGCTCGGCATCGGCCTGCAGGCCGTTGGCCTCACAGATGCGCATGAAGACGCGGTAGCCGTGCAGGATGGCGACGTCCAGCGCCATCTGGTCGCCTTCCTCGCTGTACCGGTCCTTGATGTTCTGCTCTTCCAGCGTGCCGAGAATATCCATCTCGGCTGCCTTCAGGACGGCTTCCATCGCCTGCTTGTGAAGTGTGGACATGGGTCCGTTCCTTAAAATGACTTGGGATTTCGGGGTGCAATACCCCGCAACTGGCCGCTTCATACCATCGAATGGCGGCGGCGCAACCTATTGCTTGTCACTACAGACCAGCTTGCCCGGCCCGATCGGCCGGCACAACCGCTCAATTGCGCAGGTTCATGGCCTGCGGCTTGCGGGTCTTGCGGTTGATCTCGACGTCATATTGCAGCCACTGCCCCTCTTTCAGGGTGGCCATACCGATATGCTGGACCGCGGAGATATGGACGAACACGTCCTCACCGCCATCCTCGGGCGTGATGAAGCCAAAGCCCTTGGCGCTGTTGAACCATTTGACGGTGCCGGTGGGCATGGGTCTTCTCCCCCATAAGGTCGTGATGCTGGCCGCGAACATGGTCGTTCGCGTTTGTGAATGCAAGGGACCTTACACCTGTTCCCAGTGATCGAAATCGATCACTGGGCCTGAGTCGCTTGCGGCGCCATCCGGCGCCTTGGCTACGCCGCATGTGCGGCGCGGCGGCAGTCGCCGCCGTACCAATGCTCAATGAGTAGAACTCATTGGGCATTGGTCTTAACCCGCCCCCGCCAGCAGGTCACCCTCGGCATTCTCCAGCGGGTCGGGCGCATTGGGATCACCCGCCGCCGTTTCCTGGCCCAGATGCGGCAGGCCGATGGACCGCAGGCCGCCGATCAGCGTCCGCTGCACGATCACGCCCCGCTGTTCCATATAGGACAGAAGACGGCGCGCCCGGCCGGGCGATCGGCTGCCGCAGGCCCGCGCCACTTCGGCATCCGACGGGCAGGGGGATTTGGACAGGGCGGCACGGGCCAGCAGCAGGAACACGCCCTGCATATCCTCCGGCAGGGTCTTGGCGGCCTTTTCGGCCTCCGTCCAGGCGGGATCGTCGGCCCCTTCCGCATCCACCCCGGCGCGGATCACCGACAGGCGGCGGCGGAAGGCCGGCATGTCCAGCGTTTCCCCGCGCAGCCGGTGGATGCGGCAGCGGACCAGGAAATCCTGATACAGCACTGCATCGGTGCGGAAGGCCGCGTCCGGATCGGACAGGACCTGACGCAGCACCTCGTCCAGCTTCTCGTCATTCTCCGCCGCCTCGAACAGCGACGGTTCGGGGTTCAGCGCGGCGGTGGCCGCCATTTCCGCCTGCCGCTGCCCGGCCAGCCGCAAGGCGGCATTGATGTCGGCCGGCGGCGGGGGCGGGGCACGGCGCAGGGGCACCGGTGCGGACAACTCATCGGCCGATGGCGTCAGGATCAAGTCACGGGCATCGACCGGCGCCTGATCGGGCAGGGGCATCAGCTTCGGGCTGCCGCCACGTCCCACCGTCTCCACCGCCCCCACCTTGATGGGCAGCGGCCGGCGCGATACGGCCGGGCCCAGGGCCACGAAATGCCCGCGCTGCAAATCACGGAACATCTCCGCCTGCCGCCGCTCCATGCCCAGAAGGTCGGACGCGCGGGCCATGTCGATGTCGAGAAAGGTGCGGCCCATCAGGAAATTGCTGGCCTCGGCGGCAACATTCTTGGCCAGCTTGGCCAGGCGCTGGGTGGCGATGATGCCGGCCAGCCCGCGCTTGCGCCCACGGCACATCAGGTTGGTCATGGCACCCAGGCTGGCCTTGCGCGCCTCGTCCGACACTTCACCGGCGGCGGCTGGCGCGAACAGCTGCGCCTCATCCACCACCACCAGCATCGGATACCAATGGTCGCGCTCGGCATCGAACAGCCCCCCCAGGAAGGCGGCGGCCAAACGCATCTGCCCCTCGATATCCGCCCCTTCCAGGCTCAGCACGACGGAGACGCGGTGCTGGCGCACGCGGGCGGCCACTTTCTGCAGGCTCTGTTCAGTATGCTGGGCGGCATCGACGACGACATGGCCGAACTTGTCGGCCAGGGTGACGAAATCCCCCTCCGGATCGATGACGCATTGCTGCACCCAGGGGGCGGACTGTTCCAGCAGGCGGCGCAGCAGGTGCGACTTGCCCGACCCGGAATTGCCCTGCACCAGCAGGCGGGTGGCCAGCAGTTCCTCCAGGTCCATCGTGGCGGCGCGACCTTCCGCCGTCAAACCCATGTCGATGCCGACCTGCATCCCGAACCGATCCTGCTGAACGAAGTGGAACGGCTCTATAGCGCAGGTGGGGCGGGGAGGGAACCCGGCATCAGGAGCCGGCACCCGCCGGCTTGCTCTCCTCCCCCATCGGCAGGATGAGCATCTGGGTCATGCCGCCCCGCACGGCCAGGAAGCTCCAGCTTTCGCCAAGGCGTCGCCCGGCTAGGTTGAGGCACCCCTCCTCCGCCGCGGCCGGCTCGGTCTGCCGCGTGCACAGCAGATGGCCGGACACCATGCGCCAGCTGCCCTTGCGGACATCGCCCGGCCGCATCACCGCCAGCCGGCCGACGGGGCGCATGACATAGGAACCATCGGCCTGGAACCGCTGCTCGCTGGTGCCGTCGTCGTTGGAGATCATCAGCAGCTTGCCGGCCATGTCCAGGGCGGCGGCCGGTGCCTGCGCGCCGGACGGGGCGGCCAGGATGATGGCGGAAAGGGCCAATGCCGTCAGGCGGATGGGAAACCGCACCGCTTTCATGACCGTCTCCTCCCCGGGACCGGGACCCTTACAGGAGATTACAGCAACTGCGGGTTGGCAAGCCCATTTCCGTCATCCATCGGCTCCACATCCACCGCCACCAGCACGCCATGGCTGCCGCCGCCCAGAATGACGCCGCGCAGGGGGCAGACATCGTCATAGTCGCGGCCCCAGGCCAGCGTCAGATGGTCGGTGTCGCACTGGCGCCCGTTGGTCGGGTCCAGGTCGATCCAGCCCTCATCCGGCCCGCACCAGACCTGCACCCAGGCATGGCTGGCATCCGCGCCCTTCAGCTTTTCCTTGCCCGGCGGCGGCAGGGTGCGCAGGTAACCGGAGACATAACGTGCCGGCAGGCCCATGGCCCGCAACGCCCCGATCATCAGATGCGCGAAATCCTGGCAGACGCCGCGCCGCTTGGTCAGCACTTCCGAAATCGGCGTGCTGACGGTCGTCGCCGTGGGGTCGAAGCTGAAAT
This sequence comes from Niveispirillum sp. KHB5.9, assembly GCF_048066115.1. Taxonomy (NCBI): domain Bacteria; kingdom Pseudomonadati; phylum Pseudomonadota; class Alphaproteobacteria; order Rhodospirillales; family Azospirillaceae; genus Niveispirillum; species Niveispirillum sp. KHB5.9. The sequence goes on along the minus strand of NZ_JBLTYX010000014.1, from coordinate 113,309 downwards.
CGGCATGGATGCGTTTCGTCAGTTCCAGCGCCCCTTCGCCCACCGGCCGCCCGGCCGGGAAGAAGGTGGCGCCGAACAGGGTGAGTGCCGTGTCGGCCAGTGGCACCCGCGCCGACGGGCGCACGAATTCCGCCGTTTCCGCCTGCGTCGCGGCCAGGGCCGCCACCTCTTCCCAGACGGGCGTGGCGGTGGGCTCGAAGGGCGGCGGCGGTGCCACCGTCAGCTCGATCTCCGCCGTCACCACCAGTTCGCGATGCGGCGTGTTCAGGGCGGCATAGGTGGCGGGATTGCCGAACCAGTCATGCCGCTCCGTCACCACGCCCGGCCAGGGCAGGATGGACAGGGTGGCCATGTGGCTGGTCTGGCGCGGATGGGCGCGCGGGGCCAGATGGGCCAGCATGTGGGCGCTGGTCACCGTGTCGCCATAGCTGTACCGGGTGACGTGCCGGCAATGATAGCGCACGGGTGCGCGCAGCGTTTCCGCCGCGTCCCCCAAGCTGTCGTCATTACGTCGTGCGGGCAAAGACATGGCTGAAATAGGCCTGACTCAGCAGGTTGGAGATTTCGGGCAGCAGCCGGCCCAGCCGGTCGGTCAGATCGGCCAGCGCCGTCGGGTCGCGGGTGGGCTGCGGATCGGTCACCATATGGGCGGCGGTTTCCAGCAGGTCCTGGGCCAGCTTGGTCGGGCTGACCTCCAGCAGATCGCCGCCGATGGGCGGCAGGCTGCGCAGCTGGCGCTGCACGGTCTTGATCTGGAAGGCCAGCGAGCGCGGATGATCATCATCGGCCAGCAGCAGCGACAGCACCGGTTCGCGCCGGATACCCACCGGATGGCGGTCGCGATAGGCGGCACCGGCAGCGGCCAGTTCCAGCAGGACGGACAGCGACGCCACCGTCCCCGCCGTGCCCGGCCCCAGCCCGCTGCCATTGAAGGCGCCGACAATGCCGATGGCGCGTTCCAGCCGCCGTCCCAGCACCAGGAAGCGCCAGGCCGGTCCGCGCGACATGCCGTCCAGTTCCAGCCCGATCAGGCTGGCCAGCAGGCGCGACAGTTCGTCCAGATGCAGATGCATGCCGGCCGGATCGGTCTTCATCGGCTTGGCCGCGACATTGCCCAGCACGGTCAGCACCCGGCTGAATTCCCCCGGCAGCCGGTCGCGCACGCCGGCGGCGGCCCGGCGCAGCCGTTCCATGGTGGCGCGCATGCCGCCGGGATTGGCCGGATCGGCCACGATCTCCAGCGCCTGGCGCATGCCGCGCACGGCATCGGCCTGCGGCAGGCCCGCTATCTCCAGCGGGATCATGCCGCCGAACCCCATCAGCCGCAGCAGCGGCACCAGCTCCTCCTCCGCCCCCGGATGGGCATCGTCGGACAGGCGGCGGGCGGCGGAGCGCAGGGTGCGGACGGCGGCATCGGCGCGTTCGGCATAGCGGCCGACCCAGAACAGGTGGTCGGCGGCGCGCGAGGGCAGGTCGCCGGCGCGCGGACCGCTGTCGCCGCCGCCATCGGGCATCACGGTGGCCGTGCCCCGGCGCCGCTGCGGCTGGCCCAGGCTGGCGCCCACGATCCACACATCCTTGGCCCCTGCACCGGTCTGCAACGTCACCGATGCGAACCGCTCATCGGCTGAAATGCGGGCCAGCCCGCCCGGCATCACCATCCAGTCGCCGTCCGGCGTGGCGCAGGCGAAGGCGCGCAGCACCAGGGGGCGCGCCACCTTCTTGCCATCGCGCCAGACCGGTGCCGTGGAAGGGACGACGGGTTCCTGCGCCACCCAATCCTGCGGCCGGCGGCGCAGGCTGGATGTCAGCTCGGCCCGCGCGGCGGCGTCCAGCTCCGGGCCGAAGGTGGTGCGGTGCCCCATGGAGGAATAGGCCGGGCGGAAGACCAGCCGGTCCAGCCCCGCCACCATCTCCGCCCGCTGCCGCGCATCTCCGCCCCAATAGCTGGGCACATCGGCCAGCAGCGGCGCCTCGCCCAGCATGTGGCGGGTCAGGCTGCCCATCCAGGGCATCAGGGCGACGCTGTCGGTCAATCCGCTGCCCAGGCTGTTGCACACCGCGACATTGCCGGCACGCACCGCCTCCACCAGCCCCGCGACGCCCAGCGCGCTATCGGGGCGCAGTTCCAGCGGATCGCAGAAATCATCATCGACGCGGCGCAGGATGACGTCGATCCGTTCCAGCCCGCCCAAGGTCTTCAGGTATACGGCCTGATCGCGCACCGTCAGATCCGCCCCTTCCACCAGCGTCAGGCCCAGATGGCGCGCCAGGAACGCATGCTCGAAATAGGCCTCGTTCAGGGGCCCCGGCGTCAGCAGCACCAGCCGCGGGCAGCCATCCGGACCCGACCGGCGTGGGGCCAGATTGATCAGGGTCTGGCGCAGCTGCTCGAAGAAGGGAGACAGCCGCTCGACATTGCAGCCGCGGAAGGACTGGGCCAGCGTCTGACTCATCACCACCCGGTTTTCCAGCGTGTAGCCGGTGCCCGTGGGGGCCTGCGTACGGCTGGCCAAAACCCGCCAGATGCCGTCGCTGTCGCGCACCATGTCGGTGGCCACCAGGGTCAGGCGCGATCCCGGCGGCAGTTCCATGCCATGGCAGGCGCGCAGGAAACCCGGATCGCCCAGCACCAGGGCCGGCGGCAGCATGCCGTCGCGGATCAGGGTCTGGGCCCCGTAAAGATCGGCCAGAACCCGGTCCAGCAGGCGGGCCCGCTGGCGCAGCCCCTCGGCGATCATCTGCCATTCCGACTGCGGCATCAGCAGCGGGATCGGGTCCAGCGGCCAGGGTCGGTCCACGCCCTGCGGGTCGGCATAGGCGTGATAGGTCACGCCGTTCTGGAACAGGAGCCGCCGCCCCGCGTCCCAGCGTTCCTCCATCGACGCGCTATCGGCGGCACCGGACGAGATGAAGGACTGCCAGTGCGCGCGCACATGCCCGTCGCCCGTGACCATCTCGTCCCAGGGTTCCGCAGATGTGCCCGCGCTGCCGCGGGGATTATCAGCCAAGGCGTAGGTCAAGGGTCAGCGGGAACTCGGGGTTTCTAATCTCCACCGGGGCCGCCATCGGTCCCGGCGTATGGCCGAACGGGAAGAACCTGGCCAGCCGCCGCCCCTCCGCCTCGTTGGCATTGACCGGGAAGGTGGTGAAGTTCCGCCCGCCCGGATGCGCCACGTGGTAGGAGCAGCCGCCGATGGAGCGTCCCGTCCAGCTGTCCACGATATCGAAGATCAGCGGCGTATGCACGGGTATCGTGGGGTGCAAACAGTTAGGTGGCTGCCAGGCGCGGTACCGCACGCCCGCCACGAACTCGCCCTGCGTGCCCGTGGGATGCAGGGGAACCTTGCGTCCGTTGCAGGAAACGATGAAGCGGTCGTCCAGTGCGCCGGACAGTTTCACCTGCACGCGTTCCAGGCTGCTGTCCACGAAGCGGACGGTGCCGCCGCCGCCCGGCTCCTCGCCCAGCACGTGCCAGGGCTCAAGTGCGGTACGCAGTTCCAGGGTCAAGTCGCGCTGGCTGACATGGCCCAGGGTGGGGAATCGGAAATTGATGTGGGGCTTGAACCAGCCCTCATCGAACGCGTAACCCGCGGCGCGCAGGTCGTTGACCACGTCCTGGATATCCTGCTGCACGAAATGCGACAGCATGAAGCGTTCATGCAGCTTGGTGCCCCAGCGCACCAGCTTGCCCCGGTATGGCTGCTTCCAGAACCAGGCGATCAGCGTGCGCAGCAGCAACTGCTGCACCAGGCTCATCTGCGCATGCGGCGGCATTTCGAAGCTGCGCAGTTCGACCAGGCCCAGGCGGCCCGTGGAACTGTCGGGGCTGAACAGCTTGTCGATGCAGAATTCGCTGCGGTGCGTGTTGCCCTGCACATCGACCAGCAGGTGGCGCAACGCGCGGTCCACCAGCCAGGGTGGGCAGTTGGCCCCGGCATCGTCCAGGACCTTGAAGGCGATCTCCAGCTCGTAAAGGCTGTCATGGCGCGCCTCGTCCACGCGCGGATGCTGGCTGGTCGGGCCGATGAAGGTGCCGGAGAATAGGAACGACAGGGCAGGGTGGTTCTGCCAATAGGTCAGCAGCGAGCGCAGCACATCCGGCCGGCGCAGGAACGGGCTGTCGGCCGGGGTCGGCCCACCCACCACGACATGGTTGCCGCCGCCGGTGCCGACATGCCGGCCATCCAGCGCGAATTTCTCCGTGGCCAACCTTGTCTGCCGCGCATCCTCGTACAGATCGTTGGTGTTGCGCACCAGCTCGTCCCAGCTGGATGCCGGGTGGATATTCACCTCGATCACGCCGGGATCGGGGGTGACGGCGATGCTGTCCAGGCGCGGGTCCTTGGGCGGGCCGTAACCCTCCAGCACCACGGGCATGTCGGTTTCCACGCACGCCGCCTCGATGGCCGCGATCAGTTCCACCCAATCCTCAAGATACGATGTGGGCGGCATGAAGATATAGAGCCGGCCGTTGCGCGGCTCCACGCACAGCGCGGTACGCACCACCCACCAGGCCGACTGGCCCCGGTCGGGCACGGACTCGCGGACGTCGGCCATGCGGTTGCGCAGCTCGCGCGGTTCCGTATTGCCCTTGTTCACCGACATCTGCTGGCTAATGTCCTCGTATGCCGGCAGGGGCGTGCGCGGGTCGAACGGGTCCTGTTCGTAATGGTACGGATACTGCGCCGGCGCCACCCAGGGCAGGGACCCCAGCGGCAGGCGATAACCCACGGGGCTGTCGCCCGGTGCCAGCAGCAGCTTTTCCGACCGCGTCGCCCAGGCCGACGACAGCCAGACCGGCCCCGTCGCCTCATGCCGGCGGTTCAGCGGCAGGGCAAAGCCGATCGGCTGGTCCAGCCCGCGCTCGAACACCCGGGCCAGCCGGGCACGCTCTTCCTCATTCTCCAGCTTGCTGTCGAACGGATCGACATTCACCGGCAGCTTGCGTTCCTTCTGGATGTAGTGCCAGGGGTCCTCGAACGCGGCGCGGGCATAGTCGGCCGGTATGCCCAGCTTTTCCGCCAGTGTCCTGATGTACCGCTCGGCATGGTCGGCCTTGAAGCCGTAATCCCGGCTTTCGTCCGCTTGATATTCCTCATGCGTCCACAGCGCGTCGCCATCCTTGCGCCAGTAAAGCTGCAAGGCCCAGCGCGGCAGGCTTTCGCCGGGATACCATTTGCCTTGGCCGAAATGCAGCAGCCCGCCCTGGGCGAAACGGCGCCGCAGCCGGCGGATCAGGTCGCCGGACAGCAGGCGCTTGGTGGGGCCGAGCGCGGCGGTGTTCCACTCCGCCCCTTCCATATCGTCGATGGAAATGAAGGTTGGCTCACCGCCCATGGTCAGACGGATATCGCCGGCCACGATCTCGCGATCCACCTGTTTGCCCAGCGTGTCGATGGCCGCCCACTGCTCGGGCCAATAAGGCTTGGTGGTGCGCGGCTGTTCCCGGATGCGGGTGACCGACATCGTATGTTCGAACGACACCTCGCACTCATCCAGACCGCCGGTGACCGGGGCGGCGCTGAACGGGTCGGGCGTGCAGGCGACGGGGATATGGCCCTCGCCGGCCATCAGGCCCGATGTCGGATCTAGCCCGATCCAGCCGGCACCGGGCAGATACACCTCGCACCAGGCGTGCAGGTCGGTGAAATCCGCCGTCGGCCCCTCCGGCCCTTCCAGCGGCTTCTGGTCGGCGACCAGCTGGATCAGGTATCCCGACGCGAACCGCGCCGCCAGGCCCAGATGGCGCAGCGCCTGCACCATCAGCCAGGCGCTGTCGCGGCACGACCCGGTGCGCTTCTCCAGCGTCTCCTCGCAGCTCTGCACCCCCGGCTCCAGCCGGATGACATAGCCGATGGCCTGCTGCAGCTTGGAATTCAGCCCCATCAGGAAATCGACGGTCGCCTTCTCGGACCGGTCGATCTCCGCCAGGAAGGAAGACAGGGCCGGGCCCGCCGGTTCGGTCTCCAGGAACGGCTTCAGATCCTTCGCCAGCAGCGGGTCATAGGTGAAGGGGATCTTTTCCGCCGCCGGTTCCAGGAAGAAGTCGAACGGGTTGATGGCCGCCATGTCGGCTACCAGATCGACCTCCAGCGTGAATTCCGTGGTCTTTTCCGGAAACACGAACCGGGCCAGCCAGTTGGATTGCGGGTCCTGCTGCCAGTTCAGGAACTGCTTCTTCGGCGTGACCTTCAGTGAATATGAGAGGATCGGCGTGCGGCAATGCGGCGCTGGACGCAACCGCACGATCTGCGGGCCCAGGTTCACGGGCCGGTCGTAGCGGTAGATGGTCTTGTGGTTCAACGCGACATGAATACCCATTCGCCCCTGTCCCCCACCTTTTCCCTGGCCGCCAGATGACGGTGCGATGACGGTACCACCAATCGGGGAACGGGTTAAGCTGCGTTGCAGCAATTGTTCGAAGGCCCAAGGAAGCTGCGGCTTCCCGGCCGCCACATTCCCGCCCTTCATTTCTGCATGCTGTGCGCTGGCGGGGGTTCGGTGTAGGGTGCCGGATACCTTCGCGGATCATTGCGATTCCGTGACGGTTGCGTCACGCCCGGATATAATCGATCAAGTTTGGAAAAATGAACGTTTTCAAAGACTTCGAAGCCACGATCCATGATGCGCTGCACCAGCTGGTCGGCGCTGGCGACCTGCCGTCCGGGCTGGACTTCTCCCGAATCACGGTCGAGCCGCCGCGTGATCCCAGCCATGGCGACGTGTCCACCAATGCCGCGATGATCCTGGCCAAGCCGGCGGGCAAGCCGCCACGCGTCATCGCCGATGCCCTGGTCGCCCGGCTGAAGGGCGGGGCCAATGTCACCGACGCCTCGGTCGCCGGCCCTGGTTTCGTCAATCTGCGCATCGATACCGGCCTGTGGCTGTCGCGTCTGGCCGACGTGCTGAATGAAGGGGCCGGGTTCGGTGCCAGCACCCTGGGCGCCGGCCGCCCGATCAATGTCGAATATGTCTCGGCCAACCCCACCGGCCCCATGCATGTCGGCCACACGCGCGGCGCCGTCGTCGGCGACGCGCTGGCCCGGCTGCTGATCAAGGCCGGCTTTGACGTCACTCAGGAATATTACATCAACGATGCCGGTGCCCAGGTCGATGTCCTGGCCCGCTCCGCCCATCTGCGCTACCGCGAGGCGTTCGGGGAGACGATCGAGATCCCCGCCGGCCTCTATCCGGGCGACTATCTGGTTCCGGTCGGCCAGGCGCTGAAGGAATTGCACGGCGACAAGTATTTGAAGGCGGATGAGGCGGAATGGCTGCCGCTGTTCCGCGAATTCGCTGTCGCGCAGATGATGATCCGCATCAAGGAGGATCTGGCGCAGATGGGCGTGAAGCATGATGTCTTCTCGTCCGAACGTGCCATCGTCGATGCCGGTGCCGTCGATCTGGCGCTGAAGACGCTGGAGGATCAGGGCCTGATCTATACCGGCGTGCTGGAGCCGCCGAAGGGCAAGAAGCCCGATGATTGGGAGCCGCGGCCCCAGACCCTGTTCCGCGCCAGCCAGTTCGGCGACGATGTCGACCGCCCGCTGAAGAAGTCGGACGGTTCCTACACCTATTTCGCCAACGACATCGCCTATCACTATGACAAGTTCCGCCGGGGCGGCGGCGACCTGATCGACGTGCTTGGCGCCGACCATGGCGGCTATGTGAAGCGCATGCAGGCCGCCGTCACCGCCATCACCGGCGGCAAGGGCGCGCTTGACGTCAAGATCTGCCAGCTGGTCAACCTGATGGATGACGGCCAGCCGGTGAAGATGTCCAAGCGCGCCGGCCGTTTCGTGACGCTGCGCGACATCGTGGATGAGGTGGGGGCCGGTGTCGTCCGCTTCATCATGCTGACGCGGCGCAACGACCAGTCCCTGGATTTCGACGTGACCAAGGTCACGGAGCAATCCAAGGAAAACCCCGTCTTCTACGTGCAGTACGCACATGCCCGCTGCCATTCCGTGCTGCGCCATGCGGCCGATGCCGGGGCCGACCTGGCTGCCCCGTCGCTGGCCGGGGCCAATCTGCTGCGGCTGTCTTCGGATGAGGAAGTGGCCATCGTCAAGCAGATGCTGTCCTTCCCCCGCATGGTGGAAGCCGCTGCCGACGCGCATGAGCCGCACCGCGTCGCCTTCTATCTCTACGATCTGGCCTCCTCCTTCCACGGGTTGTGGAACAAGGGCAAGGACGACGCGTCCATGCGCTTCCTGATCGAAGGGGACGCCGAACTGACCCGCGCGCGTCTGGCGCTGGTGACATCCGTGGCCCAGGTCATCGCCTGCGGCCTGGACATTCTGGGCGTGGAGCCCGTCAAGGAAATGCGTTGAGGTGATGGTCCCATGACCTATTACGACGACGAGGACGATAACGGCCCGCAGAACCCGCCGCCCCCGGCGGGTCGCCAGCCGCCGCGCGCCGATTTCCGCGCCGATCCCAGCTTCAGCCCGCGCGCCGGCTATCAGCCGCCACAGGCACCGGCCCCGCAGGACCCGTACGCGCAAGCCCCGCATCTGGACCAGCATCCCTCGGCTGAAAGGCACCCGATGGATGATTATGTGCAGCCGCAGCGTCATGCCGCCCCGCCGCCGCAGGCCCAGTCGCCGGTGCCGGACCCGGAACCCCATCTCGATCCCGCCGCCGCCGGCTATCGCGCCCAGGCGCCTTCCCAGGACGGCTATGATCCGCATTACGGCTATCAGCAGGGACATGCGGCCCAGCAGGCCCAGGACGCCTATTACCAGGATTACGAGCAGCAGCATCAGGGCTATTACCAGGCCCCACCGCCGCGCCGCCGCAACCTGCTGAATATCGGCATCATCGCCGGTGCAGTCGTGGTGTTCGGCGGCATCATCTTCTACGCCTATAACCAGGGCATGCGCGCCGGCACGGAAAGCGTGGCGCCCATCCTGCGCGCCGATACCAGCCCCACCAAGATCCGTCCGGATCAGCCGGGCGGGCTGGAAGTGCCGCATCAGGACAAGCTGGTCTATGACCGGCTGAACCCCAGCGGCAATACCCCGCCGGGTGAGGTTGAACGCCTGCTGCCCCCGCCCGAGACACCGATGGAACGCCCGCGCGCCGAAACGGTGGAACCGGCAGAGGATATGCCGATGGCGGAGGAGGGCGAAGGCCAGGTCTCCGCGATGCGTGAGGCGCCGGCCGAACCCGCCTATCAGCAGCCCGCCCCGCAGCCGGCACCCAGCTACGCCCCCCCCGTGGCCCCGCAGCAGCAGCCGGCCCGCACCACGACCCCGCCGGCCCAGCAGCCGCAGCAGCTTCTGCCGCAGCACCAGCAGTCGGCCCCGGCGGCGCAGAAGCCGGTGACCCAGGCGCTGGTGGCACCGCCGCCGGCCGCTTTGGCGCCGAAGCCCGCCACGCCGACCCCGGCCCCCGCCGCCGCTGTCACCGCTCCGCCCAAGCCCGCCACCGGCGGTGCCGCCGTGCGCGTGCAGGTGGCCGCCGTGGATAGCGAGGGCAAGGCGGCGGCCGAATGGCAGCGCCTGCAGCGTAAGTTCGCGGGGGAACTGGGGGGCCTTTCCATGCGCACCGTGCGCGCGGAACTGCCCAAGGGCATCTTCTACCGTATCCAGGGTGGCCCGGTGGACGAGGCGCGGGCCAAGCAGATCTGTGCCACCATGGCGGCGCAGGGTGCGGGGTGCAGCATTGTCCGCTGACATCGCCGCCCTTGTCCTGGGCTGTGAAGGCACCGTCCTGTCGGCGGCGGAGCGGGATTTCTTCCGCGACGCCAACCCGCTGGGCTTCATCCTGTTCCGCCGCAATGTCGACAGCCCCGATCAGGTCCGCGCCCTGGTGGCCGACCTGCGGGCCAGCGTCGGCCGCCACGCCCCCATCCTGATCGACCAGGAGGGCGGGCGCGTGGCCCGGCTGCGCGGCCCGCACTGGCCGGAACTGCCGCCGGCCCGTGCCGTCGGCGACATTGCCGATCTGGATGCGGCGGGTCAGGCCGCCTGGCTGCATGGCCGCCTGCTGGCCGCGATGCTGGCCGACCTGGGCATCGACGTGGATTGCGCGCCCGTGGCCGACGTGCCGGTGCCCGGCGCGCATGATGTGATCGGCGACCGGGCTTTCGCCATGGACCCGTCCCGCGTCGCTCGTCTGGCCGGCGCCCAGGCCGCCGGCCTGCTGGCGGGCGGGGTGCTGCCCGTTGTCAAGCATGTGCCCGGCCATGGAAGGGCGTTTGCCGACAGCCACAAGGAACTGCCCGTCGTCCACACGAAGCGGGCGGAACTGGAAGCCTGGGATTTCGCCCCCTTCAAGGAACTGGCGGGCCTGCCCGCCGCCATGGTGGCCCATGTCGTGTTCACCGACATCGACCCGGCATTGCCGGCCAGCGTCTCGTCGACCGTGATCGCCGACATCATCCGTGGCCATATCGGCTTTGACGGTCTGCTGTTCTCCGACGATCTGTCGATGCAGGCTTTGTCCGGCACGCTGGGGCAGCGTACCGCGGCCGTGTTGGCCGCCGGCTGCGACGTGGCCCTGCATTGCAACGGCCAGATGGTGGAGATGCTGGACGTTGCGGCCAATGCCCGTGCCCTGGACGATGCCGCCATGCGCCGGTGGACGACCGCGTCGGCTCTTGTGGCAGCCGCCCCGCCAACCGATATCAATGCCTTGCGGGCCGAGTTCGATCGGCTGCTGGCGGGGTGAGAGAATGCCCGATTTTCAGGAAATCCTGTTCAAGCTGTCGATCATGGCCCTGCCGGCCCTGTTCGCCATCACCCTGCATGAGGTGGCGCACGGTTGGGCGGCGCTGAAATTCGGCGACCGCACGGCGCAGATGCTGGGAAGGCTCAGCCTGAACCCGCTGCGCCATGTCGATCCGGTGGGCACGGTGCTGCTGCCCATGACCATGTTCATCTTCACCGGTTTCATGTTCGGCTGGGCCAAGCCCGTGCCCGTGGATTTCCGCAATCTGCGCAATCCCAAGCGTGACATGATCTGGGTGGCCGCCGCCGGTCCAGGCGTCAATTTCGTTCTGGCCTTCATTTCGGCCCTGCTGCTGCATGTCGCCCCGCTGGCGCCGGAATTCATGTCCGACTGGCTGGTCAATAATCTGGTCGTCTCCTTGCAGTTCAACGTGCTGCTGGCCCTGTTCAACCTGATCCCGCTGCCGCCGCTGGATGGCGGTCGGGTGCTGGTCGGCATCCTGCCGAACCGTCCGGCCCATGCCGTGGCCCGGCTGGAACCCTATGGGATCGGCATCATGATGCTGCTGGTCTTCTTGATCCCGTTCGCGGCCAGCCATGCCGGCTATAATTTCAACCCTCTCTACATGGTGCTGGGTCCCGCCACCGAATGGGTGGTGTCCAACATCGTCACCTTGGCCGGGCTGTGAGTGACGGGTTCGACCCCACGCCACCCGCCGATGACGCCACTGGCGAAGCGCTGCTGCTGGATATCGATGGGTTCGAAGGCCCCATCGACCTGCTGCTGACCCTGGCGCGCGACCAGAAGGTCGACCTGACACGCATCTCCATCCTGCAACTGGCCGAACAGTTCCTATCCTTCGTGGCAGAGGTGCGGCGTCTGCGCCTGGAACTGGCGGCCGATTATCTGGTGATGGCCGCCTGGCTGGCCTATCTGAAATCCCGCCTGCTGCTGCCCGATCCGCAGCCCGACGAACCATCCGCCGAAATGCTGGCCGCAGCCTTGACCCTGCGCCTGCAACGGCTGGAGGCGATGCAGGGGGCGGCCGCCCGCCTGCTGGCCCAGCCGCGCCTGGGCCGCGACCGGTTCGCGCGCGGGGAGCCCGAAGATTTGCCCATCTTCGCCAAGCATCGCCACGACCTCTCGCTCTATGATCTGCTGAAGGCCTATGGCGACATTTCCGGCCGGCAGTCGCGGCAGGCGCCCTTCACCATTCCGGTAACGGAACTATATTCGATCGAACAGGCCGTGGCCCGGCTGGAGGCCATGCTGGGTCGTATTCCCGACTGGTCCTATCTCTCCACCCTGCTGCCTGCCGGCTGGCGCGGGGAGGGGGTGAAGGCGCGGTCGGTGCTGGCCAGCAATTTCGTGGCCCTGCTGGAACTGGCCAAGGCTGGCAAGCTGGAACTGCGCCAGGATGGGCCCTATGCCCCCATCCAGCTGCGCGCCCGCCGGGAGAGGGAGGGGGAGGGGATATGAGCGACCTTTTCAACGCCGATACCCAGCTTGTGCGCCTGCTGGAGGCCATACTGTTCGCGTCTGCCGAACCGGTGACCGAGGACGCGCTGCAGTCCCGCATCGGCCCCACGCCCGTGCGTCCGCTTCTTCTGCAACTGGAGAACCTGTACCGCTATCGCGGCGTGAACCTTGTCCCGTCCGGCGGCCGATGGGCCTTCCGCACCGCCCCCGACCTGGGCGACCAGCTGCGGACAGAGGTGGAGGTGACGGCCAAACTGTCGCGCGCCGCCGTGGAGACCCTGGCCATCGTCGCCTATCACCAGCCCGTGACCCGGGCGGAGATCGAGGCGATCCGTGGCGTCGCCACCTCCAAGGGCACCTTGGACATCCTGATGGAGACCGGCTGGATACGCCCTGGCCGACGCCGCGAAACGCCGGGTCGCCCCCTGACCTGGATCACCACTCCACATTTCCTGGATCATTTCGGTCTGGAAACATTGCGCGACCTGCCCGGTGTCGACGACCTGCGCGCCGCCGGCCTGCTCGACAAATCCACGCCCCTGCCGGGGCTGGAGCCGGCGAGCGATTAGCATGTGGCTATTGCTACTTTAAAAAGAAAATACTACCTTCTGTTAACTCGCGTAACGGGAGAATGAACTATGCGTGGCTGGGCGTCGCTTTCGATCATCTCCCTGGTCTTGACCGCCTGTGCCACCACGGGCGGCAAACCGCCGGCACCCGCCCAGACCCCGGCGCAGCTTTACGCCGCCTCGCTGTATGAGGCGGCGATCCCCAAATCCTCGACCATCGGCCCCGGCCTGCTGCGCATCGCGCCTGACAATCCGGCACTCACTTGGCGCGACGGCCCGAACGGGCGGCAGGTGCTGGTGGCTTCCACCATGTCCACCTATTCGTACGAGAAATATTACCATGGCAAGCCCGATGGCGGCCCCAGCGGCTGGGGCCAGATCTGGGTGACGGCGGTGCCGCAGCTGAAAGAGTTCTGTGCCGCCGCCCCAGGCGACGGGGATGCCAAGACCAATCGCGTCGTGCAATGGCTGGGCCTGAACCCGGCCACGCCCTATGCCCAGGTGGTGGAACTGTGGATCGAACCGTCCAATCTGGTCCGCCCCTGTCCCGTCACCGACATCAATGCCGCCACCTGCACCCTGGACACGGCCGACCAATGGGGCCCCCCTTTCGTCCCCGGCACCGCCACCCGCCCCACCTGCAATGCCGGTGATGCGGCATGCGCGGAACAACAATCCTACTGGGACTGGTTCGCCTCCAACATGCGCCTGAACCTGAAGGAGGGCGGGGCACCCTGGACGCGGCTTGGCTATACGTTCGACTGGAAACCGAGCAAGGATGGTGGCTTCACGCGCTACGGCGCCAGCGAGTTCGTAATGAAGCCGGGGGCCAAGTACCAGGTCCATGCCGCCTATACCCTGGCGGAGTATTGCACTTCGCCGGGCTCCTAATCCCCCAGCCGCCAATCCTCTGGCGCCGGGCGGCGGTCGCCGGCCATGAACCGCCCACCATAGGGTTCCAGGCACAGCTCGACCAGGGCCAGCACCTCCGCCGGGTCCTTGTCGGCGAACAGTTCCCCGAACGCGTGCTCATAGGCGCTGGCCAGCATCGGGTCCAGGCGCAGCAGCGCCTTGGCCAGCCCCTTGCCGGTGCCCGTCCAGGCGCCGGCGGCGCGCACGGTGAAATCCGCCAGCTCGATATAAAGCCGCGCGCCGATGGCCAGCTGTTCCGACCCGCTGCGCGGCTGCGCCAGATCGGCGGCTAGGTCGGAGATGGAATAGCGCCGCGTGCGCAACTCCTCCTCCGACAGTGCCGGCGGTCCGCCATCCAGCACGGCCTGCGCCTGGCGCTTCAATTCCTCGATCAGGGCCGGGTCGCCGGCGATGGGCAGGCCGTTGGCCACCATGCGGGCCAGCGACGGTTTGCCCAGTTTGCGGTCGGCCTCCCAGAAATAGGCCAGCGTGTCCGGATCGTGCAGGAACAGTTCCACGGTCACGCCGTGGCGATCATGCGTCTCACGCACCGCACCCGGCAGATGGTGGTGGATCAGCACGGCATCGATGTCCGATCCCGGCCCGGCATTGCCCTTGGCCACCGATCCGGCCAGGAAGGCCGCGATGATGTCGGGCTGGTCCGTCCATTCGCGCAGGATGATGTCGGCCAGATCGATGGTGGGGGTGATGGCGCTCATGCCACGCCATCCCGCAGCAATTCCAGTGCCCGCCGCACCGTGGCCAGCCGCACCGCATCGCGGTTGCCGGGGAAGACATGGCGTTCCACAACCGTTTCCCCGCCCTTGCGCGCCCGCGCGATGAACACTAGCCCCACCGGCTTGGCCTCACTGCCACCCGTCGGCCCGGCGATGCCCGTCACCGCCACGCCGACATCCGCCCGGCTATGCGCCACCGCGCCTTGCGCCATGGCCTCGGCCACCGGCCCGCTGACGGCCCCCAACTCCGCGATCAGCCCGGCCGGCACGCCCAGCATCTCAGTCTTGGCGTCATTGGTGTAGGTCACGAAACCCCGGTCGACGATGGCGGACGATCCCGACACGGCCGTCAGGGACCCCGCGATCAGCCCGCCCGTGCAGCTTTCGGCCGTGGCCAGCCACAGGCCGCGCGCGGCGTACGCATCGCGGATTTCCTCCGCCAGACGGATCAGGTCGGCCGGGAACATCCCCACTTACTCCAGCACCAGGGGCAGGCGCACGGTGGCGGCGGCCTGGGCGGCGATGCCCTCCCGCCTTCCGGCGAAGCCCAACCCCTCCGTCGTCGTCGCCTTCACCGATACCCGTGTGGGCGACAGGCCCAGGATGTCGGCCACCCGCGCCACCATTGCCTCGCGGTGCGGCCCCACCTTGGGCCGTTCGCAGATGATGGTGATATCCACATGCGCGATCACCCCGCCCTTCGCCGCCACCAGATCGGCGGCATGATTCAGGAACTGGGCGCTGTTCGCCCCCTTCCATTGCGGATCGCTGGGGGGGAAATGCAGGCCGATATCGCCGGCCCCGATGGCACCCAGGATGGCATCGGTCAGGGCATGCAGCGCCACATCGGCATCCGAATGGCCCTCAAGGCCCGCATCATGTGGCACGGAGATGCCGCACAGCCAGACCTGATCGCCGGGTGCGAACTTGTGCACGTCGTACCCCGTACCCAGGCGGATATCGCCCAGCCGGGCCAGGAACAGCTTTTCCGCGCGGGCCAGATCGTCCTGGTTGGTCACTTTCAGATTATCCTGGTCGGAAGGGACAAGCGTAACGGGAAGCCCTGCTTCCTCCGCCACGGCGGCGTCATCGGTCAGGTTCAGGCCCGCCGCGCGGCGATGGGCCGGCAATATCTCGGCAAAGCGGAAGCCCTGCGGCGTCAGCGCCCGCCACAGCGCCGTGCGGTCCACGGTTCCGGCGCTGGCGATGGTGCCACCGCCCGCCACCGTACCGCGCTTCAGCGTATCGGCCAGCGGCGTGGCCGCGATGGCGGCCGGGCCCGTCTCCAGCGCCGCGATCACATCGCTGATCGCTGTCGCATCGACCAGCGGTCGCGCCGCGTCATGGATCAGCACCAGATCGGGCGCATGGCCGGCCATGGCTTCCAGCCCGTTCAGCACACTGTCCTGGCGCGTCGGCCCGCCGGCGATGGGCGGCGGCAGGTCCAGCCCCTCCACCGCCTTATCATAAAGGTCGCTGAAGGAAGGATCGATGACGATGCGCACCGTGGTGATCTGCGGATGGCGCAGGAACGCCTCCACCGTGCGGCGCAGGATCGGCTGTCCGGCCAGGTGCAGATACTGCTTGGGCATGTCGCCACCGAAGCGCAGGCCACGGCCGGCGGCGACGATCAGGGCGGTGCAGGTGGGCATGGGCACGCAATCTCTAGAGGGGCGTCGGTGACAGGCGGCGACCCTAGCGCGGAAGGGCGGCCGCGCCAATGGTTTGGACGGCAGGCAAGCCATGCCGTTACGAACCCGGCATGCCCCTTTGCGCTGCCTGCGCCCATCACCGGACATCGGGGCGCAGGACCAGGACGGCGCCGTTGCGCTCGTCACTGAATACCAGGCCACCCTCGGCGAGCGGTCCCAGCGACACAGGGCCGCCCATCGGTATGTCAGCTGTTCCGTGCCGGTCCCCGACCAGATCGAAAGGCATGCCGTAGGGTTTACCCGTCGGATCGACCTCCAGCCCGACGATCCGATGGCCGTTGGCATGATAGCCATGCAGCGCAACGACCAGCAGCGACAACCGGCCACGTCCCGCGATGGTCATGGTGTTGTAGATCATGCCCAGCGGAGCCGAATGCGCGGGCAGCAGCAGCAAGGGCGCTTTCCGGTCCGCACATCTGGCCCGGGGGAATTCCGGGCTGGGCCGGTTATTGTCGAAGCAATAGGGCCAGCCATAGTCGCCATCTTGCTGGATCAGGTTCAATTCGTCATGGGGCAGCGCGTCGCCATCCAGGGACGGATCGGCCCGGTCGATATCATCGCGGGAATTCTCGCCCTGCAGCAGGGTTCCGCTGGGATGGAGGGCCAGGGCCATTGAGTTGCGCAGGCCCCGCGCCATTGTGTCCCAACCCGTGATCCGGCCGCCGGGCCGGTCAAAGCGATAGAGCCTTAATACGCCCCGCGCCTCGCGGCCTTCCGCTTCCGGACAGGACAGGCCCCGTTGGGTTTGTCCTTGATCCGGCTCGCAATTGTTCGATGCCGACCCGACATTCACCACCAATCGGGTGTCACTGGTGAAAATGAAGCTGGCCAGCGGATGGTCGCCGGTACCCGGCAGGCCGGGGGTGCCGGACGTGCCGCCGATCACATCCTCCTGGACCGGGTCGGGGTGGGTGGGGTCGAACCGGAACAGCCGGTTCGGCTCGCCGACATAAACCTTGCCGTCGGGCCCGAGGACGACGCTGTTGGGCCGGTCGAGCTTGTCGAACAGCTTTTCCTTGCGCACCTCCCCGTCCACGCGCCGCAGCCGGTACAGCGAGCCGCCTTTCGGCTTCCAGCCATGCAGGTCGGCGACAAGGATGCTGCCGTCCGGCAGTGCCGCCAGGCCGCGGGGACTGACCAGCCCCTTGACCAGCAGGCCGATGCACCAGCCCTGCGTGACGGTCAAGGTAACGCGTGGCAGCCCGTCGCAAGTGCCGGCGGGCTTGATGGGCTGCCGCTTCGCGTTCGCCGTCAGCGGATGCAGGACCAACAGGCCGGCGAGCAACCATCCCAGATAGCGCGCCGGCATGTATCTCTCCGCCTTTCCCGGATGGACGCCCCCTCCATCCCTCATCGGTACCAGAATAGTCTCCTGGCCATTGTTCGCGAAAGGGGATTGGCGAGATTGCGGGAGCCCCTGTTCCCACGGGAAAACCGCCATGCGGCGCTGAATATTGCGTTTTTTCGGACCTGTGTTAAGCTCTGTGCCTAAATTTGATGCATCCGTGAAAATTGCCTGATTAGTGTGCAAATTCCGGACCCAGGTTCAAGGTTCAGTCCCATGGTCAAGCCGCTTGCCCCCCTTCAGATCGGTCCGGTCCGTATCGATGACCCGGTGATCCTGGCGCCGCTTTCCGGCGTCACCGACATGCCCTATCGCCGGCTGGTCAAGCGCACCGGTGCCGGCCTCGTCGTGTCGGAGATGATCGCCAGCCAGGCGATGATCCGTGCGACCCGCGAAAGCCTGCTGAAGACCGAATGGCACCTGGACGAAGCGCCGATCTCCATGCAGCTGGCGGGGTGCGAGCCTGAGGTGATGGCCGAGGCGGCGAAGCTGAACGTGGATCGCGGCGCCCATATCATCGACATCAATTTCGGCTGCCCGGTGAAGAAGGTGGTGAACGGCTTCGCCGGTTCTGCCCTGATGAAGGACGAGCTGCTGGCCGGCCGCATCATGGAAGCCACCGTGAAGTCCGTTTCCGTTCCGGTGACGATGAAGACACGCAAGGGCTGGGACGCCAACAATCTGAACGCCCCCAACATGGCCCGCATCGCGCAGGAATGCGGCATCCAGATGCTGACCATCCATGGCCGCACCCGTTGCCAGATGTATAACGGCACCGCCGACTGGAAATTCATCCGCCAGGTGAAGGAGGCGGTGAAGATCCCCGTCATCGCCAATGGCGACATCAACAGTTTCGATGATGCCGTGCGCTGCCTGGAGGAATCCGGGGCCGACGGCATCATGATCGGACGCGGCACCTATGGCCGGCCCTGGTTCATTTCCCAGGTCATGCATTACCTGCGCACCGGGGTGAAGCTGCCCGACCCGCCGCTGGCCGACCAGATGCAGACGGTGCTGGAACATTACGACGCCATCCTGGCGCACTATGGCGTGGATGCCGGCATCAAGATCGCCCGCAAGCATGTCGCCTGGTATTCCAAGGGCATGAACGGCTCTGCCGATTACCGCCATCAGATCATGACCACGGAGGACCCGGAAAAGATGAAGCAGCAGATCATCGCCTTCTATTCCGCCGCCTTGGATCGCGGCGTCACCGAACGGATCGCCGCCTGATGGCACGGATGCCGGCCGGCCGCCGCATCGGCGCGGATATCGACCCGACCTCCATCCTGGCCGCCTTGCCCGACCCCGTGATGGTGGTGGATGGCGAGGGGCTGATCCGCTTCATCAATCTGGAAGCCCAGGAATTCTTCGATGTTTCCGCCACCCGTGTCCTGGGCACCAAACTGACGGAGCTGATCCCGGAGGACAGCCCCGTCCTGGCGCTGCTGGACCAGGCCCGGATCACCCATGCCACGGTGTGCGAATATGGTGTCTCGGTGGAAACCGCACGCATCGGCCCGCATTCGGTGACCATGCAGGCGGCCCCCCTGGGCGACCCGCCGGATTTCGTGGTGCTGACCATCCATGAACGCTCCATCGCGCGCCGCATCGACAAGCAGCTGAACCATCGCGGTGCTGCCCGCTCCGTCGTCGCCATGGCCGCCATGCTGGCGCATGAGGTGAAGAACCCGCTGTCCGGCATCCGGGGGGCGGCGCAGTTGCTGGAGGAAAATGCCAGCGAGGATGACCAGATCCTGACCCGTCTGATCTGTGACGAGGCGGACCGTATCGTGGCTCTGGTGGACCGGATGGAGGTGTTCACCGATGGCCGCCCGCTGGAGCGCCAGGCGGTGAACATCCACGCCGTGCTGGAACATGTGCGCCGCATCGCCCAGACCGGCTTTGCCCGCCATATCCGCTTCATCGAGAAATACGACCCTTCGCTGCCGCCGGTGCTGGGCAGCCGGGATCAGCTGGTGCAGGTCTTCCTGAACCTGGTGAAGAACGCGGCGGAGGCCTGTCCGGAGCAGGGCGGCGAGATCCTGCTGACCACGGCGTACCAGCATGGCGTGCGTCTGGCCGTGTCCGGATCGGACAGCCGGATGCAGCTGCCGCTGCTGGTTTGCGTGGGTGATAACGGCCCTGGAATACCTGAAGATATCCGCGCCAACCTGTTCGATCCCTTTGTCACGACGAAGATGAACGGAACCGGCCTGGGTCTTGCATTGGTTGCCAAGATCATCGGTGATCATGGTGGGGTCATCGACTTTGAGTCCGTGCCGCGGCGCACGATCTTCAAGGTTTCCCTGCCGGTTACCGATAAGCGTGGTCACGGAGAGGGTGCCTAAAAAATGGGCGCAACTATTCTCGTTGCGGATGATGACAGGGCCATTCGGACGGTACTGACCCAGGCCCTGGCCCGCCTGGGACATGAGGTGAAGACCACTGGCAACGCCGCCACGCTGTGGCGGTGGGTGCAGGAGGGGGAGGGCGATCTGGTCATCACCGATGTGGTGATGCCGGACGAGAACGGGCTCGACCTGGTCCCGCGCATCAAGAAGCTGCGCCCGGACCTGCGCATCATCGTGATGAGCGCGCAGAACACCCTGCTGACCGCCGTGAAGGCGGCGGAGAGGGGCGCGTTCGACTATCTGCCCAAGCCCTTCGACCTGAAGGACCTGATGGCCATCGTGCAGAAGGCCCTCTCGGTTCCGGCATCCTCCACCCCCGCCACCCCCGCCCCGGTGGAGGATGCGGAGGAGGAGGCGCTGCCCCTGATCGGCCGGTCGCCGGCCATGCAGGAGATCTACCGCGTCCTGGCCCGCCTGATGGGCACCGACCTGACCGTGATGATCACGGGCGAGAGCGGGACCGGCAAGGAACTGGTGGCCCGGGCGCTGCACGATTACGGCAAGCGCCGGGGTGGCCCGTTCGTGGCCATCAACATGGCCGCCATCCCGCGCGAACTGATCGAGAGCGAGCTGTTCGGCCATGAGAAGGGGGCCTTCACCGGCGCCACCATGCGCTCCACCGGCCGGTTCGAACAGGCCCAGGGCGGCACCCTGTTCCTGGACGAGATCGGCGACATGCCGCTGGAGGCGCAGACCCGCCTGCTGCGCGTGTTGCAGGAAGGCGAGTACACGACGGTCGGCGGCCGCACGCCCATCAAGACCGATGTGCGCATCGTCGCGGCCACCCACCGCGACCTGCGCACCCTGATCCGCCAGGGCCTGTTCCGCGAGGATCTGTTCTACCGCCTGAACGTCGTGCCCATCCGCCTGCCGCCGCTGCGCGAGCGGACGGAGGATGTGCCGGCTCTGGTCCGCCATTTCCTGAACCAGGCGGCCCAGCAGGGCCTGCCGGCCAAGACGGTGGACAACGCCGCCATGGACCGGCTGAAGCGCTATCGCTGGCCGGGCAATGTCCGCGAGCTGGAAAACATGGTCCAGCGCCTGGCGGCCTTGTACTCGCAGGAGGTGATCAGCCTCGACGTCATCGACACCGAACTGGCCGAAGCCAACCCGGCCGCGGCCCCGGTACAGGAACCGGTGAACGAGGGCCTGTCGGCGGCGGTCGAACGCCACCTGCGGGAATATTTCGCGGCGCATAAGGACGGTATTCCGGCGGCGGGCCTCTATGACCGCATCCTGCGCGAGGTTGAACGGCCGCTGCTGTCGCTGTCCCTGACCGCGACACGCGGCAACCAGATCAAGGCGGCGCATATGCTGGGGCTGAACCGCAATACGCTGCGGAAGAAGATCAGGGATTTGGATATTCAGGTGGTGAGGGGGTTGAAGTAGGGCCTTCCGGCCCACAATCCCCCCCTTTTTCTTTCCTCGTCATCCCGGCGAAAGCCGGGACCCATGGGCCACAGGATTAAGCCTCGAAGCTGCTTATATCAAAGCAGCCGCAAGGTCGGGCGTCTAGTTCTTCGGTCCCAGCTTATCGTAGAGATGACGAAAGGTGAGATGATAATAGTTTCTCATTGGAATGAAACAGACCGCAAGCATCAGGAGAGGATGTTTGAGGATATTTCAACTAACTTATCACAAAGTTCTTGAAAATCCTGACTGGCGGAAAGGGCATATCCTGTGCCATCTTTAGCTTTTTTCATCCAGCTAACCACTTTATCTAAAGTGCCTTTGGATGGATTTTTCTGAGCTTCAGCGATTAAATTTTTGCCGTGTGAAATTTCATTATTTGTAAGTGAGGATTTAGAGAGAATTTTTTCAAGTATAGATAGCGCCTCTTGTGCGCCATTTGAGTTGTTTTGGATTGCACCAACAGCGCTTTTGATGTTGGCATTGTCACCCGTAACTGCACCTATGTTCATGTTTTGAGCATTGAATTGGTTCACGATTCTCGCTCCCATTGGTTCAGTTTCACCGAAAAGACTGAATGTTTCACTTCTTATGGAAATTCTTTTAAGTTCTGCATAAGCGGAGGTTTTAGCAGCAGCAGCTTCCAGGCGATGGCGGATTAAAGATCCAGCACCGGAGGATTTGTACGCTTCTACCACCGCATCGTGATAAGTTCGACATCGATCAGCATGTGTGGCCATATGGTCAAGTAAGTTGTCTTTTATTACTTGTGAATTTTCCATCCCAAGCCAATCAACTGTTATTTGTTCTAAGCCAGAAAAATATGTATTTAACATTCCGGTGGCAAGGCCCTGACGGGCCTTTTCTGACGGATCTTGAGCGCCGACGGTAAGGTATTCTCGATTCTTCTCGGCGATCTCTGCGTTGGCGGTAATTAGACGCAAAACATATCCACGGACATTGTCAGGTAGGCGCTCGATATCCGTAAGCTTAACACCCAAATCTAGTACGCTAAATCTTGGGTTTTCACAGATAGACCAAACCGAATACTGGGCAACAATTGGATCATGATGGCTATTTAGGGCCCCAATTATTGTTTTATTATCATGCGATAAATCAAATAAATGTTCTGGTGCCTTGTTTAATCCTACTAAAACAGATGCTAAGCGCAACTCAGATTCACTAGCGCAGTTAATATTTATTCTTTTGGCCGCAAGCTTTGAATTATATGAAGTAGTTTGCTGAGCTGCTGCGAGCAATGCAGCTCCTTCTAATGCTATACCAATTCCCCCAAGGAGCCCAACGACATCATCTGGCTGAGTAAGAGCAACCAGCGCAGCTATTCCTGCGCCAAGAATATCCTCATTACCGCGATCTCTTTCGATCGCTTCAAGAGTGGCTTGTAGATTGTCGCGTTTAATACCGATCAGAGCAATTGCATTTAGAGTCCATCGCCTAACGCTGGCATCGAGGCTATAAAGTAAGCCATTGAGGGTTTGCTGAACTGAATGGGGGTTTCTGAGTCGAAAGCCATTGCGATAGTAAGAGCATAGACGCTCTAGGGCGTTTTCCTTTCCTCTAGGGTCCATATTTTGAAGCAATAGCCCAATGTAGGATGCTTCTTGATCAGAAATATATCCTTTTACTGGCGGGGGCATGACACACCATTAATTTAGGACGAGGCTTTCTGTGCATGCTGTAATACGGACTGCGACCAAGGGTCGAAGTCTTCAATATGATTAACCGGATTCCTGAGATTCATCCAGTTTAGATCATTAATGGCGAGTCTTCGACTCACGGGGTCGAACCATTCTGGGCATTCAAATCGAATAATTGCAAGCAAATCCCTGGGTTTATTTTCCTCCTTATAGAGAAGGAAATAGTCGATATCTGAATCTAAGTCGTTTCCATCTCTAAAGGTGATCTCCGATGGTAAATCAAGATCAATTGTAATGATCTTTAATCCGCTCGAAATTATACCGTGATCATGTCTGCCAAATAAGTCTAAATCTTTATCGATGATAGGTGCAAAAAAACCTAAAGATCGCCGCTTGAGAAAAGCGTCGCGACCTTCTCGATATCGTCCGTGTCGATAGGTTAGTACGCAATCATCTCGTACTACCATCACAAAGGACCATACAACAATCTCATCATTATCTCTATGATTTACATCTGAAGTGTAATGAATTTCATTGGACTGCAGCAGCGGTAACACTGAATCGCGTGTCAATGCAGACCCTTTAAACTTATCAAGGGCTTGAGGTGAAAATGCCAACGCTGTTCCCCTCTGCAGTTCGCGGGCTCTCCGACGTGCTATCATCGGAGTACGAAATCGCTCAGGAAGAGAGGTGTCAGTTAAAAATTCTCGAAGGAAAAAGCGACCCGGTTCCGTTCGGAAAAACACACTTCTTTCTCGATGTAATAAAATATCTTCGCTTAGGCGGGCGCCTATTGTTTTGTGCTGCGTTCTGCCATGAAGTTGGGAAGGGACAATCTCTGACGTATAGGCCAGTTCAAGTATTTCCCGAGCTGTTAGCGGGCGCCGGGCGAATCGAAGGACCGTTTCAGCGATGTTAAGGTAAGAATCCAAGATATTCAGCCATTGCTAGTATCCCGTGCCCGATGGGAACGCATAACGGGGAACGACTATGCCTTACTGCTGGCATGGTGTCGAGCGATGAAGGATGCGCGTCCCACCACACCCTGTTGCAGCTTTATCACGTTGCGGGCTGGCGTCCTGTGTAGCTTTCTGGTAACAGTATCGCCTCACAGGCCCCGTCAGCCCAAGGCACCCGCTTTGCCCCGTTCCGGATTGTCACAAGCCATTCCTTCCCCCGCCGGTGCCCCCGCATGAGTGTGACGGCACCCGGCATGGCGCCCCGGTCGGATGGGCTCTGGCGGCGCATTGTGCGCTGGTCGCGCGGGCGGCATCTGTCCACCATGGCCGGCATCGTCCTGATCGTCGCGGCCCTGGCCGCCGGTGCCGCCACCTATGCAGCACTCACGGAGACGCTGCCCGTCGCCGTCGACCAGAACACCCTGATGCTGCTGCTGACGCTGGATGGCGTGCTGCTGCTGCTGCTGGGGGCCGTGGTGGCGCGGCGCATCGTGGCCTTGTGGGTGGAACGGCGGCAGGGTCTGGCGGCGTCGCGCCTGCATATGCGGCTGGTGGCCGTCTTCTCCATCCTGGCGGTGGCGCCGGCCATCATCATGGCCATCTTCTCCGCCCTGTTCTTCTATGTCGGCCTGCAAAGCTGGTTCTCCGACCGCGTGCGGCTGGTGGTGGATGAAAGCCTGGCGGTGGCTGAAGGCTATCTGAAGGAACATCAGCAGACCCTGTCGCGCGATGCGGAGGTGATGCGCAACGATCTGGCCCGCCTGCCGCTGAACATCTATTGGGACCCGCCGCGCTTCCGGCAATATTTCCAGTCCCAGGCGCTGATGCGCAATGTGACGGAGGCGGTGATCTTCGACGGCACGGGCCAGGTGACGGCCGTGTTCGGCCTGGGCTTCGCCTTCGACTTCACCACCGTCCATGCCGAGGATCTGGAGCGCGCCCGCAAGGGCGAGGTGGTGCTGATCGTCAGCGAGGGCGGCAACCGGGTGAATGCCATCGTCCTGCTGGACCAGGATTTCGACCGGTTCCTGTTCATCGGCCGGCCCGTGGAAAGCCGCGTGCTGGAACACATGGATGTGACGCAGAGTGCCGTTCAGGAATACCGCCATATGGAGGAGCAGCGTTTCGCGCTGCAGACCCGCATGGCGGTGATCTTCGTGGGCGTGGCCGTGCTGCTGCTGCTGGCCGCCATCTGGCTGGGCCTGAATTTCGCGACATATCTGGTGGCCCCCATCTCCTCCCTGATCGCGGCGGCCGAGCGTATCCGCGCCGGCGACCTGACGGCCCGCGTGCCCGATAGCGGGCTGGAGCCGGAGGATGAGCTGGTCACCCTGTCCCGCGCCTTCAACCGCATGACCAGCCAGCTGGAAAGCCAGCGCACGGAGCTGGTGGAGGCCAACCGCCAGCTCGACCTGCGGCGGCGGTTCACCGAAGCCGTGCTGGCCGGCGTGTCGGCCGGCGTGCTGGGCCTGGACCAGAACGGGGTCATCAATCTGCCCAACCTGTCCGCCGCCAACCTTCTGTCCGTGGGCGACCCATCCTCGCTGATCGGCCGCGACCTGCTGGAGGTGGTGCCGGAGCTGGACGAGCTGATGGGCAATATCCGCCGGCGCAGCGGGCGGCAGGTGGAAAGCCAGGTGCAGATCCGCCGTGGCGGACAGCAGAAAACCCTGCTGGTGCGCGTCGCCGCCGAGATCGTGGGTGGGGAGGTGAAGGGCTATGTCGTCACCTTCGATGATGTGTCGGAACTGCTGTCGGCGCAGCGCAAGGCGGCCTGGGCTGATGTGGCGCGGCGCATCGCGCATGAGATCAAGAACCCGCTGACGCCGATCCAGCTGTCGGCGGAGCGCCTGCGCCGCAAGTATCTGAAGGAAATCAACAGCGATCCCGATACGTTCAAGGCCATGACCGACACGATCGTGCGCCATGTCGATGATATCGGCCGCATGGTGGATGAGTTTTCCGCCTTCGCCCGCATGCCGCAGCCGGTGATGAAGCCGACGGCCATGCAGGACCTGACGCGGCAATCGGTGCTGCTCCAGGCCAGCGCCTATTCATCCATCAAGTTCAATTGCGAAATGCCCGACGCGCCCCTGGTCGCCGTGTGCGACAGCCGGCAGATCGGCCAAGCGCTGACCAATCTGTTGAAAAATGCCGGCGAAGCCATCGAAGGCCGGTTGGAGGATACGCCGGAAGGCACGGAAAAAGTGCCCGGTGAAATCACGGCCCGCATCCAGGTGGATGATGAACGGGTCCTGTTGGCGGTTGAAGATAATGGCAAGGGTCTGCCGACCACGGAGGAACGTGACCGGCTGACCGAGCCTTATGTCACCACGCGGGCCAAGGGCACGGGCCTTGGCCTCGCCATCGTGAAAAAGATCATGGAAGACCATGGCGGCGCGCTGCTGCTGGAGGACCGGCCGGGCGGTGGCGCCCGTGTCACACTGGTCCTGCCGCGCAACATTGCACCCACGGCCACGGTCATTCCGGATATGAACACCGCGGACGCGCGGAGGGGTTGAGAAGACATGGCGCACGACATTCTGATCGTCGATGACGAGGCTGACATCCGCATGCTGATCGCCGGCATCCTGGAGGATGAAGGCATGAAGACGCGGGAGGCGGCGGATGCCGACCAGGCGATTGCCGCCGTGGCCGCCCGCCGGCCCAGCCTGATCATCCAGGATATCTGGCTGCAGGGTAGCCGCCTGGACGGGTTGCAGATCCTGGCGGAGATGAAGCGCGACCATCCCGACGTGCCGGTGGTGATGATCTCCGGCCATGGCAATATCGAAACCGCTGTCGCCGCCATCAAGGCCGGCGCCTATGATTTCATCGAAAAGCCGTTCAAGGCCGACCGCCTGCTGCTGCTGGTCGAACGCGCCATCGAGGCCGCCCGGCTGCGGCGCGAGAACCGTGAGCTGCGGGTGCGCGTCGGTGCCGATTTCGACCTGATCGGCCGCTCGCTGCCTGTGAACCAGCTGCGCCATTCGGTGGAAAAGGTCGCCCCAACCGGCTCCCGCGTCCTGATCTCGGGCCCGCCGGGCAGCGGCAAGGAAGTGGTCGCCCGCATGCTGCACGCCAAGTCGCGCCGCCATGACGGCCCGTTCGTGGCGCTGAACTGCGCCACCATGCGGCCCGACCGGCTGGAGGTGGAACTGTTTGGCACCGAGCACGGGTTCGAAGGCGGGGGCCGCAAGGTCGGCACCTTCGAACAGGCCCATGGCGGCACCCTGTTCCTGGACGAGGTGGCGGATATGCCACTGGAAACCCAGGGCAAGATCGTCCGCGTGCTTCAGGAACAGACGTTCGAGCGGGTGGGGGGCACGTCGCGGGTGGAGGTGGATGTCCGCGTCATCGCGTCCACCAACCGCGACCTGACGGCGGAGATCGAACTAGGCCGGTTCCGCCAGGACCTGTTCTACCGCCTGTCGGTGGTGCCGCTGAAGATGCCGCCGCTGCGGGAGCGGCGGGAGGATATCCCCATGCTGGCCCGCCATTTCATGCAACGCACGGCGGAAACCGCCGGCCTGCCCATCCGTGTCTTCGGCGAGGATGCGATGGCCGCTTTGCAGGCCTATGACTGGCCCGGCAATATCCGCCAGCTGCGCAACACGGTGGAATGGCTGCTGATCATGGTCGCCGCCGACCCGACGGAGGCCATCCGCGCCGACATGCTGCCCCCAGAGATCGGCGCCATCACGCCGACCGTTCTCAAGTGGGAGAAGGGCGGGGAGATCATGGGCTTGCCCCTGCGCGAGGCGCGCGAGGTGTTCGAGCGCGAATACCTTCTGGCCCAGGTTACCCGCTTCGGCGGCAACATCTCCCGCACCGCCAGCTTCGTGGGCATGGAACGCTCAGCATTGCACCGCAAGCTGAAATCGCTGGGCGTGCACGGGTCGGACAAGAACGGGCTGAAGCTGGTGGAGTGAGGGGGCGACGCAGTGGTGACGGGCCTCAACCTTCTCCACCGCATCTACCGTCATCCCGGCGGAGGCCGGGACCCAAGTGACAAGCACGTCGTTCTACGATCTGGGCCCCGGCCTTCGCCGGGGTGACGGTAGAGAGAGCGGCAACGATAGTGCCCACGAGTTTCGCAGCGGCCCCGCTTTCGCGGGGGAGGCAGGTTTGTGGTACTTTGTCGTTCTTCATTCATCCGGGTGAGGGTCTCGACCATGGAAGAAGCCCTGATAAGGCGTTACCATATCAACCTGTTCTGGGCGGATGAGGATGAATGCTGGATTGCAGACGTTCCAGACCTGCGCTTCTGTTCGGCCCACGGTGCAACACCGGAGGAAGCCGCCCATGAGATCACGATCGCCATGACCGCTTGGCTTGAATCCGCCCTGGACCGGGGTCGCATGCTTCCCGCCCCCACCTACCGCCCTCAATCGGCCGCCTGACAGGTAACTCTCAATGAAAGTCATCGTCTGTGGTGCTGGCCAGGTCGGGTCCAATATCGCCCGATATCTGGCGTCGGAGGGCAACCATGTCACCGTCATCGACCAGTCGCCCGAACTGATCCAGAAGATCAGCGACACGCTGGACGTCCAGGCCATGGTCGGCTTCGCCTCGCACCCCAATGTGCTGGAGGCGGCGGGGGCGGCGGATGCCGACATGCTGATCGCCGTGACGCTCGCGGACGAGGTGAACATGGTGGCCTGCCAGGTGGGGGCCAGCCTGTTCAGCGTGCCGACCAAGATCGCCCGCGTGCGCCACCAATCCTACCTCCAACCCATCTGGCGAGACCTGTTTTCGCGGGGGCACCTGCCCATCGACGTCATCATCTCCCCGGAGATCGAGGTGGCGCGTGCCATCTCCCGCCGGCTTCAGGTCCCCGGTGCTTTCGACATGATCCCGCTGGCCGACGGGCTGGTGAAGGTGATCGGCGTCGTCTGTTCGCAGAACTGCCCGATCATCAACACGCCGCTGCGCCAACTGACGGGCCTGTTCCCCGATCTGGCGATCGAGGTGGTGGCCATCATCCGCGGCGACCAGCAATTCATCCCCGGCGGCAATGACCAGATGCTGCCCGGCGACGAAGTCTATTTCGTCGCCGACACCAACCATGTCGCCCGCGCCATGGCCGCCTTCGGGCATGAGGAGCGTCAGGCCCGGCGCGTCATCATCGTCGGTGGCGGCAATATCGGCCTATGCCTGGCGGAGGAGATCGAGCAGAACCAGCCCGGCGTGTCGGCCCGCATCATCGAGGTCGATCGCCGCCGCGCCACCCATGTGGCACAGAAGCTGAAGCGCACCATGGTCCTGCATGGCGACGCCTTGGACCCCACCATCCTGGAAGAGGCCAATGTCGGCGCCTCGGAAACCGTGGTGGCCGTGTCCAACAGCGACGAGGGCAATATCCTGGCCAGCCTGCTGGCCAAGCGCAATGGCTGCAAGCGCGCCATCACCCTGATCAACAAGACCACGTACCAGCCGCTGGTCCTGCCGCTGGGCATCGACGCGGTGGTCAGCCCGCGGTCGATCACCGTCTCCTCCATCCTCCAGCATGTCCGGCGCGGCCGCATCAAGGCGGTGCACTCCCTGCGCGAGAATTTCGCCGAGGTGATCGAGGCCGAAGCGCTGGAAACCTCCACCCTGATCAACACGCCCCTGAAGGATATCCGCCTGCCCGTCGGCATCATCGTCGGCGCCATCGTGCGGGCGGGCAAGGTGATCATCCCGCGCCCCAGCACGGTGATCAAACCCAACGATCGGGTGATCATCCTGGCCGAGGTCGGGCAGGTGAAGAAGGTGGAGAAGATGTTCGCCGTGCGGCTGGAATTCTTCTGATCCCTGAGACATTCCCCCAAACCCATCGGACGGCAAACAGCCGCTTGACAAGCATAGCTAATCAGATAGATATTTAACTAATAAGCTAAATACGAAAGCACTCATGGACAAGATTTTCGAAGCCCTGGCCTCCACCGCACGCCGCAAGATCCTGGCCTATCTGGCCGAGGCGGAGCTGACGGCGGGGGAGATCGCCGCACGGTTCGACATGACCAAACCGGCCATTTCCAAGCATCTGGCGGTGCTGGAAAATGCCGGGCTGGTGCGAAGCGAGAAGCGCGGCCAGTTCGTCCATTACGCCCTGGTGCGCGACAATCTGGTCAATACCCTGAACGGCTTCGTGCAGAACCTGTGCCCGGTGTCATTGCCCCTGAAACGGGAAAGTGCCGAGATCGGGCGGGCGAAACGGGCCGGACCCAACCAACCCGAGGAATAGGGGTAGCGTTATGCGGCTCGTTGCCGGTTCGGAACGGATCATTGCGCAACCCGATAGCGACCCGGCCGCCGGCCATGTCCGCTGGGCGCCGCGAAAGTCGCTGTGGATCGGGGCGATGACCCTGGCGGCGCTGCTGCTTTGCGGGCCCTTCTTCACCTGGGGCGCCTTCGCCCTGTTCCTGGTCACCTGTGCGATCACCCTGTGCCTGGGCCATTCGGTCGGCATGCACCGGCGGCTGATCCATGGCAGTTTCCAGTGCCCGCTCTGGCTTGAATATCTCTGCGTCTATCTTGGCGTGCTGGTGGGCATGTCGGGTCCCATTGGCATGATCCGCATCCATGACATGCGTGATTGGGCGCAGCGCCAGCCCGCCTGCCACGATTATTTCGCCCACCGCGCCGGGTTCTGGCTGGATGGCTGGCGACAGCTGCATTGTTCGCTGGAACTAGACCGGCCGCCACAATTCCGGCTGGAACCGCGGCTGGCCGGGGACCGGTTCTATGAATGGATGGAGCGGACCTGGATGGCGCAGCAACTGCCTTGGGTTATCCTGTTCTTCATGATCGGCGGCCTGCCCTGGGTGGTGTGGGGCATCTGCGCGCGGGTGGCGGTCTGCGTCACCGGCCATTGGCTGGTCGGCCATTACGCGCACCGGGAAGGGGACCAGAGCTTCCTGGTCGATGGCGCCTCGGTCCAGGGCTATAATGTCAAGGTGGCCGGGCTGATCAGTATGGGTGAAAGCTGGCACAACAACCATCACGCCTATCCGGGATCGGCACGCCTCGGCCTGCATGACGGCGAGGTCGACCTGGGCTGGTGGCTGATCCTGGGGTTCGAACGGTTGGGTTTGGCCTGGGATATCATCACCCCGGACATCATGCCCCACCGAGCGGCCCTGCGTCGGGTGGCGCGAACCAAGCCGCCAGGGTGCCCCATCGCGCGACGGCTGGGTATGGCGTGGCGGACCTTGACCGATGGTGATGTCGGGTTGAGCCGCCGCACGGCCATACCGCTATAGCCGTCCCAACACCTGCCGACCCCACACCCAATCGCCCAACCCGCTGGCCCCGTTGATATGCCCTAGTGCTCCGGCCATGACCAGTTCCGCCTCCCAGGCCGCGGCCAGCCCCTCGGCATGGGCCATGCTGCCATAGGGATCGTCGCTGCTGGCCACGACGATGGCGGGAAAGGGCAGGGGGCGCCGGGGCACCGGCCCGAACCCTGCCGCCTCGGCCGGGAATATCGGCCCTGACGGATCGGGCGGGGCGACCAGCAGGGCGCCCGCCACCGGCGCGCGGCCGGCCCAATGCGCCACCAGCAGGCAGCCCAGGCTGTGCGCCACCAGCAAGGGCGGCTCCATGAACCCGGCCACAAGCCGGTCCAGCCCGGCGATCCAGTCGCCCAGATCCGGTCGGTCCCAATCCGGCACGTCCAGCCGCCGGGTCTGCGGATCGCCCGTCTGCCAATGGCTTTGCCAATGCGCCTCTCCCGACCCGCCGATACCGGGAATGATGGCAAGGGGCTTTGGCATGGGAACCTCACGGAGTTGTTATAATACCGGTTCAGCGCCGCGCGATCGGCCGCAGCACCCAGGCCATGATCAATACCAGCAGGATCGAGGCAGCGACATCCGTGGCGTAATGGTCATGCGACAGGATGCGTTCCGCCCCGACCAGCACCGGTATCACCAGCAGGGCCGGGGTCCAGCGCGGGAACAGCATTGCCAGCGGAACGAACAGGCCGAAATAGAAGGCGGTATGGCCGGAGGGAAAGGACCCGAAATCCGGTCCCGCGAACCAGATGTCTACCTCCGTCTGGAACGGCCGCTTGCGCTCGAACAGCGGTTTGGACAGGTCGGCGATGGCGGCCGACAGCAGCTGGGTCAGGCCGACATAGATCATCGGCCCCCTGAAGCGGGCCTGTTTGCGCCAGATGTTGATGGCCAAAGCCGCCAGCACGATCACCGGACCCGACAGCGATAATTTCTTGCCGGTCAGCAGGTCGAGCCAGTGGACGAGATGGCCCAGTGCCACCGTCACCCAAAGCTCTTGGGTCGGCGATGCGGCAATGACCGGATCGGCAAGGATGGCGCCCAGGGTCAGCAGCGGTACGCCGATCCCGGCTGTCAGGAGGATAGGGTGTCGCGTCCGCATCTCATCCCCATGAACGGCTTCCTTGCCATCAGCATCCGCCGGAGAGGCCACCTTGGTCAATGCGTCGCGCTGCTGGTCCCTTGACCATTCCCCCGCATCCGGGCGACATCTTTCGTCCCCAATCACCGGTGGAACCGCACCCATGCCCCGCATCGCCTATGTCAATGGCCGCTACCTCCCGCATGGCGAGGCGTCGATCCATATCGAGGATCGCGGCTTCCAGTTCGCCGACGGCGTCTATGAGGTGGTGACGGTGGTCGGCGGCAAGCTGGCGGATGAGGAAGGGCACCTGACCCGTCTGGCGCGGTCGATGAACGAACTGTCGATCCCCTGGCCGGTGAAGCCCGCCACCCTGCGCTTCATCATGCGCGAGGTCGTGCGCCGCAACCGCGCCGACAATGCCCTGCTCTATATCCAAGTGACGCGCGGCGCCGCCCCCCGTGATTTCCGCTTCCCCAAGGACCCGGCCCCGTCGCTGGTCCTGACCTGCCGCCGCACCGCGTTCCAGCCGGCATCGCTGTTGGAAAAGGGCGTGTCGGTGATCACCATGCCGGACATCCGCTGGCTGCGCCGCGATATCAAGTCCGTCTCCCTGCTGCCGCAGGTGCTGGGCAAGCAGAAGGCATTCGAGGCCGGGGCGTTCGAAGGCTGGCAGCTGGATCCCGACGGTTACGTGACGGAGGGCTGTTCGTCCAACGCCTGGATCGTCACGGCCGATGGTACCCTGGTCACCCGTCAGCCCAGCAACGATATCCTGAACGGCATCACCCGCCTGTCGCTGTTGGAATGCGCGCGGGAATTGGGAATCGCGTACAAGGAACGGCCCTTCACCGTGGCCGAAGCCCTGGCGGGGCGGGAGGCCTTCATCTCCAGCGCCAGCACCTTCGCCCTGCCGGTGACGCGCATCGATGGAAAGCCGGTGGGCGACGGCAAGCCCGGCCCGCTGGCCCGCCGCCTGCGCCAGGCCTATATGGACCATGTCGGCACCCCGGACCCTGCGAGCATCAAGTGACAATCGATATCCTGAAGCCGCCCTTTGACCGTGTGCCCCGCGCGGTGCTGTTCGACTGGGACAATACGCTGATCACCAACTGGCGCTGCGTCCATGCCTCGATCAACGCGGCATTGCGGGCCTTCTCCCTGCCGGAATGGACGCTGGAGGAAAGCTACGGCCGCGTGCGCAAGTCGCTGCGCGACAGTTTCCCCGAAATCTTCGGGGAGGAGTGGCCCATGGCGCGCGACATCTTCTATGCGCATTTCCAGGAAAACCACCTGCAATTCACTGATGTGCTGCCGGGCGCGGAGGAGATGCTGCGCACCCTGCATGGGCTGGGCATCCGGCTGGGTGTGGTTTCCAACAAGACCGGCCGCTTCCTGCGGGCAGAGGCCGACATGCTGGGCTGGACGCCGCTGTTCGATGCGCTGGTCGGCGCCACCGACGCTGTGGCGGACAAGCCGGACCCGGCGCCGGTGCATCTGGCGCTGAAGCCCATGGGCTTCGAACCCGGCCCCGATATCTGGTTCGTGGGCGATGCGGATGTGGACATGGAAATCGCGCATCGCACCGGCCTGACCCCCATCCTGGTGGGCGACACGCCGCATGTCGGCGACGGCCTAGGCCGTTTTCCCCCCGCGCTATGTCTAGAGGGGTGTGCGGCGATTTCATCCTTGGCTGCTAGGATTGCTGCTACCATATCGACGGATATCCGCACTGTTGGCTGAAAGGGCGATTGTCGGATATCCTGTGCAAACTTGGGCCCCCGTCGGATGGGTGCCCCAAAAACCTGAGCATAAGCGAGGCTGCTCCAATGTCAGAAAAATCCCAGAACGTTCAGGACGTGTTCCTGAACCACGTCCGCAAGAGCAAGACCCCGGTGACCGTGTTCCTGGTCAACGGCGTGAAGCTGCAGGGCATCATCACCTGGTTCGACAATTTCTCCGTGCTGCTGCGTCGCGATGCGCATTCGCAGCTCGTGTACAAGCACGCCATTTCGACCGTGATGCCGGCGCATCCGATCCAGCTGTTCGACCCGCCGGCCAAGGAGACCGACCACGACTGAGTTGAGTAATAACGAGGGGCGCGGGTCACCCACCCGCGCCCTCGTCCTGCATCCGGTCCTGCCCGAGGACCGGAACGACGCCCGCGACCCCGAATCCCGCCTGGAAGAGGCGGTGGGTCTGGCGGCCGCCATCGAGGTTGATGTCGTCTATGCCCGCGCCATCCGCGTCACCCGCCCGCGCCCGGCCACCCTGCTGGGGACCGGCGCGGTGGAGGAGGTGGCTGCGCTGATCAAGGACGGGGAGATCGGCCTGGTCATCGTCGACCAGCCGCTGACCCCCATCCAGCAGCGCAACCTGGAACGCGACTGGAAGGCCAAGGTCATCGACCGCACCGGCCTGATCCTGGAAATCTTCGGCAAGCGTGCCCGCACGCGCGAAGGTCAGCTTCAGGTGGAGCTGGCGGCCCTGACCTATCAGCGCTCCCGCCTTGTCCGCTCCTGGACCCACCTGGAACGGCAGCGCGGCGGCTTCGGCTTCCTGGGCGGTCCCGGTGAAAGCCAGATCGAAATGGATCGCCGGCTGATCAGCGACCGTATCGTGAAGCTGAAGGGCGAGCTGGAGGAGGTACGCCGCACCCGTGGCCTGCACCGCAAGGCCCGCGAGAAGGTGCCCTATCCGGTGGTGGCCCTGGTCGGCTACACCAATGCCGGCAAGTCCACCTTGTTCAACCGCATGGCCGGGGCGGATGTCTTCGCCAAGGATCTGCTGTTCGCGACGCTGGATCCGACCATGCGGTCGATCATGCTGCCGTCGAACCGCAAGATCATCCTGTCCGACACGGTGGGCTTCATTTCCGACCTGCCGCACGGGCTGGTGGAAGCGTTCCGCGCCACCTTGGAGGAGGTGATGGCCGCCGACATCATCCTGCATGTCCGCGACGTCTCCCACCCCGATACCGAGGCGCAGAAGGCCGACGTGGAGTCGGTGCTAAAGGGCCTGGGGATCGAGGTCGACAGCGACGAGCGGGTGATGGAGGTCCTGAACAAGCTGGACCGGCTGGGCGAGGAGGATCAGCAGACCCTGCTGCGCCAAGCCCGCCGCAATGGCGGCATCGCCATCTCGGCATTGACCGGTTCCGGCCTGGACACCCTGTTCGACGCCATCGACCGCCGCATGGTGGCGGGCCGGGAGGTGGTGGAGATCGATATCGAAATCACCGACGGTGCCGCCATCGCCTGGCTCTATGGCAAGGGCGAGGTGCTGGCGCGTGAGGATGATGAGGAACAGGCACATCTGCGGGTTGGCCTGGACCCTGCCGATCTGGCGCGCTTCCAGGACCGTTTCCCCTACCGCGCGCGAGAACAGGCCTTCGCATCATGAGCCTTCTCGATCCGGAAAAGGTCGCCGCCATCATCCGTGAGGTGGCGGCGACGGAGATCGTGCCCCGCTTCCGCGCCCTGGCCAAGGGCGACATCCGCGAGAAATCCCCCGGCGATTTCGTCACCATCGCGGATGAGGCGGCCGAACGCGTGCTGACCGCCCGCCTCACCGACCTCTTACCCGGATCGCTGGTGGTGGGGGAGGAGGCGTGCGCCGCCGACCCCGCGATCCTGTCGCGCATCACCGCCGGCGATGATCCGGTCTGGATCATCGATCCCGTGGACGGCACCAGCAATTTCGCCAATGGCCGCCCGGTCTTCGCGGTGCTGCTGGCGCTGGCCGTGGGGGGCAAGACGGTGGCCGGCTGGATCTATGATCCGATCGGCAACCGCATGGCCATCGCGGAAGTCGGGCAGGGGGCGTGGATGGGCGGCGAGCGGCTGAAGGCGCTTCCCGGTGGTCCGACGCTATCCCTGCGCGGCTCTCTCTCCACCAAATTCTTTCCGCCGGACGAGAAGAAGCGGCTGGAGACGCTGCGCCCGCATTTCGCCTCCACCTACCGCCTGTTCTGTGCGGCGCACGAGTACCTGAACCTGCTGACCGGTCAGGGCCAGTTCGCGCTCTATAACCGCACCATGCCATGGGACCACGCCGCCGGCGCCCTGGCCTATGCGGAGGCCGGCGGCCTGGTCGCCAAGCTGGACGGCACCCCATACGGTCCCGGCGATGTCACCGGCGGCATCCTGCTGGCCGGCGACCAGCCGACATGGACGGATTTGCGGCGGCTGCTGTTTCCGTAACGTTGCGGGCTATGGGGCCGACCCCGGTGCCATGAATTACCCGCTTTCCCCGCGAAAGCGGGGCCCAAGTGACAAGTGCTTCGCTCTACGACCTGGGCCCCGGCCTTCGCCGGGGCGACGGTAGATATTGCTGAAACCCTCACAGCCCAGACTTTCGCGGGGGAGGCAAGGTGGCGCTTACTCCTTCGCCTTCAGCAGATCCCTGATTTCCGTCAGCAGCAATTCGCTCTTCGTCGGCTCCACCACCTTGGCCTCTTCCTTCTTTTTGAAGCGATTCACCTGCTTGACCAGGATGAACACGGCCCAGGCGACGATGAAGAACTTGATCACCGCATTGATGAACAGGCCGTAATTCAGCGTCGTGGCGCCCGCATCCTTGGCGGCCTTCAGCGTGGGATATTCCCCGCCCGACAGGCTGACGAAATAGTCGGAGAAGTCGATCCCGCCCATGAGATAGCCGATGGGCGGCATCAGGATGTCGTTCACCAGCGAGGTGACGATGGCGGTGAAGGCCGCACCGATGATGATACCGACAGCC
Organism: Niveispirillum sp. KHB5.9; assembly: GCF_048066115.1. Lineage (NCBI taxonomy): Bacteria > Pseudomonadati > Pseudomonadota > Alphaproteobacteria > Rhodospirillales > Azospirillaceae > Niveispirillum > Niveispirillum sp. KHB5.9. Next base: position 76,333 of record NZ_JBLTYX010000014.1, on the reverse strand, counting down.
AGATCCACGACATTGCCGCGGCTGATGAAGGTCTTGAATTCGTTCAGCATGGGTTCCCCGTTCCCATAAAGTGCGACCGGTTGAGTCGCACGGACCAACAGGCCGGCCCCGATGGCCCTTGCCTGGAAAAGCAGCATCTTCCATCGTGGCATGAATGGAAAGGATCAATCGATGCCCCCGCCCATGCCACCCGGCCACGTCACCGACATCGCCACCCTGGAGGCGCTGTACGGCCCGCCCGGCGCGCCCTCCCTGGCCAAGGTCACCGACCATCTGACCGACAGCTATCGCGCCTGGATCAGCGCATCGCCCTTCTTCGCCCTGGGCAGTGTCGGCCCCGCCGGCCTGGACGTCTCGCCCCGCGGCGATGCCGGCAGCGCCGTCACCATCCGCGACGACCGCACCCTGCTGGTCCCCGACCGGCGCGGCAACAACCGTATCGACAGCTTGCGCAACATCGTAGCCGATCCGCACGTGGCCTGCATGTTCCTGATCCCCGGCGTCAATGAATGCCTGCGCATCAACGGCCGCGCCGCCATCAGCATCGATCCCGACCTGTGCGCCAGGCTGGCCATGCAGGGCCAGCTTCCCCGCTCCGTCCTGTGGATCGCGATCGACGAGGTCTATTTCCAGTGCGCCCGCGCTCTGATCCGCTCCGACCTCTGGGCCCAGGGCGCCAAGGGCCGCCCATCGGGCATCCCCACCGCCGGCCAGATGACGGCCGACGCCAGCCACGGTGCCGAAGGCGGCCCCGCCTATGACGCCGCCCTTCCCGAACGCCAGCGCCGTACCCTGTGGTGAGGATGAGATGTGGACCCTGTTGCGCTTCATCGTCGTGCTGATCGGCGTATTGCTGTTCCTGGTCCTGCCCATGGCGTTCCGCGACGCCATCCCCGACGCAGTGTTCAATGCCTGGGACAGTTTGCTGGCGCCCCTGCGCACGCCGGTCAACGGTTTCTGGTGGCAATATTTCCACCGCTATGACCAGCAACCCTTGTTCCAGCTTTCCACGCTGCTGACCCAGGCCCTGATGATCACCCTGGTGATCATGGCCGTGCGCTGGCTCTGGCGCAAGCGGACGGCGTGAGGGCGAGCCTCACAACCAATCCTGCAGCCGGTACCACAGCATGCCCAGCACCAGTGCCGGCATCTTCAGCCCCGGCGGCCCCGGAAAGGCCCGGTGCGGCACGCGGGCGAAGATGTCGAAGCGGCCTGCCTGTCCGGCGATGGCCTCGGCGATCACCCGGCCGGCGATGGCGGTCAGGGCCACGCCATGCCCGCTATAGCCTTGCGCGAAATATGTCGTCGGCGATACCCGGCCCAGATGCGGCATGCGGTTCATGGTGATGGCCACATGCCCGCCCCAGCAATAATCGATGGCCAGGTCCGCCAGCTGCGGGAAATAGCGCAGCATGGTCCGTTGCAGCGACTGTTTCAGGTCGGGCCGGTCGAACCCGGAATAGCTGACCCCGCCGCCGAACAGGAAACGGTTGTCCTTGCTGCGCCGGTAATAGTTCAGCACGAAATTCACATCCGCCACGGCGATGCCCGACGGGATCAGGGCCGCCGCCCGCTCCGCCTCCATCGCCTCCGTCCCGATGATATAGGTGCCCGCCGGCATCACCTTGCCGCGGATCGAAGGGCAGACGCCTCCCAGATAGGCATTGCCCGCCAGCACCAGGAACTTCGCCGACACCGTGCCCGTCGCCGTGGCCGCCAGCGGCTTGTCGCTCGTGTCGATGCGCACCACCCGGCTGCCCTCATGGATGCGCACGCCCAGTTTCTCCGCGGCAACCGCCAGCCCCAGCGCATAGTTCAGCGGGTGCAGCTGCCCGCTGCCCTCGTCGAACAAGCCCCCCAGATAGGCGTCGGTGGCCACCATGGACCGGATCTCCTCGCGCCCCACCATGCGCGTCCTGGCGTATCCCAGCCCCTCCAGCTCCGCCTTGTGCTCCGCCAACCCCGTCATGTGCCTTGGCTTCAGGGCTGCCAGCAGATACCCCCATTTCAGGTCGCAATCGATGCCGTGCCGGTCGACCAGATCGGCCAGCATGGTCTTGGCCTCTTCCGACAGGTCCCACAGATGGCGGGAATCATCCTTGCCCACCCAGCCCTCGATTTCACCCACCCCCTTGTTGAAGCCGGTGACGATCTGTCCCCCGTTGCGCCCCGATGCGCCCCAGCCGACCTTCTCAGCCTCCAGCACCACCACCGACAATCCCTTGGATGCCAGCTCGATCGCCGTGACCAGCCCGGTGTAACCGCCACCGACGATGCAGACATCGGCGGACGCATCGCCAATCAGCATCGGGCGGACCGGTGTCGAATGGGCGGTATCGGCATACCAGGAACGGACATGGCGCATGGAACAAACTCGACATATCTGGGGACAATTGGCGCCGCATTCTGGCCCATCTGGGTCAGTTCGGGCAAGCGGTGGCGCTTTATTCGGCGACTGCATCTTTTCTTGCTGGCAATACCGGCTGTGACATGCAATGGAAATCATCGGCAACAGGGGCGCCGATGGCCGCCAGCCGCAACCTTTGATCCCTTGCCGGCTCACGGGGAAACGACGACGTGCAAACCCTTGTCAATAATATCGGTCCCGTCCTGACCCAGATGTTCGAGCAGACGCCCACCTTCATGGCGTTGCTGCGCGGGTCCGAACACCGGTTCGAGATGACCAACCCCGCCTTCCAGCGGCTGGTGGGTGGGCGCACCGTGTTGGGCCGCACCGTGGCGGAAGCCTTGCCCGATGTCGCCGCCCAGGGCTTGGTTTCCATCCTGGACGAGGTTTACCGTACCGGTACGCCCCATCAGGGGACGGGGGTGCTGTTTTCCATGCAGGCAGTGCCCGGCGGTCCGGTGCAGGATTTCTACCTGGATTTCGTCTACCAGCCGCTGCGCAACGCCCAGAGTGAAGTCACGGGCATCTTCGTGGAAGGTTCCGACGTCACCGCCCGCACCCTGGCAGCGCGGGAGAAGCAGGAGAGCGAGGCGCTGTACAAGGGCCTGTTCGACGCCATCGATGAAGGCTTCTGCATCATCGAGTTCCTGGATGGTCCCCATGGTCCCGACAGCGACTATATCCATATCCAGGCCAACGCGGCCTATGCCCGCCATGCCGGCATCCCCGACGTGGTGGGGCAGAAGCTGCGTGAAATGGTGGGGGAGGAGGCAGATGCCTGGGTCGCCCGCTATGGCGCCGTCCTGCGTACGGGGGAGCCGATCCGGTTCCAGCAGGAACTGGTGGCCACCGGCCGTTGGCTGGACCTGACCGCCGCCCGGATCGAACCGGCCAGCCGCCGCCAGGTGGCCGTGCTGTTCCAGGACATCACCGACCGGCGAAAGGCCGAACAGGACCTGGCCGATCTGGCGGCCACCCTGGAAAACCAGGTCCAGGCCCGCACGGCCGAACTGATGGCGGCGGAGGAGGCCCTGCGCCAGAGCCAGAAGATGGAGGCGGTGGGGCAGCTGACCGGCGGTCTGGCCCATGATTTCAACAATATCCTGGCCGGTATCATGGGCAGCCTGGAAATGATGCAGGCCCGGCTGGCCCAGGGCCGCGTGGGCGAGCTGGAACGTTTCATCACCGGTGCCATGGGGGCGTCCCGCCGCGCCGCCGGTCTGACCCAGCGGCTGCTGGCCTTCTCCCGCCGCCAGACCCTGGACCCCAAGCCGCTGAACCTCAACAGCCTGACCAACGGCATGCTGGACCTGATCGTCCGCTCCGTGGGGCCGGAGATCGGGGTGGAGACGGTGGGGGCGGCCGGCCTGTGGACCACCTATGCCGATGCCGGGCAGCTGGAGAACGCCCTGCTGAACCTGTGCCTGAACGCCCGTGACGCCATGCCCGACGGCGGCCGCCTGACCATCGAGACCTCCAACCGCTGGATGGATGAGCGCGGGGCCCGCATGCGCGGGCTGGAGCCGGGCCAATATGTCTCGCTCTGCGTTTCCGACACGGGCACCGGCATGCCGCCCGACGTGGTGGCCCGCGCCTTCGATCCCTTCTTCACCACCAAGCCCCTTGGCCAGGGGACAGGCCTGGGCCTGTCCATGGTCTATGGCTTCGCCGGCCAGTCCGGCGGCTCCACCCGCATCTATTCGGAAGTGGGCAAGGGCACGATGATCTGCATCTATCTGCCCCGCTATCTGGGTGACGCGCTGGAGGACGAGCCCGACCTGCCCGGCCTGGCCGAAGCCACGGCCCCCGCCGACGGCCGCGACACCATCCTGGTCGTGGATGACGAACCCCTGGTGCGCATGCTGGCCGTGGAACAGCTGGAGGAATGCGGCTACGCCGTGCTGGAGGCCGAGGACGCCGCCTCGGCGCTCCGCATCCTCAACGGCCCGCATCCGGTCAATCTGCTGGTCACCGATGTCGGCCTGCCCGGCGGCATGAACGGCCGCCAGCTGGCCGACGCCGCCCGCATGGCAAGGCCCGGGCTGGAGGTGCTGTTCATCACCGGCTACGCGGAAAACGCCGTGCTGAACCATGGGCACCTGGAGCCGAGGATGCATGTGATGACGAAGCCCTTCCAGATGGAGAGCTTCGCCAGGAAGGTCAGGGATTTGGTGGTGCGGGGTTAAGGGAGACGCTCTTTGGTTTCAGTGGCTTTATCTAAAAATTGTATATCTATTTGATATATTATGATTGCTGTGCGAGGATGACGATGTATTATTGGTGTAAGAGTGATTCTTTCCCTTGGAGGGGGAAATGCCAAACATGAAAACCTATAATTTGTATTTGGTTAAGAAGGAGATTGCTGAATTTGATAAGGTTATGACTCAATCTGCTTTGGAGAAGATATCTCTATCAAGCGGATTGGATATGGATAAGAAGAATGCATTTTTTGTTGATGGAATTAGCCTTGGTGATGAATCAAGAATGTATATTTTTAAAGGTGAGTTGCGTCCACCGTCTTGGCTACAAGACGTCTCTTCTGTTTTTTCTGTGCCCGTTAGTGTTAATAATAAATCATCTTGTTGTGTGGTTGTGTTCCGTTGTAATTCTAGATTGTTTGTGACGACCTTTGCCCATGGCTGGCATTATATTGATGAGTCAATATTGGAGCCTGATTTTGGTTTGATTGTTGCCATAAATTCTTTAGATGACGGCAAGATCAAAAGAGTTGATCGCAGTCATTTGGGGGAGGCGATAAAGGGCGTATCGCAATCGGCTTTCCAAAGAGACTTGCAGTCATTCGGATTGGATGAGGCGTTGGATCTTGTTCGTCGGGTTACAGGTCAAGCAGAAGATGCAAAATCAGCTAACTTGGTTTCTGGCGCGACTGCCCTGAAAATTAGTCGATATATGAATTTTTCAGATATAGTTGAGACGGCTAAATGGTCTATTCAGAAATTTTCGTCTGAAAATTATAAAAATACCTCATTTAGAATTGTGGACAAGGTTAGGCCCGTATTTAATAGGGAAATAGTGAGAAATTTAGATGGTAAAGCTTTGGATATCATTAAAGATGGTGGAAATAATTTTGAATTATCTATGCCTGGTTGGTCTGAGGAAGACGTCGTGCATTATGGATTTTCGGGCTTACGTGATCAACATAGGTACCCAGACTTATTGATGCATAATTATAGGGCGGCTCTTGGTGAAAAAATAAGTCAATTGAATTTGGAGTCAATAGTCGACAGTCATGGAGTATATGCGGAATTTGCTAATAACTCCCTTCCAAGAAAGAACTTTAGTATTAAAAAGGCTTTGATTGGTTCTGTTGTAGATGGGGATGCGCTATATGCAATTAGTGAAGGTGAGTGGTATAGATTGGATGAGGGCTATAAGAAGGCGATAGATGAAGGTTTTCGGGATTTGAAGCGCGATATATTTTATAATCATGATGTATTGGTGAAAAAAATCTCAGATGACGGTAAAAAAATTGGATTCGAATCAGAGATTGAATACAATAGAAAGTACGCAAAAATTAATAATTTAATTTGCCTTGATCAAGAAATATTGCAGGTAAATTCAGTAAATCACGGAAAATTTGAAGCATGCGATCTTCTGGATATCTCTGGGAGGAAACTTATTCACGTAAAGAGAAGTTCAAGGCAATCAAGCGTTCTTAGTCATTTATTTAAACAAGGCGCAAATTCAGCAAAGATATTAAAGATGTTTCCTGAAGCAAGAATTAAACTTATAGAAAAAGTTCAACAAATATCCGATGAATCTGTCGCAAATGATTTGAAAAACAACATGGATGACACGTTATCTGGTTGGGCTGTAGAGTTTCATATAATAGATCATCCTCGCCCTAATGGAGAATATAATATACCGTTTTTTAGCAGAATATCGCTTAACGAAGAGGCGAGATTTCTTAAGGGAATGGCATTTAGAGTGATGATCGGCTTTATTCCGGCAGAATTTAGTAAAGCTTGATCAGACCCCTCTCACCCCGACCGCAGATACTTCACCGCCCCATCCCGCTCGAACAGATAAAGCAGCGTCCGCAACGCCTTGCCCCGTTCCGACACCAGTTCCGGGTCGCGCTCCACGATCAGCCGCGCATCATCGCGCGCCACCGCCAGCAGCTCCCCATGCACCGCCACATCGGCCAGCCGGAATTCCGGGATGCCCGACTGCTTGGTGCCCAGCATCTCGCCCGCACCGCGCAGTTCCAGGTCCTTTTCGGCGATGATGAACCCGTCCTCGGTATCCTTCATCACGCCCAGCCGCTGCCGCGCCACCTCGCCCAGCGGCTGGTAATAGAGCAGCAGGCAGGTGCTGGCGCCGGTCCCGCGCCCCACCCGACCGCGCAGCTGGTGCAACTGGGCCAGGCCGAACCGTTCGGCATGTTCGATGACCATGATCGTGGCTTCCGGCACGTTCACGCCGACCTCGATCACCGTGGTGGCGACCAGCACGTCCAGCCGCCCTTCGGCGAAGTCGGCCATGACCTTGTCCTTGTCCGGCCCCTTCATCTTGCCATGGATCAGGCCGACGCGGTCGCCCAGCCGTTCTACCAGCGCCGCGTGCCGGTGGGTGGCCGCCGCCAGATCCACCTGTTCGCTCTCCTCCACCAGGGGGCAGACCCAATAGATGCGCTGGCCCGACGCGATGGCCCGGTGCAGGCCGCCGGCCACCTCCTCCAGCCGTTCGGCATGCATAACCACGGTCTTCACCGGCTGGCGCCCCGGCGGCTTTTCATCCAGGCGGGAGACATCCATGTCGCCATAGACGGTCAGGGTCAGGGTGCGGGGGATGGGCGTGGCGGTCATCACCAGCGTATCCACCCCGCGCCCCTTGGCCGCCAGCTGCAGGCGCTGATGCACGCCGAACTTGTGCTGTTCGTCGATGACCGCCACGGCCAGATCGGCGAAGGCCACCTCCTCCTGGAACAGGGCATGGGTCCCGACCAATATGTCGATCTCCCCCGCCGCCAGCCTTTCCAGCAACGCGGCCCGCGCCTTGCCCTTGTCCCGCCCCGTCAGCACGGCCAAGCGCACGCCCGCCGCCTCGCACAGTGGCGCCAGCGTTTCCATATGCTGGCGGGCCAGGATTTCCGTGGGCGCCATCAGGGCCGCCTGGGCGCCCGTCTCCACCGCGTTCAGCATGGCCATCAGCGCCACGATGGTCTTGCCGCTGCCCACGTCGCCCTGCAGCAGCCGCAGCATGCGCGCCGGATCGGCCATGTCGGCATAGATCTCGTCCAGCGACCGTTCCTGCGCCCGCGTCAGGGAATAGGGCAGCGCCGCCGCCACCGCGGCGCGCAGCCGCCCGTCCCCCGCCGTCTCCCGCCCGCTCAGCTTGCGCTGCGCGCCGCGCACCAGCAGCAGCGCCAGCTGGTTAGCCAGCAGTTCGTCAAAGGCCAGCCTCTGCCGCACCGGCCCCAGCGGGTTGATATCCGCCTCATCCTCCGGATTGTGCAGCCTGTTCAGGGCCGAATGCCAATCCGGCCAGTCCCGCTTCTTCAGCCACGCCGCATCCTGCCATTCCGGCAATGTTTCCGCCCGGCTCAACGCCGCCTGGATGGCGGTGCGCAGCGGCTTGGGATTCAGCCCGCCGGTCAGCGGATATGTCGGCTCCGTCGCGGCCGGCGGTGCGCCCTCATCGGCGGGGGCGGCATGCTCGGGATGGGCGATCTGGAGATGGTTGTTATAATATTCCGCCTTGCCCGCCACGATGATCTTCGTGCCCACGGGCAGCTTCTTCTCCAGCCAGTCACCCTTGATATGGAAATAGACCAGGTCCATCGACCCGCTATGGTCGGTGCAGCGGATGCGATAGGGCCTATTATGGGCCATGGGCGGGGCATGCCCGTCCACCCGCACGGTCAGCAGCACATGCCGCCCGTCCGGCACCTCGGCGATGGACGGCACCAGGATACGGTCCACCACCCCCACCGGCTTGTGCCACAGCAGATCGACGACATGCGGCCCGGCCAGCTTCTCAGCCAGCTTGCCCAGGCGTGGGCCCAGGCCGGGCAGGCTGGTCACGGGTGCGAACAGCGGAAACAGGATGGCGGGACGCAAGGGCAGGGACCCAATCTGTCGGCGGCGGGGCAGGGGACGGCTGACAGCCGGCCCCCCAGGTTCTATATCAAAGCCCAGCTTCAAACCGGAACCCTGATGATGATCGATCTTCCCGACGCTCCCCTCGACCCCCGCCGCAAGCGCCTGATCTTCCGCAGCGACCATCGCGGCACCAAGGAGATGGATTTGCTGCTGGGTTCCTTCGCCCGCCGGCACATCGCGGCCATGGACGAGGGGATGGTCGACCGGTTCGAGGCGCTGCTGGAACTGTCCGACCCCGACCTCTACAACTGGATCACGGGGCAGGAGCCGACGCCGGTTGAGTGGGAAGGCCCGCTGATGGACAGGCTGAAGGCGCACCGGTACCGGTGAGAATGCTATGGTGACGGAGGGGCAATAGGCTTTCCGTCGTCTGCAAGGTGTTTTCCCCGTGACGGTCTGGGCTGTGAGGGTTTTCGCCTTCTCTACCGTCACCCCGGCGGAGGCCGGGGCCCAGATGACAGGGGTCTCACTCTACGACTTGGGCCCCGGCCTGCGCCGGGGTGACGGTAGAGATAGCGTCAGCGAAGGTGCCCCCAAGAGTTTCGTGGAGGTTTTGCCTTCAGCACTTCTCCCACCTCGTCCCCCTTTTGTTCCCATCCGTCCCGCGCTATACCCACCCCGTCGCCGCAGCAGCAAAGCCCGTCCCATGAGCCTGATCCCCACGCCCGACCTCGCGCTGAACCTGGGCCATCCGCGCCGCCTGCTGCTGTCGGGATCGCCGGACGGGCAGGATGCGCGCCTGCTGGCGGCCATGGCCAGGCGCGGCGGCAATGCCGGCCTGCTGCATGTGGCCAGCGACGATGCCCGGGCCGCCCGGCTGGCCGAGGTGGTGTCGTTCTTCGACCCGTCGATCGAGGTGCTGGGCTTCCCCGCCTGGGACTGTCTGCCCTATGACCGCGTCTCCCCCAACGGGGAAATCGTGGCCCAGCGCATCACCACCCTGACCCGCCTGCTGCGCCCCGCCGGCCGGCCATTCCTGGTGATCACCACGGTCAACGCCCTGGTGCAGAAGCTGCCGCCCCGTCTGGCCTTCCGCAATGCCAGCTTCGCCGCCAAGGTGGGCAGCCGCATCAACGTCAACGAGCTTCAGCGCTTCCTGTCCCAGAACGGCTATATGCGGGCGCAGACGGTGCGGGAGCCGGGCGAATTCGCCGTGCGCGGCGGCATCATCGATCTGTTCCCGCCCGGCAGTGCCGAGGCCCTGCGCCTGGACCTGTTCGGCGATGACCTGGACGGGGTGCGCAGCTTCGATCCCATGACCCAGCTGACGGTGGAAAAGCGCGACGGCTTCCTGCTGACGCCCATGTCGGAAGTGTTCCTGGATGAGATGTCGATCCAGCGCTTCCGCACCGGCTACCGTGAACATTTCGGCGCCGTCACCGATGATGATCCGCTGTACGAGGCGGTGAGTGGGGCGCGCAAGCATGCCGGCATGGAACATTGGCTGCCTTTGTTCCATAGTTCCCTTGAGACCCTGTTCGACTATCTCCCCGACGCGTCCGTCACGCTCGATCCCAATGTCGAACAGGCCCGCGACGAGCGGCTGGAACAGGTCCAGGATTTCTACAATGCGCGGCGCACCATGGTGGAGGCGGAGAAGAAGTCGGGCAACCCGGCCTACAAGCCCATCCCGCCCAGCCTGCTGTTCCTGGATGGCGATATTTTCGACCGCCATCTGGCTGTTCGCGCCGTGGCCCAGCTCTCCCCCTTCGCCGCGATCGAGGGCGAGACGTCGAACAAGGACATGGTGGATGGCGGTGGCCGCAAGGGCCGCGACTTCGCCGATGCCCGCGTGCAGTCCGGCGTCAACGTCTATGACGTGCTGCGCGAACATATCCAGGCGCTGAACGCCGACGGTCGCACCACGGTGATCGCCGGCTACACCGCCGGCTCGCGCGACCGCCTGCTGTCGGTGCTGAAGGAACATGGCCTGACGAAACTGAAGGCCGTCGACGCCTGGGCCGACCTGCTGTCGCTGGACAAGGGCACCACGGCCCTGATCGTGCTGCCGCTGGACCATGGCTTCACCGCCCCCGGCCTGGCGGTCATCACCGAACAGGACATATTGGGCGACCGCCTGGTCCGTGCCGGGTCGAAGAAGAAGCGCCGCAACGCCAATTTCATTGCCGAGGCCGCATCGCTGAACCCAGGCGACTTCGTCGTCCATATTGACCATGGCATCGGCAAGTACGATGGTCTGGAGACCCTGACCGTCGGCGGCGCCCCGCATGATTGCCTGCGCCTGATCTATGAGGGCGGGGACAAGCTCTATGTCCCCGTCGAGAATATCGAGGTCCTGTCCCGCTATGCCAGCGAGGAGGCGGGGGCGGTTCTGGACAAGCTGGGCGGCGTCGGCTGGCAGTCGCGCAAGGCCCGCGTCAAGCGCCGGCTGAAGGACATGGCCGATGCCCTGCTGCGCATCGCCGCCGAGCGCGCGCTCCGCCGTGCCGATGCCGTGCCCATCCCCGACGGCGCCTGGGACGAATTCTGCGCCCGCTTCCCCTATGCGGAGACGGATGACCAGTTGCGGGCCATCGATGACGTGATCGAGGATCTGGGCTCGGGCAAGCCCATGGACCGCCTGATCTGCGGCGATGTTGGCTTCGGCAAGACCGAGGTGGCCCTGCGTGCCGCCTTCCTGGCCGTGATGGCCGGCAAGCAGGTGGCCGTGGTCGTGCCCACCACCTTGCTGGCGCGCCAGCATGCCCGCACCTTCACCAGCCGCTTCGCGGGATTGCCCATCCAGATCGGGCAGCTGTCGCGCATGGTGACGGCCAAGGAGACCAGCCAGACCAAGCATGGCGTCGCCGACGGCACGGTGGACATCGTCATCGGCACCCATGCGCTGCTGGGCAAGGGCGTGGATTTCAAGCGTCTGGGCCTGGTCATTGTGGATGAGGAACAGCATTTCGGCGTGAAGCAGAAGGAACGGCTGAAGGAACTGCGCGCCGACGTCCATGTCCTGACCCTGTCGGCCACGCCCATCCCCCGCACCCTGCAGCTGGCCCTGTCCGGTGTGCGCGAGCTTTCCGTCATCGCCACGCCGCCGGTCGATCGCCTGGCCGTGCGCACCTTCGTCCTGCCGTTTGATCCCGTGGTGATCCGCGAAGCCATCCTGCGCGAGCATCATCGCGGTGGGCAGAGTTTCTATGTCTGCCCGCGCGTGGAGGATCTGGACAAGGTCCGCGTCCGGCTGGAGGAACTGGTGCCGGAGGTCAAGCTGATCACCGCCCATGGCCAGATGGCGGCCACGGAGCTGGAGGACGTGATGACGGCCTTCGATGACGGCAAGTACGACGTGCTGCTGGCCACCAACATCATCGAAAGCGGCCTGGACATCCCCCGCGCCAACACCATGATCGTCCACCGCGCCGACATGTTCGGCCTGGCCCAGCTCTACCAGATCCGGGGTCGCGTGGGCCGGTCCAAGGTGCGCGGCTATGCCTACCTGACCTATCAGCCCAAGACGGTCCTGTCCGCGACGGCGCAGCAGCGCCTGCATGTCCTGGAAACCCTGGACAGTCTGGGGGCGGGCTTCCAGCTGGCCAGCCACGACATGGATATAAGAGGTGCGGGCAACCTGCTGGGCGAGGAACAGTCCGGCCAGATCCGCGAGGTCGGCGTGGAACTGTACCAGCAGATGCTGGAGGAGGCGGTGGAGGCGGCCCGTGGCGGCCTGTCCGATGCCCAGGTGGCCGAGGATGCCTGGTCGCCGCAGATCGCGCTCGGCATGCCCGTCCTGATCCCCGACAGCTACGTTCCCGACCTGGGCGTGCGCCTGACCCTCTATCGCCGCCTGTCGGACCTGGCCGGCAAGGACGAGGTGGAGGCGTTCGGCGTGGAACTGATCGACCGGTTCGGCTCCATGCCGCCGGAGGTGGACAATCTGCTGCGCCTGATGGAGATCAAGCGCCTGTGCCGGGAGGCGGGGGTCTCCAACCTCGACGCCGGCCCCAAGGGGGCGACCGTCGGCTTCCGCAACAACAGCTTCAAGAACCCGGCCAAGCTGGTTGAATTCATCCAGAAACAGGCCGGCACCGCCAAACTGCGCCCCACCGACCACAAGCTGGTCTTCCTGCGCCCCTGGGAAAGCGACGAGACCCGCATGGCCGGCGCCCGCACCCTGATGCAGGCCCTGGCCCAGATGGCGGCCGGAGAAAAGGTGACGGCTGACCTGCCACCCCCGCCGCCGCCGCCTCCACCTCCGCCCAAGCCGCTGGTGAAGCGGCCACCGTTCGGGGCGGCGAAGCGGCGGTGGTGAGTACCACCGCACACACACATCTCCGTCATCCCGGCGAAAGACAACTGTGATTGTCCGTTACGGGTTGGGAACGATTATGGAGGCGGCGATAGCGTTGAGAATGGTGATGAATTTGCGCATGGCGGCGACGAGGGCGAGTTTTCCCTTTTTTCCGTCTGCGATGAGTTTGCTGTAGAAATCGGCGATGGGTTTGTTATGTCGGATCGCGCTCATGGTTGCCATATAGAGGACCCTGCGGACATCTGGTCTTCCGCCGGCGATTTTGGCCTGGCCGACATATTTTCCGCTTTGCCGCTGGAAGGGGGCGACGCCGACCAGGGCGGCGATCTCGCGTCTGTTGACGGTGCCGAGTTCGGGCAGGCGGGCGAGGGAGGGTGGCGGCCAGACCGTCGCCGATACCGGCGACCGCCAGGAGCCTGGCGGCTAGTGGCGGGGCATCGGGTCCGCGCAGGGCCTTGGCGATGCGCTTGTCCAGGGCGGGGCCAGGCAGCGGCGCAGATGGTCGAGACGTCTGGCTGTCCAGCGGATCAGCTCCTTGTCGGTATAGCGCCGGAGCTGGTTCTCCAGGGCGGTGATGTCATCAACAACGCGGCGGCGATAGCCGACGATCTGGGCCAGCAGCTCGGCCTTGGGATTGGGTTTGTAGGGCACGGCGTCAATGATGCCGGCCACGCGGGCCAGCAGCCGGGCATCGGCCCTGTCGGTCTTGATGTGTCGTCGGAAGCCTTTGGCAAAGGCCTTGACCTCAGCCGGGTTGACCCGGCTGAGGGTGAAGCCCCTGGCGTGCAGATGGTCGAGCACGCCAGTTTCATATCCACCGGTTGCCTCCAGGCATATCTTGGCCACGAGCAACGATCCCAGGCGCCGGGCAAGCTGCTCCCAGCCCTCCAGGCTGTTGTCCACGGCAAAGGCAATATCGTCCGGCAGAACATGGACATCGAGCCGGAGCGAACCAACGTCGATACCGACAAAACGGGCAATCTGTGGCATCCTGATCTCCCCTTGCTTGCCAGATATGGGCGCTTCAGGCCCCGGCAACTGTGCGGGTGTGAACGAGGGGTGGTCAGAGGTCCTTCTTTCGCTCGGGGCTTGCCCCCTTCCGGGAAACCACGACCATATGACCACGTTGGGCCGGGGTGGCCACCCCGGCCCAACACCGCAAATCATACCAAATTCCTTCAGGCAAGCCGGGACCCAGGGGCCACAGGATCAACGATTTACGCAGCGTCGCTCAACGCTGCTGATAGGTTCGGCTTGTGGCCCCTGGGTCCCGGCTTGCGCCGGGATGACGGGAAGGGGGGAAGATTGGGGGCCTGCTACCGCAGCCCGGTCCCGCTGATCCATCCACCGCCCAGCATCCGCTCCCCGTCATAGAACACGGCCGCCTGTCCCGGCGAGATGCCGTACTGCGCGGCGTCCAGCTCCACCACCGCGTTGCCGTCCCCATGCAGCACCAGTGTCGCCGCTGCCGGGTTCTGGGCGGAGCGCAGCTTCACCGACACCGGCATCGGCACGCCCACGGCCGGATCGCCCAGCCAGTTCAGTTCCCGCACCGACACCTTGTCCCGCGCCAGCGCCGCACGCGGCCCCACCACCACCTGGTTGGCCACCGGATCGACGCGCACGACATAGAGCGGGTCGACATCGTCGCCGGCGTCGGTCTTGCGCCCGCCGATGCCCAAGCCCTTGCGTTGCCCGACCGTGTAATGGATCACGCCCTCATGCCGGCCCATCACCGTGCCGTCGACATGCACGATCTCCCCCGGCCGCACGGCGCCGGGCCGTAGCTTCTCCACCACCTTGGCGTAGCCGCCGGTGGGCACGAAGCAGATATCCTGGCTGTCGGGCTTGTCGGCCACGGCCAGACCCAGTGCGTCGGCGATGGCGCGGGTCTCCGTCTTCGGCTTGTCGCCTAAGGGGAAGCGCAGGAAATCCAGCTGTTCCTGGGTGGTTGCGAACAGGAAATAGGACTGGTCGCGGTTATGGTCGGCGCCGCGCAGCATGGCGGCCCGCCCCCCCACCAGCTCGCGCCTTGCATAATGGCCCGTGGCCATGCAGTCCGCACCCAACTCGCGCGCCTGATCCAGCAGATCCTTGAACTTGACCGTCTGGTTGCAGCGGACACAGGGGATCGGCGTCTCCCCCTTCAGGTACGTATCGACGAAATCATCCATCACCGAGTTCTTGAAACGGCTTTCATAATCCAGAACATAGTGCGGGATGTCGATCTGGTCGGCCACGCGGCGGGCATCATAGATGTCCTGGCCGGCGCAGCAGGCGCCCTTCTTGCCGACCGTCATGCCGTAATCATAGAGCTGCAGCGTGATGCCGACGACGTCATAGCCTTCACGGCGAAGCATGGCCGCGGCCACGGAACTGTCGACGCCGCCGGACATGGCGACGACGACGCGGGTGTCGGCGGGGGCCTTATCGATACCAAGAGAGTTCATGGCCGATATATAGCCGCAAACAGGACCAGGACAATCGCGCAAGCCTTGCGGGGCCGCCATACGTCAAGTCACTGGCACCGCCATGTCCGTTTCTGTAAAACACTTGTTTGAAAGAACAATGAGGCGGGGAGAAGCGCCATGCCCAGCGTGAAGGCCAACGGCATCACTATCGCCTGTCGCGATGAAGGGCAGGGGCCGGCCCTGCTGCTCTGCCATGGCTGGCCGGAACTGGGGCACAGCTGGCGCCATCAGGTGCCGGCTTTGGTCGCGGCCGGATACCGCGTTATCGTGCCGGACATGCGCGGCTTCGGCGGTACCGACGCGCCCGATGCGGTGGAGGATTACACGATCCTGCATCTGGTGGGCGACATGGTCGGCCTGCTGGACGCGCTGAAGATCGACCACTGCACCATCATCGGCCATGATTGGGGCGCCCCCGTCGCCTGGCATGCCGCCCTGATGCGCCCCGACCGGTTCCGCGCCGTGGCCGGCCTGGCCGTGCCCTGGTCGCCGCGCGGCCCGCATGGCAGCCTGGTCGGCATGGCCCGCGCCCAGGGGCTGCACCGGTTCTACATGGTGTATTTCCAGGAACCCGGCGTGGCGGAGGCCGATCTGGGCGCCGCCCCCTACGAGACTCACCGCCGCCTGCTGGTCGGCGCCTCGGGTGCAACCGCCGCCAGCGGCAAGGGCTGGCCCCTGATGGTGGCCGAGGGCAAGGGGCTGGTGGAAACCTGTTCGCCCGTGGACGTCCTGCCCGACTGGCTGAGCGAGGACGATCTGCAGACCTATGCCAGCACCTATGCCCGCACCGGCTATCGCGGTGGGTTGAACTGGTATCGCAACCTGGACCGCAACTGGGCACTGACCGCCCCCTGGCACGGCGCGAAGATCAATGTCCCCGCCTGCTTCATCGCCGGCGAGCTGGACGGCGTGCTGCGCATGCCCGGCATGGACAAGGCGCTACGGGCGATGGAAGGGGTTACATGCACGGACTTCCGCGGCACGACCCTGGTGCCGGGGGCCGGGCATTGGGTGCAGCAGGAAGCGCCGGGGGCGGTGAACGCGGCGCTGCTGGGGTTTTTGGAAGGACTTCGTAGCGCGGATTAGCGAAGCGTAATCCGCGGAAATCCCTCGACGTTTGCCCGCGGATTACGCTTCGCTAATCCGCGCTACGCATGCACGATCACGCCCCACCATCCGGCCGCGCCAGCCTGACCCCTTCGCCTTTTGCGGCGGTGGCCGGTGTAAACTCGATTCCCGCCGCTTCCAGCGTGCGCCAGAGCTTCAGATAGACATCGACGCGGACGGCCAGCCCCCTTTCCGCCCGCTGCACCGACGCGCGGGAGATGATGGCGCGGTCGGCCAGTTCCTGTTGGGACCAGTCCAGGACGATGCGTGCCGCGCGAATTTGCCGTGGAGATATGCCAGCCATGGCACCCCATAGGCGCAACCCGCATGGGCCCGTCAAACGATTGGTGTGAAATGCACTTTATCTGGTGCTTTTGGCATTAGAAAAGCACGCGCGGCATCAAGCACTTGGCGTGCCTGCCGGCCTTGGGGACATCCTGCCTCTGTCCCTTGGAGCCGGTGCCGCCATGTCGTCGCTTTCCCCCGCTGCTCATTACGGCCTCGCCTGCGTCGCCGATCCAACCCTGATGCAACTCCGCGTACGTCAGGCCCGCGACCTTGTCGGCCGCTGGTACGGCCTGACCCAGGTCACGGACGACCCTCCCGACTGGAACCGTCTGCAGGATGCGGTGTGGATGGCCGGCTACCTCCCCCACCTCTACTGCCTCTGGCACCAGCCGCCACAGTTCCGCCTGCTATGCCCCATGGCGGCGCATCTGCTGGCCCTGCCCTGGCTGTCCGACAGTTTGGGTGGCACCACCTCCCTGCCACCGGGCCTCCCCGCCCGCGACTGGCTGCGTGAGCAGGCCGAAACGCCGGGGCAGGGGGCACGGGTGGCGCTGATCGGGGAGATCGATCTGGTTTGCCTGCCTTTGGCCGATGGCCTGATGGGCGGCGGGGTGTTCGGGAGCAGGGTATGAACGAAGTGTCGAATGACGACCGTATTCAAGCCGAAAAGGACGCTATCCGTGCCGCCATTCTGGTCGGTGCCAGGGAAGCCGACGCTGGCAAGTTCACGTCCCTGTCCATGGACGAGATATTTGAGATCGGTATCGCGCGGGCGCGCTATGCCGCTATCTCCAGCTAGGCTGGATAAATGTTAGATTGGCCCAGCCGATCACATCTGGTCTTCTACCTTCAGTTGCAATATTAAATTGAACTATCTTCTAAGATGATTTAATTATAATTTACAATTAAGTTTCATTAATCATTCTTATCGAATAAATTATTCATGTCATTGAATTGACTTCGAATATAAGAATTTGATATTGGATAATGATGAAAAATCTCATCAGTATCTATTTGATGTCTAATCATTTTGTAGTTTTTAGGTGATCTTGTTGTTCTGTAGAATTTAATTTTCTGTTTGAATCTATCTTCAAATGGTTCGAGGCCCTTTATGATCGTGTAAATATATGTGAATGAACATTTTTCGCCAAAAACTATCTCGCAAATATTAAACATCGATTCTTGAAGGCCGACGCGGCTTAAGCATCTCCATTCGCGTTCATATTTCCATGAAGATGATTTTCGAAAAAATAAAGCTGTTTCTACATTATTTCTCTCTTCTTCTTCATCGCGAAGCATGCCTAAGATCGAACTAATCTTTAGGCTTCTTGACCTATTATAAGAAATTCTTCTTATATTGAGCTCTTTGTCAAGGCTGTTCTGATAACCCAAGCAAACTCCCTTATGACTATCGCCATAATGGCTCCACATAAGAATAGAGTTCCAAACTTCAGATACACAAAAAATACCTTTATTGTAAAATAATACTAATTCCTCAAAAATACGTCTTTTTAAATCATGAGTTTTTGCCTCATCGAACAAGAATCCTGGTTCTGTTGCTTGATAATTGATATTTTCAATTATTCTTTCTATCTTCTTTTGAACCGAATGTTCAATCACTAGGTCCTTCCCTCTCATGAATCTATTAACCATGTTAGCGGCTGACTTAATTTCAAGTTGAAGTCTTCTTCTTAGAAGTTCGCGATATGCTATTTCAAGATCTTCTAAGCTCACATCATTTTCAATGAGTGGGCTGGATTCAAATGGATCGTTAAAATCTAGTGGACTTGCAAAATACACTTTATCTTCAAATATATTTTCAATTGTCTGCCAGTTTGCAGATCTATATTTGTAGTATATTTTGCACATTTTCAATCCACTTGAATATTCATACATCCAGATCCTGCGCAAACTTCGCATTCTCGGTGATGAACTTGAACCGCAGCTCCGGCTTGCGGCCCATCAGGCTTTCCACCAGCGCCTTGGTCTCCTCGACATCGTCCTGCTGGTCGGGGTCGCGCAGGTCGGGGACCACGACGCGCAGCAGGGTGCGCTTCTTGGGGTCCATGGTGGTTTCCTTCAGCTGCGCGGGCGGCATTTCGCCCAGGCCCTTGAAGCGGCTGATCTCCACCTTGCCCTTGACCGACTTGAAGACGGTCTTCATCAACTCGTCCTTGTGCGCGTCATCGCGGGCATAGCGGGTGTTGCCGCCGCCGGCCAGCCGGTACAAGGGCGGCAGCGCCAGATAGAGATGGCCGTGCTGGATCAGCGCCGGCATCTCCCGATAGAAGAAGGTCATCAAGAGCGAGGCGATGTGCGCCCCGTCCACGTCGGCGTCGGTCATGATGATGACGCGCTCGTACCGCAGCTTGTCGAGGCTGAATTCCTTGCCGGTGCCGCAGCCCAGCGCCTGGGCCAGATCGGCCAGTTCCTGGTTGCCGCGCAGCTTGTCGACGCTGGCCGAGGCCACGTTCAGGATCTTGCCGCGCAGCGGCAGGATGGCCTGGATTTCGCGCGAGCGGGCCTGCTTGGCCGAGCCGCCGGCCGAATCGCCCTCGACGATGAAGATCTCGGTATCGTCGGCACTCTGACGCGAACAGTCCGCCAGCTTGCCGGGCAGGCGCAGGCGCCGGGTCGGCGTCTTGCGCGCCATCTCCTTCTGCGCCTTTTTGCGGGCGCGCTCCTCGGCCTTCTCGATCAGCCGTTCGATCAGGCCCTTGGCGGCGTCGGGCGATCCCGACAGCCAATGGTCGAACCGGTCCTTGATGGCATTCTCGGTCAGCTTCTGGGCGTCGGCGCTGACCAGCCGTTCCTTGGTCTGGCCCTGGAAATGCGGATCGCGGATGAAGACGGAGAGCAGGATGGTGGCGCCCTCCATCACATCCTCGGCCGTGATGCTGGCGGCGCGCTTGTTGCCCAGCAACTCGCCATAGGACTTGATGCCCCGCATCAGCGCGCCGCGCAGCCCCACCTCATGCGTGCCGCCCTGCGGCGTCGGGATGGTGTTGCAATAGGTGTGGCTGAAGCCCTCGTCATCCTCCGGCCAGGCGATGGCCCATTCCACGCGGCCCGCATCGCCGGGGAAGTCGGCCTGGCCCGCGAAGGGTTGCGGCGTCACCGTGGCGCGGGTGCGCAAGGCACCGGTCAGGTAATCCAGCAGGCCGTTGGGGAAATGCAGCACCTCCGCCGCCGGCACCCCGCTGTCGGCGGTGATCAGGGCGGTATCGCAGGACCAGCGGATTTCCACACCGCGATAGAGATAGGCCTTGGACCGGCACAGACGGTACAGCCGCTCCGGCTTGAAATGCGCTTCCGCGCCGAAAATCTCGGCATCGGGATGGAAGCTGACCGTGGTGCCGCGCCGGTTCTGCACCGGGCCGGCCGGGGTCAGCGGCCCCAGGGCCAGGCCGCGGGAGAAGGTCTGGGTATAAAGCTGGCGGTCGCGCGCCACCTCCACATGCAGCCGGTCGGACAGCGCATTGACCACGGCCGATCCCACGCCATGCAACCCGCCCGACGTCGCATAGACCTTGCCGGAGAATTTGCCGCCGGAATGGAGCGTGGTGAAGATCACCTCCAGCGCCGACTTGCCCGGATATTTCGGATGCTCGTCGGTGGGGATGCCACGGCCATTGTCGCGCACCGTGACCGTGCCGTCGGCCGACAGGTCTAGGTCGATGCGGCTGGCATGGCCGGCCACCGCCTCGTCCATGGCGTTATCCAGGATCTCGGCCACCAGATGGTGCAGCGCACGGTCATCCGTGCCGCCGATATACATGCCGGGGCGGCGGCGGACAGGTTCCAGCCCCTCCAGGACCTCGATGTCCTGGGCGGAATAGCTGTCCTGCTTGGCGGCGGTATTCTGGAAGAGGTCGCTCATGCGCCATTATAGGAAGGAGCCGGGGCGTTGTTCAAGGAGATGCGGTATCTCCCGACGACATAGACCCCTACATTTTGATGAAAACGGAGCGACAGGCGATGAGCCAGGACCGGATGCCCGATTTCGACCGCGACGCGCCCTCGATGCGCACCTTCGCCATGCCGGCCGACCTGAACGGCAATGGCCAGGTGTTCGGCGGCTGGGTGATGTCGCAGATGGATCTGGCCGGGGCGGCACCCGCCGTCCGCGTGGCGCGCGGCCCGGTGGCGACCGTGGGCGTGGAAGCCATGAAATTCCATCGCCCGGTCGCCGTGGGCGACGAGGTCAACTGCTATACCGAGGTGGAACGCATCGGCACCACGTCGATCCGTGTGCGCGTCGATGTCTGGGTACGCCGCTATGACGGCACCGCCTACAAGGTGACGGAAGGCGTGTTCACCTATGTGGCCTTGGGCGAGGGCGGGCGGCCCCGTCCCGTGGTGCCGCCGGCGGGCACGGCGGTTTAGGGCGCCCCCGCCAGCCGCTTCTCCCAATCCTCCACCGCCGCATTGGCCAGCCGGTTGGCCGCCAGCCGCTTCAGCCCCGCACTCGCCCCCGGCAGGTCGGCCAGTTCCCCCAGCGCGTCCCGGTCCAGCGTGTCGACATAGAGCGTGCGCAGCGTGCGGGCCAGCGTCCAGGCCGGGTTGGGCCGCTCCAACAGGCGCAGCGCATCGCCCGCCTGCACCGCGCCTTCCTCCTGCACGCGATAGTACCACCCCGTCCGCCCGGTCTTCTGCAGCAGGCGCGGCAGCACCGGCAGGGCGAACCGCACGCCCAGCTTCCAGCAGGGCTGGCGTGCCTGTGCGACCTGCAGAACGGCCCCGCCCACCGCCACCACATCGCCCAGGCAGACATCGGCCTCATTGATCCCGGAGACGGAAAAATTCTCCCCGAACGCACCCGGAAGGGACAGGGCCGGGATCATCTCCGGATGCTCCGCCGCCCAGGCGGCGTAATGGTCATGCGGGTAGAGATGGATGGCCTTGTCCGGCCCGCCATGCACCTTGCTATCGCCCACCGCATCGCCATCCAGCCCCAGCGTCCCGGCCCGCACGGGGCCCAGGGCCGGCTGCCGGCTGGCGATGGAGCTGGGCACCTGTTTGTCGCCCAGCGGCCTTGGCGTACCGACCAGCAGATGGTCCAGGATGATGGGGCCGCTCATCGCGCTTCTCCGCTGGCATTCAGGAACCCGGCCCATACCTCGTTGGCGACGGGGATGGGAGCGGGGGATTGTTCGGGACAGTCCAGGCGCAGATGCCGGTCGCCCAGTGGTGCTCCCACGAAATGGCAATGGTGCGGCAGGTCCGTGCCCAGATTCACGTTCGGCTGGAAGTACTTGCAATCCAAGCACATTCGGCTGACCGGCACATGCCCGGCGCGCTGCAGCGTGCGCACCAGCCGCAGCATCAGGCGCAGCAGCGATAGCTGGTCCGTTTCCGGCATGTCGCCCAGCGCATCGATCAGGAACAGCGGGCCGCCACCGAACCGGTCGGCCAGGGCCAGCCCCTCCCGCGTGGCCAGCACCAGGCTGCCGCGCCCGTCATCGGGGGCGGCCACGCGCAGGACCAGCCCCTTCTGGATCAGGGTGGTGGTGGCCTCGCTGGCCGTGGGCGCCTTCACCCCGATGCGGGCGGCGATGGTGACGGGGCGCAACCCCTCGGGATTGTCGCGCAG
The DNA here is from genome assembly GCF_048066115.1 of Niveispirillum sp. KHB5.9. Lineage (NCBI taxonomy): Bacteria > Pseudomonadati > Pseudomonadota > Alphaproteobacteria > Rhodospirillales > Azospirillaceae > Niveispirillum > Niveispirillum sp. KHB5.9. Next base: position 54,081 of record NZ_JBLTYX010000014.1, on the reverse strand, counting down.
CAGGGTCAGGATGCGGGCCTGCGTGGCGGTCAGCCCGTGCGGCGTGGCATCCTTCCAGTCATTGGCCTTCAACGCCGCCGCCACCCGCACGAACCCATCGGCCAGCCGGTTCGCCGCAGGCTCGCTCAACCGGTCGAACATATCCTCGATCATCGGGTTTTCCAGCCTCTGGTTGCAGGCTGGATTTATATTCGGAGTCCGATGATGGAGCAAGCGTGAAGGCAGGGATGTCGCGCGACGTTCACACGGGTTACGCCCCCGCGACCTGTGGGCGCTGGACGGCATCCCCCCTCCGCCACTATAAACGTGCGACCGATTTGAACCCTATCCATCTGGTTTTCCATGCACGACATCCGTTCCATCCGCGACAATCCCGCTGCCTTCGATGCCGGCCTGGCCCGGCGCGGCGTGGAACCGCTGTCCTCCCGCATCCTGGAACTGGATCAGGAGCGTCGCGCCTGCCAGACGCAGTCGCAGGAGCTTCAGGCCCGCCGGAACGAGGCGTCGAAGCTGATCGGTGCCTATAAGAAGGAAGGCAAGGACGCCCAACCGCTGCTGGACGAGGTGGCATCCATCAAGGAAAAGATGCCGCAGCTCGAGGAGCGCGAGAAGGAACTGGCGGCCGAGTTGGATCGCATCCTGGCCTCCTACCCCAACATCCCCGCCTCGGATGTGCCCGATGGCAAGGACGAGCATGACAATGTCGAGATCCGCCGCGTGGGCACGCCGGCCGGCATCAACAATGCCAAGCAGCATTTCGAGCTGGGGGAAGCCCTGGGCTTGATGAGCTTCGATCTGGCGGCCAAGCTGTCGGGCGCGCGCTTCACCGTGCTGCGTGGCAAGCTGGCCCGCCTGGAACGCGCGCTGGGCGACTTCATGCTGGACATCCACACCACCGAATACGGGTATGAGGAGGTGTCGCCGCCGTTGCTGGTCAAGGATGACGCCGCCTTCGGCACCGGCCAGCTGCCCAAATTCACCGAGGATCTGTTCCAGACCACCAACGGTTTCTGGCTGATCCCCACGGCCGAGGTGCCGCTGACCAATCTGGTCAATGACGCTATCCTGGATGCCGATGAACTGCCGCTGCGCCTGACCGCCCGCACGCCCTGTTTCCGGTCCGAAGCCGGCTCGGCCGGCCGCGATACACGCGGCATGATCCGCCAGCACCAGTTCTACAAGGTGGAAATGGTCTCCATCGCCACGCCGGACCAGTCGGCCACCGAACATGAGCGGATGACCGATGCCGCCGAGACGGTGCTGAAGCGTCTGGGCCTGCCGTTCCGCACCGTGACCCTGTGCGCCGGCGACATGGGCTTCACCGCCCAGAAGACCTACGATATCGAGGTCTGGTTGCCGGGGCAGGGCGCCTATCGCGAAATCTCCAGCTGCTCCAACTGCGGGGATTTCCAGGCACGGCGCATGAAGGCCCGCTTCCGCGCCAAGGGCGACAAGGCCACCCAGTTCGTGCACACGCTGAACGGGTCGGGCACGGCTGTCGGCCGCTGCCTGGTCGCCGTGCTGGAGAACTACCAGCAGGCCGACGGCTCCATCCTGATCCCCGAGGCGCTGATCCCCTATATGGGTGGCGTGGACCGGATCGCGATCAATGGCTGAGTTCGATTTCACCGACGCCCGCATCCTGGTCAGCAATGATGACGGCATCAATGCCGCCGGTCTGGCTGTGCTGGAGGCGATCGCGCGGCAGCTGACCGATGATGTCTGGGTGGTGGCGCCGGAACTGGAACAATCCGGCGCCAGCCACAGCCTGACCATGCACCGGCCGCTGCGCGTGCGGGAACTGGGGCCGAAACGCTTTGCCATTGACGGCACGCCCACCGACTGCGTGCTGCTGGCCATCAACCATCTGATGGCGGACAAGCGGCCGACCCTGGTCCTGTCCGGCATCAACCACGGGTCCAACCTGGGGGAGGATGTCACCTATTCCGGCACCATCGCCTGCGCCATGGAAGCCACGCTGCTGGGTGTGCGCGCCATCGCCATGAGCCAGCGCATGCCCCATGGCGGCCCGCCCAACTGGGCGGTGCCGGAAGCCATGGGGGCCGACGTGGTGCGCAAGGTGATGTCGGCGGACTGGCCGAAGCTTGTCCTGATGAATGTGAATTATCCGGACGTGTCTGTCGGCGATGTCACCGGCGTGCAGGTGGTCCGCCACGGCAACCGCAAGATCGGGGATGAGCTGGACGAACGGGTGGACCCGCGCGGCCGGCGCTATTTCTGGATCGGGGCCGCGCGCGGGGATGAAGATGTGCCCGCCGATACCGATGTACATGTCGTCAATCATGGCGGCGTCGCGGTCACGCCGATTTATCTGGACCTGACCCATTATGGCTGCCTGGAAGGCCTGAAAGGCGCCTTTGCATGAGCGGTGGGGCGGCGCGCAAGATCAGATTGCTGATGCTGCTGCGCCGCCAGGGGGTGACGGACGTCAATGTGCTGCGCGCGATCGAGCTGATCCCGCGCGAACTGTTCGTGCCGCGCCCCTTCCGCGACCAGGCGTATGAGGATACGGCCCTGCCCATCGGCCATGGCCAGACCATCAGCCAGCCGCAGGTGGTGGGGCTGATGACCCAGGCCCTGGAACTGACCGACCGGCATAAGGTGCTGGAAATTGGAACGGGCTCCGGATATCAGGCCGCGATTCTGGCCAAGGTGGCGCGGCGGGTCTATACGATCGAGCGCCACCGCCCCCTGGCGCTGGAGGCTGAACAAAGGTTCACGGCCCTGCGCCTGCATAATATGACGGCACGGGTGGGGGATGGGATCAAGGGCTGGCCAGAGGCGGCACCCTTTGAACGCATCCTCGTCACCGCAGGTTGCATCGGTAATCCGCCACCGGAGCTTGTGGAGCAACTGGCGGTTGGTGGTATCATGGTGATCCCGCTGGGGCCGGATCACCGGGCGCTGAATGTGGTGCGCATTCGCCGGGACGTGGATGGATTGAAGCGAGAGGTACTGTGGCCCGTCAGGTTCGTTCCCCTGCTGCCGGATGTCGCCCCGGACAGTGTGCCGGCATGATGAAGGCTGGCCGCCGCTCCGCGCGTCTGGCCCTGGCCCTGCTGGCCGGGCTGACGCTCGCCGGCTGCTCCACCGAAGGCGACCTGCCCAGCCCGGCCGCCCGTGCGCCGGCGGCATCGCCCAACAGCCTGTTCGTCTCGCGCGGCGACACGCTGTACAAGCTGGCCCAGCAATATAACGTCCCCGTCCGCGACCTGATCGAAGCCAACGGCCTGGTAGCGCCCTATGTGCTGCAGCCCGGCCAGCGCCTGACCCTGCCCACACCCAAGGTTTATACCGTCCGGCCCGGCGACACGCTCTATGGCCTGTCGCGCCAGTATCAGGTGGACATGGCGGAACTGGTGCGGCTGAACGGTTTGCAGCAGCCTTACACCCTGAAGGCCGGCCAGACCTTGCACCTGCCGGGGCAAAGCCCGGTTTCCGGTACCGCCATCGCTGCTGCCGCCCCGCCGCCGGTTCCAGTACCTGCGGCCAAGCCCGCCATGCCCGCACCCGGCCGCAAGCCCGATCTGCCACCCGCCGCCAGTTCCAGCCCCCTGGAGCGTAGCCAGCGCCCGGCCATCGAAGTGACGCCGCTTTCGCCGCCGGCCCCGGCCACGACATCCGCAGCACCTCCCGTCACCGTGGGGGGGACCGTGGCCACGCGCCCGTCGACCACGATCCCATCCGGTGCTTCGGCTGCCGGCCGCAAGGGGGTGGAGACGGAAAGCCTGGCCCCGCCGTCCCCCACACCGCCACCAGCCGTCACGCCCGACCGTCGTCCAGCCCCGGCACTCCAGCCGGCGCCCGTGGTGGAAACGCCACCCGCCCAGGTGGCCGCTGTGGCACCGCCCCCGGCCCCGCCCAAGGATGAGGTGCCGCCGGCCCGCGCCGGCAACCGTTTCCTTTGGCCCGTGCGCGGTCCCATCCTGTCGACCTTCGGGGACAAGCCGGGGGGGCTGCGCAATGACGGCATCAATATCGGCGCGCCCAAGGGCACGGCCGTGGCGGCGGCGGAGAACGGCATCGTCGCTTATGCCGGCAACCAGTTGAAATCATTCGGTAATCTGGTTCTGATCCGCCATGATGGCGGCTTCGTCACCGTCTATGCGCATCTGGACGTGATCGCGGTGGAACAGGGGCAGCGCGTGACGCGCGGCCAGGGCATCGGCACGGTTGGCCAGACCGGCAATGTCCGCTCCGCCCAGCTGCATTTCGCCGTCCGCAAGGGGGAGCAGGTGCTCAACCCCGTGGACCAACTGGAGAGATAACGGAGCCCCAAACAAAAGGGCCGGGCACCTCGATGGTGCCCGGCCCTCCTTGGATCACCCGAAGGCGATCTTACTTGTTTTCCGGCGGCGGCGTGGTCGGCGGCGTGGTGCCGTCAGCCGGGGGCGTGGTGGTGCCTTCGGCCGGAGCGGGCGGCACTTCCGCCGGGGCCGGCGCGGGCTCAGCCGGGGCCGGGGCGGGGGTCTCGGCGGCGGGGGCCGGTGCCGGGGCGGCAGCCTCTTCCTTCTTGCCGCAGGCGGCCAGACCGACAACCATCAGGCCGGCGAAAACCAGGGGAAGCACGCGCATTTGTTCGCTCCTTCGCATTATTGTGGCCGGCGACGGAGGCCCATCCCCCCGTAACCGGGTACGCTTCAACGCTCCAACCTTGAAGCCTTGAGTGTCCGTTGACAACAGGGTCGATGCGGTTTTCCCCAGGAAATGCGTATTTTCCTGGCAATCTGCTTCGATCACGGCTGCCTTGATGGGCAATATCACACTGAATTGCGGCAAACCCATGCCGCATATGGGGATTTTCAGGGGCTTAACGGCTTTTCGATTTCATTCAACCGCAGCCGCGCCTGTTCCAAAGCACCCTTCAACTGCAGCGCCGAATAGGGTTTCTGGACGAAGCCAAGGGGCCGCGTCTGGGCCACCCGCTCCATCGTATGTTCATCGGCATAGGCGGACAGGAAGATGCAGCGCACCCGCAGTTCCTGCCACAGCCGCTGGGCCACCTTCACCCCGTCGCTGGTGCCGCGCAGCCTGATATCCATCAGGGCCAGTTGTGGCCGCTCAACCTGCGCCAGGGCCAGCGCCTCATGTTCCGACGCGGCAATGCCGACGACATCATAGCCCAGTTCACTGACCGTGAGCCGGACGCCCAGTGCGACCAGCGCATCATCCTCCACGATCATTATCCTCAAGGGCGTTGGCGTGGCGGGGGATTCGGTCACTATTTTTCCTTCTACCTGGGAAACAAGGCAGGCGGTCAAACCGCATAGAGATAGCGGCACCGATCCCACGTTGATTACGGCAAGGGGCAACGGCCGACAACCCGGCCACTCGTCCAAACCTCTAGGCCAAAAGAATGTATATGGATTAAAGTGATAGTTCCAAAAAGAAACGCCCCGGATCGGATTGCGGTCCGGGGGCATTCTCCGGGCAGCTTATAGAAGTTCCGGTGATCGGCTCCGATCACCGGGCCTCGGTCGCCGCCGAACCCATTCCCGATGAGTTCCACCCATCGGGAATGGGTATTATTGGCCGGGAATCGGCGTGTACTTGCCGTTGGACCAGCGGTAGACGACATAGTCCGTGACCTTGCGGTCGCCCTTGGCGTCGAAGGACAGCGGGCCGATCACGGTGGTATAGACGCCGTCACGGATGCTCGCCGCCACCTTGTCGGCATCCGCCGACTTGGCCTTCACTGCGGCGCCGGCCCAGACCTGCACGGCGGCATAGGTGTAGAGCGTATAGGCCTCCGGTTCGAACCCGCCGGCACGGAAGCGCTTCACAACCTCCAAGGCTTCCGGCTTGTCGCGGTATTCGTTGCCGAAGGTGACCAGCGCCCCCTCGGCCGAGGTGCCGGCGATGTTCCAGAATTCCTGGTTGACGACGCCGTCGCCCGACATGAACACGGCCTTCAGTCCGGCATCGGCCATCTGGCGGACCAGCAGCCCGGCTTCGGTATGCAGGCCGCCGAAGTAGACGACATTGATGCCGGCATCCTTCATCTTGGTGACCAGGGCCGACATGTCGCGGTCGCCGACATTCACCGCGTCGAACATCGCCTCCTTCTTGCCGCCCTTGTTCAGCGCGGCGCGGGTGGCCTCGGCCAGACCGCGGCCATAGGTGGTCTGGTCATGGATGACGGCGATCTTGCCGTCCTTGTGGTTTTTGATCAGCCAGGCGGAAGCCACGTCCCCCTGCTGGTCATCGCGCCCGCAGGTGCGGAAGACGGTGGTGAAGCCCTGCTCGGTCAGTTGCGGGTTGGTGGAGGCGGGGGAGATCATGATGATTCCTTCATCCGCGAACACCTTGGAGGAGGGAATCGAGACGGCGGAATTGAAGTTGCCGAAGGCGGCCACGCCGCCCTGGGTGGCCAGCTTGTTGGCGATGGCCACGCCCTGGCTGGGATTCGATGCATCGTCCAGGTTGACCAGCACCAGCTTTTCGCCCAGCAGACCGCCCTTGGCGTTGATGTCGGCCACGGCCATCTCGGCCCCGCGGCGCATCTGCTCACCGAAAACCGCGTTGGGGCCGGTCAGCGGCGCCACCAGCCCGACCACCGTGTCGGCCAGGGCCGGCATCGCGGTCAGCATGGTCGCGGCCGTCAGCGCCGCGGTCAGGGTTTTCTTCAGGTTCATTGTCGCCGGTCTCCCATCAGGGCGTGGAACGTGGTGCAGAAGCTATCATGCGTGACCGGCCCGTCAAATCCGTAGCATGGTCGGGGTTCCGGATTTGAAGCTTGAACGGCCGTTCGCGATTTGCTATCCACCGCTCCACCGAACGGCAACCCCGTTTGGTTTTCGACATGTGCTTGCGGCCGTGGCGGAATTGGTAGACGCGCAGCGTTGAGGTCGCTGTGGGGCAACCCGTGAAAGTTCGAGTCTTTTCGGCCGCACCATGATTTCGCGATAAGCCCCGGAACAGCGATGTTCCGGGGCTTCGTGTTTTCAAAGGACCGCCCGCACCCCGGCGGCCAGCACGCGCAGCGCCGTGGCCATGGCTGCGTCCCGCTGCCGGCCCAGCAACACGATCTCCGACGGTTTCAAAGCGGGCAACCGCAGCAGGTGGCCAAGCTCCGGCAGATCTCCGCCGGCGAGCCGCCCCATCGGGGCGATGCCAAGACCTGCGCGCGCGCCGTCAGCCAGCATGGCACAACTGCCGGCCACCAGGCTTTCGCGCCACGGGATGCCCGCCTGCTCCAGGGCCCGGATGGCCTGGGCCCGCACGCCGCAGGGTGCCCCCAGGGTGGCCAGGCACAGCGGCTGCCCCGGCACATGCGCCGATGCCAGCCCACGCCAGCCCAGCGGGTCCAGCCCCAGGCTTTCCCCCTCCTGGCCGCCGGCCTCCCTGCGGATGATCACCGCATCCAGCGCCCCGGCATCGAAGGATCCGCGCAGGTTCTGGGATAGGCCCACCCGCACTTCCAGCCGGCAACGGGTGGGCAGGGAGGTCCGCAGACGCTGGAACAGCGGTCCAGCGCTCAAGCCCAGGGCATGGTCGCTGATGCCCAGCCGCAGTTCCATGCCATCGCCATCGTCACGAAAGCCAAGGGCCGCGTCATGGGCCGACAGCAGTCGGCGCGCCCGTTCCAGGAAGGCGGCCCCCTCGGCCGTCGGCACGGCACGGCGAGCATTGCGGTCCAGCAGCCGGCAGCCCAGCCGTTCCTCCAGTGCCCGCAGCCGCTGGCTGACCACCGGCTGCACCGTGCCCGCCGCCTCCGCCGCGCGCGTCAGATTGCCCAGATCGGCCGTCAGCACGAAGAGGCGGATGGATTCGAGGTCCAGCATCATAGGAATCCACTATGATATTCATATTAATCCATATGATTACATGAATGGTTCATTGATGCCAGATTGCAGTCATCACCCTTTGGATGGAGGCTTCAGATGCCGATGATCATTGTTCGTTATGTCACGCCGAACCCGCTTCCCGGGTTGGAGGACCGCATTGCAGCCGCCGTTTCCGGCTGGTCGGCCGACCATCTGGGCAAGGACCCGGGTGTGACGGCCGTACTGGTGGAGCCGGCGGCCGGCCGGAACTGGTGGATTGCGGGACGGCGCCCGGTTGATGACGGGCTGTCCGCCTTCTGGATCGATGTCAAGGTCACCGCCGGCACCAACGTGAAGGCGGAAACGACGCGCTTCGTCGAAGCCGCATTCAGCGGCATGTCCGCGCTGCTGGGGCCGACGCATGCTGAAAGCTATGTCCTGGTCCATGGGGTGGACGGTCATGCCTATGGCTATGGCGGACGAACGCAGGAGGGCCGCTGGGCCGCGGCCAATCCGGGCTGACAGGGGGAATTGGCGCGATGTGCCTTGTCAGGCCGACAGCGCCTGCCTCCGCTTCGCCTCTTCCTCTTCCTTGGCGGCGCGATAGGCATTGATGATGATCTGCACCAGGGCGCTGCAGCCGTAGGTCTCGCTGAAAATGTCATAGTTGGGCGGCAGGGTCTTCTGCACGACCGCCATGCCGGAAGGGGTGGCGAAGAAGACCCGGCCATCCATTGGATGGCGGGTCACGACGCGGGACAGCCCCTCGGTCAGGGAGAAGCTCAGGACATCGTGGAAGACGAACATGGTTTCGTCATGTCCGAACGGGATCAGGCTCTCGAAATCGGCTTCGACGGCTGCCGTTGTATGCAGACCGTCGACAAAGGCCAGATCGATGCGGCCATCGAACTCCCTGTTGATGATGTCCGCATTATTCTCAGGCGATGAGCCCTTGATCACCGTGATGTTCAGCCCTTCTTCCCGAGCGATCCGGTTCGTCCGGTCGATCCATTCGGCGGTGAAATCCTCATCCCCGATTTCGATCGCCACGACCTTGGCCTGCGGATTGATGAGCGCCAGGGCAAAGGTGCTGAAGGCGAAGCTGTTGCCGATGACGAAAATGTTGCGGATATCGCGCAGGGAACAGAGGGATTCCAGAAAATGGACCTCGCGCATGGCGATACCCAGATGATGGGTCTGGCTTCTGTTGTTCTGGTATATCCGGGTGAAGATGTAAGTATCGGAATAGACATGTTCGCTGTTCAGCTCGGACGTGATCTGAAAGCCCTGCCGATTGTAGATGTCGAACAGACGCAGCGCGATGTTGGTAGGGGTGCCCATCTTCGACCTTCCTGACATCGGGATCGGGACGTCGATCCCAGCGCTCCATCATGACAAATACCCGCACCATCAAGACAGAACCTGACGGTTACAGCCGGGGCGGTATCTATCGAACAGTTTGGTCCCAAGGCGAACCTAGCACCGGCAATAAGGCCGATCCAGCAATTTCCGGACCGGTCCACGGGCCGGTGAGGGCATGTAATTCCGGGATTCAGAGACGCCGGAAGGCAATGTTGCTGCCGGCTTCGGCCGTGCTGTTCAACAGATCGAGCGTCTGCTCCGTGCTGATCGGGTCTTCGGTGGCGTCCGGATGCAGGATGGCCTTGTATTCGAAAGAGTCCAGAAAACTCCGGAACCGTGCAATATCGAACGGCGGCTTTTCGGTCTGTTCGATCTCGATGATGCCGCCGATAAGGGCGGCGCGGACGTCATCGGGCAGCAGGCTTGCCAGAAACTCGTCATAACCCTGTGTGTCGGACTTGTAGAATATCGGCAGCCCATGCCTCAGCCATCGCCGGCTTTCCGTCACGATATCCAGAATCCGGACCTCCATCGCCGATTTGCTCCACGCGCCGGCCAGGTCATCCGATACCAGGCTGTTGTTTCCGCAATTACTGAGATCGATATGCAGGGTGGTCGAGCCCTCATGGTCGGCCAGCCCCACCATTTGCGCCGTGAAATTCTTGAAGAAACCGAGATTGTGCATCAGGCAGGAGAAATTCTCCGGCTCAGGCTCATAGGCGTAAAGATGGTGCGTATTGTTCAGCCAGCCCAGGATCTGGCGGGAGAACAGGCCGATATTCGCGCCGACATCGACGACCACGACATTGTTGTGACGTTCCATCGCCTTGCGTGCGAAGAGAAGCTGTTCGACTTCCCAATGATGGTTCACCAGCACGAATGGCGTTATCGAGAAGTCGCAACGGGTGCGGACCGTGCATTGGTCGGCGTTGGGCAGGAGATGCGCGTGGAGCCCGCGGCCCGCCCTGGGCTGGAACTCGATGTTCCGCACCCCCATTTTGAGCCGCATGAAGTCGATATGGTTGCGGGTCTCCTCGGGGGAATAGTCTACCCTGTATTCGGACGCCAACATGATGAAGCCTTCCGATGATCCGCATGGCGGCATTCCGGAACGTTCCGGACATATCGTGGTTCCCGCGGCACAGCATGCCATTCATGCGGCGTCATTGGGCAGAAAATCGTGAGCGGGTCGATCAGGCTGCCTGCCGGGAGTGAGTGATAAGATCATGAAATCCGATCTGGTACAGTGACTTAAGGAGCATTGGCCAAGGGGTGCCGTCATTGCGTGGGCTTCTCTTCGGCGTGTCGGGCGGCACGGGGCTGCCTCCCGCCCTGGGCATTGTCCTATGGCTGGACAGCGGCGTTGCTCCGGGCCTAACTAAGGGCCAATAAAAATCCGTTCAGGTTCGTTGGGAGTTCACCCTGAAATGACCGATGCCTTCCGCGACGCGGCGCTCGACTATCATCGCCTTCCCGTTCCCGGCAAGATCGCCGTAACGCCCACTAAGCCCCTGGCGACGCAGCGCGATCTGGCGCTGGCCTACTCCCCCGGCGTGGCGCATGCCTGCGAGGCCATCGTCGAGGACGAGGCGAATGCCGCCAAATATACCAGCCGCGGCAACCTGGTGGCCGTGATCACCAACGGCACGGCCGTGCTGGGCCTGGGCGACATCGGTCCGCTGGCGTCCAAGCCGGTGATGGAAGGCAAGGGGGTGCTGTTCAAGAAGTTCGCCGGCATCGATGTCTTCGATATTGAGATCAGCGAGAAGGACCCCGACAAGCTGGTCGATGTCATCGCGGCGCTGGAGCCGACCTTCGGTGGCATCAACCTGGAGGATATCAAGGCGCCGGAATGCTTCTATGTCGAAAAGAAGCTGCGCGAGCGCATGAAGATCCCGGTCTTCCATGATGATCAGCACGGTACCGCCATCATCGTGGCCGCCGCCATCACCAACGCGCTGAAGCTGACGGGCCGCGATTTCGCCTCGGTCAAGCTGGTCTGCTCCGGTGCCGGCGCCGCCGCACTGGCCTGTCTGGACCTGCTGGTCGACATGGGCCTGCCGGTGGAGAATGTCTGGGTCAGCGACATCAAGGGTGTGGTCTATCAGGGCCGTACCGAACTGATGGACCCGCGCAAGGAGCGTTACGCCAAGGCCACCAACGCCCGCACGCTGGACGACATCATCGGCGGCGCCGATATCTTCCTGGGCTTGTCCGCCCCCCGCGTCCTGACCCAGGACATGGTGAAGAAGATGGGGGAGAAGCCCATCGTCATGGCGCTGGCCAACCCGACGCCGGAAATCATGCCGGACGAGGTGAAGGCCGTGCGGCCGGAGGCCATCGTCGGCACCGGCCGGTCGGACTTCCCCAACCAGGTCAACAATGTCCTGTGCTTCCCCTTCATCTTCCGTGGTGCGCTGGATGTCGGGGCAACCACCATCAACGAGGCGATGAAGATCGCCGCCGTCAACGCCATCGCCCGGCTGGCCCAGGCCGAGGTGCATGACGTGGTGGCCATGGCCTATGGCGAGGCGCCGCCCAGCTTCGGCCCCGACTACCTGATCCCGCGCCCCTTCGATCCGCGCCTGATCCTGGAAATCGCACCCGCCGTGGCCAGGGCCGCCATGGAAAGCGGCGTCGCCACCCGCCCCATCAAGGATTTCGACGCCTATCTGGAACAGCTGGGCCAGTTCGTCTTCCGCTCCGGCCTGCTGATGAAGCCGGTCTTCGCCAAGGCCAAGGCCGATCCGCGCCGCATCGCCTATGCCGAGGGCGAGGAGGAGCGCGTGCTGCGCGCCGCCCAGCAGGTGCTGGAGGATGGTCTCGCCCAGCCGATCCTGATCGGCCGCCGCGAGGTCGTGGCGCGGCGTATCGAGAAGCTGGGCCTGCGCCTGCGCCTGGACGAGAATGTCCGCCTGATCGATCCGCAGAACGACAAGGCCTATAACGATTATTGGCAGACCTATCATCGCAAGATGGAGCGCAACGGCGTCTCGCCCGACCGTGCCCGCCAGGTTGTGCGCACCAACAGCACCGTCATCGGCACGCTGATGGTGGAGAAGGGCGATGCCGACGCCCTGATCTGCGGTACTGTCGGCCTTTACGACTGGCACCTGAAGCATGTGAACGACGTGATCGGCAGGAAGCAGGGGGCCCGCGTCATGGCGGCCCTGTCGGTGCTGATCCTCAATCGTGGCACCTTCTTCCTGACCGACACCTATGTGAATGCCAACCCGACCGCATCGGACCTGGCGGAGATCACCGATCTGGCGGCAGAGGAGGTGCGGCGTTTCGGCCTGTCGCCCAAGGTGGCGCTCTTGTCGCATTCCAGCTTCGGCAGTCATAACGACACCGCCGCCCTGAAGATGCGCGAGGCACTGCAGGCCATCCGTGCCCGTTGCGGCGATCTGGAGGTGGAGGGTGAGATGCATGCCGATGCCGCCATCGTTCCGGAAATCCGCAGCCGCATCTTCCCCAACAGCCGCCTGCAGGGCTCCGCCAACCTGCTGGTCATGCCCGACCGTGACAGCGCCAACGTTTCCTTCAACCTGTTGAAGGTGCTCGGCGACGGCCTGACGGTCGGCCCCGTGCTGCTGGGCACGGCCAAGCCGGCGCATATCCTGACCCCGTCGGTCACCGTGCGCGGCATCGTCAACATGTCGGCCCTGGCCGTCATCGATGCCCAGATGCACAGCGCTTCCACGGGTGGCGCATGAGTGATCCGGCCGATCTCCATGAACAGGATCGGCCCAAATCCTCCCCCCGCCGTCCGGTCGAGATAGAGGCCGACGGCGGGGAAGGGGAGATCGCGTCCATCAACCGCCTGCTGGACATCGATGAACTGGCGGCGGCGGCCAACGCGCTGGCCGACCTGCATCCGTCCGACATCGCCGACCTGCTGGAGCAGGCGGACGAGGAACGGCGCGAACTGCTGATCGCGCTGCTGCGCCCACAGTTCGACGCTGAAATCCTCACCTATCTCTCCGTGGACCTGCGCGACGAGGTGGTGGAACGGCTGGAGCCCAAGGCTTTGGCCGCCGCCGTCGCGGAACTGGATACCGACGACGCCGTCGATGTCATCCAGGACCTGGACGCCGACGCGCAGCTTTCCATCCTGTCCAACCTGCCGCCCGAGGCGCGGGCGCTGGTCGAGGAAGGGCTGACCTACCCCGAATATTCCGCCGGCCGCCTGATGGGCCGGCAATTCGTGTCGGTGCCGGAATTCTGGACCGTGGGTGGGCTACTGGATTATCTGCGCGCCGCCGCCACCACCGATGACAGCGAGTTGCCGGAGGAATTCTACGACATCTTCGTCGTCGACCCGATGCACCGGGTCGTGGGCAGCGTGCCCCTGTCGCGCGTGCTGCGCGCCAAGCGCGGTGTGAAACTGGCCGATATCCTGCACGAGGATATCCATCGCATCCCCGTGACCATGGACCAGGAAGAGGTGGCCCGCCTGTTCCGCAATTACGGCCTGGTCTCTGCCCCCGTGGTGGACAAGGGCGGGCGGCTGCTGGGCGTGATCACCGTCGATGACGTGGTGGACGTGATGGAGGAGGAGGCGGAGGCCGACCTTCTGGCCATGGGTGGCGTGGGTGAGGACGATCTTTACCGCGCCGTGCTGTCCACCGCGCGTTCCCGCTTCCGCTGGCTGGCCTTCAATGTGGTGACGGCGCTGATCTCCGCCACCGTCATCAACCAGTTCACCGACACCATCGCCCATGTCGTGGCGCTGGCAGCCCTGATGCCCATCGTGGCCAGCATGGGCGGCAATGCCGGGACCCAGGCATTGACGGTCGCCGTGCGCGCGCTGGCCACCAAGGAACTGACCACCTCCAACGCCGCCCGCGTGATCGGCAAGGAGGTGCTTGTCGGCCTGCTGAACGGCATGGCGCTGGCCAGCATCGTGGGCGGCATCACCTTTTTCTGGTTCGGCCATTCGTTGATGGGCCTGATCATCGCCGGTGCCATGATCATCAACCTGATCTGCGCCGGCCTGTTCGGCGGTCTGATCCCCTTCCTGCTGGACCGCATGAAGATCGACCCGGCCGTGGCGTCGGGCGTCTTCCTGACCATGATTACCGACGTGGTCGGTTTCCTGGCTTTCCTCGGCCTGGCGACGCTGATCCTTCTCTGAAGCCAGGCGTATGTGGACGGGCCGGAGAATCCGATTGAAGTCGCGCCGATATACCGTTTCGATACTGCAAACAGTTTGAGGTTCGGTTACAGAGCCGATACATATGAAGGCTGTTGTATTTTTGTACCGTTTAAAAGTTACGAAAACTATAGGTCATTTGAAACATTTGTGGCTCAATTAACCCTATCCAGTGCATTAATGCAACACTTTGGGCCAAAGATTTATCTTCGGCGCAAGCAGGCTTGTCGGGCGGCGGGTCGCGACACTTAACTGTCATAACGGCGGGCCGAGGTGTCGGACCCTGTGGCATGACCGCATGGGCCGAAAGCCCGTCGATAAGCAAAAAGGAATGCTGAGAGATGACGAACTATCGGGTTTCCAAGTCTGGCGCCCTGCGCGCCGCCCTATTGACGGGCGCGGCGGCGATGCTCCTGACCTCCGTTCCGGCCATGGCGCAGTCCAGCCAGGGCGCGAGCGAAGGTGAGTCGCTGACTGAAATCGTCGTGGTGGGCTCGCGCCTGCGCCGCGACCAATTCAATTCGCCGTCCCCGGTGCAGGTGATCAACCGTGAGGAAAGCGTCCTGGCCGGTCTGGTTTCCACCGGCGACCTGCTGCAGAGCAGCGGCATCACCAGCGGTTCGTCGCAGCTGAACAACGCGTTCGGTGGCTTCGTGACCAATGGTGGCCCGGGCGCCAACACCGTGTCGCTGCGCGGCCTGGGTGCCGGCCGCACGCTGGTGCTGATCAACGGTCGTCGCGTCATGCCGTCGGGCACGCGCGGTTCGGTCGGCTCCACCGACCTGAACACCCTGCCGAACGCCATTGTCGACCATGTCGAAGTGCTGCGTGAAGGCGCCTCCTCGATCTATGGTTCGGACGCCATCGCCGGCGTCATCAACATCGTCACCCAGAAGAACGTCGAGGGCGTGACGGCCGAAGGCCAGTTCACCCGTCCGTTCGACAATGGTGGCGAGCAGGCTCGCGCCTCCATCGTCGGCGGCACCTCGGGCGACCGCTGGCAGGTTGCCGGTTCGCTGGAATATTACCAGCAGATGAACCTGACCCTGGCCGATCGCGACTGGACCCAGTGCAACCTGGATTACCAGCGCAACCCGACCACCGGCGCCTCCACCGACTTCATCGACCCGATGACCGGCCAGCCCAAGTGCTATCCCGTCACCGGCACCGGTTCCAACGGCGTGACCATCAACACGCTGGGCACCGCCAGCATCGCCGGCATCGGCGCCCCCGGTTCGGTCAGCCCCGGCACGTCCTCGACCTTCAACCGCTGGCGTCCGAATTCCGCCATCACCGCGGGCCTGCCGGGCTTCGAAGGCGTTGGCGGCGGCACGAACAACATCAATGTCCGCGACACGTTCGATCCGCGCACGCTGAACCGTTCGCTGCTGTCCCCGGTCAAGACCTACAATTTCTTCGGCCAGGCTTCTTATCAGCTGGACGAGGAAGGTGCGGCCGAGGCCTATGCCGAGTTCCTGTACAACCGTCGTGAATCCTGGCAGACCGGCTATCGCCAGCTGTCGCTGGACTATCCGCACATGAGCGCGCTGGTCCCCACCAGCCTGCAGGGTCGCGGTACGGCCTTCGGTTCGCTGCTGCACACCGGTTCGGGCCTGCGCGCCTTCATCGGCTTCGGCAACGACCGTTCCGAGCAGGAAATCGACTTCTACAAGGGCACGGGCGGCCTGCGCGGCGACCTGACCTTCGTGCCGAACTGGCGCTATGACTTCAATGTCAGCCACGCCAATTCCGAAGGCAGCTACAAGCAGCAGTCGTTCCTGACCGACAAGATGTCGAACTCGGTCAATGTTGTCGCCGCTCCGGCTGGCTTCAACTCTGCCCTGGTCCGTCCGGGCGCCAATGGCGGCAACGTCACCTGCGCTGTCAACATCACGAACCCGGCCGAGAACTGCATCGCGGCCCCAATCCTGAACAGCGCCACCATCGGCGGCGTACTGCCGAAGGACTGGGTCAACTACGTGTTCCGCGATGTCATCGGCAACACGGAGTACCGCGAGAACACGGCCACTCTGAACATGGACGGCCCGATTTTCGAAATGCCGGCCGGTACGGTGCAGCTGGCCCTGGGTGCGGAATATCGCGAAGCCAAGATCGACGATACGCCGGATCCCAACAGCGTCGCCGGCAACCTGCTGAACCTGACGACGTCGGCCCCGACACGCGGCAAGGACAATGTGTACGAGTTGTTCGGCGAAGTGGAAGTTCCGCTGCTGAAGGATCTGCCGCTGGTCGAGGAACTGACCTTCACCGGTTCGGGCCGCTATACCGAGTATGACAGCTACGGTTCGGATTGGACCTACAAGGTGGGCGGTAACTACCGTGCGACCAAGTGGTTCTCCATCCGGTCGACCTATGGCACCTCGTTCCGCGCTCCGGCGCTGTATGAACAGTTCCTGGGCACGACCTCGGGCTTCCAGTCGTCGCAGAACGATCCCTGCAACAACTGGGGCGCTGCCGGCGTCAACGCCAACGTCAAGGCGAACTGCGCTGCCGAAGGCTTGGCACCGACCTATTCGGCCACGCAGAGCATCCAGGTCAATTCCGGTGGTGGTCGCGCCGCCGGCGTCGAAGCCGAAACCTCTAAGAATTTCGGTCTGGGCGCGGTGTTCCAGCCGGACCTGCCGGAAGAGTTCGGCGAGTTCTCGTTCGCTGCCGACTATTTCGACATCCAGATCGACAATTCGGTCTCCCGTATCGGCTACTCGGAAATCCTGACGCGTTGCTACACGTCGGCCGAGTTCCGCAACGGCGCCCCGCTGTGCCGTCTGGTTTCTGCGCGTGAAGCCGGTACCAACCGTCTGATCGTGTCCGACAGCTACACCAACATCGCTTCCTCCATCACGTCGGGTCTGGATTACAACATCCGCTACCGTACGGAAGTGGGTGAGGGCGATGTCACGCTGAATGGCCAGCTGACGCAGTTCTTCAAGCAGAAGAGCAAGACCTTCGCCGATCAGGCGTGGGACGAGTATAACGGCACCCTGAACACGCCGGAATACACGCTCAATGCCGACCTGACCTACCGCATCGACGGCTTCAGCTTCCGCTACGGTCTGGAATGGATCGCCAGCATGGACAGCTATGAGCTGCTGGGCCTGAACCCGGCGACGGATGTCCGTATCGCCAAGGTTCCGTCCTACGACCTGCATCACTTCTCCGCCCAGTACAAGGCAGAGGATTGGGGTGTGACGGTCGGCGTGCGTAACGCCTTCGACAAGCAGCCGCCGAAGATTTCGGCCGGCCTGACGGGTGCGAAGGCCACGTACAACCGTATCGGCAACTCGCCGCTGTATAGCGGGTACGACTATAACGGCCGTCGTGTTTACATGACCGTCTCCAAGTCGTTCTGATGATCATCGCCCCCGGGCTCAGGCCCGGGGGCGGTTTTCACCGCACAGATATCGAGTGGCGGGACGGGAAGGGCGCAAGCTCTTTCCCGCCCCGTTCGCCCAAAAGAAAAGCCCCGATCCCGGGTCACCCGGGATCGGGGCTTTCTACTGTCGGCCTTCCGATTTACGGGAGGCTCTTACTTTTCCTCGGCCTTGGCCGGCTCGGTCTTGGCCAGGACGCTGGTGATGGTGGGGCGCAGGACGCGCACCTGCACGCCATTGGCGATTTCCACCGTCACCTCGTCATCGGCGACCTTGACGACGGAGCCGACGATGCCGCCGCCCGTCACGACCTTGTCACCCCGGCGCAGCGCGTCCAGCATGGACTTGTGCTCCTTCAGCTTCTTCTGCTGCGGACGGATCAGCAGGAAATAGAAGACGACGAAGATCAGCACCAGCGGGGCCAGCGACATCAGGGATTCCATGCCACCACCGCCCGGCGCACCGGCAGCGGCCTGGGCATAGGCCGTGGAAATGAACATCAACTGCTCCTCAATTCTTTACATCCCGGCGGCGCCGGATGCGGGGACTATACAAGCCGCAAGGACCGTTGCAACCGAAACCGGCCACGCTGCCATGCGGCAAGCGGGCTTCGGACGCAAGCTGGCCCCATGATAGCGTGCGCGCACCTCATCTGGCCCCGCCGGCAGAACCGCGCAAGGGGCGCCACCGATATTTCGAGCGATCTTGACCATGGCCGAACAGGATATCCTGCCCCTTCTGTCCCGCATCGCCGACGCCCTGGACCGGCTGGCCCCGCCGGCCCGGCCCACGGGCGACCTGTCGGCCGCCGATGCTTTCGTCTGGCATGGCGATACCTTGTCCCTGGCACCGGTGGCCAGGGTCGCCCATGTCGATTACGACCTGCTGAAGGGCATCGACCGGCAGAAGGTGCTGCTGCTGGAGAACACATCCCGCTTCGCCCGTGGCCTGCCCGCCAACAACGCCCTGCTCTGGGGCGCGCGTGGCATGGGCAAGAGCTCCATCGTCAAGGCCGTGCATGCACGGGTGAACCGGGATGCGCCGGGTTCGCTGGCGCTGGTGGAAATCCACCGCGATGACATCCCGACGCTCGGCCGGCTGCTGGAGGTGCTGCGCGCCAGCGACCGGCGCTGCGTGCTGTTCTGCGACGATCTTTCCTTCAGCACCGATGACAGCGATTACAAGTCGCTGAAGGCGCTGCTGGAAGGCGGGATCGAGGGGCGGCCCGACAATGTCGTGCTCTACGCCACGTCCAACCGCCGGCACCTGATGCCGCGCGACATGATTGAGAATGAGCGGTCCACCGCCATCAACCCGGCCGAAGCGGTGGAGGAGAAGATCAGCCTGTCCGACCGGTTCGGCCTGTGGCTGGGCTTCCATGCCTGCGACCAGGACAGCTATTTCGCCATGGTCGAAGGTTACGCCGCCGCCCATGGGCTGGACCTGACGGTGGAACAGCTGCATGCGGCCGCCGTGGAATGGTCGGTGACGCGCGGCAACCGCTCGGGCCGCGTGGCCTGGCAGTTGATCCAGGATCTGGCGGGTGCCGCGGGCAAGAAGCTGGGCTGATCCGCTCCCGGTCGCGCCCAAACAAAAGGGCCGCCCGGAGTGATCCGGACGGCCCTTTCTCATGCGGCTTGTGCCGATGATCAGGCGGACTTGCGCACGTCTTCCGGCGGGATTTCCGTGTGCATGTCGGCCGCACCCATATGCATCAGCTTCTTGATCAGCGGGGAGGCCACGCAGACCGCGACGCCGATGCCACCGGCCCAGATCAGCAGATCCTGGAACACGCCGGCATAGACCTTGAGGCTTTCCTGCGGCGACAGGACGGCACCGCCCTCCGCACTGGCGCTGGCCATGGAGGCGATGAAGCCGGCCAGGTAATGCGCACCGGCGGACGACAGGAACCACACGCCCATCATCATGGCGGTGATACGGGCCACCGACAGGCGGCTGATCATCGACAGGCCGACGGGCGACAGGCACAGCTCGCCGGTCGTGTGCAGCAGATAGGCCAGGACCAGCCAGATGATGCCGGTCTGGGCATCCTCGCCCACCAGCGAAGCGCCGATGACCAGGGCGCCGAAGCCCAAAGCCACCTGGATGATGGCCAGGCCGAACTTCAGCGGCGTGGACGGCTCCAGACCCTTGCGGGCCAGCGCCACCCAGCCCCAGCTGAACAGCGGGCCCAGCAGGACGATGAACATCGGGTTGAACACCTGCACCACCGATGCCGGAACCACCATGCCGAACAGCAGGCGGTCGGAATTGCGGTCGGCGAACAGGGTCAGCGAGGTGCCGGCCTGTTCGAACAGGGTCCAGAACACCACCGACAGCGAGATCATGATCATCATCGCGATCAGGCGTTCACGCTCGATCTTCGTGCACTGGGTCAGCGAGAACCAGGTGAGGCCGATGACGACCAGCGCCACCACGGCCAGCAGCAGCGTGCCGACGACGTGATGGTTCTGCACCAGCTGCCAGTTGACGATGACACCGACGATGGCGGCGGCATAGATCAGCCATTCCAGCGACAGGCCGAAAGCCATCGGCTTGGACAGCTTCACCGGATCGGGTGCCTCGGAATTGCGGTACCATTTGGTGCCGCGGGCGAACACGATCAGGCCGAAGATCATGCCGATACCGGCCAGACCGAAGCCGTATTTCCAGCCATAGGTCTCGCCCAGGTAACCGCAGGCGATGGTGGAGAAGAACGAACCCAGGTTCACGCCCATGTAGAAGATCGTGTAGCCGGGGTCGCGGCGGGGATCGTCCTTGCTGTTGTACAGCTTGCCGACCATCGTGGAGATGTTCGACTTCAGGAAGCCCACGCCGGTGATGATGAAGGCCAGCGACAGGAACATGATCTGGTCATAGGGCGACTGGCGCACCACGACGCCGTCGATCACCTGGGACGGAGCACCTTCGAAGGCCATGCCGATATGGCCGCAGACCAGAAGGATGGCGCCCAGCATCACCGCCTTGCGGCTGCCCAGGTAACGGTCGGCGATCAGGCCGCCGATCACCGGCATCGCATAGTTCAGTGACGCGTAGCTGGCATAGATGAAGCCGGCCTGACCGTCGCTATAGAGGAAATGCTTGACCAGATAGAGCGTCAGGAGGGCGCGCATGCCATAGAAGGAGAAACGTTCCCACATCTCGGCGAAGAAAAGCGGCGCCAGACCACGCGGATGCCCGAAAAAACCCCGTTCAGGGTCGTTTGATATCCAAGCCATTGCTGCCTGTTATGTTGGATGCTGAGGATTGCGCCCTATAGCACGTTTGTCATCGCCGACATAGGGGGCAACTATGCCGCCCTGTGACGGGCATCACAGTTTGGCCCTGGTCAGCCGGCAGTGCTGTTGGCGGGCCAGGAAGACAGTGCCTGTTCGGCCACCGCCATCAGCCTTTCCCGGCTGAAACCGGCCTTGGCCTGCACCGCCATGCCGTGCAGCACGGCCATCAGGAAGGCGGCCAGCACATCGGGTCTGGCGGTGGCGGGCAGGTCACCCTCCGCCTTCGCCCGTTCGAACCGTTCACGGAACTGCGCCTCACCGGCGGCGCGGACATCGATCAGGGTCTGGCGCATCGGTTCAGCCCCGTCCGACACGGCCAGCGCGCCATTGATGTTGAAACAGCCGGTGCGGTCGGGAAAGCGGGTGTTCAGCTCCACCGAATTGTACAGCATGTGGGCCGCCACCTCCCGCGCCGTGGGCTTGGCCAGCGCTTGGGGGATGAAATCCAGATACAGCTCGTAATAGCGCTCCAGTGCCCGGCGGAACAAAGCCTCCTTGTTGCCGAAGGCGGCGTAAAGGGCAGGGCGCTCCACCCCCGTCGCCTCCGTCAGGTCGGCATAGGACGCGCCCTCATAGCCCTTGCGCCAGAAAACGCAAAGGGCGGCATCCAGCGCCTTCTGCACGTCGAATTCGCGATGGCGTCCCATCAACCCGGTCCGATGTTTTTCATAACGGTCATTATTAAACCGCTTGACAGGGGATGTCCATATTTCATAACGATCATTATCATAACGTTCGTTACGTTAAGCGGAGCGACGTTCATCTCTCCTTTTGGAAAGGAATTCCCATGTCGAAAGAGTTGAAGGGCAAGGTGGCCCTGGTCACCGGCGGGTCACGCGGCCTGGGCGCCGTCACGGCGCTGGCGCTGGCCGAGCAGGGGGCCGATGTCGCCATCAGCTATGTCGCCTCGGCGGACAAGGCTGAAGCGGTGGTGGAGAGCCTGAAGGCCAAGGGCGTTCGGGCCATCGCCATCCGCAGCGACCAGGCCGACATGGCGGCGGCCAGGCCGCTGGTCGACCAGGTGATGGCCGCGTTTGGCCGGCTCGACATCCTGGTCAACAATGCGGCCATCGCCGTGCAGGGCAAGCCGGTGGATGATCCCGACCTGGACACCGTGAACCTGGACCGGCAATGGCAGATCAATGTCATGGGCACGGTGGCGACCACGCGCGCCGCGGCCCCGGTCCTGTCCAATGGCGGCCGGATCATCTTCATCGGCTCCGGCCTGGGCAGCCATGTGCCGTTCCCCGGTGTGGCCGACTATGCCGGCACCAAGTCGGCGCTGTCCGGCTATGCCAAGGGTGTGGCCCGCGACCTGGGTGGCCGCGACATCACCGTCAATGTCGTGCAGCCCGGCGTGATGCCGACCGACATGGCGGCCGCCGTGCTGGGCGACGGCGTGCCCGATTTCCTGATGAACCTGCACGCCATCCGCCGCATCGCCACCCTGGAGGAGGTGTCGGCCCTGGTCTGCTTCCTGGCGGGGCCGAACGGGGGGTACATTACCGGCGGGGTGATCGACGTGGCCGGCGGGTTCGGGATTTAAGGGGAGGGGCTGGCAGGCGTCCGGGAGGGCGCCTGCCAGCCATTGCTTTGCGCCTTTCAGCCAGCGCCCCAGGGATTCAGGATCGGAACGCCCATAGGTTCGAAGTCGCGCACATTGCGGGTGACAATGGTGAGGCGGTGGACGAGTGCCGTGGCCGCGATCAGGCTGTCGCCCTGCGGCTGCCGGTCGGGCACATGAAGATGGGCACATCGTTGCGCAATGGCGGCATTGATCGGCAGGATGCGATCACGGAATATCGGCATCACGCGGCCGTCGATCCACGCGCGCAACATCCTGCCCTGGACGGCATCCCGTCGTCCGGCCAAGGCCGCGCCCAATTCGATCTCGAAGATGGAGATGGCCGACACGAACAGGCTGGCGGGATCGGCATCCGCCGCCCAGGTAACAACGCCCGCGTCGGCACGTTCGGGACGGCGCAGTTCTGACAGGACATTGGTGTCGAGCAGGAACATCAGCCGAGTTCGACCGGCCGGGCGACATCGCCGATCCGTTGCGGAGAGAAGTCGAAATCCGCTTCGGGCTCGTCCTGGCGAAGGGCATCCAACAGCGATGGTCCGCTTTCGCCGGCCAAGCGCCTGTAGGCATCGTATCGGAGGAGCACGAATGCCGGCTCGCCGCGGTCGGTGACGATGAGGGGCCCGCCCTCAGCCGCCCGCTTCGCCTCGCTGGGGTTCTGGTTGAACTCGCGACTGGACATCACCCGGCTCATGATCGGGCTCCTACCCATATTGCTTGAGGGTACAATGCTACATTCAGCACAGGGCTTGGTCAATGTCGTTGTGCCTACAGTGCTACATATGCGAAGGCGATCATTGCTCATGGAAGGCTGGCATCGGCCGGTACGCGCGCCGTTGCTGTCTTTCATCCACTCTGACGGAGACCCCGTCAGCGGACATTACGACAGACGTTTCGTCGGAAAAGCCCTGTAGAGAGACAAGTGTGTGAAGTAAAGTAGGAGTCTCGCCAAATATGCATAACCGTCAGTGTTGGCCATGCCGAAGTTCCCCAACATAACACCAGATATGTGCCTATTTTAAGAAAAGGCCGCTGGATGTTGTGTTCACGCCACTGCGGCAGACCAGCCATCCCCGATGAGGTGCCGACCATGAGCAAGTCCAAGAATGAGGTGACCAGCGCCAAGGCCGCCTCAGCGGCATCGAAGGTTCTACGCGATCCTAAGTCAAAACCGGCTGCGAAGATGGCCGCCGCTTCCGCGCTTACCCAGCGGCCCGGCAAGGGCGGAAAGAAGTGAGGTACATTGCGGCCGAAGCCCATGGCAGATCATCCATTGCCTTTGCGACAAGTAGGAAATGATAGCCCGGAATCACCATTTTCTTTCGCAATGCTATCTGAAGGGATTTGCACAATTCCCTAAGAAGCCGAAGCTGTATGTGACAGATATCAAGGAACGGAAGACTTTCAGCACGCATCCTGAAAATATCGCGGCAATCCGGGATTTCCACAGGATAGAGGTGGAAGGTATTCGACCCGATTTTCTGGAAACAGAACTGTCCAAATTTGAAACACAGCTTGCCGAAGCCCTGTCTCGGATCATTGCAGCGCGTTCGATCAGCAATGAAGCCGATAGTATCATCCTGTTGAATTTCGTCGCACTGGTCGCTGTCAAGAATCCCCGCTGGCGGCAAAGCATGACCAGAGCCTATACGCAAACCGCCAAAATCTGGATGGATATGATAACTGCGACGCCGCAGCGTTGGGCCGCCAGCTTGAAACGGGCGCGGGGCGAAGGCTACCCAGACGAACTTGCGGATATCAGCTACGAAGAAGCCAGGAAATTTGTCGATGAAAAACAATATGAGATCGCTATTCCCAACAACCGTCATTTGAGGACAGAGCTTTCCGCTTTCGAGACAGCGCTGCAGCTTTTGTATAAACGGCGCTGGCTGCTGCTGAAAGCTCCGCCGAAGGCGACAGGGTTTATCACATCGGATCATCCAATGTGCCTGATGTGGCAGCGTCCGAGGCCGGGGCTGTCCGGCCCTGGCCTGGGCCTGAAGGACACCCAGGTGATTTTTCCCATCTCGAACGAACTGGCGATGGTCGGGACATTTGAGGGGCAAAATGGCGAAATGGATGCCCCTGCTACCTTGATCGCAGCGACGAACGGAATCATTGCGGCCCACGCCGAGCGGCAAGTTTATGCGCGTGACCGGGAGTTCCAGTACATTGTTTCCGGTGATGGCTGGACTATGAAGCGCGGAACTGGACTTTTGAACGATGAGCGGTTCGCACGTTCCAACGCCTCAAGATAGGGGTGTGATACGAGTCTTTCTGCGTTCAGATGCCGCCGTCGCTCCTGGAAAAAACAGAGATCGGGCTAAGCCCGCAATCCACCTTTTGCCGCCCCTGACCGAAACCCGCACGTCCGCAATCGGCCCCATAACAGTGGCCCCAAAGCACCCCAACCGGGACGCCTTCTTCCTCATTTCAATCCGTTGAGTACCCAGTGTCGTGGGGCATTGCTCGCCTGCAACCCGATCTCGCGTGGGGAGCACGCAGTGTCGCGCGTCAGACTCATAGTTCAGGGGTTCTATTGTTGATCACCTGGAAGCGGCATGCACCAACCGGTTGGCGATTCCTTGGTTCCCAGGTCCAACCGTCGTAGCTTAAACCGGAAGCGGCGGCGGCATGAAACAGGGCGCGGATGCGGACCAGGAGCCATTCATTGTCCGGCCGTAATCTCTCCCATGCCTCCAGCCGATCCGCAAGGAAGTCCACGCCCAGTGCGGCGTATAGGGGAATGAGGTGCTGGTAAGTCTCCTCGACGCTCATCTCCATCGGATCAACGGGGCACAGTTGGGAAAAATGGTGGCATACCGGTTCAGGATGGGTGTGGCTCGTATCCGTCGCGATGGTTTCGAGCGCTTTCTGTCCGGCAGCAATATGTTCCTCCAACGTCCAGTCGAGGGGCTCGTCGTCCATCATCGTCATGATAAAGCCTCCTTCTCAAATTTTGCTGGCCTTGAAATGGATAGGGGCACGGCGCCTGGACGCTGTGCCCCTATCCTACTTCTCAAAGTCGCAGAATTCACCCCAGCCGCGTCAACGCCTCGGCCAGCTTCGCCCGCGTCGTGTCCGCGTCCGCGCGGCGTTCCCGCTGTTCTTCGATCACCTCTTCCGGCGCCTTGTCGACGAAGTTCTTGTTCGACAGTTTGGCGTCGATCTTGGTGATCTCGCCTTCGAGCTTGCCGATCTCCTTGGCCAGACGGGCCTTTTCCTTCTCCACATCGATGAAGTCGGCCAGCGGCAGGATCAGGGTGGCTTCGTCCAGCACGGCCTGGGCCGAGCCCTTCGGGGGCTCGTCACCGGTGGCTTCCACGCCCGACAGGCGGGCCAGGCGCAGGATCAGGTCGCGGTGGGTGGCTAGGCGCTGGCGGGTCACGTCGCTGGCACCCTTCAGCAGCAGCGGCAGTTGGGCCGAGGGGGGCACGTTCATTTCCGAGCGCACGGTGCGGATATTGGAAATCAGGCGCACCACCCATTCCATCTCGTCACCGGCCGCCGCGTCGATCAGCGCAGCCTGGGCTACCGGCCAGGGGGCGGAGATCAGGGTCTGGCCCGTGCCGCCCAGCTTCTCGTTCAGCTCTTCGGTGATGAAGGGCATGACCGGGTGCAGCAGGTGCAGGATACGGTCCAGCACCCAGGCGGTGGTGGCGCGGGTTTCGGCCTTGGCGGCCTCATCCTCGCCATTCAGGATCGGCTTGGTGAATTCCAGATACCAGTCGCAGAAGCTGTTCCAGGCGAACTGATAGATACCGTTGGCCGCCTCGTTGAACTTGTAGGCGTCCAAGGCGTCGGTGACACGGGCCGCCGCTTGCTGGACCGCACCCACGATCCACTTGTTGACGGTCAGCTTCACGGCCCCCGGGTCGAAGCCGGGCAATGCTGCGACCTGGTTCATTTCCGCATAGCGGGCGGCGTTCCACAGCTTGGTGGCGAAGTTGCGGTAGCCTTCGACGCGGTTCACCGCCAGCTTGATGTCGCGGCCCTGGGCCGCCATGGCGGTCAAGGTGAAGCGCAGGGCGTCGCAGCCATACTGGTCGATCACTTCCAGCGGATCGATGACGTTGCCCTTCGACTTCGACATCTTCTGGCCCTTCTCGTCACGGACCAGGGCGTGGATATAGACGGTCTTGAAGGGGACATCGCCCATGAAATGGATGCCCATCATCATCATGCGGGCGACCCAGAAGAAGATGATGTCGAAGCCGGTGACCAGCACGTCGCCGGGATAATAGCGATCCAGCTCCGGCACCTGTTCCGGCCAGCCCAGCGTGCTGAACGGCCACAGGGCGGAGGAGAACCAGGTGTCCAGCACGTCGCTGTCGCGGGTCAGGGCCACACCGGCGCCGGCCTGGGCCTGCGCTTCCTCTTCGGTTTCCGCCACGAAGACATTGCCGTCCCCATCATACCAGGCGGGGATCTGGTGACCCCACCAGAGCTGACGCGAGATGCACCAGGGCTGGATATTGCGCATCCATTCGAAATAGGTGTTTTCCCAGTTCTTCGGCACGAACTGGGTCTTGCCCGTCTCCACCGCCTCAATGGCTGGCTTGGCGAGCGTTGCGGCATCGCAATACCATTGATCGGTCAGCCAGGGTTCGATCACCACGCCGGACCGGTCGCCATGCGGCTGGGTCATCTTGTGCGGGACGATCTGTTCCAGCAGCTCCAGCGCCTCCAGATCGGCCACCACCTTCTTGCGCGCCTCATAGCGGTCCAGGCCGCGATAGGCATCGGGCACCGGCTCGCTGAAGGCTTCCAGGCGGCCATTGGCGTCGGGCTTATAGCCTTCGAAGGACTGCACGATGCGGGCATCGCGGTCCAGCAGGTTGATCAGCGGCAGCTTGTGGCGGCGGCCGACCTCAAAATCGTTGAAGTCATGGGCGGGCGTGATCTTCACGGCCCCCGACCCCGTTTCCGGATCGGCATATTCGTCAGCCACGATGGGGATCAGACGGCCGACCAGGGGCAGGCGCACAAACTTGCCGATCAGGTCCTTATAGCGCTCATCGTCCGGGTGAACGGCGACGGCGGTATCGGCCAGCATGGTTTCCGGACGCGTGGTGGCGACGACGATGTACCGGCCTTCCTGCCCGTCGATGGGATAGCGGAAGTGCCAGAGATTGCCGTTGACCTCCTTCTGCTCGACCTCCAGGTCGGAGATGGCGGTGTGCAGCTTGGGGTCCCAGTTGACCAGACGCTTGTCGCGATAGATCAGGCCCTGGCGGTGCAGTTCCACGAACACCTTGCGGACGGCCTTGTTCAGGCCTTCATCCATGGTGAAGCGCTCACGCTCCCAATCCGTGGACGCACCCAGGCGGCGCAGCTGGCGGGTGATGGTGCCACCGGATTCCGCCTTCCATTCCCAGACCTTCTCCAGGAACTTCTCGCGGCCCAGATCCTGGCGGGACACGCCTTCCTTGGCCAGATTACGCTCCACCACCATCTGGGTGGCGATGCCGGCATGGTCCGTGCCCGGCTGCCACAACGCATCCTTGCCGCGCATGCGCTGATACCGGATCAGGATGTCCTGCAAGGTGAAGGTGAGCGCGTGGCCCATATGCAGGCTGCCGGTTACATTGGGCGGCGGCATCATGATGGTATAGGGCGTCTGGTTCGAATCGACGTGCGCGGCGAACGCACCCGTCTGCTCCCAACGCTGGTAATGGCTGGCTTCCACCTCGGCGGGGGAGAACGTCTTTTCCAACATGATGGCCGGACCTTCCGGGTAAGGGGATTAGCGTTGATAAAGGAAAAGGGGCGGCACCATCAAGGCGCCGCCCCTTTTGTTCATGACAATGCAGGCAGGCGCGTCAGTCGAGGCCGCGCCGTACTACCCGCTGGATCTCGCTCTTGACCATCCGTTCCACCATGCCGGGCAGGTTGTCATCCAGCCATTCGCGGATCATCGGCCGCACGATCTCATAGACGATCTGTTCCAGTGTGACGTCGCCACGGCCGACCGGGCCATCGCCGGTCAGGCTGGGGCCGCCACGGCGGAAGCCGGCCAGACCGCTGGCGAACGCACGGCTGGCGGCGTCGGCGGCATAGTCGGAGATCAGACCGCCATCTTCCATCGGCGGCGGTGCGCGGCGCGGCGGCGGAGGCGGCGAATAATATTGCTCCGGCTCTTCCTGAACCATCTGGGTCAGTTCGAGCGGTTCATCCTCCACGGGGCCGTAATCCGGCTCGGGTTCCGGTTCCGGCTCCATCATCATCGCCATGGGCGGCGGGGGAGGAGGGGGCGGCGGTGGGGGAGGAGGGGGTGGCGGCGGAGGCGGGGGAGGTGGCGGCGGAGGGGGCGGCGGTGCCGCAGCCTCTTCCGGCGTCTCGCCATCTTCGGAAATGATCCTGCGAATGGAAGCGAGGATCTCTTCCATCGATGGTTCTTGTGAGGACCCTTTGTCGGCCATTTCGCGCGTAACCTGACCTTCCACGAATTCGACGGCAAGCCTAGGGCAGAACGCGCGAAATTTCCACGAACTTGTTAACAGGATTGAAGAATTGACCCTGCGAAGGGCCTAAAAGCGAAGGGGAGGCCTTTCGGCCTCCCCCATATACGCTCAATCACCGGCAATGACGGCGAATCATGTCTGCGCCCCTCAAGCGCCGGGTGCCGCCATCCGGCGGCTTGGCTTGACGCCGCATGAGCGGCGGGCCGGCAGTTGCCGGCCTCCAACAGCCCAGGCTGTTGGCATCAATCCGCCGAAAGACCCCAGATCTTGCTGGAGGCGCTGTTGTAATGCGTCTCCACGTCATAGATCTGGACCGGCAGGCCCAGGGCGCCGACGGTCAGTTCGCCGGTGGCGGCCTTCACCTGGAAGCTGGCGACAACCTCGTCACGCTGGGCGCGAACCAGTTCCACCTGGGCGTTCAGCAGTTCCTGTTCGGCGTCCAGGGTATCCAGCACGGTACGCGAACCCACCGTGGCTTCCTGGCGCACGCCTTCCAGGGCGATGTTGGCGGCACGCACCTGCTCGTTGCGCGACTTGATGGAGGCGCGCGACGTGCTCAGCGCTTCCCAGGCGCGGATGCCCGTTTCACGCACATTGCGCGCGGCCTCATCGATCTGGATGCGGCGCTGCGACGCGGTCTGCTTGGCTTCGCGGACGCGGGCGGTGGTGGCGCCGGCCTCATAGATCGGGATCGAAACGCGGGCCATGATGGCGCCGCTGTCCAGATCGCCCAGCGAGCCCGGACGATCCCAGGTGCGGCTGTAGGAGCCGACCAGCGATACGGTCGGCAGCAGTTCGCCGGCCGTCTGGTCGACGGCGGCATCGGCCGCACGCTCCGCGAACCGGGCGGACACGATCAGCGGGTTGTTCTGGTCGGCCAGCGCCAGCGTGGCGTCCAGCGAGGCGGGCAGGCCGGTCAGCGGGGCCGGCTGCTTCAGGCCCTGCGGCACGGCGCCGATCAGGCGGGCGAACGTGGCGCGGCTGGCGTTCAGCGCACCTTCGGCGGCGATGCGGTTCGACGTCGACAGGGCCAGACGCGACTCGGACTGGCTGACGTCGGTGCGGGTGATCTCACCCACGCGGAAACGGTCGTTGGACGCTTCCAGCTGACGCTTCAGCACTGTCTCGTTATTGATGGTCAGCTGCAACACCGCCTCGTCGCGGACCACGTCGCAATAGGCCTGGGCGGCGGCCAGCAGCAGGCTCTGCTCCGTGGACAGGAGCGAGGCACGCTGCGACTGCACCAGGGCTTCGGCCCGGCTCATCGCGGCGACGGTGCGGCCACCGCGGAAGATCGGCTGCACGATCTCGGCACCCACCGACTTTTCGGTCCAGTAGGTTTCGGCCGGGCCGTTCTTCTGCAGGTTGCGGCTGACATCACCACTGGCGGAGATCGTGGGCAGGAAGCCGGAGCGGGCCTGCGGCACCAGTTCGTCGGTGGCGCGCAGCTGGGCGCGGGCGGCATCCAGGGTGGGGTTGGACTGGTAGGCCTGGGCCAGCGCGTCCTCAAGCGACTGCGCCTGGGCGGGAGACAGGCCCAGCCCGAAGGCAAGTGCCATGGCCGGCAGGGCGGCACGCGCCACGCGGCGCAGGATCAGGCTGGTCGGGGACTGCGTCAGACGGTTGGCGTCCATGTCAATACACCTTCATGGTCGGATCGATACGCCGGGCCCAAGCGTCGATTCCGCCCGCAAGATTGATGGCCCGGTCGAAACCCTGGCTGCGCAGCCATTGCGTGGCATACGCGCTTCTCATGCCGTGGTGGCAAAGGACCGCGATATCACGATCCTTTGGCAATGCCGCCACGGCCGACGGCAATTGCCCGAGCGGAATGTGGATGCTCTGCGCAATATCGCAAAGTTCCACTTCCCAGGGTTCGCGTACATCCAGCACGACAACCCCATCATCCGTCCGGAGCCTGTCCGCCAAATCCTCCACCGTCAGCTCATTGTCTGTGATGGGGCGCACAGGGTTCTCCTTGTATACTGATCAGAACTGGAAATCGGGCTTGGATTCCAGGCCCGGCAGCAGGGTCGCCGAGGCATCGAACAGGATGCGGCCGGTCACCTGGCCGCCCTTCTTCTGATAGAGGCGGGCAACGCCCTGGCCGCTTTCCGGCAGGACCACGGCGACCAGACGACCACCTTCGGCCAGCTGGTCCAGCAGCGTCTGCGGCACGGACGCCACAGCACCCTGCACGACGATCACATTATAGGGACCCTGCTTGGCCCAGCCGGCGGCCAGCGGACCCTGCATGATGGCGGCATTGTCGATGCCGTGGGTCTGCATGGCCTGGTTGGCCTGCGCCGCCAGATCGGCATCCGATTCCAGCGCCACGACGGTGGAGGCCAGACGGCCGATGATGGCGGCGGAATAGCCGGTGCCGGTGCCCACATCGAGGACGATGTCGGACGCTTCCACCTTCGCCTCGTTCAGCAGACGGGCCAGGACCATCGGTTCCAGCAGGAAGCGGCCCTTGCCGATGGCGATGCCCGTATCGACATAGGCCACACCGCGCAGGCCGGCCGGCACGAACTGGTCGCGGGGAATCGCCAGGAAGGCGTCGACGACACGCTGGTCGGTCACCTTGTTCGGCCGGATCTGGCTGTCGACCATGTTCAGGCGGGCGGCGCTATATTCGGGGGTGGCCATCATGGACGGGTCTGTCGCGCTGGGGATAGGAAGGGCTCAAGGCCCCGCGCCTCTAAGCGCAGGACCACGCTGCTATATATCCGTCCCGGACAGGGAACACAATGTTGCGGCTGCACCACGCAAGGATGCGACGGAATTCTTGCGTCAGACCCTTGACCAGGGAGGTAGCACCCGTCTATATACCGGCCCCACCCTGGACGGAAACGCAACCGGGGCGCTCATGGGGCACCGATGGCGCGGTGGCAGAATGGTGATGCAACGGACTGCAAATCCGTGAATCCGGGTTCGATTCCCGGCCGTGCCTCCAGAATACGAAAAGGCCCGTTCCACGCTGTGGGGCGGGCCTTTTTGCTTGACCCGAAAGTGAACCTTATACGGTACGGTTTTCTTGCGCACTTGATCCCGACGAGGTAAAGTGAGGCATGAAGAAACTGGCCGCCATCTTCTACCGCAATGCTGGCGGTACACAGCCGGTTCGGGCTGGTTGTTGTCCTTATCCGAAGGTGATCGCCGCATTATCGGCCAGGACATTGCGACCGTGGAATTCGGATGGCCGGTGGGCATGCCTGTTTGCCGATCACTAGGCCAGGGCATCTGGGAAATCCGATCCACGGTGAGCGCCGGTCGCGTCGAAGCCCGCTTGTATTTCGCGGCTTGGGAAGGAAATGCGGTGCTGCTGCATGGTCATACCGGCAAGGATTTGCAGCAGCGGGCAATTGCCGTGGCCCGGGAACGTTTGGCGGACTTCATGGCGCGGAAAGGAAAACCAGCATGAGCCAGTCGCATCACGATCCGATGGGGGACAGCTTCGAATCCTTCCTGGATGAGCTGGGAATCAAGGAAGAGGTCTATGGCGTCGCGGTGAAACGCGTCATCGCCTATCAGCTGGAAGCTGCCCGCAATGGCGCTGATCTATCGAAATCCGCAATGGCGGGGGCGATGGATACCAGCCGTACCCAGGTTGGCCGTGTGCTGGACCCCGAGAATGTTGCGGTATCACTTGAGTTGCTGGCCCGTGCCGCCGAGGCGGTGGGCAAGCGCCTGAAGGTCGAACTGGTCGATCCCTGATCAACCCAACCCCCTCGCCAGCGCCGCTCGTAAATCCTCCGGCGTGTCGGCTGCGTCGCGCATCAGCACCAGGCGCATCAGGGCCATCAGTGACAGGGCGTCGGTGATCTCTCCCGACAGGGCCATGGAAAGGGCGTCGCGCAGGGGAAGCCGGCGCAGACGGAGCTGTTCGGTATCATCGGGTTCCGTCTCTCCCTGGGTCAGGTCCCAGGCGACATAAAGCGTGCCTTCCTCGTCCGATACGCTGTTCGACAAGGCCACGCGGTCGATGATGGGGATCATGTGGCGCGCGGTCAGGCCGGTCTCCTCCCGCAGTTCGCGGGCCGCCCCCGCCGCCGGGTCTTCTCCGGCTGGCACGCCGCCTTCCGGGATTTCCCAGCTGTAGCGGTTCAGGGGGTAGCGGTACTGACCCACCAGCCAGGTATCGCCATTGGCATCCACGGGTACGACACCGACGGCATGATTGCGGAAATGCACAACCCCATAGATGCCGGGATCGCCACTGGGCTTCAGCACCTCATGATGGGCCACGTCGATCCATGGATTCCCATAGACCGCCCGGCGCGTCAGGGTGCGCCAGGGATTGGCGTCCGCATCATGGTCGCGCATGCGTGTCCCCCTTGTCAGACATGGGTGGATGCTACTGGAATCACAGGGATTTTCCAGCCTGTTGAATAAATTGCCCGAAAATGCGAAACAGGGGTTTACAAACAAGGACAGGGTTGGCTATAAGCCCGCCCACCGCACGATGCGGCGCCCCAAACCGGCGTTGCGTTGTGAGCACTGATCCCAGGTAGCTCAGTGGTAGAGCAGGCGGCTGTTAACCGCCCGGTCGGGGGTTCGAATCCCTCCCTGGGAGCCAATCGGCAGGGCCGGATGTCCAAAGCGTCCGGCCCTGTTCATTCAGGGTCACGATTGGCACGCTTAAACAAGTAGTTCCGACGTTGATGATGGCCTGATCCCAGGTAGCTCAGTGGTAGAGCAGGCGGCTGTTAACCGCCCGGTCGGGGGTTCGAATCCCTCCCTGGGAGCCATCTCTTCGGAAATCCCCGTTCAGGGCGCAATCGCCGGACTGAACATCTCCCGCATCCTCATCTGATAATGCTCCTCCGAACTGCTCCAGCGCAGTTGGGCCAGCAGTTTCGTGTCGGCACCCGCCGGATAGCGTATCCGCACGCCATCATCGATGGCGGCGGCGAAGGTTGCTTCCGCCACCTCTGCTTCCGTGCAGAAACCGGTCGGGTAATCGCCCATCTTCGCGAAGCAGGCCTGGGCGAAGCCGGCATAGTCGGCGGGGATCAGCCCCTGCATCCGCGCCATGCCGTTGGCGGTGAAATTGGTGGTCGGGGCATAGCCCGGCTCCACCAGCCGCGCCTTGATATTGAACCCTTCCAACTCATGCGACAGGGATTCGGTGAAGCCTTCCACCGCGCATTTGCTGGCGGCATAGATGGCGACCAGGGGCATGACGCCGATCGTGGCGCTGGAGGTCACATTGATGATGGTGCCGTGCCCCTGGCGGCGCATCTGCGGGATGATGGCACGGCAGGCGGCAAAGGTGCCGAAGGTATTGGTCTCGAAAATCTCGCGCACCACGCTGTTTGGGGTGGCTTCCACGATGGAGCCCAGGCCGATGCCGGCATTGTTGACCCAGGCATCGATGGCGCCGAATGCATCCACGCCGCCCGCGATGGCGGCATCGATGCTGTGCGGGTCGGTGATATCCAGCGGCAGCAGCTTCAGCCGGCCGGCATGGTCGGTGAACAGGGTCGGGTCCGGCCGGCGCATGGTGGCGATGACGTTCCAGCCGCGATCAAGGAACAGATCGGCCATGGCCTTGCCATAGCCGGATGAGGTGCCGGTGATCAGGATCGTACGGGTCATGTGTCTTCTCCCAAGGTTGGTGTCCTGGAAGATAGACAGATTGCCAGGATGATCTATAATTCATGCTCCATAATTAATTACGGATCGTCCAATATGGACCCGCTCAGCGATATCATCGCCCTGCTGCGCCCGCATACGGCCATTGCCAAGCCCATCACCGGGCGGGGGCGGTGGGGCGTGCGCTACGCCGCTTACCGCCAACCGGGCTTCGCCCTGATGCTGACGGGGCAGTGCTGGCTGGCGGTGGAAGGGGTGGCGCCACTGCTGATGCGGCAGGGGGATTTCGTCCTGTTGCCCGCCACGCCGGCTTTTTCGCTGTACAGCGATCCAGGTGTGGTCTGCGAGGACCGGGAGCCGGTGAACCAGGCCGTCCGTCATGGCGAGCCGGAAGGGGAACCGGATGTGGAGATGCTGGGCGGGACTTTCCTGATCGAGCCGGTGAACGCGCCGCTGCTGCTGCCCATGCTGCCGGAGATGATCCATATACGCGCAACGGCGGGGGATACGGGCCGGCTGACCAGCCTGATCCGGCTGGTCATGGATGAATGTGCCGGTGACCGGCCCGGCCGGGCCATCGTGCTGGAGCGGCTGCTGGAGGTGATGCTGGTCGAATGTCTGCGCTGGCCCGGTAATGGTGGCACCGGCCTGTCGGCCGGGTTGCTGGCAGGGATGCGGGACCCGGCCCTGGCCGGGGTGCTGCGTCTTATGCACGGGGATGTGCGGGGGAACTGGACGGTGGCCGATCTGGCACGGCGGGCCGGCATGTCGCGGTCGGCCTTTGCCGCGCGGTTCTCGGAAGGGTTGGGCTGCGGGCCCATGGAATATCTGGCGCGCTGGCGCATGTCCCTGGCCCGCGACGCGCTGAGCCGGGGGGCAACGTCGCTGGACCGGCTGGCGGAAGAGATCGGTTATGAATCAGCCAGCGCCTTCAGCACGGCATTTCGCCGCCATGTCGGCTGCCCGCCCGGTGCCTTCGCGCGCCAGCATCGCGGCGCAATTGGCTTGGCCTGAGACCTGCTGCGCCCTACATATCGGGCGCCTGTATTCGTGAAAGCCTTTCAATGGTCGATATCACCCCCATCATCCCCGCCGACCGTCAGGTCATCGACACCTACAGCCCCGGGCATTTTCGGGTGTCGAATGTGCTGCATGCGGGGGCGGTGATCGTCTTTCCCGATCACACGGTGGCCTGGGATGTGCCGGGGTTTACCGGGCTGACGGCCAATCATTTCGCGGCCGTCCTGGCGGCCACCCCGAAGCCGGAGGTGCTGCTGCTCGGGTCGGGTGCGCGCATGCAACTGCTGCCCTCGGCCTTGCGCAAGGCACTGCGGGAGCAGGGGGTCGTGGTGGACGTGATGGACAGTCCCGCCGCC
The DNA here is from genome assembly GCF_048066115.1 of Niveispirillum sp. KHB5.9. Lineage (NCBI taxonomy): Bacteria > Pseudomonadati > Pseudomonadota > Alphaproteobacteria > Rhodospirillales > Azospirillaceae > Niveispirillum > Niveispirillum sp. KHB5.9. The sequence continues at coordinate 18,063 of NZ_JBLTYX010000014.1, read as the reverse complement.
TGCCGCACCTATAATGTGCTGCTGGCCGAAGGTCGGCTTGTGGCGGCGGCGCTGTTGCCGGTGTGATAAGAGCGGTTTTCGGGTAACCGGAATCCGCTCCGGCGGCGACCGCCGCCGCGGCGCTCGTGCGCCGTGAAGCCAAGCCGCGCATGCGGCGCCGGCGTTTGAGGAAATGAAAGCTTATCGTGCGGCGATGGTGACCGTGATCGTGTCGGCATAATCGCCGGCCACATGCTGGCCGGAGATGGGAACCGTCACCTTCAGGTCTGATTTCTTGCCGAACTGGGCGCTGGCACGCTGCACCACCATCTGGCTGGTCAGGTTGCCGGCACTGCTGTCGTAATCGACCGTATAGGCGATTTCGTTGGCCCCGCTTTTCAGCTTGCCGCCATTGGCCGAGGCCAGGCTGATCGAATAGCCGTTGCCGGCATTGCAGCTCTCCGTCACCGAGCCCACCGTCTTGGAACTTTCACCCGAAGTCAGGTTCCAGGTGGCGTTCATGTCCTGCACGGCGATGGCGCACGACATGGGCATGGTGCCACGCAACGAAACACCGCCCGAATTGCTCTGCGCCAGACTGGCGGCAGGCATCAGGGCGGTGGTGGACAGCAACAGGGCCGCGACGGCCCGGACCAGCATATGGCGCATTCTGCACCTCTCCGGTTATGGAAACACCCCGTCCAATTTTGAACGGGGTTCAAACAGAACCGCCGGCCCTGGGGAGGGGCCGGCGATCTCTGGGACATTACTTGGCGGCGATGGTGACGGTGACGGTGTCGGCATAGTCGCCGGCGATGTATTGGTCGGAGGCGCCGACGGTGACCTTCAGGTCGGACTTCTTGTTGAACTGGGCGTTGGCGCGGTCGACAACGGCCTGGCTGGTCAGGGCGCCGGTGAAGCTGTCGTAGTTGACCTGATAGTCGATGGTGAAGTTGCCCGACTTCAGCTTGCCGGCGTTGGACGAGGCCAGGGTGATCTTGTAGCCGGAGCCGGCGTTGCAGTTCTCGGTGACGGAGCCGACGGTCTTGTTGCTCTCGCCATTCTTCAGGGACAGGGACTGGCCCAGATCCTGGACGGCGATGGTGCAGGACAGAGCGACGTTGCCCTTCAGCTGGACCGTGCCGGAAGCGTTCTGGGCCATGGCGGGGGCGGCGATGGCGGCGACGAACAGGGCGGCGGCGGCGGTCTTGGCGAAGAACTTGGTCATGGTGGGCTCCGTCGGTTCGGTTTGTGTCGAGGCGTTGTTGCCTTCATGCGAACCTAGGATTGCAGGGGGTATGCCAATCGGGTGGGGGTCGGAAAATGGCGGAATCCCTGGGGTGGCCATATCTAAATGCCAAAAAATGGTATTGCATTTTTCAATTACTTTAAAATAGCATTGCTATATGCAAAAATCTTTGCAAGTTTTTGTGGTCCCCGGCCCGATCGTGCCATCAGCTTTCCATTTTCACGCATCATTGTGCGCCGGCTTGCGGGATCGGCCGGTGTGGGTTGCCGCATAATCCTGATAGGATGGTGCGTTCCCGCGATAGGTTGGCCGGGGGAGGGCGCCATCCATCGGGGTGGCGAGGAAAGGGTGGCATGAGCAACCAGTCGGATCGCAACCTGGGGACCGAGGCGCGGCTGAAGGCCGTGTTCCAGCGCGAGCAGTCGCGGGGCATCGAAGTCGCGACCTGGGCGCGGCTGATCGCCCTGGGGTCGATCTTCGCCTGGGTGGCCCTGCTGGACCAGAACGGGGAGAATGCGGCCGGTTACCTGGGTATCGCCATCGTCGCCTGCAACGGCCTGGCGCTGTGGGCCCTGCACCGCACCCGGCTGTTCCGGCCCTGGATGCTGTTCGCGTCGGTGGCTTTCGACCATGTCGCCATCGCCACTGTCATGATCACGCCGATCATCATCGGGGGGGAGGCGCTGTCGCCGGCCATGGGCACGCGCAGCGTCTGGTTCGACATCTATTTCCTGATGATCGCCAGCTCCGTCATGGTCCAGCGCCCGGCCCTGGTGGTGTGGAGCGGGCTGACGGCGGCGCTGTCATGGTCGGCGGTGGTCATCCATGCCCTGCGCCAGCCCGGCACCTTCACCATGCCGCTGACCTGGCTGTGGTCGGGCACCGATGCCGGGGATTTCGTGCGGGTGATGATGAACCCGCGCTATATCGACCTGACCAACTGGCTGACCCAGGTGCTGTTGCTGATCCTGGTGGCCCTGACCCTGGCCGCCGCCGTGCGCCGGGCCAAGACCCTGCTGGTCAACCAGGCGGCGGCGGAATGCGAGAGGGCGAATCTGGCCCGCTATTTCTCCCCCGACATGGTGGAGCGGCTGGCTTCCAGTGACAGCCCGCTGTCGCGGCCCAACAGCCGGGTCGTGGCCGTGCTGTTCGCCGACCTGACCGGCTTCACGCGTCTGTGCGAGAACGCGCCGGCGGCGGAGATCATCGACCTGCTGCGCCAGTTCCGCATCCGCATGGAAAAGGCCGTCTTCACCCACGGCGGTACGGTCGACAAATATATCGGCGATTGCGTCATGGCCACGTTCGGCCTGCTGGCCCCAAGCGGCCGCGACCCGGCGGCGGCCCTGGGCTGTGCGCATGACATGCAGGATGCCGTGAATGACTGGAACCGCGACCGCGCGGTGCGCGGGCTGCCGTCGGTGGGGCTGGGCATCGGCGTGCATTACGGGGCGGTGGTGGCCGGTGATATCGGGTCCGACCAGCGGCTGGAATTCACCGTCATCGGCGACACGGTGAACGTGGCCAGCCGCCTGATGCACCTGACGCGCGAGCTGGAAGCCGGCATCGTCATTTCCGACGAGGTGGCGGGCGCCGCCCTGGTTACCGACGGGGAAGCGGCCCTGGCCGGATACCGCCGGGTGGAGGAGATGCCGCTGCGCGGGCGCGACGGGACGGTGGCGCTATGGTACCGGCCGCTGGCCACGGGCAGTGATGATGCGTCGTGCGCGGCGTGAGGCCTGTGCTATCCTGCCCGCCCCACGCATGATGCTTCCGGAACGCTGCCCCCATGTTCACCGGTTTCTTCTATGACCTGCGCAAGGCGGGCGTGCCCGTCAGCCTGAAGGAATATCTGGCGCTGATGGAGGCGATGCAGGCCGGCATCGCCGGCTATGCCGTGGAGGATTTCTATTATCTGTCCCGCGCCATCCTGGTGAAGGATGAACGCAACCTGGACAAGTTCGACCGCGTCTTCGCCACCGTGTTCAAGGGGCTGGAAGGGGCGGGGGCCGTGGGGGCCGACGAACTGACGGCCCAGATCCCGGAGGAATGGCTGCGCAAGCTGGCCGAGAAATTCCTGACCGAGGAGGAGAAGGCGCAGATCGAGGCGCTGGGCGGCTGGGACAAGCTGATGGAGACGCTGGCGCAAAGGCTGGCCGAACAGAAGGACCGCCACCAGGGCGGCAATAAGTGGATCGGCACGGCCGGCACCAGCCCGTTCGGCGCCTATGGCTACAATCCCGAAGGCGTGCGCATCGGGCAGGATGGCAGCCGCCACCGCCGCGCCGTCAAGGTCTGGGACAAGCGCGAATTCAAGAACCTGGATGACAGTGTCGAGCTGGGGACGCGCAACATCAAGGTGGCGCTGCGCCGCCTGCGCAAATTCGCGCGGACGGGGGCGGCGGAGACGCTGGACCTGCCCGACACGATCAGTTCCACCGCCCGCAATGCCGGCTGGCTGGATATCAAGATGGTGCCGGAGCGGCACAATGCGGTGAAGGTGCTGCTGTTCCTGGATATCGGCGGGTCGATGGACGACCATATCCGCCTGTGCGAGGAACTGTTCAGCGCCGCGCGCGGCGAATTCAAGCATCTGGAATATTATTACTTCCACAATTGCGTCTATGAGGGCGTGTGGAAGGACAATAAGCGCCGGCATGTGGAGCGCATCCCCACCTTCGACGTCATCAACACCTATGGTTCCGACTACAAGCTGGTGTTCGTGGGCGACGCGTCGATGAGCCCCTATGAGATCACGCAACCCGGCGGCAGCGTGGAGCATTTCAACGAGGAGGCGGGCATCGTCTGGATGCGGCGCCTGCTGGACAAGTACCCGCATGCCATCTGGCTGAACCCGTCGGAAGAACGGTTCTGGACCTATACCCAGTCGATCGGCCTGCTGCGCAAGACCATGGAGGAACGGATGTATCCGCTGACCCTCGCCGGGCTGGATGCCGGGATGCGCGAGTTGATGCGCTGAAAATGAAAGGGGGCGCCCCGGTAGGAGGCGCCCCCTTTTGATCGAACGATAAGCGGAAAGCTTACGCCGCTTCCTGCCGGCCGCGAGTCAGGGCGGCGAAGGCGTTGCGGAAGGCGTCGGCACCGGTTTCGGCCTTGTCGAACTTCAGGTGCAGCGTGCCCTGCTCGTATTTCAGCACGGTGGCGCGCGCCGTCATGCCATGGCGGCTGACGGACAGGGTGGTCACGGTTCCCGGCGCCACATCCACGCCATCGGCCATGACCATGGCACCACCGGCGGAGATGTTGATCAGGCGGGCCTGGGTCGCACGGCCGCGGATATCCAGGGTGCAGCTCTCATCCACCTTGTAGCGCGGCTTGCGGCGGCGGTTGGCCTCCTCGGTGGAGGTGCGGACGACGCGGACCAGGACGCGGCGCAGTTCTTCGATGCTGGTGGCCACGTCGGCGGAACCGTTCTTCACCTGGGCGGCCTGTTCACCGGTACGGGTAGCCTCGCCCGACACGACGGCGATGTTGCTGGCCACATCGCTGACGGCCGACGAGGTGGCGACGACGTTGCGGCTGATTTCCTGGGTCGCGGCCGACTGTTCTTCGATGGCGGCGGCGATGGCGGTCGACACATGGTCGATCTCGCTGATGGCGCTGCCGATCTCCGACATGGCGGCCACGGCCGACGCGGTCACGCTCTGGATTTCGGCGATCTGGCGGGCGATCTCTTCGGTCGAACGGGCGGTCTGGTTGGCCAGCTGCTTGACCTCCGATGCCACCACGGCGAAGCCCTTGCCGGCATCGCCGGCACGTGCCGCCTCGATCGTGGCGTTCAGCGCCAGCAGGTTGGTCTGTCCGGCGATACCGGCGATCATCTGCGCCACTTCGCCGATACGGCCCACTGTTTCGGATAGCGAGCGGATCGTGCTGCTGGCGCGTTCGCCGGTTTCCACCGCACGGCGGGTCACCGTGCTGGAATGGGTGACCTGGCTGGTGATCTCCTGGATGGAGCCGGCCAGCTGTTCGGTGGCGCTGGCCACGGTCTGGGCGTTGGTCAGCGCCTGACGGGCGGAGCTGGCCACATCCTGGGCGTTCACGCCGACGCGTTCGGCCGAACCGGCCATGCCCTCGGCGTCACGCGCCATGCCGCCGGTCTGGGAAGCGACCTTCTCCACCGCCGCACTGGCCTCGCGTTCCACCGTGTCGGCCATTTCGATCAAGGCCTGGGTGCGGTTGGCGCGCTCGGCCTCGGCATAGGTTTCCAGCAGCAGTTCCAGATCCAGCCAAGCCAGCTTCGACAGTGCCTCGCGCAGGGCCGACTTGCGGGCCACCTCGCCCCGGTCCAGCAGCAGGGCCACGCCCGTCTTGTTCTGGGTCAGCTCCAGCGCCTCGAAGATGCCGTTCATCACCGTGCTGTGGCAGATGGCCACCGCATAGCCGGGCACGTCATTCTCATAGAAGGCCTGGGCCAGGCGTTTGGCCGACACCATGAACTGATCGTCCAGCTGGGCCGACACGGCGCGGCGCCAATGATCGACGCGGACCTCATGCACCATCGGGTTGGACAGGGCCTTCTGAATCTCCGGCCAGGCCGCAAAACGGGAATGCCATTGCTCCAGCAGGCCCGGCAGCCGGGTCTGCGCGAAACCCTTCAGTTCGCGCACCAGCGCCAGGTCGGCTTCGGTAATCTGGAAGACGGCGAGACGGCGGGAATGGGCGTCCTGGGCGGCGATCTGGCTGTTCATGACATGTCCCTGGCGATAGGTTGGAGCTGATTATTACACTTCATCGTATGCGGGTCGTTATTGGTGGCGGGAATATATCCGCTTCCCCACCTATCCAATTGGACAGATACGACGTACTGCAACCAATCCTCGTGTCCGTTTTTACTGTATAATCCTTCGGTAACCAACCTATCCTGAAGCGCATATCGATATGTGCGGTGCGACATAACGGCCGTGCCGGCTTGATCAGATAATTAGGATCGGTCACGCCGAGCCGACACAAAAGTGCTTTATCGTCCAGGACTTGCGCCAGCCCGGCAGGGCCGCCCCGACCTTCGGTGCGATTGCGCACGCGGCGTACCGGGCGTATTTTGCGCCTCCTCAAGTCCGGCAAACCCCGCTGAAGGGGACGGGCATTGACGAAAAGGATTCACACATGACCGAACCCACCCCCATTACCATCGCCCGCGGCGACGGCATCGGCCCCGAGATCATGGATGCCACGCTGGAAGTGCTGCAGGCGGCCGGCGCCAATCTGGCCTTTGAAGAGATTCAGATCGGCGAGAGCGTCTATAAGCGCGGCATCATGAACGGCATGGAGCCCAGCGCCTGGGAGAGCCTGCGCCGCACCAAGGTGTTCCTGAAGGCCCCGATCACCACGCCGCAGGGCGGCGGGTACAAGTCGCTGAACGTCACCATCCGTGGCGCGCTGGGCCTCTACGCCAATATCCGTCCCTGCGTGTCCTATCACCCTTACGTCTCGACCAAGCACCCGACCATGGACGTGGTCATCGTGCGCGAGAATGAGGAAGACCTGTATGCCGGTATCGAATACCGCCAGACACAGGAAGTGACCCAGGCGGTGAAGCTGATCACCCGGCCGGGTTCGGAAAAGATCATCCGCTACGCGTTCGAATATGCCCGTGCGAACCATCGCCGCAAGGTGACGGCCTTCGTGAAGGACAATATCATGAAGATCAGCGATGGCCTGTTCCATCGCGTCTTCGACGAGATCGCCGCCGAATATCCCGATATCGAGCATGAGAGCATGATCGTCGATATCGGTGCGGCCCGTCTGGCCGACACGCCGGAACAGTTCGATGTCATCGTCACCCTGAACCTCTATGGCGACATCATCTCCGACATCGCCGCCCAGATCACCGGTTCGGTCGGGCTGGCCGGTTCGTCCAACATCGGCGATCAGTGCGCCATGTTCGAGGCCATCCATGGTTCGGCCCCGACCATCGCTGGCAAGAACATCGCCAACCCGTCGGGCCTGATCCTGGCCTCGGTCATGATGCTGGTCCATATCGGCCAGGCCGAGGCGGCGGAGAAGATCCACAATGCCTGGCTGCGCATGATCGAGGACGGCATCCACACCGTCGATATCTTCAAGCGCGGTGTGTCCAAGGCCCGTGTTGGCACCCGCGATTTCGCCCATAACCTGATCGACCGCCTGGGCGAGCGCCCGACGCAGCTGATCCCCGCCTCCTATCAGGTGGGCGAGAAGTCCAGCTTCGCCGGCATCGCCCTGAAGGATTATGCGCGCGCCGAGAAGAAGCTGATCGGCGTGGACGTGTTCCTGGATCACAAGGGCGGCAATGGCGACGACATGGCCGCCCGCGTGGCCGGCCTGGTCGGTACCGACCTGAAGCTCTCCATGATCTCCAACCGCGGCCAGAAGGTCTGGCCGGACGGGGCGCCGGAGACGTTCTGCACCGACCATTGGCGCCTGCGCCTGCTGGGCGAGGGCAAGAATGCCGTGGCCCCGGCTGCCATCATCGCCCTGCTGACCCGTCTGGCCGATGCCGGCCTGGATGTGGTGCAGACGGCCAGCCTATACAGCTTCGACGGCGCCAACGGCTTCTCCGCCGCGGCCGGGCAGTAAGTAAGTAGTAGCCGGGTTTCCAACCGTTGGGGGAAGGGGCATAGGACCACCTTCCCCCTTCGGACAGGTAACGGAGTTACCCACAGGAATCCGTGCGGCGCCCCCTACACAAGCCGAATCAAATTTGGTAGGTTCAGTCGCAAGAGGCCACCATATTTAGTGGCCGGATAAGGGATGAGGCAGCTATCCACAGGGTTCGGGGCGAACCCGCCGCATGTGGATAAACGCCTGATCCGGTTTCGGTAATTGCCATACCACAAGGGGATCTGGAGCGTGGAAGCGACGGAAAGCACCTGGAGCGAAGAGCGCGTCGAAAAGCTGCGCCAGCTTTGGGGTCAAGGCATGAGTGCCAGCGAGATCGCCGAGCTGTTGGGCAACGTCACCCGCAATGCCGTGATCGGCAAGGCGCATCGCCTGGGCCTGTCGGGCCGGCCGTCGCCCATCAAGAAGAAGCCGACCAAGGGCGCCACGATCCTGTCGCTGACGGAACGCATGTGCAAGTGGCCGGTGGGTGATCCCAAATCCCCGGACTTCCATTTCTGCGGCAAGCAGTCGCTGAACGGCCTGCCCTATTGCGCCGAACATGCGGCCATCGCCTATCAGCCGGCCCGCAAGCGCGATGATGATCGCAAGCTGGGTGTGGCCTGAAAGACCTGACCGAAAGGTCATAAAGAAAAGCCCCGGCACCGGAAGGTGTCGGGGCTTTTCTTATTTGATCATCGGAATGGTCTGTTTTCGCTTATCCGATTGCAGCGCATAGGGATAGTTTCCAGCATTTCCAGAGATGGCTAAAACATCGTTAAAAGACCGGTAATGTTCTCCGGATCATTCTCCGCGCACGCAACAATCTTGGGGAAGAGGGAGCGTGTCATGGGACTGCGTCTGGCAGACATTCCGGTCATCGGCAAGTTGGGCATTTCATTCGGTATCATCATCACTGTTGTGGCCGGCAGCGGCCTGGGGGTCACCCGCTTCATGGACCGCACGGATGCGGCCGTGGAGATGAACACCCATACCTATAAGGTGCTGGATCAGATCGCGAACCTGCAGGAGAGCATCCAGCGGCAGGAAGCGGCCTTGGGTACCTTCGTCATCTCCGGCGATACGGCCGTTCTGGCGTCGATGACGAAGGGGCGGGAGAGTTTCAGCAAAGCCCTGTCGGCGGTCCAGACCTTGACCCAGGATAACCAGGCGCAGCAGGCCATCTTGGCGCGTGTGGCAACCGATATCGCCACCTGGCAGCGTGACGTGGCGGAGCGGCAGATCGCTCTGGCCGGACAGCCGGAAGGGCGCAGGGTCGCGCATGACATGGTGGCCCGGCGCGTGGGGGCCGACACGCTCGATCGCATCCATACCGGTTTGCAGGAAGCGGAGGACAATGAGCGCGTGCTTCTGGAGGTGCGCGCCATTGAGGCCGATACGGACCTCAGCGACATGAGGGTGGCTCTGTGGGTCGGTATCGGCGTCGCGGCCCTGGTCTCCATCCTCAGCGCCTTCGCCCTGGCCCGCGCCGTCGTCGTGCCGATGAACCGCGTCAGCCGCGCCATCTCCGAACTGGCGGGCGGCAAGGTGACATTGCCCTTCGCTTGGACCCGCCGCGACGAGATCGGGCACATGGCGCGGGCCTATGACACGCTGCGCGACACCGCCGCCCTGGCCTTTGCCCAGGCGCAGATGATCGCGGAACTGCCGCTGGGCGTCATGACCTGTGACCCGGCTGACGATTTCCGCATCAACTATATGAACAAGCGCAGCGTCGAGGTGCTGAAGACCGTGGAGCGGCTGCTGCCCTGTCCGGCGGCGGAGCTTCAGGGCAAATCCATCGACATCCTGCACCGCCATCCCGAACATCAGCGCCGTATCCTGTCGAACCCGGACAATCTGCCCCATCGCGCCAAGATCAAGCTGGGTGGAGAGGTGATGGATCTGCTGGTCACCGCCATCCGCGACAAGGAAGGCCGCTATGTGGCGCCCATGCTGAGCTGGTCGCTGGTCACCAGACAGGTCAATCTGACCGACGATTTCGAACAGAATGTGAAAAGCGTCGTCGATCTGGTCACCCAGGCGGCGGAGGAAATGGCGCGCGCCGCCGACGCGCTGAGCCTGACAGCCAGCAGTGCCAGCGGCCAGTCGACGGCAGTGGCCGCCGCTGCCGTGGAAGCCAGTGCCAATGTCGCTGCCGTGGCCAGCGCCACGGAGGAACTCGCCGCCTCCATCCAGGAGATCGGTCGTCAGGCCGAAGTCTCCAATACCCGCGCCAGCCTGGCTGTGAGTGAAGCTGAGCAGGCCGATCTGATGATGCGCCAGCTGGCGGAAAGCGCGCAGGAGGTGGGCGAGGTGGTGGAACTGATCAAGGCCATCGCCGCCCAGACCAATCTTCTGGCACTGAACGCCACGATCGAGGCGGCACGCGCCGGAGAGGCCGGCAAGGGCTTCGCCGTAGTGGCGGGAGAGGTCAAGGGACTGGCGACGCAGACCGCACAGGCCACTGACCGTATCCGCAGCAAGGTCGAGGAGATACAGGCGGCTTCCGGCCGGGCTGGCTCCGCCCTGCGTGGCATGACCGACATGATCCGTGACCTGCATGCGACCTCGGCCGCCATTTCCACCGCCGTGGAACAGCAGCAGCAGGCCACCCGGGAGATTGCTGCCAACGTGGCCCATGCTGCGGCAGGTACGCGTGACGTGACCGAGCATATCGGTGGTGTGAACCAAGCCACTGGCGAAACCGGTGCGGCCGCTGCGCAGGTGCGCGGATCGGCCAGTGAACTCAGCCGCGGGGCCGGCAACCTGTCGCAGCAGGTCGATCGCTATCTGCATGAGGCACGGGCAGCCTGATACCGGGCTGATCTGAGACATGTCACGCAAGGGGCCGGGCGGGCGACCGTCCGGCCCTTTTGCCGTCGCCATGCGTCCCGCGTATGGGAACAGGCTGGAGAAATGCGAACATAAAAGGAACAAACCCCTTGATGTTCTTATTTCGTTCTGACAATGTGGCCTCACGAAAACGAAGGAGGCTCACATGGACCGCGCTGCTTACGTTCGTGATTTCCTGGCCATCACCGGTTTCTTCGGCACCATGTACGCATGGTTCGTCGTCGGCGCCGCCCTGGGCGCCTGACATCAACGGTCATGACGATATGCCCGCGCGTGATGCCGGGGATCGTTTGAAGGAATTTTGTGGAACGGGGCCGGCTCGGCCGTTTCAACCGTCCCGGTCGATATGCTCCCGCACGGCGGCGAAAACCGTCTGGAACATCTCCGGCGTCAGACGCCCGGTATTGGTGTTGTAACGGGAGCAGTGATAGCTGTCGAAAAGCACCACCCCGTTACGCACGTCATGGCGCGCGCCATGGCCGAAGGCGAAATGCGCCGGCCGCCGGCCCAGCGCCGTGATGGTGCTGGCATGCGATACCGTGCCCAGCGCCACGATGGCGCGCAGGTTGGCCATCGCCGCGATCTCCTGGGTCAGGAAGTCGCGACAGGTGGCGACCTCCGCCGGGGTTGGCTTGTTTTCCGGCGGCACGCAGCGCGCGGCGTTGGTCAGGCGCGTGTCCAGCAGTTCCAGCCCGTCATCGGGCCGGCGATCGTAGGTGCCGCGGGCGAAGCCGTAGCGGATCAGCGTGTCGTACAGCAGGTCGCCGGCATAATCGCCGGTGAAGGGCCGGCCCGTCTGGTTGGCCCCGTGCAGGCCGGGCGCCAGCCCGACGATCAGCAGCGTGCCCGCCAGCGTGCCGAAGGCCGGGACGGGCGCATTGTGATAAGGGGGGAACTTGATACGGTTCTCCCGGCGGAAATCCGCCAGCCGCGGGCACAGGCCGCAATCCCGGTCAGGCACGGCGGGCATGCCGCCCGGTATGATGATGTTCCTGACCGCCGCCTGCCGTCCCGCCATGATGCCTTCCCAATCATAATTGTTTCGCCGATCATCGGCCTCAATCGCCCGCGGCCGCCACCGCCGGATCCGGTCCCAGGGGTATTGGCTGCCGAAGCACCGGTCAAGGGGCGTACGGGCGGCCCCGTTCCCATGCACGCATGAATTTCCGCCGGGACGCCCCCGCGTGCCCGGCTGTTGTGCCGTGGGGTAGGGTGCCTATAATCCCGCGCTTTCCAGGATCGTACCCAGGGAACGACAGGGGAGCCGGCAGCCGTGAGCTTCGATACCACCCGCGACAGCCAGGGCGCACCCGTGCCCGTCGGCATCATCATGGGCAGCCAATCCGACTGGGGCACCATGAAGCATGCGGCCAATGTCCTGGCCGAGCTGGGCGTGGCGTTCGAGACGCGGATCGTGTCCGCCCACCGCACCCCGCAGCGTCTTTATGATTATGCCACCTCCGCCAAGGGGCGGGGCATCAAGGTGATCATCGCCGGGGCCGGTGGTGCCGCCCACCTGCCGGGCATGGCGGCCAGCATGACCAGTCTGCCCGTGCTGGGCGTGCCCGTGGAAAGTCACGCGCTGAAGGGCCAGGACAGCCTGTTTTCCATCGTGCAGATGCCGGGTGGCGTGCCCGTGGGCACGCTGGCCATCGGCAAGGCGGGTGCCATCAATGCCGGGCTGCTGGCCGCCGGCATCCTGGCTTTGTCCGATGAACGGCTGGATGGGGCCCTGACCGCCTGGCGTACAAGGGCGACGGATGCCGTGGCGCTTGTGCCCGTGGACGAGCCCGTCTGATCCGCGCCTCTCAGGAACGCGTTTGCCAAGGAATTGCGACCATGACCGTTATCCCCCCCGGCTCCATCATCGGCATCCTGGGTGCCGGCCAGTTGGGTCGCATGACGGCGCTGGCCGCCGCGCGCCTGGGCTACAAGGTGCATGTCTTCGCGCCGGAAAGCATGGACAGTTCCTGCGGCCAGGTGGTGGCCCACCATACCCAGGCCGGATGGCACGACCTGCGGGCCCTGGCCCGGTTTGCCGATGACGTGGATGTCATCACCCTGGAATGGGAGAATGTGCCCACCTATGCGGTGGAATTCCTGGCCCGTCATATCGGCGTGCATCCCGGCGCCAATGTCCTGTCGGTAGCCCAGGACCGGGTGGCGGAGAAGAGCTTCGCCAACAAGCTGGGCATCGGCACCGCCCCCTTCCGCGCCGTGCGCAACCTGGAACAGCTGACCCAGGCGACGGCGGAGATCGGGCTGCCCGCCATCCTGAAATCCACCCGCATGGGCTATGACGGCAAGGGCCAGCTGCGCCTCAATCCCGGCGACGACCTGACCGGCGCCTTCGACGCCATCGGCAGCGACGAGGCCATACTGGAAGGTTTCGTGGATTTCGAGCGCGAGATTTCCGTGGTCACCGCACGCCAGGCCGACGGCAGCATCCTGTCCTATCCGCCCGTGGAGAACCGGCACAAGTCGGGCATCCTGGAGACCACGACCGTTCCGGCGGCCATTTCGCCGGATGTCGCGGCGGAGGCCGTGCGCATCGCCGAGGCCATTGCCAGCGAACTGCATGTGGTGGGCCTGCTGTCGGTGGAGATGTTCGTGACGCGTGATGGACGCGTCCTGGTCAATGAAATGGCGCCGCGTCCGCACAATTCCGGCCATTGGACCCTGGATTTCGCCGAGACCAGCCAGTTCGAACAGCTGGTCCGCGCCATCTGTGGTCTGCCACTGGGACCTGTGGGGGTGATCGCCCCGTGCGTCATGACCAACCTGATCGGCGATGATGTCGACCAGTGGCAGTCGATCCTGGCCGAGCCGGGTGCGCGCCTGCATCTCTATGGCAAGGGCGATGCCCGTCCCGGCCGTAAGATGGGGCATGTGACGCGCCCGACGGTATAAGCCAGCCCGTCCAGGTATTTATCGATATCTCCCCTGCATCATTCTTCGCTGCCGCAACAAGGACGCAGCAAGATTATGGAATGCATCCGGGGCAACCCTTGTCATGCTGAAGGCTGAACGGGGTTGTTTTCTTGGAGGTTTCTATGGGTGCGCGCCATGCCGGCCGGCTGGTTCTGGTGGCTGCCGGGCTGACGGGTCTTCTGGCCCTGGCCGGGTGCGGGAAGGGCGGGCAAGGGGCTGCCACGCCGCCGCCGCCGCAGGTCGTCGTCTCCCAGCCGGTGAAGAAGAACGTCCAGGAATGGGATGAATATACCGGCCGCTTCGCCGCGGTGGAGGATGTGGAAATCCGCGCCCGGGTCAGCGGTTACCTGACCGCCGTGAATTTCCAGGACGGGCAGGTGGTGTTCAAGGGCGATCCGCTGTTCGTCATCGATCCGCGCCCCTATCAGGCGGCGGCCGATGCCGCCAGGGCCGGCGTGGCCCAGGCGCAGGCATCGGTTCAGTTGGCACAGCGTGAACTGGACCGTGCCCGCGACCTACGCCAGACCCAGGCCGTGTCGCAATCGGTGCTGGATACAAGGTCGCAGCAGCTTCAGGCGGCAACCGCACAGCTGCTGGCCGCACAGGCGCAGGCGCGTGCCGCCGACCTGGATCTGGAATTCACCTCCGTGAAGGCGCCTGTGACGGGCCGCGTGTCCAACCACCGCGTGTCGGTGGGCAATCTGGTCAGCGGCGGATCGGCGCAATCGACCCTGCTGACCACCATCGTCTCCCTGGACCCGATCCATTTCTATTTCGATGCCGATCAGGCCTCCTACCTGCGTTATCAGCGCCAGTCGCGGTCGGGCGAACGGCCCAGCAGCCGCGACAATGCCAATCCCGTGATCCTGTCCCTGCCGGATGAGCAGGGTTTCACCCATCAGGGCCGCATCGATTTCGTCGATAACCAGATCGATGATGGCACGGGCACCATCCGCGCCCGCGCTGTGTTCGACAATCCCGATATGGTGCTGACGCCGGGCATGTTCGCCCGCCTGCGCCTGGTGGGGCGGCCGAATTACGATGGCTTGCTGTTGCCCGATGCCGCCATCGGCACGGACCAGAACCGACGCTTCGTCTATGTCGTGGACAAGGACAACAAGGCGACATATCGCGGCGTCACCACCGGCCCGCTGGTTGATGGGCTGCGCGTCATCCGCGAGGGGCTGACGGCCGGTGACAAGGTGGTCGTGGCCGGCCTGCAGCGCGTGAAGCCGGGTGCCGCCGTGACCCCCGTTGAACAGCCGATCCAGGCCGCATCCGGGGGTACGCCATGAAGATCGGCCGTTTTTTCATCGACCGGCCGGTGTTCGCCATCGTCCTGTCGATCCTGCTGATCGCCGTCGGCTCCATCGCCTATTTCACGCTGCCGGTTTCGCAATACCCGGATGTGGTGCCCCCCACCGTGACGGTGAATGCCCGCTATCCCGGCGCCAACGCCCAGACGGTGGCCAACACCGTCGCCGCCCCGATCGAGCAGGAGGTGAACGGGGTGGAGGGCATGCTCTACATGTCGTCCAACTCCACCAGCGACGGTCAGATGAACCTGACCATCACCTTCAAGCTGGGCACCGACCTGGACAAGGCACAGGTGCTGGTCCAGAACCGCGTGGCCGTGGCCGAACCGCGCCTGCCCGAAGAGGTGCGGCGCAACGGCGTGGTGACGCGCAAGGACAGCCCCGACTTGATGATGGTTGTCCACCTGCTGTCGCCCGACAACACCTATGACCAGCTCTACATCTCCAACTACGCCCTGCTGCGCGTCCGCGACGTGCTGAACCGGCTGGAGGGGATCGGCAATATCAACCTGTTCGGTGCCCGCGATTATTCCATGCGCGTCTGGCTGGACCCGCAGAGGATCGCGTCCCTGAACATGACGGCGGGCGAGGTGGTGGCCGCCATCCAGCAGCAGAATGTCCAGGTGGCCGGTGGTGGCCTGGGTCAGCCGCCGCTGGACAATCCCCGCGATTACCAGCTGAACATCACGCTCCAGGGCCGCCTGACCGAACCGCATGAGTTCGAGAACATCATCGTCAAGCATGGCGATGAGGGGCGCATTGTCCGGCTGAAGGATGTGGCGCGGGTGGAGCTGGGTGCCCGTGACTATGTCACCAATTCCTTCCTGGACGGCAAGCCGGCCGTGGTGCTTGCCATCTCTCAGCTTCCGGGCTCCAACGCCCTGGAGACGGCGGCGCGGGTGAGGGAAGCGATCAAGACCCTGTCGGCGGATTTTCCGCCCGGCCTGGAATATCGCATCGTCTATGACACCACCGGTTTCATCGCCGAGAGCATCCATGAACTGATCAAGACCATCGGCGAGGCCATGGTGCTGGTCGTGCTGGTGGTGATGCTGTTCCTGCAGCGCTGGCGGGCGGCGATCATCCCGGTGCTGGCCATTCCCGTCTCGCTGATCGGCACCTTCGCGGTGATGTCGGCCCTGGGCTATTCCATCAACAATCTGACCCTGTTCGGCCTGGTGCTGGCCGTGGGTATCGTGGTCGATGACGCCATCGTCGTGGTGGAGAATGTGGAGCGCAACCTGTCGCTGGGCCATTCGCCCATCGAGAGTGCGCGCATCACCATGGACGAGGTGGGGGGAGCGCTGGTCTCCATCGCCCTGGTCCTGTCCTCGGTTTTCATCCCGACGGCCTTCATCGAGGGTATCCAGGGTGCCTTCTACCGGCAGTTCGCGGTGACCATCGCGGCGGCCACCATCATCTCCGCCTTCAATTCGCTGACCCTGTCGCCCGCACTCTGTGCCCGGCTGCTGCGTTCGCATACCGAGGGCCATCATGTCGCTCAGCAGCGGCTGGCCCTGGTCTCCAATCTGGCCGACCGGTTCTTCGCCGGGTTCAACCGGCTGTTCGACCGGATGGCGGACGGTTATGCCAGGCTGGTGGCAAGGATCACGCATCTGACGCCGATCGTGGTCGTCATCTATGTGCTGCTGATCGCGGCCACCGGGTTCCTGTTCACCCGCATTCCCGGCGGCTTCATCCCGGCCCTTGATCAGGGCTACCTGATCATGGCCATCCAGACGCCGGAAGGCACCTCGCTTTCCAACACCACCAAGGTGATCCAGAAGGCCGCACAGATCGCGCGTGAGACGCCGGGCATCGCGCATTCGGTGCAGTTCGCCGGCTTCTCCGGTGCGACGCGCACCATCGCGCCCAATGCCGGCGCCATCTTCACGCCGCTGGACCCGTTCGAGGAGCGGTTGCCCAAGGGCCAGACCGCCACCGCTGTTCTGCAGAACCTGCAAAAGCGCGTGGCCATGGCCATCCCCGAGGCGCTGATCTTCGTGGTGCCACCGCCGCCCATCCGTGGCCTGGGTACCTCGGGTGGCTTCACCATGCGTATCCAGGATATCGGCAGCGCCGGACCGGGTGCCCTGGAACAGGCGACCTGGGCCCTGGCCCAGGCGGGCAACCAGATCCCCGGCCTGATCAATGTCTTCACGCCCTTCTCGTCGCGCGCCCCCCAGGTCTATCTGGATGTGGACCGGGTGAAGGCGCAGATGCTGGGCGTGCCGATGAACAGCGTGTTCCAGACGCTGGCCGTCTATCTGGGCTCCGCCTATGTCAACGACACCAACCTGTTCGGCCGCACCTTCCAGGTTACGGCCCAGGCCGATGGGCAATATCGCCTGGACCCGGAAAGCATCGGCCGGCTGGAAACGCGCAATGACCGCGGCCAGATGGTGCAGTTGGGCTCCTTCGTCGATTTCAAGTTCATCACCGGGCCCGACCGGGTGTTGCGTTACAACCTGTATCCGGCGGCGGAATTGCAGGGCAACAACCTGCCGGGCGTCAGCTCCGGCACGGCCATCATCGAGATGGAGAAGGCGGCGGCCTCGGCCCTGCCGCCGGGCTTCAAGGCGGAATGGACCGACCTGTCATACCAGGAGAAGAATACGGGCAATTCCGCCCTCTATATCTTCCCGCTCTGCGTCTTCTTCGTCTTCCTGGTGCTTGCCGCACAGTATGAAAGCTGGTCGCTGCCGTTTGCCATCCTGCTGATCGTGCCCATGTGCCTGTTGTCGGCCGTCGGCGGTCTGATGATGCGGGGCATGGACAACAATATCCTGGCCCAGATCGGTTTTGTTGTGCTGGTCGGTCTGGCATCGAAGAACGCCATCCTGATCGTGGAGTTCGCCCGCCAGTTGGAGGCGGAAGGCCGCAACCGCTATGACGCGGTGATCGAGGCCTGCCGCCTGCGCCTGCGCCCGATCCTGATGACGTCGTTTGCCTTCATCCTGGGCGTGGTGCCTCTGATGATCGCGTCGGGGGCGGGGGCGGAAATGCGCCAGAGCCTGGGCACGGCCGTGTTCTTCGGCATGCTGGGCGTCACCTTCTTCGGCCTGCTGTTCACACCGGTCTTCTACGTGGTGATCCGTCGGCTGGCGGGACGGGAGAAATTGGCCGTGGCGT